>NZ_JQLQ01000002.1:0-600000 GCF_000744285.1 Carnobacterium pleistocenium FTR1 | reverse complement strand
GACATCGGCAAAAATAAATGAATGGTTTGAAAAAAAGAATTCGTTAACGGTATTGGGAATGTCCCACCCGAACCGCCTAGCTGCACAACAAGTAATACCATTGCCAAAAAGCGGCCTACATTGTCGAATGCGACAACGAGCATTAATACAATCGACATAAAGGCTAGTGAAGTAAGAATAGCCAATAGGAAAAATTTCCCAACAAATAAGACTTCTAAACCAAGCATTAACAAGATTCCACATTCAAGAACAGCCATCAAACTCGCAACGAGCATAGCTACCGAAGTTTTACTTTGCCACCAAGCCAAACTTGATTTCCCTTCAAGTGCTCTCTTGCGTACAGGGTAGATCGTCGTGAAGACAACTGCTCCAATATACAAAGCCATCGACATAATATAAGGTGCTAATGCTGCTCCATAATTTGGTACTTCACTATATTTTTCCTGTTTTAATGCTATTGGACTTGCAAACATATCAGTTGTTTCATTCGTAGCATTTACATCATTGACCTCTGATGCACCTGCTAACAAACTCGTTGCCAACTGATTGGTTCCATTTTTCAAAGTATCGATTCCACTTCCAAGTGTTTTAGATCCTTCACTCAACGCTTGAGAGCCTTCACTGATTTTTGTTGATCCATCAGCTAAACTAGTTGCTCCATTGTTTAGACGAGCTGAATTAGCATTTAGACGAGCCGTTCCTTCGATTAATTGTGTTGACCCATTGCCTAATTGAGTGATTCCTTCAATTAGATTTGGCAATTGTGACGTCAATTCCCCTAACCCATTACTCAAGTTTTCAGAACCCGCATTAAGTGCGGTTGAATTTGCATCTAAATCAGCCGTTCCGGATCGCAACATGTTTACACCATTAGTATAACTTGTTACCCCAGCTACTAAACCATTCTGTCCAGATAAACCGCTTTGAATCGCGACTAAACCTTGATTTAATTCGGTCATTCCTTGGATGATTCCTTTATTTGAATCATTTCCTTGTTGTTCTAAGACTAACTGTACATTTGCTAGACCATCCATAAGCTCACCCATTGCTTGATTTGTTGCTGGCAATAACCGTGCTGAACTTTGAGCTAATGTAGCTATTTGTGTTTTTAGACTCGTTAACTGATCAGTTAATCCACTGATCGTTGTTAATTCCGTTTGCAAATTGGTTAACGAACTGCCTGCTTCAGCAGTATCTGATGCCGTTTGGGCTACAGTTTGACTTGTATTGTCTAGTTGATCTTTTATTAGCGTTAATTCAGTTAATTCACTAGTATTTTGATTAGTTGCTGTTGTTTCTAAAGTATTCAGCAATTCAGTTTGCTGTTCAGAAGACAAACTCTTGAATGCATCTGTACCAGATAATGCTGAAGTGGTAGTTCCCTTATTTTCTTGAATCTTTTCCTCAAGCGTTTTAACGGTAGCTGTTACTTTAGTTAAGCTCTCTCCCGTTTTCCCGGTATCTTGAGCAACTTCAGTTAAACTTGAGCCTGCTTGCTGTAAATTCGTTTGGATACCGCTAAAGTCAGCTCCACTCGTTTGTTCATTGAGAAAAGAATTTAATTTTTGAATTCCCTCATCCATTGAACTTAAGTTTTCCATTAGAAATTGCAGCTGCTCCGTATTTTCTGTTGTTAAACTTTTGTCTAACTCTGTTGACAGCTGATTCAAACCCGTTAATAACTGGTCGCTACCTGTTTTAACTTGATTTACACCATTATTGAGTTCAATTGTCCCATTTCGTAATGCTGCAGAATTTTCATTCAAGGTCTTAGTCCCATCAACTAATTGTGAAACACCATCAGTGTAAGCCTTAATTCCATTGGTCAACTTAGTTGATCCATTCTCTAAAAGTAATCCACCTTTTTCTAGTGGGTCTACTTTTGAGGACAATGTATTGATTCCATTGTCTAACTGGGTCACGCCATCATTAACTTGGGCTACTCCATCTGTATAATCCGTTAGTCCAATTTCGAGTGTTTCCGTTCCTTCTTTAAAAGCCAACGTACTTGAAGATAATGTCTCCAAATTTTTGGTTAATTGGAGACTGCCATCTGCCAATTTCCCTGTTCCATCATCTATTTCCTCGGCACCCTCAGACGCTTTTGAAAAACCTGTTCCAATCGTGCTAATCTGTTCAAAAACTGTTTCTGTGTAAGCTTTTGTTACATTTGAAGATACTTCTGCTTTAATATCTTTAGCAGCTGCCTTACTGATAACTTCTCCAATATAATTCAATGACCCATTTGTTTCGTATTCAATGGTCATTTTTTCTGGATTCGTCTCCATCAATGTTGAAGCGTCTGTTGAAAAATCTGCTGGTAAAGTCATTACCATATAATATTCACGATTCTTCAACCCGTCTTGAGCTTCCTCTTGAGACACAAAATGCCAATCCAGTGCATCATTTTCCTTAAGTTTTTGGATTACGTCAGAACCGATATCCAGTTTTTTACCTTGATAATCAACTGATTGATCTAAATTAACAACAGCTACAGACAATTTATCTGTATTTCCATATGGATCCCAATTTGATTTCAAAAAGAAACCTGCATACATGATTGGAATAAATAAAATGACGATACAAGAAATCAGCATCATTTTATTAGAGACTAATTGCTTCCATTCTTTCTTTAACATTTCCATCAACCTTTACATCCCTTTCAATTGATTAATTCTTATTTCTTATTCCAATCCATGACCGGTAATCCATTATTTCCTAGTGTAGACTGGATTAGCTGATCTAAAGTTTGCTGCTTGAGGAATGCTGTGTATTGTCTATCTGCTGCTTCAAAGGTTCTTGTTAAAATTTTTTCACCATTGATAGCTGTTTTACTGATATCTGAAAAAACTTGGTTGATCATCCCAGAATTTGGATAAGTAACGATTTTCCCTTCAAGTGCTTCAACGATTTCTAATAAATTAATTTTTTCAGGTCTTTTTGCTAATGTAAAACCGCCATTACTTCCTGGAATTGAGGTTGCCAATCCACTAACTACTAGTTTTCGGATGATTTTTCGAATATAAGAATGAGAAGTTCCTTTTAACCGATTATTCAATACATGCGAAGTCAGCGGGATCAGGTTATCTTGTGTAGAAAGCATAGCTAAGATACAGATTGCTTGTTCCAGACCTTTAGTTAACTTCATTATTTTCCTTCTTTCTTGTTTATAGACTATAAATAAGGACTTTTAATGTAGACTTTTAATGTCCACGACGAATAATATACCTCTTTATTTATCAAATTGCAACTATTTTATTCCTTTATTTTATATAGCTCAGCTGGACAAATTGATTTGTTAGAGCTATCATAGTCCTAACATTTAAAAGGAGGTTGTTTACGTGTTTTTAACCATAACTGAAAGTGCTCAACAAAAAATTAACCGTGTGAGCTCTTCCCATAAAGGTCAACTCGTTTTCTATTATGAATCTAGAATGGGCTGTACTTGTGGAAATAATGGAATCTTTTTATTAAAAATTACAGAGCAAAATGATCCTGAACTCGATTCAACTCTACCGACATCATTAGGCGACTTGCCCGTTCAAGGTTGGAGCCTATCTTTTTTAGATGAACAGATAAAACTAGACTTTAATAAATCAAAAAATGCTCTGATTTTAAGCAGTGACAGTGGTCTTATTAACGATAATGTCTTAATTCTTAACGATGACAATCAGTCTATTTATTAAGACGCTTAGTTTGAATGGTCCCTGCCTGTTTGGTGAGATTATCGGTCTACTTCTACTAAAACTATTTACAAGTTTCGTGAAATCTTAAATGAAGCTTGCTTTAGGTAAACTTACTAAGTTTAGTTCATTTATCTCAACATAAAAAGCCTAGCTAAAGGAAAGAATAATCCTTTAGCTAGGCTTTTTATGTTATTATTCGAGGGATTTTTTTATTTTTTCAGCTGTTTTCAGAGGTATCCCTAACCCGTTTATTTCTTCAATACTTGCTTCCTTAACTTTTTTCATTGATTTAAAATGCCGTAATACTTTTGTACGTGTCTTTGGCCCAACCCCTTCAATGCGATCTAATTGAGAGGATAAGCTATTCTTCCCACGTAACTGGCGGTGAAAGGTAATCGCAAAGCGATGGACTTCATCTTGAATACGTTGAACAAGATAGAAAGCTTGGCTGGTAGGTTTAAGCGTTACTTTTTGCAAGTCTTCTCCAAAAATAAGCGAAGAAGTTCGATGTTTATCATCCTTCACCATACCTGCTACCGGGATGGATAACCCTAGCTCATTTTCAAGAATATTGATGGCTCCATTAACTTGAATTTTTCCACCATCCATTAAAATTAAATCTGGCAGAGGTTTGCCTTCTTTCAAAAGTCGTTCGTATCGTCTTCGAATAACTTCTTCCGTTGTTGCCAATTCGTTGCTTCCAGAAACGTTTTTTATTTTATATTTCCGGTAATTACTTTTATCAGGACGTCCATCTAGAAAAGATACCATCGCTGAGACTGGATTTGTTCCTTGAATATTCGAGTGATCAAAGGCTTCGATGCGACTAACTAGAGGCAAGTGCAAGGCCTCTGATAGCTCTTTTATGGCTCCAATTGTTTTACGGTCATCCATTTCAATGAGTTGGAATTTTTCATTTAACGAAATTTCGCTATTTTTTGTTGCAAGATCCAACATATCCTTTTTACGACCTTGAAGTGGAACTTTCACTGGTATTTCTAGCACTTCTGATAATATTTTGGTATCTACACCACTTGGAACTAATATTTCCTTAGGTGGCAAATGATTCTCTTCTTGATAAAATTGAACAATATATGAAGCTAATTCTTCTTGAGGGGTATCGTAACATGGAACAATAGTTGCTTCACGCTTGATCAATGTCGCATGACGAATAAAGAACACTTGGATTGAGATCCACCCTTTGTTCATATAATAACTGAAGACATCTCTTGTCGTAAAATCATTGGTGATAATATTTTGTCTTTCGACTGTTGTTTCAATATATTGAATCTGGTTACGGTATTCTGCGGCTTTTTCAAAAGCCATATTATCAGCCGCTTCCATCATTTTGCTTTTTAGTACTTTTTTAATTTCTTTTACATCGCCATTTAAAAACTGTCTGATTTTTTCGATTTGAGCATCGTATTCTTCTTTAGGTATCTCATGGTCGCAAGGGCCAATGCACTGGCCTAGATGATAATACAAACAAGCTCTTTTTTGATAGCCATTGCATTTTCTTAGTGGGTATACTTTTTGAATAAACTGTTGGGTTTCACTCGCTGCGTAAACATTAGGATAAGGTCCAAAATAGTATCCGCCATCTCTTTTCACTTCAGATGTAATAACAAGTTGCGGGTCCTTCTCATTTGTAATTTTTAAATATGGGTAACTGGTTCCTTGTTTTAATTTAATATTGTATTTCGGCATATGTTTTTTGATCAATGTAATTTCGAGCAATAAACACTCTTTATCGGTTGAGGTGATGATCGTTTCAAAGTCTACGATTTCATCAACGAGCAATTGCGTTTTTCCTTCATGTGTTCCTCTAAAATAAGAACGGACCCTCTTCTTTAAATTTTTAGCTTTTCCAATATATATGATTTCATTTTCTTCGTTTTTCATTAAGTAGCATCCCGGAAAATCAGGAAGCAACGTCAGTTTATTATTAATATTCATACTAACCATATTCATGATTCCCCTTATTGTGATTGATTACTTTTATTGTTCGCTGTTATTCTGAGCCTCTAATTTTTAGTATCTACACCACTTGACGTAGAACTTTATGTTCAACTAGTTTACCATTAAATAGTAAAATAAAACAACGACAGAGATCATTCTCTGCCGTTGTCTTTACTGATTTTATAGTCTTTTAGTAGCGCTAAATAAAAACCAATTATTAAATGTACTGTAATCAGAGTAGCCTACTTTAACCTCTTTATATGAGAATGATTTGCCAAGTTGGTGTTCACCAGCTTGATATTTTGATTCAATATCTTTTGCAATTTCCTGGTACAACTCTTCTAGTTGTTCTTCATTGAGTTCGCCATACTTGTTTTCCCATGCTTCTAAAAAAGTGATTTCATCACTATCTAAATAAAATTCTATCTCTACTTGCTCTGCCATTCGACTCACCTTTTCTAATGAACTCTTAATTTAAAATATTGATTGTCATTGTTTTTCTACCAAAATTAATGGCTTGTTGAACTGTAGAAAAGTGAATATCGATTCTATTACCTTTAATCGCTCCACCAGTATCACCGGCTATGAACGTTCCATATCCTGGTATTTCAACTGTGGAACCTAAAGGAATAACACGTGGATCTACTGCAATGACCATTGGGTTACTTATTAGATTGATTCCCGTTGCTGTATAAGTACTTAAACCAGCTTGTTTGGTTGAATATCCTGTTGCAGATACAACAAATGATTTTCCTTTTGAAGCTACTTCAGTACTTTCAACTGATTTAGTTGCTTCAACTGTTTCAGCTTTGACCGTTACTTCTTGTTCTATATTTTTCACTTCATCATTTAAAGCCGTAGTTGTTGTTGCTTTTACGGTTGCAGCGTCTTCTTCAATCTTTGTTTCAAGTGCTGCGACCGTTGCTTTTCTTTCTTTTTCAGTCGCTTTTGCCACTTTTGCGGCTTCTTCAGCTTCTTCTTCAGCAATTCTTGTTTCTTCAGCGGTACGTTTTTCATCTAATTCATTTAAAATTTCTTGATTTTCATCCATCGTTTTTTGAAGACTTGCTATTTGTGCATCCATTTCAACTTTTTGCTCTTTAGCTTCTACTGTTTGACTTTCTAATAAAGCTAAATCAGCTTCAAGTTCACTTTTTAATATGTCTAATTCTTCTTGTTCTTCTTCAGCAAGATCCAATTGATCATTTCCAGCTGATTGCAATGTAGCGAGAACATAAGCACGATTAAATAAATCTGAAACACTTTCAGATTTAAATAATGATTCTACCACGTTTTGGTTTACTTCAGTAGTCTGCATTGATAAGATCCGCTCTTTAGCTTGATCCAATCGTTCTTTGACAACTTCTTCTTGCTCATTGACCGTTTCACTGGTTACTTGAACCGTTTCCTTTAAAATGTCAATTTGTGTTGTTAATCTTTCTAGCTCACTATTTTTTTTGTTTACCCTTGTTAGTGCTCTATTAATTTCACTATCAATTTCTGCCATTTCTTTTTCTTTTGTATTTTGTTGCGATTCAATCTCATTTAATGTCGCTGCAAAACTTGTTACAGGAATGACGTTAACTAATACTAAAGCCAACATAAGGCTGGAAACTAGTTTTTTTATACTCACAAACCGACAACACCCTTCTTCATCTACTTTATTGCTCTTCAATGATTATAACGAAAAAGATGCTTTGTTATATTTCTTTACGGTTACTTTTTATTACAATATCTTTTTATAGTATACTAAGATTGTAATAATCGTATTAGGAGGAAGAAAATGTTAAAGAAAATCTATTTTGCTAGTCCACTTTTTTCAGAAATGGAAAGATTCTATAATGAAAAACTTGTGTTGAGTATTCGCGATGCTTATCCTGGAATCGAAGTGTATGTTCCCCAAGAACAAGGAGAAATAAACGATAAAAACGCTTATGCAGACTCCATGGCTATTGCTAAATATGACACGGATGCCTTGTTAGAAAGCCAGTTGATGGTTGCTGTTTTAGATGGAGCTACTATTGATGTTGGAGTAGCTACCGAGATTGGTGTTGCGTATCAAGCTGGCATTCCTATTATTGGACTATACTCAGATTCACGTCAACAAGGTGCTGAAAACAAACAAAAATTAGCTGCTTTACAGGAAATTGCAGAATCGCAATTTTCTTATATCAATCTTTACACCGTTGGTCTGATAAAAATGAATGGTGCCATTTATAACACTTCGGAGAATTTTATTACAGCTATCAACGGTTATTTGTAATATTTCAAAAAAAGCATTAGAAACTAAAATAGTTTCTAATGCTTTTTTGCTTTTTAAATTGAGACTTTAGTTAATTCTACACGACACGTGGATGTGGTTTTGTCACTAGACTGATCACAATGCCAACCGCAAATCCAATTGAAGCTGGCAAGAGCCATCCCATTCCAATTGTAAACAAAGGAAGATACTCACTACAAAAAGCTAAGAAACCTTGGACACCATTCAAACCGCGAATGCTTTCAGGCAAAGCGTTTAATAGATCTGCGATACTCACAACTAATGTAAAAATTGTCGTACTAACATAGACTACTTGACGATTTTTGAAAAAGGGAGATAATAATGCTAATAAAATCAGTGTTATAGCTAACGGATATAAGAACATCAATACCGGTAATGAGTACGTAATAATATTTGCTAAACCAATATTAGCTACTGCAGTTGTTAGTACACTAAAAACAACTACGTAAGATTTATAGCTGATAGAGTTAGGAAACATTTCTTTAAACGTTTCTGCACAAGCTGTAATTAAACCAATAGCCGTTTTCAAACATGCGACGGTTACAATCACCGCTAGCAACACACTGCCTAATGATCCAAAATAGAATTGCGAGATTTGTGCTAAAGCGATTCCACCATTTTCTGAAATTGGAAATTGCCCAACACTCATTGTTCCTAAATAAGATAGGCTAGTATAGATGATACCCATTAAAATGATGCTGATCAAGCCAGACTTAATGGTATCTTTTGCAATTTCACTCGGTTTTGTTACACCAAGGTTTTTAATGGTTTGAACAACTACGATCCCGAAAGCAAGAGAAGCCAATGCATCCATTGTGTTGTAGCCTTCAAGAAAACCACTTACAAACGGTTGATCGATGTAGTTTCCAGTAATGGGTACTTCAGCGACGCCTCCCATTGGACGAATAAACGCCGTTAAAATTAAAATACCTAAAAAGACTAAGAAAATAGGGTTTAATACTTTCCCAACATAGACTAAAATCTTTGTGGGTTTTAAAGAAAGAAATAGTGCTAATCCATAAAATAAGATAGAAAAAATGGCTAACCCAATTGTTTGATAAGCTGGATTGATATAAGGTGTCAATCCAATTTCATACGAAACGGTGCTTAATCTTGGAAGTGCAAAAAATGGTCCAATCGTTAAATACAATGCGACTGTCATAAAATAACCATATAATGGATGAATACGACTAGCTAAATCAAATAACCCGTTACTTTTAGAAAGCCCAATCGCTATTACCCCTAAAAATGGCAATCCGATACCTGTTACTAAAAAACCTATTGTAGCCCAATTTACATTAGCCCCTGCTACTTGCCCCATGTGAACGGGAAATATTAAATTACCTGCTCCAAAGAATAGCCCAAATAACATTGATCCTATATAAAGATAGGAAGATAGTGTTAATCCTTTTTTCATAAAACCGCCCTTTCTAACGCATCTATGTAACACGTAACTTAAATAATAGCTTTTTTAGCTTTCCCCTTCAAGCAAATTCCCTGTTTATTTGATGTTTTTCTATAAAAAAATCCTCATTTGCCAAATTACGACAAGTAAGGATAGTTTGAACACTATTTTTCTGCTATTCTTTTGGAACTCATGATACAAACACAAGCAATCTAAACATACTTTATCAAATAACAGCTATTCTATCCAGCTCAGTTTATATAGAGGGATGTTTTCTTTTCTAGATAACGCTGAAAAATCGTGAATACACTACAAATAGCCCAATAGATTAAAGCCACTAGAATGTACATTGTCATGTAATCAAATTCTCGTCCTCCAACAATCTTAGCCTGCTGGAAAATTTCCGGCACCGTAATCATGGCTGCCAAAGATGTCCCCTTAATAAGATCTAGCATAACGTTACTCAGTGGTGGTATTGCAAGCCTCATTGCCTGAGGTATAATTACTTTCCGCATGGTAAATGACCATTTTAATCCAAGTGCGTAAGCAGCTTCCCATTGTCCGTGGTCAACAGAATGTAAAGCTGCACGGATGATTTCTGCACTATATGCAGCAGAATTCAGACTAAAACCTATTATAGCTGCATTGACAGCTTCAAATTGGATTCCAATAAATGGAAAACCAAAATACAAAATAAATAAAAAAACTAAAATAGGCGTCCCACGCATAAATGAAATATATGTACGGGCAATAATACTTAAGCTTTTACTATCCGACATGCGCATAATTGCTAATAAGAATCCCAAGATTGTTCCAAAAACCATACTGAATAATGAAATTCCTAAAGTATACCCTAACCCTTTTAAAATATAACTAAAACTGTCAATAGCTAACGCAGGATCAAAAATATATTGCCATTGAATTTCAGACATATCCTGTCACCTACTTTCTATTAGCCTTCTACTAATTCAATTTCTGGGAAATCATAATCAATTTGTTCAGATACATCATCACCATCGTAGAACTGTCCAGATAATTCTGTCAAAGTCCCATCAGCTTTCATTTCTTCTAAGGCTGTATCAATTTTCTCGGTTAATATATCATTTCCTTTTTTAATGGCAAAATTTGTTTCACTAGGGTTATAAAAAATATCGTGTACTTTTACTGGGATTTCCGGTAAAGCAGCCACAGCCATTTTTTGTGAATAAAAATCATTCAGTATTACATCTGTGCGACCATTAGCTACGTCTTGAAGGTATTGGTCATTAGTTGCATTATCATAGATTACTTCTTCGGCTCCGTAATGTCTCGCAACTTTCATATAACTTGTCGTAGCTGCACCGGCTGCCTTTTTTCCTGCCAAATCTTCCAATTTTTCAATATCAGAATTATCTGATTCACGTACAACCATTGCTCCAAAAGAATATTTATAGGGAGTCGTATAATTGTATTTATCTGCATTTTCACCATTACGATCTATTCCCATTGCAGCAACATCGATTGCACCACTGTTAACTGAAGTTAACATTCCGTCTACACCCATTTCTGTAAATTCGATAGTTAATGCTAATCGATTTGCGACTTCTCTAATAACTTCTACTTCATATCCAGTTAAATCATCGGTATCCGCTTGATGGAAAGAACTTGGATAGAGTGTTCCAGATGTGGCTACGTTTAAAGTACCTTTTTCTTTAATATCATTCCAGGCTGTATCTGGAACAGTTGCTGATGAATCATTAGACACTTCATTCGATCCACATGCTGCCAAATTCAATGATATAAATGTTAACAACCCAAAACTTATAATTTTCCCCAATATATTTGCATCCCCTTTTAGTCTTTTTCAACTTCCTCAACAAGAGTAACAGTGCCTCTTTTTATAGTCAATTCCACTTTTAAAAAAACCGTTTATTTTCAATTTTTTAGAAGCACAAACTTCAAAATAGTGTTTAAACAATGTTTTCCTTTGTTTAAACAAACACAATAATGTTTTTTTAATTATGACTATTTCAAAAAAAAAACACCTCTTTAATCAAAATGAGGTGTTTACCTGAATTCAAATTTAAAAAAAATTTTAGTACTGTTGATTGTAATCAATTAAATTAATGGGCAATGTTTCTCTAGCTAGGTAAGCTTTTAGATTTTCCTCAAAGATAGCAAATAATCTTTTTTTGAATTGTTCTGCAGTCCCAGCAATATGAGGAGTAATCAACACATCTTCTCTCGTCCATAACTCGTTTGCTTCTGGTAAGGGCTCGGTTTCAAAAACATCTAACCCCGCAAATGAAATTTTCCCATCATCAAGAGCTTCTATTAGATCATCTGTTTTAACCGTTGGCCCTCTCCCAACATTGACAAAGAGAGTTCCCTCTTTCATTTGCGAGAAAACTTCTTGATTGAAGAAATAGTGCGTTTGATCCGTAAGCGGTAAAATATTTACTACGATATCCGCTTGTTTCACTTGTTCTTTTAAGTTTGGTTGCTTAATCAAATGGTCCATATAATCAACGCTTCCCCCACTACGATTCACACCAATTGTTTTCATATTAAAAGCTTTAGCTAAACGCCCAACCTCGATACCGATTTTTCCAGTTCCAACAATCATGATTGTTTTACCATGCAATTCCATTAAACTATCTACTTGTTCCCATTTATTTATTTGTTGATTTTTCACAGCTTTTTGAATGCCCCGAGTATAGGCCAATAGCATACCAAAGATGGATTCTGCAATTGGAATGCTATGTATTCCGCTTGCATTAGTCAGCAATACACCATTTTTTTCAAGCTTTTTCAAATCAAGGAAATCGACACCAGCTGCTTTGCCTTGTACCCATTTCAAGTTATGCTTATCCTCCGATAACAGCTCTTCTGATTGTTGTCCTGTCCATCCATATATAATTTCAACAGACTCCAAAGAGAAATTTTTTTCATCGGTCTCCCATCCATTGATCAATTCATATTCCGGAGCTAGTTCTTTTAAGATCTGAAGTTGTTCTTTGGTCGTTTCTTGTACTAGCCATATACTTTTTTTAGTCATTTCACCATCACCTTTCCATCGTTTCCTTATATTATCTCATTCAAAAAAAAGATAGCAAAGAATTTCTCTTGTCTATTTTCATTTCCTATTAATCTTAGTCAGTAAAATGGTACAATAGATGAAAGATTCAGGTTTAGAACGGGGTGTTTGAATGGATAAAGAGCATTTACTAACAACAAAATTAATCATTGATGGCCATTTTCATGATTTTCAACTCTATAGTGGAAAATTTTATTTGTGGACTTCCCAAAAAGAATTAAACGTCTACGACTGGAATAAATGGATGAGACAACTCGCTGATATTGATCGTCCCATTTACCTTGAACCGCAACCCACTGAGCAATTATATGTAACGCTTGAAGAGTTAACTCCTTTTTTAGAACGTACTATTTCTTTTAATGAACCAATTTATGATTGTGCAATATTCAATCATATTTTGTATTTTTCTGACTATAGCGGTTTTTATTGTTATCCTTTAACGAAAAAAGATGCACAAAAAGTGCAAATCTGGGATCAGCCGATTTATGCTATTTCACTCTCTACTAAAGGGAGAATGGCCCTATCTGCAGGAGAAGATGGTCTTTTTGAATACTTACTTTCTTCTCATTACCATTATGACCAACTTGACCAACAAAAAATAGCGCGTGTGTATCAGTTAAATCCCTATTTTGCTTCTCAAGCGGTATGGAACCAGCATGATCTTATCCAATATGGCAAACATCGAACTAATCCAACTTACTTGACTCAGTTCAATGAACATAAAGGGAAATTGTACCTTAGTGATATTCTTCCAATAAATCAATTAAATGAAACGTTACCGAATCATGTAAAAGAATACTTATTGCCATTATCATTAAATCCACCTTCTATGAAGGATGGTCTGCTCTTTTCTTTTGAAATGGATCGCCAAAAAGTAAAAAAAGATTCTCTGTATCGTTCTAAATCCATTCGATTGATTGTTAAACCGCCAGCTTTTCTTGAGCATCAACAAGATTTAACAGATTTTTTGATTGTTGTTCCTGATTCATCATTTTTTAAAGTTATTTTACAAAATGACTGTTTATTAGAGATTCCAACTGAAGATATTAAGAAGTTCAGAATTTATGACCGAACCAGACATTACCGCAATCAGCTGCACATCTTACAAAAAGATTCCTTGATTTTATATCTTTTCACAGAAATTAATCGTTAAAAGCATGCTTAAATCAAAATCTAAGCGCGCTTTTTTTTTATTTTTACGAATGAGTTCAATAAATGAATACTACTTCTTGACTTTTTACAATAAAATGTTATCAATTTGATAAGAAATAAATCCCTAGCATCGCATTTAATGATTTTTTGTGCTAAAATAGTCAAGATATATATACAAAGAATAGGGGTAAATAAATTAAATGATTACAGTAACTAATGTAAGTTTACAATTTTCAGATAGAAAATTGTTCGATGACGTAAATATAAAATTCATTCCAGGCAATTGTTATGGTCTTATTGGTGCAAATGGTGCAGGTAAGTCAACTTTCTTGAAAATATTAGCTGGCGAAATTCAACCTTCAACCGGTAATGTTTCGATGGGTCCCGATGAACGTTTGACAACCTTAAGTCAAAATCACTATGGTTTTGAAGATTTCACCGTTTTAGAAACAGTTATCATGGGCCACAAACGTTTATACGAAATCATGAAAGAAAAAGATGCTGTTTATATGAAAGAAGATTTCACTGATGCTGATGGTATCTTAGCAGCTGAATTAGAAGGCGAATTTGCTGAATTAGATGGTTGGGAAGCTGAACCTCAAGCAGCTGTTATGTTGCAAGGATTAGGTATTACAGAAGATGTTTATGACAAAAAAATGAGCGAGTTACCAGAAGGATTAAAAGTAAAAGTATTGCTAGCACAAGCTTTATTTGGTAAACCTGATGTCCTTTTACTGGATGAACCGACCAATGGTTTAGATACTCAATCCATTGAATGGTTAGAAGAATTCTTGATTGATTTCCCTAATACCGTTATCGTTGTTTCGCATGACCGTCACTTCTTGAACAAAGTCTGTACGCATATGGCTGACGTTGATTTTAGTAAAATCAAGTTATATGTTGGGAATTATGATTTCTGGTTGGAATCAAGCCAATTAGCTGCCAAGTTACAAGGCAATGTAAATGCTAAAAAAGAAGAAAAAATTAAAGAACTACAAGCCTTTGTTGCTCGATTTAGTGCAAATGCATCTAAATCAAAACAAGCGACTTCTCGTAAAAAAACGCTAGAAAAAATTACGTTAGATGACATTCAGCCTTCTTCTCGTCGTTACCCATTCGTTGGATTTACTCCTGATCGTGAAATTGGAAATGACTTGTTGCGTGTTGAAAATATTTCTAAAACAATTGATGGAAAAAAAATATTAGATAATATTACTTTTACAATGGGCAAAGATGACAAAGTTGCCTTTACCAGTAAAAATGATATTGCCATTACTGTTTTATTTAAAATATTGATGGGCGAAATGGAACCTGATGCAGGTACATTCAAATGGGGAGTAACAACTTCTCAATCTTATTTGCCAAAAGACACTACTGACGAATTTACTAATGAAAAGTTGACTGTTGTTGATTGGTTACGCCAATTCGCTGCTGCTGAAGAAAATGACAATACCTTCTTACGTAGTTTCTTAGGGCGTATGTTATTTTCTGGAGAAGATGTTTTAAAAGAAGTATCTGTCCTTTCCGGTGGAGAAAAAGTTCGTTGTATGTTATCTAAAATGATGTTGAGTAAATCAAATGTTTTAGTAATGGATGACCCAACAAATCACTTGGATTTAGAATCTATTACAGCTCTAAATGACGGTTTGATTGCTTTTAAAGGCTCAATCTTGTTTGGATCACATGACCACCAATTCATCCAAACAATTGCAAACCGTATTATCGAAATTTCTCCAAATGGAGTAGTTGATCGTGCTGAAACAACTTATGATGATTTCTTAGATAATAAGTCTGTTAAAGAACAAATTGCTGCTTTGTATACTGTTTAATATTCTTTTTAATATAAGACGAGAATGTCCCAACTTAAAATAGTTTAGGCTGCTAGTGATTCCATTAATTTGGATTTTAGCAGCCTATTTTTTTAAATTGTTTATACTATAAAAAAAACGGTACCTAACAAGTGAGCTTGTTAGGTACCGTTTTGCGATAGATTATTGGCCAAGATATTTAGAGCATAGGACAATCTGACAGTTTGAAATGTAACCAGCCTCAGTTCGTACAGCTCAAAGTCATTTTCTGTTTGAGTTCATCAAACAAGCCTCAGTTCGTGCAACTCAAAGTCATTTTTCGTTTGAGTTCATCAAACAAGTGTCAGTTCATGCAACTCAAATTCGTTTTCCGTTTGAGTTCATCAAACAAGTGCCAGTTCATACAACTCAAATTCGTTTTCCGTTTGAGTTCATCAATCGAGCTCCAGTTCATACAACTCAAAGTCTTTTTCCGTTTGAGTTCATCAATCGAGCTCCAGTTCGTATAGCTCACACTAGAGGACCAATTGCCTTCACACATATCTTACTCGTTTTCTAACATCTTACCGATTACTTTATTTCTACCTTGATTTTTCGCCATATACAAACAGCGATCTGCTAGGCGGAATAATTTTTTCATGTCTTTATTTTTAACAGATGCTGCAAAACCAATTGAAATCGTTATTTGAATACTATTGCCGTTTTCTAATAGAAATGATTGCTCTGCTACACTCATTCTAATTTTTTCAGCCAATTGTTGTTGTTTAACAAAAGGAAAGTTATTTAGAATCAAACAAAACTCTTCTCCACCTATCCGATAGACTAACTCACTATCAGGCGCCTCAACCTTTAGAATAGTAGCTAATTGTCGCAAAATAAAATTCCCATCAGCATGGCCATAATTATCATTAATCCATTTAAAATAATCGATATCGATCATCATTAATGCAGTAGTTTCGATTTTTTTATCTAACTGAATGATTTGCCATTTTTTATTGAATTTTCTCATGTTGTATAGACCCGTCAAATAATCCATTTGTGCATGCTCTTGCTCATTTAAATAAAGAGAACGGGTTTTTAATAAATCTTCAATAAATGCTGTTACCATGATTACTACAAAGCTGGAAAGAATTAAAAAAGGAATATAAATAAAAATAATCAACAATAAATCATAATATAAAAAATATAAATGCACTGCAACAACGGATACGCAAATGCCATTAAGAATTACTAAGACACGGTACTCATTATTTACATATTTGATTAGTTTATTGCGTATAATTGGCAAAAATAAGCCTAATAAGAGGTACACGATTGCTGTTCGAATCGAAACATGATTAACTCCAATTAAAAATCGAAGCATTGACATTAGTAGTACTAATGGAAGTGTGAATTTATTACCAAAATAATAAATCCACAAAATTAAAATAATGTGTCTCAAATCTAACAGTACTTTATCGGGCAAATCAATTGCAAAAAGCATTAACATAAAACTTGTCAAACCGGCAATTCCAATCATTAGTAGCAGCTCTTTTATAGTCAGCTCGAAACTCTTTTTCTTTGGTATCAGTTTAACAAATATGTAAGATGCTGTAGTAAGAACTGAAATATTCGCAATAATGTCTAATATAACTGATTTCAACATGTTATATACCTCCACTCAGTTAATTATAGTAAATTAAAAAATCTACTGTCCTTCTTTATTATTTTACACTCTTTAAAAAGGTTTCTAGGTGCTGCCTGTCTAATAAGTGTTCCTTTTTTCCATATAAAAAAACCTTCGATCTTTAATACTGACTTTCAGTACACTAGCTCGAAGGTATCTATATCCATTGGTTTGTGAAGGGCTTGATTATTTTCTAGCTTTACGTACTTTCAATGTTTTACCTTTAATCGTGCGGCTTTGCATTTCATCAATCACTAATGGACCTTTTCCATTTAGAATATCAATGTAAGTGACATTTTCTTGAATCGTGATGATCCCAATGTCCTCTGCATCGATGCCTGGAATTTTAGCAATGGTTCCAACAAAATCAACTGCCCGCATTTTTTTCTTTTTCCCGCCATTAAAATAAACTTTAGTAATGTCGCGATTCAGTTCTTTTGAGCGAACTTGTTTCAAAGGTGGACGTTCTTGCAATTTTTTCTCGAAAGCAGATTTGTGACTTTGAACAACACGAGTAGTTGGCAAAGAAATTTCAATAACTGTTTGACCAGCATAATCTTTGACTTCTTTCCACCATCTTTCTTCTCTAGGTGTAACAAGTGTCAAGGCCATTCCTGTTTTTCCGGCTCTTCCTGTACGACCAGTACGGTGCACAAAACTTTCTTTTTCTACCGGTACGTCAAAGTTGACTACGTGTGTAATATTTTCAATATCGATTCCCCTTGCAGCAACATCTGTAGCTACTAAATAACGGAATCTGCCTTGTCTAAAATCTTCCATTACAGAAAATCGATCTTCTTGAACCATGCCACCATGAATTTTATCAATTGGTAAACCAGCTTTATTTAAAAATGTGTATAAATTGTTCACGGCTTCTTGCGTATTACAAAAAATGATACACGAATCGGCATTTTCTACCGTTAATAGATCAAGCAATTGTTGCTCTTTTTGGTCTTCTTTTACCTTAACACTTGATTGAATGATTTTTGGTTTTGATAATTCATTTGTCTCAATGACGACGGATTGTTTATCTGCCTTCATGTAAAAACTTGCTATGCGTTCAATTTCTTTAGGCATAGTTGCTGAGAAAAGTAGGGTTTGACGTTCTGTAGGTAAAAAAGTGATAATCGATTCTACTTGATCTGCAAATCCCATATTTAACATTTCATCCGCTTCATCCAAGACTAAACATTGTATTTCTTCTACTTTAAATGTTCCTTTTTGCAAATGATCTAAAACTCGACCGGGTGTTCCTACAACGATATGACTTTTTTGTTTTAATTCAGATTTTTGAGTATCAAATGAAGCTTTGCCATATACTGCAGTAGCTTTCACTCTCTTAAGACGACCGATATTCATTAGGTCTTCTTTTACTTGAATGGCTAATTCTCTTGTTGGTACTAAAACTAGTACTTGAGGTTTGTTTTCTTCCCAATCGACCATTTCACATAGCGGTACTCCATAACTAACTGTTTTTCCGCTTCCTGTTTGCGATTCTACAATAACATCTTTTCCTTCTAGTGCTAATGGAATGACTTCTTCTTGAACTTTAGTGGGATGAAAGTAACGCAAACTTGTTAACGCTGTAACAATTTCATCACTGATAGCAAATTCTTCAAATGTTTTCTTTTTATTCATAATAACCTCTTCCAATTGTTCATTTTCTTTTAGTATAACAGCATATTCACAAAAATACCGCCCTTTGAAAGGATATTTTAATAAAAACACATAAATAACAGCAATCCGTCAAAAAACGACTAATTTCCAACTTCATTCGTCGCGTATTGGAATGCAATAAAAACGTGGTATACTACTAAACGAAATGAAAATAACCCGTTTCTTATTTATTTTTATTCTTGTATTGGAGGAATTATAATGAAAACTATTCTTGTATTGCATACCGGTGGAACTATTTCGATGAGTGAGGACCAAACAACTGGAAAAGTTTCACCTAATTCAGAAAATCCGTTAAACAAACGCAGTCATTTGTTTGATAACGTAGCTCATCTGATTGTAGAGAATTTTTTGCACTTGCCTTCTCCACACATAACACCCAAAGAAATGTTCCTGTTAAAAAATCGTATTGAAAAAGCAATCGTTACTCATGAAGCAGATGCCATTGTGATCACTCATGGGACAGATACATTGGAAGAAACAGCTTATTTCCTAGATTTGACCGTTAAAACATCGATTCCAATCGTGCTTACTGGAGCCATGCGTTCAATCAATGAAATTGGTTCAGATGGGCTATATAATTTCCAAAGCGCAATTTGGGTAGCTTTAGCTGAAGATGCTAAAGAAAAAGGTGTGCTAGTTGTAATGAATGATGAAATTCATACAGCTCGTTATGTTACTAAAACACATACAAGTAATGTTGCTACTTTTCAGACACCTACATTTGGTCCAATTGGGCTGATTTCAAAAAATGAAGTTTTATTTTTCCAAAAATTAATTGAGGAAGAGATTTATACTATTAATAATGTCGCTAAAAAGGTCTATTTGCTTAAAATTTATGCGGGTATGGATGGAACGTTGTTTGACGCTATTAATCAACCAACTACTGATGGACTTGTTATCGAAGCGCTAGGTGCTGGAAATTTGCCACCTGCTGCCTTGCCTGCTCTTAGAAGGCTACTTGCCAAGGCCATTCCTGTGGTGCTTGTTTCACGTTCATTTAACGGCATTGCACAAGATGTCTATGATTATGTTGGTGGCGGCAAAAGGCTAAAAGAAGATGGTGTTATCTTCACAAATGGATTATCTGGTCCAAAAGCACGGATTAAATTACAAGTTGTACTGAGTCAGACTGCTTTAAATCGTTCACTAGAAGACTATTTTTAAAAACAATCAAAAAACCGTTCATTTTTTATGAACGGTTTTTTATTTTTCACCAAATTCAGTTAGACTGTTGCTTTCCAAACAATACTTGCTTCAAAATTTGTAACATCTTCTGTTGAGATGCGATGAGCCGTAATAGTCGCTTCATCTTGATTTTTCATAGAACTTATTTCACTGTGGATCAATTGACCATAATGAACTTCTTTTTCAAACTTGATCGTCATCGTTTCTATTTCATGAGTTGTCAGAAATTCAAGATCTAATGTATCCATTGCCCATTCAATGTATTTAGAATTATTCACATGACGATTGCTATCGATATCGAGATACCTAACTTGATAATCTTTAGATGTTTTTTTTTCTTCATTTACTTTTTCAGGTTTTGGAGTACGGATCAACTTTTTAGAAAAGTCTGTTTCATAAGGCGCAACTATTTCAGCTGGTACTCGGACCATTTTCCGTTCTTGTACATCCATTAAGGCAAATGTACTATTGACGGTCACGCATAAATTGCCTTGGGTATCGTATACTTTAAAAGATCGGTAGCAAAACAACTTATTGTAAGAAGTTGCTTGGGTAGTGATCTTGATCGACTCATAAAAAACCGGCATTCGCTCAATTTTCACTTCGTATTGAAGAATGATCCAGGTTAACCCTTTCTCGGCTAAAACCCGATCTCCTACTCCTAATAAATAGCTTTGTTCACCAGATACGTGAAGCATAACATTTAATAACATAGAAATCGTCATTTTCTGAGTTGTATCACACTCGTAATATTTTATTTGATGCTCTTTTTCATATATTTTACCACTCATTCAAAATCCTCATTTCTTTGTAAACATTTCGCCTTAAGGATAGCATAATTTCATGAAAAATACCTGGAAAATAAAAATCATCTTAGTCATTCTAAACATATAAAAAGATCTAAAACGCTTGAAATAAGGCTATTTGTCAAATAGTGTGGATACCTCAAAATAAAATCCATTCTGGAATGCACGGCTACAACCACCCTATTCCGCCATAAATTTTTGGTGAGCCATTTCATTTATTTATCCATACAAAAAAAATAAATAAAATGACCCAAAAAGGCTAGCTTTCCGCTTTGTCCTTTTGGGTCATTTTAGCTTTTTCTTAAATCTTATTTTACATTTTTTTTAACAATTTAGCTTGTGTCGAATACAATTGATAATACAGGCCTTTTTGAGCCATTAATTCATCATGGCTGCCAGATTCTTTGATTTTTTTATCTGCAATATAAAAAATACGCGAACTATTTTTAATCGTAGATAGTCTATGGGCAATAATAAAAGCAGTCCTACCTTCTAGTAATCGGTCCAATCCTTCTTGTAATAACATTTCTGTTTGCGTATCGATGCTAGACGTTGCTTCATCCAATATCAATACTTTGGGATCAGCTAGTAGGGTACGGGCAAATGAAATCAATTGTCGCTGACCAGCAGATAATGTACTTCCACGTTCTTTAACAACCGTACGATAGCCATCTTTTAATTTTATGATAAAGTCATGCGCTCGTACGATTTTTGCAGCTTGTACGATTTCTTCTTCCGTAGCATCCAATTTACCTAAACGAATATTTTCGATAATGGTTCCTGAAAAAATGAATGTATCTTGTAGCATGATCCCAATCTCATTTCTTAAGGAATTCAATGTAACTTTTCGAATATCGATCCCATCAACTAAAATTTCACCATCATTTACATCGTAAAAACGAGTCATCAAATTAATGATCGTTGATTTACCTGTACCAGTGGGACCTACTAAGGCAATCGTTTCACCTGAACGAACCTGGAAAGAAAGATCTTCAAAGATAGTCTGGTCTTTTTTATACCCAAAGGTGACATGATTAAAAACGACGTAACCTTGTATCGGAGGCATTTCAAAAGCATCAGGTGCATCTTGAATTTCCGGTTCAATATCCATCACTTCAAAAATACGTTCCAAATAAACCATGCCGGTCACCAAACTGTTATAGAAATTCCCGATATTGATCATTGGGTTCCAAAAATTATTAACATAACCGATAAAAGCTATCAAAACACCAGTAGAAACATCAATACCAAAACCAAAATTACTTAGACCAACAAAATAAATAATTGAAATAGTGATTGTCGCAATATTTTGGATGAATGGAGCCAATAAAAATTGGATTTTTACTGCATGCATCCAAGAAGTTCGTTGGTCTTCACTAACTTCCGCAAAGATATCTTTATTAACACTTTCTCTTGTGAACGACTGGGTAACTTTTATTCCCGCCACACTTTCATGAATATAGGCATTTAAACCGGCTTGTTTACTGCTAACTACTTCATATGCTTTACGCTGTTCATTTTGAATCACAACTGTCACAATAAATAAGATGGGCAATAAAATAAAACTGTAAAGCGTTAATTGAACATTCAAAGCAAGCATGATGGCTAGCGTAACAACTAAACTCATTACGTCAGATAATACGTTGATCAAGCCATTTGACAGTAGATCACTTAATGCATTAATGTAATTCACAACTCGTGTAACGATTTTCCCATGCGGGCGACTATCAAAAAACGCGAAGGGTAGTTTCTGTAAATGAACAAAGATGTCTGTCCGCATATCTCTCAGTACATTTTGCCCTAATAAGGTAATATTTTTTATACGGTAACTTGAAGACCAACCTCCAAATAACTGTGCCAGTGAAAATAAAACAATGATCCATGTTAGTTGTGTTGTATCTCTATTTGGAATACTTTCGTCAATGATCACACTCGTAAAGTAAGGTCCAAGAACCAGCACAAAGTTGGAAACTAAAATCGCAAAAAAGAGTTTTAAAAATCCGCTTTTGTATGGAACTAAATACAGCATTACTCTTCTTAACAGATGCGTATTTTTATGATTCTGTTTTTCTTCATTTGCAGCATTAGTCTGTTCCATTTGTCCCCACCTCCTCTTCATCAGACTGTCCTAATTGTTCCTGATAAATTCTATAGTAGTTACCTTTCTTGTCTAATAAGGAAGCGTGATTTCCTCTTTCAATTATTTTCCCTTTTGAGAGGATAATAATTTCATCCGCTGTTTTTACAGAAGATATTCTATTGGCAATAATAAAAGTTGTTTTTCCTTTCATTAATTCGCCTAATCCTTCTTGAATTTTTACTTCCGTTTCCATATCCACTGCAGAAGTCGTATCATCTAAAATAAGAATAGATGGATCTTTCATTAACCCTCTGGCTAAGGATATCCTTTGTCGTTGTCCGCCAGACAATCCACTGCCTCGCTCTCCTAAATACGTATTGTATTGATCAGGCATAAGTTGGATAAATGGATCTGCATCTGCCACCCGTGCACTTTTTTGAACTCTTTCAAGGTCGGCTTCAGGAGTTCCAAATGAAATATTTTTTTTGATTGAATCTGAAAATAGAAAGACATCTTGCATAACAATAGCAATATGGCTTCGTAATTCTCTTACATTCCATTGTTTTACATTAATACCATCAATCAATACATTTCCTTCTGTAGGATCAAAGAAACGTGAGATAAGGTTAACTAATGTTGATTTTCCAGAGCCTGTTTCTCCCAAAATACCAATCGTCATACCCGGTTTGGCCTTTAAAGAAATATGGCTTAAGATAGGTGTTTCAGGATCATCTGCAAAAGAAAATGACACATCTTGGAATTCAACGATTCCTTGGATTGTTTTAGTTGATGTCTTTTCTTCAATCGGAATCATGGGCTTAGTCGCTAATAATTCTCTGATTTTATAAGATGAAGCAATAAATCGCTGCAAATCATTTACATACCAACCAACATTTCGCATAGGCAAGTTTAACATCCAGATAAACCCATTAAAAGTAACTAAATTTCCTAGACTCATTGAACCGTTGATTACTAAAAATCCGCCATAACCGATCGTAATGACCGATAAAAATCCAGCTAGTGTTTCTAATGGTGGCAAATACGTTTTTGTGACATTTGCTGAATCCATATTACGTTGCTTGTAATCATCATTGAACTTATCAAATTTTTCTTTTTCATAATCTTCTCTAGCGAAAGCTTTGATAACTTTATTTCCACTTACATTCTCTTCTACCATTGAATTTAGTCTGGAAAAACTTTCTCGGATCTCATAATAAACAGCATTTGCTTTCGCTGACAATAGAACAGTTAACAAACCAATGAACGGTGTAACAATCAATAAAGCTAACATTAGTCGCCATTCTATAAATCCCATAACTAGGATAGCAGACACTAAAAGTAAAATATTATCTAAGATGTTGTATGACAACCACGAGATTGCATGACGGATAGCATCCGTATCCCCAGACATACGAGCCATGATGTCTCCAACCCTTGTATTGTTAAAAAAAGCAAAGTCTAATTCTTGAAGCTTTTTGTACATACTCTCCCTTATTTCGTAAATTGCGTCTTGTCCTATCCGTTCAAACATAATTTGATATACATACCGCAACACTGTGCGTAGCACTGTTGCACCTATCATTAAGGCTAATAGAGGAATAAGCATATCGCTCTGTTCATTAACGATCACCCTATCGACGATTTCTCCACCAATCAATGGTGAAACAATATTCAATACGGCAACTATTATTACCATAGCAGTTCCCACTAGAGCTTTTGTCTTATTTGATCTGATGTATCGTAAAACCCATTTAATACTTTCCATGTAGCTGTGCCTCCTTACAACGCTTTTCTTTTTATTCTTTAGACTTATTGAAGAACAAAAGAGAAAGAGAACTTTATTCACTAAACATTTTTTGACTAGTCGTAGCATGAAATAGTCATTCATGATCTTTTATCTAGTATATTTGATTAACAAAGTGAATACACGTATTCAGCTTGCTAATTGTATTTATGTAAAAGACTGTTTATCTTTTTTGCGTTATTTTCTTTAAAAGCAGCCCTTGAAAATTATAAAATCAAAAAAAGATGAGGTGGAACAAAAATTCCCAACTCACCTTTCTTTCATGGTTAAATTCTTTTTATTCCTTAGAGTAACTTGGTTTTTTTTCTATTGGGAAAAATGTTTTTTCGCGAACCTCAAAGTACTTTTCTTTAAACGGATGATTTGAATCTGCATTCCAAGGTTTCGCATGTCCGCAGAAATGAATAACAGCCGGTTTTTCTCTTGCTGCATCCCACTTTAATTGTCCTTGAATCGTTGGATGTTCTTTTTCTTGCAACATCATGTACGTTTGAGCATTCCATCGCGGATCAAGTACTAACCATCTGTCGTGCAGAATAGCATTTAATGAATCTTGATCGTGGAATCTCAATTTTTCCGGGTTATTTTCAATGAAAGCTAAGACTTTTTCTGTTATATTTTCTTCACGCCATTTTTCTAAATTCATTACCATAAGACCCGAATTGAAGTAAAGATCTGTTTCACTTTCAATTCCCATTTTTTCTAATCGGTTATGGAAACCAGCATCTTCAACTGCTCCTAATAGTTTATCACCTAAATCAACTTCCCAAAGTGCTTCGATATCTTCTAATGTAATCATATCGCAATCCATATAAATGGCACGCTTATTTTCTTTTAATAGATTCGGTATTGAGATACGATAATAAGCCGTTTGCGGAATACGGTCACTTTCTACCGCACCTGAAAATTCAGTGGGGTCAATTGTAACATAGCTGATTCTAGCATTGAATTCCCCTACTGTCCGATTTAATAAGAATTTTGACCGTAATGAAATATTATCATCAATTACATAAAAGTGAAAAGTTGAATTTGTTTGTTTTGTTGTTAAAAGGGACAGAAAGAGAGTGGCCAAGTGTGGGACAAATGCTTCATTACTCGATGAGACGATCGAGATACTTTTTTGTTCAACCATTGATAATTCCTCCTTAAAATTGCTGCTTCTCTGATACTGACTCATTCCTATTTATAAATGAGGCCAGATAAACATTTTTTTTAGAAGAATTTCTCTTCTAATCCATTAAAACGTTAATTTAAAAACTAGTTGATCGCATTTCTTTAATTGCACTATTTTTAAAAGGTGTTTCACCCAATTCTGCTAAATATTTTTCGGTATAGGGATGGTATTCATCTGAATTCCATGGTTTGTCATGTCCTGTAAAATGGATAATAAGTGGTTGGTGGACCGCTTCTTTATATAACTTAGCATATTCATCATTTGGCGGTTGATGCCTTTCAAAGAGCAAAGAAGTTTGAACATTCCACTTAGGATGTAGTGCATACCATTTCCCATAGAGGGTTCCATTTAAAGCATCTTGGTCATGATAGATAATTTTATCTATTTGTTCTTCAAGAAAGGTTAAGGTTTTTTCAGTAATTTGCGCTTTACGCCAATTATCTAAATCAATCAACAGCAAACCTGAATTAAAGTAATAGTCATCCGTCTCAATTCCTAATCTGGGATGAGCTAGGGCTTGTCCAGGATCAACAACAGCACCTACTACTTTTTCTCCTATATTTGTTTCATATAATTTGGAAATGTCATCTAATACTAAGACATCACTATCTATATACAATACTTTTTCATAATTTTGATCTTTCAACAAATCTGGTAGTGATATTCGATAGTAAGCTGTTTGTGTTATATGATCGCTTTCCATGACATTCGCATACAATTCTGAATCAACTTCTAAATAATCAATTGTAGCCGTCTGATTGGAAATAACTTCTGCTAATTTTTTTTTACTATCTAAAGATATGTGGTCATCGATAATATAAAAAGCTACAGCGTAATCGTCAGAGAGATGATCTATAATTGTTTTTAGCGTGACGCATAAATAAGGTGCATAATTGTTATCTGCAGCACTTACAATTGGAATAAGTTTTTTTTCTCCCATTTCCAACCATCTCCTTCTATATTAATTAAATAAAAATGAGTATTTAATTAATATTTGGTTTCTATCTATCCAAAATTTTACCCCTTTATTCTTTTTTTTACAAACGAAACGCCTTGGTATAACAATGTTCATTTTAATTTTTCCCAAAAAAAGGGTTGAATTATACGTGCTCAAACATAGTGTCCGCTTGCTTTCATTCTGTTTTTTGAAATGAATTTTTTTCTGTAAAATCTTTTAATTTTCCTGAGAATCATGTATACTAAAAATGAATTCTCTAAACTTAAAGAGTTATATATTGTTTCATATTTATCAAATAAAAAGTAAAAGAGATGAAGGTCTATAATGAAAATTTACCTTATGTTAACAGATACAAATACCATTCTTTCTAAAACGATTAAATTGTATACTAAAGCAACTTATAACCATGCTTCGATTGCATTAGAGCCTACTTTACTAAAACCTTACAGTTTTGGCCGTAAGTACACACACAATCCTTTTTCCGGTGGCTATGTAGAAGAAGATTTGTCTCGTTATTATTTTTTAAGAGCTCAATGTACCATTTACAGTTGTGAAATATCTGAGCAACATTATGAAAATTTAGTTGAAGTGCTCTCTTTCTACAATGAGACTAAAAGTATTTATCGTTATAACTTAGTGGGTTTAGTTACTTTAGCTTTAAATATTGACTTTGACCGAAAAGATGCTTTCTTTTGTTCGCAATTTGTCGCATCCGTTCTTAGTGAAAGTGGCATCTATAAATTCGAAAAAGAACCTCATTTTGTTACTCCTCAGAATCTAAGCCAACTCCCTATCTTTGTGCCTATCTATTCTGGCTCATTACAGGACTATTTGTGCAGTGTTTCTGAAGAACAGACCAAGCCACAATTATTGTTGTCATGAATACAAAAAAGCAACTAGGATAAAACAGCTAGCTCAAAAAAAGCCGACAGAGAAGAATTTTCTCTGTCGGCTTTTTAAGTTTTCAAACTAATGACGAATGGTAGCTGAGATAATCGGCTCAAAATCAGGTGGTGTGGATAAGTCTTACCAAAAGTGAGGATATGACAAATAGTGTTTATACTTCAAAAGAATTTCTTGGGGAATAAACAAGTTTGCTTGTAAAGCTATGGGGACCAATTTAAAGCTTTCAATCCTCAACAGACCGTAATCGCTGAAGCGTTAACGCTCTGTTATTCGCATTGGATCCAATACACGGCTATAAGCAAATCCTAGTCCTCAAGAATTTCCAGGTGAGTAAGTGGATTAAACCTATCACCACTAAAAATTATAGACCCAAACTAATGACTAGTAATAGATAAAGTAATTTGATTACCATTAGCCTTTAATTGCTTGTGGAACAGGAATTGTTATTTTTAGGCGAATATGATGCTGCTGTTTTATTTCACATTTTGATTGTCGCCTGACTGCCTCTTGAAGATTTTGTTACTTCAATGTGGATCGGTATTCGTGTTTTCAACTCTTCAACATGGGAAATAACCCCTACTAAGCGACCACGTTGATTTAATTCAAATAATGTCTCAATAGCACTGTCTAATGATTCAGCATCCAGTGTCCCAAAACCTTCATCAATAAATAACGTATCTACACTGACTCCGCCGCTGTGATTTTGAACAACATCACTTAACCCTAAAGCAAGTGCCAAGGAAGCTTTGAAGCTTTCCCCACCTGATAATGTTTTAACACTTCTTTTCATACCCGTATAATTATCGAATACATCTAGATCTAAACCTTTAGGACCTGCACCCTTTGTTTTCTCTTTATTCCGAATCAAGGCATACCGATCGATAGTCATTTGAGAAAATCTTGTATTGGCTGCTTCGATGATTTCTTCAAAATAAATTCCCAAAACAAACCGTTCAAATGAAATGTAATCTGTCTCTTTTGAACCATTAGCCATTTCTGATAATTCTTTATATAGCAAATATTCTTCTTGCCCACCCTTTTGCGCTTGATAATTCAATTGAATTTGAGAGAGAGTAGACTGGACCGTTTTTTCTGTGCCAATTAGCTCGCGCTGTTGCTCTTTTGACACCTTTCTTTCTCGTTCTATTTCTTGATTTCTCATGTCGTATATTTCAATTGGCTGATTGGTTCCTTCTTTTTCAAGCATGCTTTTTTTCTCCAAAAGATTGGTTTGATTCAGCCAGTTTTTTTTATCAAAAGCTGAGATTTCCTCGATCTGCTGCTGCTTAACTTCTTCTTCCATTAAATATTTTTCAAATGTATCGTCTAATTGACTGACGGCCAACTGTCCAATAAATTTCTCTTTCGTATCAACCTCACGGTCAATCAGCGTACTCAATTGTTTTTCAAATGCTTTTGTACTTGTTTGGTACTGTGTTTGTGCTTTTTCTAATTCACTTTTCTTTTCTTGGGCTTGACTGTATCTTTCTTCAATGCGGGTAATTTCATTTGTATTTTCATTAATTAGGACTTGGATTTCCACTAGACTAGTCGTCGTTAGTTTTGTTACTATGGTGTCAATCTCTACTTTCAATTCATCTATACGCTTTGTATTGTGCTGAACAGCAGATTTTAGGACTTGGATTTTTGATTCTTCTTCTCTAACTTGCAAGGCGGTAGCTTGCCTTTCTTTCTCTACCATTTCCTCGTTATCAATATCTTTTTGCAATGCTTTTAATGTCTCAGTTAGTTTATCTTGTTGCTCACTTTCTTCAGCCAATCGTTGTTCAATTTTAATTTGTTCATCAGGTAATTCTCTTTGTTGAATGCCCAACTGTATTTCACTTGCTTGGATAGCTTCACTTAATCCTTTCAATTCAATCGAGATTCGGTCAAATTGCTTGCCTACTTCATTTTTTTGCCCTTCTAGCTCTTCTAAAGTTTCTTTTGAAACGGTATCCTCGCCTAACTTTGCAGGAGCCGGGTGATGAAGCGATCCGCAAACAGGACATTCCTTTTCTTTTTCCAATTCAGTAGCTAGTATTCCAGCTATATTTCGATTATAACTCAATCGTTGTTCTTGATAATGACTTTCTATTTGGGTAAACCTATGTTCTATTTCTTGAAATTCTTTATGCTTCATAATCTTTTTTGTTAGGTACCCGCTGAATTCCATTAAAACAGTTTGTTGGATTTTTGTTTGATAGTGTTCTTGTTGAAGGCTACTTGCTTCGCGTTGTTTTTCCATGATACTTGTTTTAGCTTGCTGGATTTCTTGCAATTTGTGCTCTTGTTCTTTTAATTGTGACTCATCGATAATAATTTGCTCATTTAACTGCTGGATCCTCTGTTTCTTTTCTTTATTTTCTTTTACCAAACTTGTTCGAATTTTTTCTTTAGCTGCTTGCTCAAAAAGTTGTTTTTCTTGCTCTTTTAAATTGACTAAATGTTCTCGCTGATTTGGTAATTCTTTGTATGCAGATTGTAATTCATGAAAATTTTCCTCTGTCTCTAGTAAGTGTTGTGTTGTTTCAGCTAGCTGTTGGTTTTCTTTGAACAACTCTTTTTGAATAACTTTTTTTTCATCAGCAATATGGTCCACTTGTTGCTTTTTTTCAAAACAGTCTTCGGCTTTTTCAGTTAAAGAGAGTCCCAACCGTTTCGCATCGATCAACTCTGTACTAGCTTCCAATAGTTCTTTTTCTTTTTCAAGGATAGTTAAAGCGGCTATCAAGTCGATCTTTTGTTGATTGTTATGATAAGTTTTATCTAGTTCAGTCAATTCTTTCTCAAGTAACTGAATCTTTTCTTGATGGCTTTCAACTAACTGGCTCAACTCTTTTATAATTGCTGGAACATCTAATAAAAGGATGGCTTCTTTTAATGCTTCATTGGCATTCTCAGTAATCATGCCAACAAATTGCTGCAAGGTACTTTCACTCTGATCTATTTCTTGTTTTAATCGACTAGCTTTATCTTTTAGTAGCGATTGAAGTTCTTTTATCGTATCCGTCTGAAAAATATTCCGGAAAATCTTTTCTTTATCCGCGCTGTTGGATTCCAACATTTTTTTGAATTCCCCTTGAGGCAGCATCACGATTTGTTTGAACTGTTCGTAAGACAAAGAAAGCAATTCCTGTATCTCTTTATTGGCTTCATTTATTTTAGTCGTCACCGTTCCGTTATGATGAAATTCAACTTCTGATGACCAATTTTTTAATTTCCCATTTTTTCCTGGGCCTTTTTGTGCCGGACTTCTTTTTATAAAATACTTTTTTCCAGCTAGTTCAAATTCTAACTCTACAAAACACAATACCTCATCTGTAACAAATTGTGATTTAAAGGAATCCTTTCCTCGACTTGTCCCACTTGCATCATCATAAAGAGCATAAGCAATGGCATCAAAAATGGTGGTTTTACCAGCTCCGGTTGGTCCACTTACTAAAAAAAGGGTTTGATGATGAAATTGGGTGAAATCAATAACGACTTTTTCTTTAAAAGGACCAAAAGCATTCATAACCAATTTTAAGGGCCTCATTTTACTCGCCTCTTTCCATTTGATGCAGTATTTTATTAATAATGCCTTTGTGCTCGATTGTTAATTCTTTTTCTTTGTAATGAGCATAAAAATCCGCAAAAATATCTTGGACCGCTAATTTTTCCAATTGTGCTTGATGCATAGCTGACTCACCTTCTGCTCGCTCTTTCTTAGCTGCATATTCCAAACCCATTGCATTTGGATAGCGGCGTCGCAGTTGATTCATCGCATCCATAACGAAATTCTCATCTAGTAGTTCAAAAAATACATAGTCATCCGATTTTTGTTCCATTAGTACATCAAAGAAACCTTTTACGATTCGCATATCACGTTTAGCCTCGATAAATATTGGTTCAATCGCAACTTGATTTTTTTCTAACGTCACTAATGATACTTGTTTTTTATGGACGGCTTCTGATTTAGAGTATTTTAATATTGACCCACTGTAACGTATACGATCGTGTTTTACTTTTTGAGCTTTATGCAAATGACCTAAAGCAACATAATCAAAATCTTCAAATAATTCAACACTGACATATTCAGCTGTTCCAATACTGAGTGGCCTTTCCGAATCAGTTGTTTCAGATGTATCGTGGTTTAAATTGATCACGTATCCATGAGCGATCAGCACATTGATTTCCGTTGGATCCATTTCTTTTTTTATGATTTCGATTTGTACTCTCGCGGCATCTTCTAAACTTTTAATAGTCTCATCTTGTAGCAACTCTCTGATATAAGCATAGTCCGCAAACGGTAGCAAATAAAAATTGACTCCTTTGATAGTTGCTTTCCGGGTCACTTCTTTTACAGTTCCTTCAATATATAACTGATTAGTGGCTAACAGATCTGCTCCATACTCCACACGTTCATTGCTGTCATGATTTCCAGCAATAACTAAAACGGGCAATTTGACTTCTTGAACGAGACGGGTCAATACTTTATTAGCTAAAGTAACGGCCTCTTTTGAAGGTATGGCACGGTCATATAAATCGCCTGCCATGATCAGCGCATCTACTTCTATCGTTTTCAATTTTTCAATCAGTTGATCTAGAAAATATTCTTGGTCTTCTAGCATCGACATTTCATTCACTATTTTCCCAATATGCCAGTCTGCTGTATGTAATAATCGCATCAGTATTCTCCTTTATAAACTTTATTTAAACATGCATTTTCATGAACTTTTAAAAAGTTCGTCTATCCAATAAGTATACTACGAATATTTCAATGAAAACACACCGAAAAGAAAACTCGCCTCTTTTTATTCGCTTCTCTGATCAGATGAAAAAAATGATCTATAAAAGTTTTGTTGAGTTATGCTATCCTATTAATAAGCAATAGATAGAGATGAGGCCTAGTTATGGAAAAAGAATTCGACTTATACGAACATCAAGCGCACTATTATGAAACAGACCAGATGGGAATCATTCATCATTCGAATTATATTCGTTGGTTTGAAGAAGCCAGAACCAATTTATTGGATCAAATGAATTTTGGCTATGATCAAATGGAAAAACTCGGGATCATCATTCCCGTATTAGCTATTACTTGTACTTACAAATCAATGGTCCACTACAATGATCATGTTTACATTATTCCTAAAATTGAAGCATTTAATGGTATTCGTTTAACTATCTCTTATCAAATAGTAGATAAAGGAACTGGCGAATTACGAACGACCGGCGAAAGCAAACATTGCTTTTTAGATAAAAACAATCGACCTATTTCATTAAAAAAACAACAGCCAAAAATATATGAGCTGTTTGATACTTATTTAGGAGTCGATTTCTCAAAGTAAAATCAAGGTACAACAAATATAGGTCTATAATTTTTAGTGTTGATCATTCAATTAAATTACTCACCTAAAATTCCTGAAGGAATTGGGTTGCTTGTAGCCATGTAAAGAATTCAATGCGAATTATAACGCTTCAGCGATTAAGCTTTATTTGAGGCTTGAAAGTCTGAAGACTTCCTTTCAGGCTTCAGGCGCTTCCATGGCTCTCCACAAGCAAATCCATCTATTCCAGAAGAAATACTATTTGACCTAGAACCCTAATAAACCAATCAGACTTTTTTTAGTCTGATTGGTTTATTTTTATTATGCATTTATTTCAGTGATTATTTTTCGGACAGGTACATCAAAAGATTCAATTGGAAGCCCAGTGCGTACTTGTTTTGAATAAATAAGTGCGATTGTATGCTTGGAGAAGTCTTTTAAAAAACGATCATAATACCCTCCACCAAAACCGATGCGATACCCCTTTTTGTCAAAAATCAAACCGGGGACTAATATTAAATCAATACTTGTTTTACTGACTTCTTTTGTCTCTTCAGGTTTAGGCTCAACAAGGTTATGGAATCCCTTTTCTAATTGCTCCAAATTTGTAAAGTCATAAAAAATCATCGCCTTTTGTTGTGGAATACATTTAGGAGCACAAACCTGTTTGCCTTCTTGCCAGGCCCGCTCAACAATACCCAGCGTATTCCATTCAAATCCTTGCGCAAGTGTAACTCCTACACGCTCAGCTTCTTGCCATTCTTTTGATTGAAATAAATTTTCTTCTAACTTTTTTTCAATAGCAATTTTTTCTGTTATAGAAATACTTTTTAAGAAAGAAATCATTTTTTGACGTAACCCTTGTTTATCTTCTTTTTCGGTCATCAATTGCCTCTTTCTTTTCGTATGTTTTATTGAATGCACGCTTTTTACAAGTCTTAGCTTGAGCATTTTTTCTTTAGTGTGTAAAAGATTAAAATAATCCAATGACTCTTCCATCAGCCAAAAGATCTATCGCTTCAGCTGCTGGCACTTTAGGTAAACCTGGCATGGTCATGATATCCCCAGTTAATACAACAACAAAGCCTGCTCCGGCAGAAACGGTCACTTTTTTGATAGTAACCGTGAAATCTTTTGGACGGCCTAATTTATTTTTATCATCTGAAAAAGAATACTGCGTTTTTGCCATACAAATCGGTAAATTCCCAAATCCAAGCGCCTCTAAACGATTGATTTCTCTTTTCACTCCAGGAGCTAAAAGGATTCCTTCACCGCCATATACTTTCTGGACGACTTTAGTCATTTTATCAACCAGCGTATCTTCTAGCTCATAAGCAAATGTTAATGTACTTTCTTGCTCCGCAAGCTCTACAACTGCTCTAGCTAAATCTTGACCACCATTGCCGCCGTTTTCCCAAACATCTGACAAAACAACATGGACGCCAAGTTCTTGACATTTCTGTTCCACTAAAGCTAATTCTTCCGCAGTATCTGTGGGGAATTTATTGATCGCTACAACGGTCGGCATGCCAAATACCGTTTGCATATTTTCAATGTGCTTCATCAAATTCGGTAGCCCGGCTTCAAGTGCTACGAGATTTTCTGTTATCAATTCTTTTTTAGCCATCCCACCATGCATCTTCAAAGCTCTAACCGTTGCTACAACAACAACGGCTGCTGGTTCTAAACCTGATAAGCGGCATTTGATATCCATGAATTTTTCTGCCCCTAAGTCAGCTCCAAAACCTGCTTCCGTCACTACATAATCAGCGTATTTCAATGCCAATCTTGTTGCTTTGATGCTATTACAACCATGTGCAATATTTGCAAATGGACCGCCATGAACAAAAGCCGGCGTATGCTCCAATGTCTGAACCATATTTGGCTTCAATGCATCTTTTAATAAAACAGCCATGGCTCCGTGTGCTTTTAAGTCTCCAGCTGTAACCGGTTGTCCGGCTGTATTATACCCTACAATAATGGCTTTTAACTTTGATTTCATTTCTTCCATATTCATGGACAAGCATAAGATAGCCATAATTTCAGAGGCCACAGTAATGGTAAATCCATCTTCGCGCGGGACACCATTTGTTTTACCATTTAAACCATCAACAATAAAACGTAATTGCCGATCATTCATATCGACTACCCGTTTCCACGTGATGTTTCGAGTATCGATTGCTAGTGAATTGCCGTGATGAATATGATTATCCAGCATAGCAGCTAATAAATTGTTAGCTGCACTGATCGCATGAAAATCACCTGTGAAGTGCAGGTTTAAATCTTCCATTGGTACAACTTGAGCATACCCTCCTCCAGCTGCACCGCCTTTCATACCAAATACCGGTCCTAACGAAGGTTCTCTTAAAGCAATAGCTGCTTTCTTGCCTATTTTTTGAAGGCCATCTCCTAATCCTACTACTGTAGTTGTTTTGCCTTCTCCAGCCGGGGTAGGCGTAATAGCCGTCACCAAAATCAATTTTCCATCTTTTCTCGTATCTAAATCAGCAATTTCTGTTTCATTTATTTTAGCTTTATACTTTCCATATTGTTCGATAGCTTCACTATTGATTCCTAACTTTTCAGCTACTCCTATTATCGGTTCCATTTTAGCTTCTTGGGCAATCTGTACATCCGTTTTAAATTCCACTACTATTCCTCCGCATTGTTCAAAATTCTTCTTACTTAACTGTATACTACCATTTTTCCTGTATAATTCAACCTAATGACGAACATTATTTGCCATTCACATAAAAAAGGAGACGTTTTTGCTCGTTACAAGCTTAAACGTCTCCTTTTTGGTTTTATTCAACAGGTTCTTTTAAAATATGTTTATGGTAGATTTTATCCATGATGACCGCAATAGCATTATCTCCTGAAACATTTGCTGCTGTTCCAAAACTATCTTGTGTCAAATAAAGTGTGATCAAAAGATTCCCTAGCGTACCCGTAGGATCTATTCCAACCATCGTCATGAACGGTAAAGCACTCATGATTGCTCCACCTGGAGCACCTGGTGCTGCTACCATCGCTACACCTAACATGGCGATAAAGCCTGCCATTAAACCAAAATTCACAGGCATATTATACATTAGAAGCACGGCTGTCACACAAGACGTGACCGTTACGATACTTCCAAGTAAATGAATCGTAGCAGCTAATGGGATAATAAATTCACGTATTTGAGTCGATACGCCATTCTTTTTAGCAATTTCTAAATTCACTGGAATAGTAGCTGCGGAAGATTGCGTTCCAACGGCTGTGATATAACCTGGAATTTGATTTTTGATCAAAATGAGTGGATTTTTCTTTGTATAAACTCCAGCAATAACAAAAAATATTGTGACAAGTATCAGTTGCAAGCTAATAATAATAACAAATACTTTCCAAAAAATTGAAAGAATTGAAAATACACTTCCTGCATAGCTTAAATTCACAAAATTACCAAATATAAAAATCGGTAATCCTGGAATAATAAGCGAATTAAGCAACTTAGTGATAATCAAATTGAATTCACTAAAAAAGTTGTACATCGTTTCTCCCTTACCTTGTCCCTTTAACCAAGAAATACAAATACCGAACATAAAAGAAAAAACAATGGCAGAAGTGACATCCAGTAGAGGCTCTAAAGGAATTGAAAATAGTGGTTCAAGGCTTGACTGATCACCAGAAACAGCATCGCTTAAACTAGCATTAATAAACAAAGGAAATACATTTACAGCAACAAAGTAAGCGATCAGTCCAGCAATCAACGTTGACGAATAGGCCATCAAAGTTGTAATTCCTAGCAGTTTCCCTGCTCCTTGTGTCAAATCTGCGATCCCAATTACAACAAATCCAAGAATCATTAGCGGGATAATAAAGCTTAACAAACTACTAAATATAGCCGAGATCGTAACGGGTATTTGAATAATAAAATCTGGTAAAAATGCCAATTGGCCAAAAACAATACCTAACACAATTGCTATTAGCAGCTTAGCTACTAATCCTAATTTAATTCTCTTCATTTTTTCCCACTCCTTATATAAAAAGCAGAATTTATTTTTCAATAAATTCTTCATTCACTATACTAACACATATTTTCATTTCTAACCTTTTTTTAATTAAATTTTAATTTTTTATTTACTATTATTAATTTATTGCCTAAAAAAAGAATAAGAACATTCGTTTTATAGTTTACATTCAGTTACATACCTCTCATTATGACGCAAAATTAAAGGATTTTAAAAGTAGAGAAATCATTTACAGTTAATTTTATTAACTGTTTGAATAGGTATATTACTGTACTGTATAATTAAATAAAGGTAGTATTTTTATAACTACTTAAATTAATAGACACTATTCATTAGGAGGCATTTCCACTGAAAAAAGTTCTCATAATAGTTCTATTCTTAATCATGCTTTTTGGTATCGGGTGTAGCAAATCTACTAAATCAAATTCTGATAATGATTCCTCTTATACTTCTGAAATAGCCATTAAAAATGGCGATGTAGTAAATTTCCATGGAAAAGAATACAATGTCGAGAAGTTGGAACAATTCTTAAGTAATGTTAAAAAAGGTAACAATGATAAAATACGTATTACCCAGTATACAGTCGAAGGTGCTGCAATAATAACAGACTTAGATTACGATGGTAATGTGATTAATTATACTTATGATACAACAAGAGATGATTATGGAATAAAAAAGATAGAAAACAAGAAATTAGATGGCGATACGATTTATAAAAGTGGTTCTAACTATTATTTAAAAGACAGCCCTGATAATATTTTGCTTTATTGATTGTATAATATTGATACTCACGATAATAAGTTTAGTTGCCGGATTACTTTCGCCACAGAGTGTAGGCGCTATTTAAAAAACTTTTGGAAGGGAGTCCAAAAACAGTGAAAAATCTTATGACGTTTATGCCATTTTTATTAAAAATCATTTATCTTCTTTTAAGCATTGCAGTTATATGGCTTCTTCCAATTCAAGAACTTACTAGAAACGGTTTATTGTTAGTAGTTATTTTTTTCTATTGGGGATTATCTAAATCTTTATCTAAAAGAAGAAAAGATAATTCTATAAATTGAATTACAAAGCGTTAGCGCTTCAGCAATCAGGCTGTGTTTGAAGCATTCAAATCTTTTGACTTAGTGCCTTTACTATGTAAGTGGGCTCTAAATTTGATCAGTAGAATACTATGAAAATTATTTTTTCTTTTTGTTGGAAAAAATCTCTTTCATATAATCATCAAGTAAAAGTTTATAAAAGATAAATAATCCACACGTTGTTTTTATAAAGGAAACAAAAAATGCAGCTTCATAGTGCGAAGAAAGGTATTCACTATAAAAGTAATTTAACAAAAATACAATTATGATCCATACAATAAGAGCTATTATCCATTTGATTTTTTTCATACTTGCTTCAACTCAATCCATTTATTATTTTTTTTATTTCGAACGTCAATTAATTTAGCAAAGAGGAGCCTACTACAGAGAAAAAATTCATAAGAAAACTTGTAAGAAAAAATAATGATTTAACTACAAATCTAGTATCATTTTTAACTTTATGTAACTGTCCCTTATTGCTCTCTTGAAAAAAAAAAGAGAGTAAATAAAAATTACCCTCTTCAAAACGTTTGTATTTATATGTTTTACTTTACTAGCGCTAATGCTCCCATAGGATCCCAAGGTTCTAATTCAATAGTGGGTTCTTCTAAAGCTTTCATCCATTTTTCAGGAATGTATTTTTTATCCACTGCGATTTGGTAGTTAAATTCTTCAAACCATTTATCGCTCATAGAATAGATTCCTTTTTTACCAACTTTATCTCCCCAACTGTTCTCAACTTTCCATGTTAGAGGTTGGCCTTGTTCATCTAGATCCACTCCAACGAAAACCATTGCATGAGTTAATAGACTGTCTCCGTAATCTAAGCGCTGAGCTTTTGTCAAACCGTTTCCTTCACCTAGCGTCAACTCATAACTATAACTATGTTCATCCATAATTCCAACATCTCTCACTAACATTTTACCTACATCACAACCAAACCAAACGGGTTGATTGTCTTTAATAGCAGCAACTGCAGCTTCTTTTAAAACTTGGATGGGAACATTGATGTATTGAATCGGCTTAGCTTCTTTCACTGTTCCTAAATATTTAACTGTATAGGCTCTACCAAAAGGTTTATCCTTTGTTGGCGCATTTAACAGGCTCACTAGACTTGTTAGATCCCAGCTTACATATTCTTTGAAGAAAGCTTGCGGCGTAGTGTCTTCAATGCGACAGTATTCGTTGTCTTTATTTCGATAGGCATAAGTAAAGGTTTCAGGAACTTCTCCTAAAGCTTTTACCAGTACGCTATAAATAAAATACAACATTTTTTCTTTTTTAGCTGTTGATTCTTCTAGTGATGCTCCTGCTTGATGTCCTTCACGTAGTTGGCAAGCAAATTCTCTTAATTTAGATGTCAGTATTTCATTTAATTTTCTAGTGTTAGAAGAATGAAAAGTTTCTGGCATAACTGATTTAGGGACAGCACCATATTTTTCCAACAACCCTGAAAACATATCCCATTGTCCACCATCTTGAACCGGATCCATTAAAAGATGAGAAATAATTCTAGAATCTTGGGTTTCATCAAGTGTTTCCAAAATACTATCTAAGAAATAATTTGATTTCTCTAATTTATCCCAAAACAACGTATAATTTTGTGAAAACTCAAAGCTATCCATGTTTAATTTCTTCATCGTGTCTACACGAGCTGTATTTAAAGCCGCAAACATCCAACAACGACCACTAGCTTTTTGATTCGTTATAGTTCCGCGTTTTGTTTCATTTGAAAACTCAAAAGGATGTCTTCTTAACAAATTGTTGTCTAAAGAAGCATCATTTATCCCTACTTTTGCAATAGCGCCTTTTATTACTTGATTTGTGCTATCTGCATCAAATTGGTTCTTAAATTCTGTTAATAATTTATTATCGATTCCCATCTTCATTCCTCCTAAAATATACTTGGTATGTTACTCTTCTTTGTTTTATCTAGCAAGTTGATTCATTCATACCAGTAAAAAAAGGCTGGAAATATATCCAGCCTTTTTACTAGTTATTTGGTTACGGAATAATTTGTGTCGCTTAGTGATTGGATAAACGCTGTTTCCTCGATTTCATTTTGGCTTTCAACAACAGCCTGTTTATTTTCTAAATCAACGACTACACGTTCAACGCCTTCAATAGAACCTAGTTTTTCAACCACCGTGCTAGCACAACCTTCACACTTCATACCTTCGATCGTTAATATTTTTTTCATTTTTCATCGCTCCATTTCTGATACTAGTATTTTTTTACTCTTCTATTTAGCAGAGGGTTTAAATCTTTTTAAGCGCAATGCATTGATCAGTACCGAAACTGAACTAAAGCTCATGGCCGCCCCAGCCAACATTGGGTTTAATAGTGGGCCACCAATAACATGTAATAAGCCCATGGCAATCGGGATTCCAAGTACATTGTATCCAAATGCCCAAAATAAATTTTCTTTGATATTTTTGATGGTTGCTTTGCTTAATTCAACAGCGGTTGGTACATCCATCAAATCGCTTCTCATCAATACAATGTCAGCCGATTCCATTGCTACATCTGTACCTGATCCAATAGCGATTCCGATATCTGCTTGAGCTAAAGCTGGGGCATCATTGATTCCATCCCCAACCATCGCAACCGTTTTGCCTTCAGCTTGTAATTTTTTCACTTCATTGGCTTTTTCTTCCGGCAGCACTTCACTTAACACACGATCGATCCCGACTTGTTTTGCAATAGCTTCAGCTGTTTGCTTATTATCGCCTGTTATCATGGCTACTTCTAGACCCATTTTATGCAACTTCTCAATTGCTTGTAAGCTGCTTGCTTTTACAGTATCTGCAACAGCAATTATTCCAGCTAACTGACCATCTTTAGAGATAAACATGGGTGTTTTACCTTCTCCAGCCAATGCATCAGAAGTTGCCTCCACTGCGTCAAGCGAAATACCGCGGTCGGTCATTAATTTTTTGTTTCCTAATAAGAGTGTTTGATTCTCAATCGTTACCTCAATTCCATGTCCTGGAATTGCATTAAACGCTTGCGTTTTAAGCAGTGTTAAGGCTTTCTTTTCTGCTCCCTGAACGATGGCTTCTCCTAATGGATGTTCTGATCCTTTTTCAGCAGATGCTGCCAGAACAAGCAATTCATCTTCAGTCATGCCATTAATAGTTAGGATATCTGTCACTTCAGGTTTCCCTTCTGTGATCGTACCCGTTTTATCAAAGATGATTGTCTGGATTTTGTGTGTTTTTTCTAATGCTCCACCACTTTTTATTAAAACACCGTATTCTGCACCTTTACCTGTGCCGACCATAATAGCAGTAGGTGTCGCTAGTCCTAGTGCACAAGGACAAGCGATAACCAATACAGAAATAACGATTGTTAATGCAAATACGCCTGATTCTCCAGCTAGATACCAAATTGATCCAGATAAAATAGCCAATACGATTACAATTGGTACAAAGTAGCCAGAAATAATATCAGCTAATTTTGCAATTGGCGCCTTTGAACCTTGTGCATCTTCAACTAGCTTAATGATTTGAGCTAAGGCTGTATCCTTGCCCACCTTTGTAGCTTTGTATTGAATCGTTCCGTTTTTATTGATGCTGGCTCCAATAATCGCGTCGCCAATCGTTTTTTCAACCGGTATACTTTCTCCAGTCAGCATTGCTTCGTCTACTGAAGTATTTCCTGCAACAACGATTCCATCGACCGGCATTTTTTCGCCTGGTTTGACGATGATAATGTCATTTACTTGGACTTCATCAATAGCCACGTCGACTTCTTGGTCATTGCGTATCACTCTAGCTTTTTTGGGAGCTAATCCTATCAATTTTTTTATTGCTTCAGATGTCTTCCCTTTTGAAAGAGCTTCAAAGTATTTTCCAAGCGTGATCAATGTCAAAATAACAGCCGCCGATTCATAATAAAGATTCATTGCTATATTCGTGTTTCCTATCCCTATTCCTATCGTTAGCGCTAAACTATATAAGAAAGCTGCACTGGTTCCTAATGCAACGAGCGAATCCATATTAGGATGGCCCTTGACTAACGCCTTAAAACCTACTTTGAAAAATTCTCTACCTAAAACTAAAACGGGCAACGTCAAAATCAATTGAGTTAAAGCAAACAATCCGGCATTCATCATAGGATTGATTACTTCAGGTAAAGGCATTCCCAACATGTGTCCCATTGAAATATAGAGTAGTGGAACAGTGAATACTGCTGAAATCCAAAATCGCTGCCACATATCTTTTATATGCTGAGCTTTCTTTTCGCGATCCAAATCAGTTGCATCGGCTGTTTCAATTTCTTCATGAGCTTCATAACCTGCTTCTTTAACAGCGTTTGTAATATCGGACAGTACTAATTGTTCGGGGTCATATTGAACAGCCATTTTTTCTGTCGCTAAATTAACAGCAGCACTCACAATACCGGGTAATTTCCCAGTAGCTTTTTCAACCGTTTGGGCACAAGATGCACAAGTCATCCCTTCAATAATAAATGTTTTCTTTTTAATATCTGATACGACTTTATAGCCAGATTGGCTTACGGCATCTTTGATGTTTTTATCCGTAAGACTAGCTTCATCATATTGAATATGCATTTTCTCAGTAGCCAGATTGACACTTACTTCTTTAACTCCTGGCAATTTTTTGGTTGTTTTTTCGATGGTTTGCGCACATGAAGCACAACTCATCCCTTCGATTGTAAATGATTTCTCAATCAATTTTATACACCCCCTCTTTTATTAATGATTGTGGTTTTGGCACTCACATTGTCCCGGTATACAATTGCATGGAACGACATCGACCGCTTCGACCTTTTTTTGCTGTAAGATTTCTTCCAGCATTTGAACGTCTGTATGGCTCAATGTTGCTTCACTAATGAGATCGGCAAGAGTTGCCCCAACTTTCCGATTACATAAATGATTAAAGAAGTCATTGGTTTTACTTTTCAAACTTTTTTCTTCTGAAATTAGTGGGCTATATAGATACTTATTGCCAACGGCTTCTGTTTTCAACATCCCTTTTTCAACTAATCGACCAATCAATGTTTTTATCGTTGCTTGTTTCCAATTCATTTTTTCCTTTACTATTTCTGTGATTTGTTTGCTGGTCACCGTTTGGTTCGCCCAAGCTACCCGCATGATCTCCCATTCAGCATCTGAAATATTGGGTTTGATTTTGCTGATCATCATGATTCCTTCTTTCTTTCGACTACGTTTGTAATCGTTACATGATTTCAGTTTACGCTTGTAATCGTTTTTTGTCAACCGTTAAAATTTCTAATGATATAGAGCGTAAAAAAGAGTGAAATCTCCACTCTTTTTTACGCTCTATAATTTTTTTATATTAGTAGATTTATTCCAATAATTTATTTAACGTTCTTGGAGGATAGAGTTGCTTGTAGCATATGACGTAGAACCTATTTTCACTGTACTACTTGCTCAGTATCATTAAATTCACTATTTAAAATTAGAATATCAACTCGTCTATTTTCAAGCCGACCTTCTTTTGTTTTATTGTCTGCCTTCGGCCTATATTCACCGTACCCTACAACAGAAACTCGATTTGGATCGATTCCTGAGTCACTAATGATGACTTGAGCTACATTACTCGCTCTCAATGCAGATAGGTCCCAGTTGGATTTATACTGAGGATTTGAAACAGGTACAGAATCTGTGTATCCCTCTACTCGAATAAAACTATCTTTTAATGTCGGTTGATTTAATAACTTTCCGATGTCAGCAAATTTTTCTGTTTGGCCCTCTTTGATCTCTGCATTTCCACTATCAAAAAACAGCGCATCATTAAAACTCAAAACCAATCCTCTTTCTTCGATAGATGTCGTTACACTACCGTTCAGTTCACTAGTATCAATATAAGTATCGATATTTTTTTTGACTTCTTCTTGTTTCTTCTCTTCTGTTAACTCTTCCTCAGCTACGCTAGTTTCACTGTCAGCAGATTCGCTTCCGCCTTCAAGGACACCTGTTCCGCCCCCACCCATTTCTATGCTGAAAACTGAAGCTAACTGATTGTATTTTGATTTGTCCATTTCGCTCATGGAGTATAGGATAATAAAAAATATCATTAAGAGAGTGATAAAATCTGCATAAGAAAGCAGCCATCGTTCATGGTTTTCTGGTTCTTCCTCGTTTTTCTTATTTCGTCTACTCATACTTCAGGAACTACCTTTGCTTCTTGAGTGCTGCTAGCATCTAATACGATTGCTGTTCCGTTAATAAAGCCCATCAATTTTTCATTTATCAAGTTAGGACGAACACCTTGTTGAATCATCAAGATAGCTTCTAAAATCAATTCTTTTTCCATTTCTTCCTTTTGAGCAATTTTTTTCAATCGTGTTCCAATAGGAAGAAAGACTAAATTCGCACTTGCTAAACCATAAAGAGTTGCTAAAAAAGCGGCAGATATACTTTCTCCTAATTGAGACATATCCGCATCTGCTAACCCGCCTAATACATGAACTAATCCTAATACCGTTCCTACAATGCCCATAGTTGGAGCCGTACCACCCGCGGAGTTAAAAATAGCAGCCCCTGTTTTATGTCTTTCTGAAATAGCATCCATTTCAATTTCCAAAGTATCACGTATCATTTCATAAGATTCTCCATCTACAATTAATTGAATACCTTTTTTGATAAATGGATCAACCTCAGAACCATCTGCTGTTTCAGACTCGATACTTAGTATACCTTCTCTTTTTACTTTTGCTGCTAGTGTACTAAAATAAGCAATGATTGTTGTTAGATTTTTAGATTTTCTAGTAAAAGCTACTTTTATTATTTTTCCAATATCTTTTATATACTCTAAAGGAAATGCAAGCAGCACACTTCCAATAGTTCCGCCAAAAACAATCATCGCTGGTGTCCATGAGATAAGTGCTCCTACATGTCCTCCTTCTCCCATAAAACCGATGATCATAGAACCAAAACCTATAATTAGCGCAATAATTGCTCCCATTATAACTCCTCCAAATTTTTAATACTGATCAATAATTTATTTCTATCTACTATATCGGGTAATAGTTTACTTTATTAAGTTGTTATTTAGTTTCTAATTAAAAGACTTCTTATTGTTTTCAGTTACTCTTTAAAGATTTTTTCTATTCTACTATTAGGAAGCAAATATACACTAATTGATTCAAATTTTATAATCTCTGATTTGTCAAATTAAGTTAGACAAAATATCTTCATCCATGTAACTCAAAAATACTTCCAGTGGCGTTTGATACTTCAATGATTTTCTTAGAATATTATTTCTCTTATCTGCAACGGAGGAAACAAACGATTGGTCGACTTGATTAAAGTCCATTTCTTTTGGTAAGCCATCTTTTCGAAAGTAATAATGACTTTCGACAAACGTTCCACTAATGTGATGCCAGCACTTTTATGCTGGACACCTACAATGGTGTCGCCTTCTATATGACCGAATTCTTTAGTGAAATGGGGGTAATCTTTCTCTCTTTCTGCGATATTCCGCTTGAAAGAGAAAAAGATTACCCCCATTTCTTATTTTCTGCCGTACATTTTTTGAATTTATTTTAAATTATTTTTTTCTTCTAAGCTTTCAAACTCATCATTCAGCGATTCCAATCCTCTTTTGAATGCTGCGTTACCTATATCCGTTAAATCACACTGAATAACTTCATTTAAGATTGCTTTTGAAATAGCATTTTTAGACTGGTTACCTTTTTCAGTCAGTGTAACCACCACTGCTCGTTTATCACTATCTGAGGCAACTTTTTGGATCCACCCTTGAGCTGTCAATCGGTTAAGTATCGGGTTTAATGTTCCGATGCTCATTCCTAATCGATCGCTGATATTTTTTATAAAAATATCATCTTTATCCCATAAGGCTAGCAACACAAGGTATTGTGGAAAAGTTATTCCAAATGACTTCAATGCTCTGCCGTACATTCTTGAAAATCCATTTGAAGCTTTGTATACTTCAAAACACAGTTGGTCTTCTAATGATCGAGCAAATGTTGTTTCATCCAAGTTAAGCTCCCCCCTTCATCTTAAACTGATCTTAGTCAGATTCTCTTAACGTTAAAATACCATCCTTCATAACATATACTTTATCACATTGACTGATTAATCGCTCATCATGTGTAACCATTATCGTCGCTTTTTTTTTGCTTTTCGTTTCACGTGCTAATATCCCCACTACTTCAAATGCTTTTTCAGAATCTAAGCTAGCCGTTGGCTCATCTGCTAAAATAACAGAAGGATCATGGTACAAAGCTCTAGCAATTGCTACACGTTGTCGTTCTCCACCTGATAAATCACTAGGGTATTTATCTTTCAAATCAAAAATACCTAATTCTTCTAATAGTTTTTTCTGTTTTTCTTTATCGATTTTTGACTTTTCAACTTTGTTCACTAAATTCAATTGGTCTTTTACTGTTAAAAAAGGAACTAAGTTGGAAGCTTGTAAAATAAATCCAATCTCTTTGAAGCGCAAAGCAGCTCGTTTTTTTTCGGTAACATTGCTGAATGGTTTTTCATTGATCTTCACGCTGCCTTTTGAAGGCATTTGCAATCCTCCAATAATCGTCAACAACGTACTTTTTCCAGAACCACTTGGGCCAATAATGGCAACGAATTCGCCTTCTTCGATAGAAAAAGAAGTTTCTTTCAATGCATCGATGCGCTTGTGTCCTTCACCAAATGAACGGCTTACATTAGTTAATTCTATTAATTTCATAGCTACTCCTCCTTTTTTATCCGATTGCCTTTAATGGATCGATTTTAACAACTGTTCTTACGGAGAACAAAGCTCCTAAAACAGCTACAACTATAAGTAATGCTGTTATTCCAGCAATAAACAACCCATTCATACTGTAAGGAACCGCGGCTGGAAGAACCAAGGATGTAAGAAGGGTTAAGATCAGACCTATTCCGACTCCAATAATGGACAATAAAAAGGTTTGTGCTACAACCGATTTTGCTATGTAGCTTGAAGAAATCCCTTGAGCTTTCATAACGCCAAACATACTCGTTTTTTGTAAAGTCAATACATAAATAAAGATTCCAATAACAACGGCTGCGATCACAATCAAGAATCCAATCATTAAACCAAAGGTTAAGACTTGTGCGCTATAGCCAGGTATTTTGAAAATATAGTCTCCAATAGAATACGCGGCTAGATCATCCGTATCTGCTACAACTTCTTCAAAAAATTCTGCTGAATCTCGAACAACTACTGCGCTGATTCGACCATTTTTTGAATCGTCCGTTGCTTCAAAACGAACTTCTTGATAAGAAGCAATCGTAGTATACAAAACTGGTGCTACATTGAACTTCGCATTCTGTGTAAAACCGACTACTTCGACTTCTTTAGAGCTTCCAGCTAGTTGAACAGTATCTCCTAACGCCACATTATCTTCTTCTTTCAAACTAATATCGGCCACAACTTCATCATCGTTTTCGAATGCTCGGCCCTCATTGACTTCAGGCATAATAAATTCTTCAGGATCGATTCCAAAAAAAGTAACATTGATTTTCGATGCTTCTCCTGTTTCGCCGATTTTTCTAATGACACTTGGCGCTAGCCCGAGCAAAGCAGTTTCATCTGCCTTAATTTCTTCTGCCTGTTCAAAAGTCAACATTGACATATTGATATTAGTATTTGATTCATCTGTCAGAACAATGGCATCCGATTCCCATTTATCTACACTGGTGCGATTGTCCTGCGCTAAACCATAAGATAATCCGGTTAAAAAATAAACCAAATAGGATACCAATATCATGACTCCAATAATCAACGCGAATCTGGTTTTTGAATACTTAATTTCTTTCCATGCTAAAAACATGTTAAATCCCCCTTTTAAACAAATGAACTAATTACTTATTTATGCATATCGTTCATTTTAGTTTTACATCTCACACGATATATTATACAACGAATAAACTGACTTGTACATTTTCAAATCATCTTTTTTGATTTTTTTATTAGGATATGTTTTAAAACTAGTGACTATTCTGCTTTTTAGGCTAATTAAGAAAAATATGAGGTGATTAAGATTAGAAACGAACAATATGAATGACCCAAGGAGTCAAATAAATTGGCTCTCGATTTTCAGTTACTCGAACTAACGCTCGTTCCGGCTACTCAAACGGAAATTGGGTCTCAGCTACTCGAACTAACGCTCGTTCTGGCTACTCAAACGGAAATTGGGGTCTCAGCTACTCGAACTAACGCTCGTTCTGGCTACTCAAACGGAAATTGGGTCTCAGCTACTCGAACTAACGCTCGTTCTGGCTATTTGCTCTTAACAAGTTAGTTTTAAAACACGCCCTAATTTTCCGGATTTTTTATCATCCATTTTTTATGCTCTTTTAACAATTTCACAAAATGATCAGTAAATCTAGCTGTAAACCCCCATAATGTATGTTTATTCAACGTATAGAACGGTACAACATGTTTTCCTTGCTTCCAGTTGTATTTCTTACCCTCTGGTATCAAATCGAATGGAAAACCTTTTTCATGCTCTAATTTTACGTTGGCACTATAGTACACCGGTTCGTGCGTTAAAAAGTAAGTTAACGGAACAGTATATAGTTCTTCCACTTCTTCATTAAATTGAATATCCTCTACTTTAATATTTTGCAGTTCTCCTACAAAAGCTCGAATGACCACTTGCTCATTCACAATGTAATCCATTTCACCTAAAATTTGGACGTTTTCCTTAGAAATGGTCAGTTCTTCCATTGTTTCGCGAATCGCTGCTTCTTTATACGTTTCGCCTGCTTCAACTCTCCCACCAGGAAAAGACGTTTCCCCCGGTTGAGAGATTTTTTTGCTGCGTACTTCATACAAAAGATGAGTTTCACCATCCACCTCTATTAAAGGGATCAGTACTGCGAAATGACGTTGCCTAATAATGGGTTTTGCTTCGTGACGCTTCAACATGTCATTTATATCTTCTAACATTTTTTAATTCTCCTCTTTTATATCTTTTTATTCATTTTAATTCATCAAGCTAGTATACATCAATATACTTCTTGCTAAATCTGCAATAAGTTCATTACAATAGACGAAACAACTCAACTCATTCGTTCATACAAAAGGAGCTCATTATGGAACAAGTAGAAGAAATCTTTTATTTTATAAACGACCAAAAAACACCTGTAGAGGATACTACTGTTTTTAACCACTTAGAAGGAAAAACAATTTATGAAGTTATTCGTGTTCAGCAAGGAATTGCTCTTTTTTTAGCAGATCACTTAGAGCGGTTTAAAGCTTCCGCTGCTGCTACAGGTCTATCTCTAAAAGATTCCGACACGGTTATAACGCAGCGTATTTACCAATTGATTTCAGAGAACCAAGTTACTCATAAAAATATCAAACTCATTTTAAATACATCAAAGGGACTATTGATTTTTTTCACAAAAACCGTTTACCCCCCACAAGCTTATTATCTAAATGGTATGCATACGACTTTATTCAAAATGGAAAGAATTGATCCGACCATCAAAACTTTACGGAATGATTATCAAAAAGCCGTTTTAGCTGAGCGCGAAAAACAGCAAGCCTATGAAGTCTTGCTCGTTGATCAAACTAATCACGTGACAGAAGGCAGCCGTTCAAATTTATTTATTGTTAAGGATAGCAAATTATACACGTCTCCTGCCAAAAATGTACTACTTGGTATTGTCCGCAAAAAAACATTGGCATTATGTGAAACTTTAGGTTTTGAAGTCGTAGAAGAGAACATTTCCGTCTCAAAATTAACTGAAATTGATGGAGCATTTATTACAGGAACTGGAAATAATATTCTGCCGATTCAATCCATCGGAGATTTACAGTTAAACTCTACAACCAATCCAATTATTAAAGCCTTGATGCGTGAATATACGAATCTTGTTGAAGCCTATATCCAAGAACAGCAGATTATTGATCCACTCATTTAACTGAAGAAGCTAGACTTTTTCCTAGAAACTAAAGAAGCCAAGACAGCAAAACGCGGTCTTGGCTTCTTCTACAGGGTTTAGTCTGCTTTTTTAATATACTGAACTCTTGTGATCACTTTAAATATCGTATCCATAGTAAAAATCGCTAATGCAATCATCCCTGCTATTTGCACGGTATTCTGCAGATGATCCTGCGCTAATGCGGTATTGCCTTGAATAAATTCATAGACGGTTAGATACATACCAGAACCCGGAACTAATGGATAGAAACCAGGTAAAAAGAAAATCGTTACTGGAACTTTAAATATCCGTGAGAAAATATGCGATTGGGTAGAAATCACTAACCCTGAAATATATGTAGCTAAGACAGATCCTAGTAATCCAATACAAAGTAAATAGGCTCCCCAACCCACAGCCCCTACAATGGCGGCTGAAAAAATGTGTTTCCTTGGGGCTTCTAAAATTATGGTAGCTGCTAAAACGGCTAAAAAAGCTCCTATGACTTGGCTGATCAATATACTGCACCTCCAATAACTAATCCGATCGCAACTCCCAAAGCAATGGACAAGGCTACTACAAATGCCTCTAAAGCTTTAGCTCCACCAGACATGTAATCGCCTTGTAACGTATCTCGAATCGCATTCGTAATGGCCGTTCCGGGTACTAACGGCATGATCGTCCCTATTATGACTATGTTCATATTGACCGTTGGGAAAATAAAAGCTTGCATCAATCCAGCGCCTACCGATATAACTGCAGTGGATAAAACATTTCGCACAAATGATCCCATATTCAACCTTTTTTCGCCTTTTAATACTAAGGCTAATAAGCCACCATTGATTCCAGCAGCAAGTATTTCAAAAAAACCGCCGCCTAATAATAAAGCAAACGATGCCGTTAAAGCTGCTATCGCAATATCTTTGTAAAGTCGCTTGTACTGTACTTCCCCCATGCTCTGTAAGGCCACATACGCTTCTGCAATCGTTATTTCTTCACCGGTCAATTGGCGCGAAATAGTGTTTACTCTGGTAATATTATTTAAATTTATATCTCGTGTAGTGATCCGTTTGACGATTGTGATTGGATCATCGATACTGGGGTCATCTAATGTAGCCACTAATCCCGTTGTCATTGCCAATGCTTCGGTTGTCTCAAATTTTGAAATTTTCAGAATATGATTCATTGTATCTTCAACACGATACGTTTCAGCGTTACTTTCTAACATGATTTTACCTGCTAGTATAGCAGTATCCATTAGTGTTTTGTAATCCATTTTGTGTCCTTATCCTTCCCCAACACTAGCCATTATTCATTCTTCCAATTTACGTAAGCCATGCAAATCCAAATTTAGTATAGCATAATTATTTTTACTCATTCGACCCTTTCTATTTTTTCTTAGTTCTTTATTATTAATCTTAGAAAAGCTCAAAACTGACAACTAAAAAAACAGAGCCGAAAACTCAGCTCTGTAAATTTTTATCTTATATTTGGACTCATTTAATTTCGCTTATGACTTTACGGAATTTGCTCATCTCTTGAGCTGTCCTTTGATAAACTGGAATAATTTTCTGGTATTTTTCAGTAGTCCTTTCATTAGGATGCAACCAAATCCCATCTTTTGTTTCATCAATTAGCACTGCTACAGCATCTTTTTGTGATGCGGAATTTGATGTGACTTCTTTGTCTAAGTTTCCTAGCATCACTGCACCTAAACAAGAACTTTCAACACTGACAGGTTGTTGCATAGCTTTGCCGAATATATCTACCAGCATTTGTTTCCATAATGGAGAGCATAAAAATCCACCCGTTATCTTAATCGTTTTAGATGGCCCACCAACTTCTTGGATCAGCTGCCAAACTTCATAAAGGTTAAATAATACACCTTCCATCGCTGCTCTTACCATATGTCCAGTAGTGTGACTGGAAGCTAAACCAATGTAACTGCCAGTAGCTTCTGATTCCCATAAAGGTGCTCGCTCCCCATTTAAGTAAGGTAAGAAGAACAATCCATCCGCACCAGGATCGATACTTTCAGCAAGTCGATTGAGCTGCACCAACCTTGTTTCACCAATATTGTCTACTAGTAGGCCTTCTGCTGGAAAAAGGATATCGGTCAACCATGCCATCACGTTGCCACCATTATTTACAGCCCCACCAATTACCCATCGATTTTTAGATAAGTAGTAACAAAATGTTCTGCCTTCTGCATCCAATACAATGTGGTTGGTAACCATTCGAATCGCTCCGCTGGTCCCAATCGTAATCGCTGTTTGGCCAGGTTCCATTGCTCCTACACCAAGATTGGATAAACAGCCGTCACTTGCCCCAATCACTAAATTTGTTTTTGGATCGATTGCCATTTCTCTCGCATAAAGTTCTCGAATAGTATCCCATCTATAAGTCACATCAACCGGTTCGGATAACTTAGACTCTTCAATTCCAACGAGTTTTAAGATATCTTTGTCCCAGTCCAACTCATGGATATTAAACAATCCTGTTGCTGAAGCAATTGAGTAATCAATTTTGTATTCTCCCGTCAATTGGTACAAAATATATTCTTTGATGCCAATGATTTTCTTTGCTTTATTTAAGATATCGGGAAAATATTCTGTCAGCCACATGATTTTACTTAGCGGGGTCATCGCATGAACAGGCGTACCAGTTTTGCGATATAAAGCTTTCCAATCCGAAGTTTTTTTTAATTGAGCGACTAGCTGTGCTGGCCGGTTATCCGCCCAAATAATACATTTAGTCAACAATTCATCTTTTTCGTCTACAACAATAACGCTGTGCATAGCACTTGAAAAAGAAATAAAAGCTACTTGGTGCTTGATTTCTTTCCTATTTTCCATCAATGTTCGGATAACCGTCAGTACCGCTTGGAAAATTGCTTTTGGATCTTGCTCTGCCATTCCTATTTCCGTTTGATTAATATCATATCCTACGTAAGTACTGTCGACTAATTGCAGATCTTCTTGGTACAATACGGCTTTCGTACTTGTTGTACCAATGTCGACTCCAATTGTATACTTTTGCTGCCTTATCATTTTTTTAATCCTCCTTGCTTTGAACCGAATGTCCTCCGAATTCATTACACAATGTTGCTAAAAGGTAGCCTTTAAATGATTCTCTATTTGTGAAATAATAATGAGACATCATTGTTTGAGTTTTTTTAGAGTTGTACTTAAAGTAAAAAAATGGTAATCTAGCTTTTTCATCATTTTTTTGTTATACTAATATTGTAAGTGTTTTGAACTCATTTTTCTAGTTTAACTAGCAAGAGTTAACATTAACCACTCATTACCATAGTTTGAAAGGGGAAAATTATATATGAAAGTCAATGCTACTTTAAGAACAGAGGTCGGATCTTCAGCGGCTAATCGTTTCAGAAGAGAAAAAAAAGTTACAGGTATCATTAATGGAAAAGGCGTTACAAGTACTCCAATTTTATTAGACAGCAAAGAATTAGATGCTATCTTAAAAAAATTAGGTAAAAATGCGATTTTTAATGTTGCTGTTCAAGATGGAGATACTCACCAAGTGATTATCAAAGAAATTCAAAGTGCAACTCTTATCGATCAAATTTTAGATGTTGAATTACAAGTTATTAAAAAAGGTGAAAAATTAACGGTTACTGTTCCTATTCATGTTGCAAATGCTGATAAAGTTCAACGCGGTATTGTTTCTCAAACATTGAATGAACTAGAAATCGAAACTCTTCCAGCTAATATCCCAACTTCATTTACTGTTGATGTTGGTGAACTTGAAATAGGAGATGCAATATCTGTTGCAGATATTAAAGTTGCTAAATCTATCACTGTATTAAGCGATCTTGAACAATCTGTAGTAAGCGTATTGCCTCCATCTGCTGAAGAACCTGAAACAGCTGCTGAACCTGCTGAAGCTGCTGAACCTGAATTAATTGGTGGAAAAGAAGAAGAAGCTTAATCATCTTCAACAACCTATTAAGTAAGGTATAAGAAAAGTCTTTCTTCCATTGCTCCTTAGAGCTCTGGATGGAAGGCTTTTTTATTTGGAACAACTTAATTAGTTTCAGTTAACCGAATAGAGTATGGTAAACTTTGGATAAGAGAATTCACAAGGAGACTGATACTATGGATAAAACTCATTTAACTAAATTTTATAAAAAAACTCCTACCGAGAGAATAGAAGCTCTTGTCGCTGCAGGTGCTCTGACTTCAACTGATTTAACGGGAACCGACAGCTTACATTTAACCGATGAACTAGCTGATCATATGATTGAAAATTATTTAGCTACTTATGACTTGCCACTAGGATCAGCTTTAAATTTTCTAGTTGATGAAAAAGACTATATTGTTCCCATGGCTATTGAAGAACCTTCTGTTATCGCAGCTGCTAGTGCTGGTGCAAAAGTTATTGCTCTAGCAGGCGGCTTTAAAACAACAATTTCAGATCGTATTATGATTGGCCAAGTTGCTTTAAAAGATGTACCTGATCTACCTCTTGCAAAAAGTCATTTGCTCCAACATAAAAAGGCTATTCTAAAAAAAGCTAACGCTGCTCATCCCTCCATTGTTGCACGAGGAGGCGGAGCAACCAATCTGTTAATTCGCATCATTGAAGCAGATGATGAAGCCGCAACACCTGAATTTTTAGTAGTCCATTTACATGTATCCACTCTGGAAGCTATGGGAGCTAATATTATTAATACTATGTTGGAAGGCATTACAGCTTACCTTGAAGAATTAACTGGTGGTAAAGCTTTGATGAGTATTCTTTCTAATTATGCAACTGAATGTCTGGCGACTGCTGTTTGCCAAATTCCTGTGGATTTATTGAAAAGAAACGATTACACAGGTGAAGAAGTGCGAGATCGTTTAATCGAGGCCAGTCAATTCGCTTATGTAGACCCTTACCGAGCAGTTACGAATAATAAAGGTATCATGAATGGCATTGATGCGGTTGTCTTAGCCTCTGGAAATGACTGGCGTGCTATTTCTGCCGGTGCACATGCTTATGCCTCACGCAGCGGCAACTACCGTTCGCTTTCCACTTGGAAAAAAGCTGATAATGGTGATTTGATTGGACAATTGACTTTGCCATTGCCGGTCGGCTCAGTCGGAGGTTCTATTTCCATCCATCCAGCTGCCCAATTCAGCAAACGTTTATTAGGATATCAAACGGCAAAAGAATTAGAAGCTGTGATTGTTTCCGTAGGCCTTGCTCAAAACTTTTCTGCTCTTAAAGCACTTGTGACAGACGGGATCCAAAAAGGTCACATGGGCCTTCAAGCGCGTTCGCTGGCTATCAGCGCGGGAGCTTCGGGGACGGCCATCGAAAAAGTAGCTGAACAATTAAAACTGGCTAAAAATATGAACTTAGCTACCGCAAAAGCTTTGCTACAAGATATCTTAGCGTTAGAAGAATAATAAGGATGTGTGGAATAAACGGTCGTTTGGGTAAACCCAGACGGCCGTTTATTTTACTCCCAGCGGTCATCTGAGCTTTTTCGCTTTTTCATAGAAGAATGAAGATTTTTTTTGCTTCACTTTTACATGAAACTAGCTTTGACGAAAGAGTGACAAGCTCCTCACCTCCCATATCGAAGAGACGGAAAAAAGGACCCATACTTATGTTTGATGAGAGTTTCATCAAACATAAGTATGGGCTCTTTAATAGGTATTTTTTAATTGGCTTTATTTTCGTATTGACGCATATTATCTTTTATACCTTTTAAATAAATTGGTGCAGGATCTTTCACACTATCAAAAGTTGCCGTGGATCCATCAACTGGGACCGTTTGTTGGAACACTTCTTCATACGCTTCAATCGAAATTTCTGTTCTAGAATCAAATAAAGCAGCGTGTTTTTCTACATACAAATGTTCTCGATAGTTTGGTTGCAAGATTCCCGCAAAGAATTCTCCAACCGCGCCTGAGCCATAACTAAACAATCCAATTCGTGAACCAGCTTTCAACTGTTCATTCTTTTCAAGTAAAGAAATCAGACTTAAATACAACGAACCGGTATAAATGTTTCCAACGTTCCGATTGTAAAGCGTACTTGACTGAAAGTTAGCCAATAAACGTTCCTGGCTTTCTTCTGTGGCTTCTTCTAGAATAGTCCTCAATGCTTTAAGCCCCATTTTAGTATAAGGCAGATGGAAACAGATAGCTTCAAAGTCATTTAACCCTAAATCCGACTTAGTTTTGTATTGTTCCCAAACAGTTTTGAAAAACAATACATATTGTTCATTTGAAAATTTGCCGTCAACAAAAGCATAATCCGAATAGATAGGACGCCAAAAATCCATAATATCAGCTGTTAGATAAGCACTTTGATTTTCTAAAACCATGATTTTGGGATCAGCGCTGATCACCATTGCTACAGCCCCGGCTCCTTGTGTTGATTCGCCAGCTGTATTCAAGCCATATCGTGCGATGTCAGAAGCCAATACCAACACTTTACTGTCTGGATTTAAAGCAACATGACCTTTTGCCATTTGGATACCCGCAGTAGCTCCATAACAAGCTTGTTTCACTTCAACAGAACGCGCATTGGGATTTAACCCTAACAAATGATGCACATAGACTGCTCCTGATTTTGAATTGTCGATACCAGATTCTGTACCAAAAATAACAAAATCAATTTTTTCTCTATCTTCTTCATCTAGTATAGCTAACGCCGCATTCGCTGCTAACGTTACTGGGTCTTGCGTGATTGGAGCAACTGCCATCTTTTCTTGTCCAATACCGATCGTAAATTTTTCCGGCTCTACATTTCTAGCCGCTGCTAAATTATTCATATCTAAGTATAAATGGGGTGCATAAAAACCAATTTTGTCTATTCCGATTTTCAAAAGAAAGGGCTCCTTTTTTATTTAATGACTACTCTTTTCTTATACACAGCTTTATATTCCATGTATACCTGCCTAATGCCTCTCTAGTTTAGCATTCTAATAAATAATAAATTATTTTCAGTTAAAAAACAACTGTTTGCATATAATCTAAAGAGAAGCTTAATAATCTGAGCTGAGAGTCATCTATAAAATAAAAAAGTTGAGCTTTCTATTTCCAGTTTGATTTCAACTAATTTAGCGATTTCTTTTTCCAACACTTCTTTAAAAGAATCTTTCGTTAGTTGAACTCTGTTTTATCGGCAACGTCAAAAGTGCGGTTTTCAATTAGACTTTTATACCAAAAAGCTGATTTTTTTAATGAGCGGTCTCGATTATGTTCTAAATCGATTCTGACTAATCCATAGCGATTCTTGAACGCATTCATAGGAGAAACACAATCTGTAAAAGCCCATAACATATACCCTTTACAGTTTGAACCTGCTTCAGTGACCTCAATCAATTGACTCAAATGTTCTGCAATAAATTCAATTCGGTAATCATCTTGTACGACTCCATTGTTATCCATAAATTGCTCTTCGGCCTCAATACCCATACCATTTTCTGTAATCATCCAAGGAATGTTCTCGTAATCATTTTTAATGCGCATTCCAAAATCGACCATCATTTGAGGATAAATTTCCCAGCCTCTTGATTTATTCATTTTACGTCCAGGCAATTCAAAATGGTCATAGTAATAAGCCGGATGGAACGGTGTTTGGTCATTCCACTGATAATTTGGCGCTTTGACACGATTTGGGTAATACAAGTTGATTCCTAAGTAATCTACTGTATTTTGCGCAATAATAGCCATTTCTTCTTTCGTGTAATCAAATTGGACACCATGTTTTTTGAGCAGTGGAAACAATTCTTCAGGATAATTCCCTTTAACTAAAGGATCTAAATAAATGCGATTAAAAAATAAATCATACATGTCTGCAGCCTTTTTATCTGCACTTGAAGATGATCTTGGATAGGTTACCTCTGGATTCAAAACAATCCCAATCTGACCATCGTAGTTTTTTCTATGGTACATTTCGACAACTTTAGCAGTTGCCAAAACTTTATGGTAGTTCCATTGCATCCACTTTTTTGTATCTTGCTCATGTGGATAGCGAATAGCATCTAAGTAAATTCGGGTTTGAATAACCACCGGCTCATTAAAGGTAAACCAATAGTGCACACGATCTGCGTAACGATCAAAAACAATTTCAGCATATCGTACAAATAATTCAACAACTTTTTTCGAACTCCATCCATCATATTTATCTTGTAGGAATGTTGGCAGTTCATAATGTTCTAGACAAAGCATTGGTGCAACACCCGCTTCAATCAAGCTATCCACAAAACGATCAACATACGAGGCATACTCTTCATCCACTTCCAGAGTTTCATAATCAATAAAAAATCTTGCCCAATTGATTGACGTTCGAAAATGAGTCAAACCAATTTCTTTCATCAAATCAATATCTTCTTGGTAGCGTTCATAAAAATTAGTTGCGACTCCCGGTCCATAGCCTTCATGCCAAACCTGTTTTTCATTTTTATACCAGGTATCAAGATAAGAATCCTGTCCTTCCTTTTTGCCTTTCCACCCCTCTGTCTGCCATGCTGATGAACCAGCACCAATAATAAAATCTTCTGGAATTTGTCTTTTCAATTTAAGCGCCCCCTTGTTTATCATTCGAATACTATTACTGTCATTCTCCCTCATAGATGTTCAAAATCAATTTATTATCTTTGAGAGGCAATAAAAAGCCATAAAATAAAGTTTTTATGACTTTTTATCAACTGCTATGAAATTATTGTTAGTCTAAATCTATTGGTACACCTGCCATTTTTTTATAAACATCAACAACTTCAGATGCTAGATCTCTGAACGTAATAGCATTCATCAAATGGTCTTGACTATGCACAGCTAATAAAGAAACTGTTAATTCTTCGCCAGAAGCTTCTTGCGTCAATAAACTTGTTTGCGCATGATGTGCTTCTATCAATGACTTGTCTGATTCTTCTAATTTTTTGGCTGCTAATTCAAAATCATCTTTTTTCGCAGCACGAATAGCTTCCATCGCATCACTTTTAGCATTTCCACCATGAATAATCAAACCCATGATTGTTTCTACTTCTATAGCTTGTCCCAATTTTGCAACTTCCTTTCCACTGATTATTTCTTTATGCTTTGATTAATCCAAGAGCTTGATTCAATACATTTTCACCATTCATTTTTCCGTAGTCTTGCATGTTAATGATTTCTAAAGGAATATTTTTATCGGCTAATTTCTTTTCGAATTGACCTTTCATGAAACGAACTTGTGGTCCTAATAACATGACGTCAATTTTTTTATTCGCAATGTTTTTATCGGCTTCTGCTGCTGATACTGCAAAAATTTCGGTATCTAAATTGCGTGCTTTTGAAGCTGCTTCCATTTTAGTCACCAATAAACTTGTACTCATACCTGCTGAACAAACTAACATAATTGTTGTTTCTGCCATTATTTATCACTCCATTATTTTATTTGCTTTACACTTATATAAATGCAAATATCGTGCCAACTTTAATGCATGTAAACCTATTCAGAAAGCCTTCTCTTTGACTTTTTACTATTACACACTCGCATAAAAAAATACACACTAGAAAAAGTGTGTATTTTTTAAGGTCTAAATCAATACTGCAAATGTTTCAAGATTAAATTTCTTCTGGAATAGACGGTTTTGCTTGTGAAACCATGGGAACGCCTGAAAGTGTCATTCTAAAACGTATTTCAAAAATCAGACCCAACGTCCACTTTGTCATGACTGTAGTTGCTTCAGCTACGTACAGGCATGATACACTTAGGCGTAGCCTACATGCTTTCGCAAGGTGGTCGGTGACCATCCTGAGCTTATTCGTTCCAGTTGCCCTAGCTCTTGTGGCTTTAGCCACATTAGAGATACGGTATGCGTTAGAAGATTTCGGGTCTGAACGCTTTTAGTCACACTCTCTTCAAATAAACCGCGATCGCTAAAGCGCCAACGTTTTGTAATTCTCATTGAATCCTTTACAGGGATACAAGCAATCCTATTCCTTCAGAAATTCTTGGGTATATCATTTAATTTATTTAGGTATCCATACCAAAATTTATCTAACTTTTTTCTAATGCGTTTTGATTTTATTTTCGCTGATCATTTGAGTAATATAAGCAATCTCATCTTCTGGGATAATAAGCTGATATTGTTTCTCTAAAGGAATTAAGGTTGCTTTAACAATATCCATGATCATTCGATTTTTTTTGGCATACGCGTCTAATTCAGAAAATTCACGGATGATCGTTCCTGTTTTTAATCCTTCAATCAAAAAGGCCAAATGTAATAATACCCCTGTTTCTACACCAGCTGGAATCATGATCGCCAATTCATTTTTTAATTGCTGCAGTAATTTTTGTAAAAAATACATCAACTGTTGAACAGATCCCACTTTTTTTAACGTTCCTGTCAATGATTGAATCATCTCATTTATCGGAAGTTCTTCTTCTATTTGATTTTTTAATAACACTAATTTTTCATCATTAAAGATATCGTAAGCTGTATAAAATGGGATATTTTGATAGTCAAATTCGACTGTTCCCACAATTGCTTTAATGTCATAAGTTTCCATTAATTGGTCAATTTGCTGTTTGAACGCTTCTCGATGTAAAAATTGCAACGGAATGATTGTTACTTTAGCAGCATCCACTACAGGTTGGATACGTTCTTCTAATTTTTTAGCTACCCCTTCACCCGTAAAACAAGTTACTAGAATCGCTTTTGTTTTCTTCGCGTCCAATACTGTTAACTGTTTTGTACTGCTTTTCAATACCGTTTGACAACTTTGGAAAATATCTTCTAAAGTGCGCCCAATACTGGCCATTCGTACGGCTTCTAGAACAACTGCAGTACTCACCATGGGCAATGATTTGATCCGCAAACCTAAATCTTCTGCTAACATATTTCCAAAAGTATTTAGTGAACCCATGTCAGTTAATAGCAACAAACCATGCTGATACTTTTCTTTATTTTCCACAACCGTTTGCCGCACTTGTTGATACATATCTTGGACTCTCATCGTCAGCGGCATATTAATGGCTGTACCGACAGTTGTTTCTAATAGTTCTTGCACAGTCTCCATCATGCTACTTGCCGTTGTTTTTCCATGCATCAATACCATAATAGCGGTTGTTTTTCCTTGTTTTTTACTCACTTCTACTTCTTCTTGTTTAGTCAAAAATAATGCAATAAATCCGATTTCTTCAAAAGGAACATCAATGGAATACGTTTTTTCGATCATAGCCGATAGATCAATGGCTACTTGAAACTCTTTTGAATAATTTTTTCGAATCTCATTTAAGTTAGAAATAGTAATTTGTTTTTTTGCTTTTATACGTTCCAAAGCGCTTTGCAAATGCAAAGCAAAAGCAAATTCAATTTTAGCCGAATAGGAGCGATGCAGCCGCTCTTTAGCAACCAAATACAGCTGCTCAACTAATTCTTTTAATACTGGATCAATAATGTGCTTACGAATATCGGCTGTTGTGGAGAGCGTTTTAACATATTCATTAAAATAAGATTTTTGTTCCTGATGACCTGAGCCTGCCAAGCGATACGTTTCTAAAAGATGCTCATTTGTTTTTTTTAATAAATTTTTTTCTATTAAAGGATCTATAATCGTTTCGTTGCTTTGCTTTGATAAATTCTCTGTTCGCTCACTTGTAGGCACATAAACAAATTCAGCTTTATCTTGTTCGATCAACCGCTCCATTTGTTTAGACATCTCTTTGATTGACAATAACCCTTTTTGAACTTGAAAAGGCAGGTCCTTTTGATTGATTTTTAGAGACTGCCCTTTCTTCGTCCTAAAATTCAAGTAAGCTTTAGCGCAAACTAACTTTAAATCTCTCTGGAATTGACCGATATTTCCTTCTGGCTGATACAACATAAATGCGAGCAAAACTTCTCTTTTAATGGTGATCTTTTGGTTAAGGCGTTGAGCTTCTTGTTTTAAAAAACTGTCAACCAGTTCATACCGTTCTTCAACCGTACGTTCAACTAGATCCGGTAAGGTTATACTCATTGGGATCCTACGAGTAAATGTTGACAACAACACATCCGATTTTTCTGTTGTTGCTCCAATGATCAATACGTTTGCCTGATATGTCTCATTGCTTTCGCCTAGAGGACGATAGATGCCTTTATCAATAAAGGTAAACAACATTTCCTGTCCTTCCGGTGGCAATCGGTGAATCTCATCTAAAAATAAAACACCATTATTTGCTTCATGAATGAGTCCTGTCCGATCTTGGGCAGCACCCGTAAAAGATCCCTTTTTCACTCCAAAAATATGTCCAAATAACAATTGCGGATTTTGGGCATAATCTGCACAATTATATGTTATAAATGGGGCATCTTTAGCTAAAACACTCGATTCTAAGGCATATTGGTACATACATTCTGCAAATAACGATTTTCCTGTACCCGTTTGACCAAAGATGATGGTGTGCAATCCATTGGGAGGATATAAAATAGCTGCTTTTGCTTGTTGAACCATCTCTTTTAAAGAAGCGTCATAACCAATCAAACGAGAAAAAGCTTTTTTATTGTAGTCTTCCTCCTGATTATCGCTATTTATAGTAATTGCTTGATACAGTACTGGACGCCCAATAATCTTTTTCAATTGGGTTTCTTTATGCAATTCATTCAAATAGCGACTAACATTTGCTCGATCTAAAGATAATACTACTGCAATTTCTTTTGCAGTAACCGCTTTGTCTAATGTATTTAAATAATCCAATACTATTTTTTTACGATTTATGGTCACACTTATTCCTCCTTATCTTAAGGATGTCGTTCTTTTGACCCAATTAAACTTTTTTATTCATATCGATAAACGTATAACTGCGTGTATCATAACGGTGACGGCTTCGAGAATGTTCAAAAGGACGACCATCTTTTAAGTACACAATTTGTTCAACTTCTAATACTGGATCATTAACACCGCAATCCAAGTATTCTTGGTCATATTTAGAAGATTTATCTGCACGAATTTTACGATAAGCTCCAGTAAATTTTATTTTTAATTCATCATGAATGTATTCATAAATAGAGCCTTTAATAATATCTTCCGTTAATCCTGTTGTCAGATCAGTTGGCATATAAGTATGTTCTAAAACATAGGGTTTATCGTCAATAATCCTTAATCTAATCAGATTATAGACCGGAACACTTTTTTCAATCATCAAATGTTGCATTATTTCTTCATCTGGAAACTCGACTGTAAATTTGATGATTTTACTTTCTATTTTATGGCCCTTCATTTGCTTTGTTAAGCCATCGTATTCATTTACTGCAGCATTTTCTTTATTTAAAGGAGAATTTTTCATCACAAATGTTCCAGAACCACGCTGGCGATAAATCAATCCTTCTAACGCTAAAATATCTAACGCCTTTTTTATGGTCATTCTACTAACTTTAAATTCTTCGGATAAGCTCACTTGATCTGGAATAAGAGATTCCACTTTATATGTTCCATCTGTAATACGGTCCCTTATTTCATTTGCTATTGCTTCATATTTTACCACTGTGGACCTCCTTGTTATCGTACTCACAATCATCATAGCTTACTTGAAATAATAAGACTAGCCTTTAGACAAAAAAAGATGTTTTTTATTAGGATGTGCTTGAAAACTAATAACTATTCTGATTTTTGAGGTAACTGAGAAAGGTAGGGATGCTTAAAATAACTATCGAATAACAAGAGCGATCTAATGAATCATGGAGTTAAATAAAATAATCCTCTATTTTGAAGTTACTTTAGTTAAGGCTCGTTGTGGCTACTCAAACGGAAAAGTGACCTTCAGTTGCTCGAACTATTACTAGTTACGGCTAATTACCTCCTAACAAGATGTGTTTTAAAACACATCTTGTTAGGAGCAAAAAAAGAACTTGTCTTTTGAACGACAAGTTCTTTTTGCTATTTATTGTTTAATACCTTCATAGCTTATTATTTATCAGCCATAGAAACAGTGTTTAAGTTTACTTTATCAACTAATTTAAGGAATGGGAACCAAATTACGCCGATAAGAGCCATATCGATGATTTGAAGTAATCCACCCATAAATGAGCTTGTGGCCATAATACCATTAATAACGACTGGTATTGTCCATGGAATTAGGACACCGGTTGGAATTGGGAATATTCCCGTAGCCATCATAGCATAGTTGAATGCAGTTGTTACTAATGGAGCAACAACCCAAGGAATAAAAATAGAAGCATTCAATACTAAAGGCATTCCGAAAATTAATGGTTCATTTACGTTGAAAATCGCAGGGCCTAAAGCTAAGCGACCGATTTCTTTATTCTGTTTGCTCTTCATAATGAAGGCTAACAATAATACAACAATTAATGTACTACCTGATCCACCCATACCAACAGTATAAATTTCCATAAATGGTTTAGTTACGATATGAGGTAAAGCTTCACCGGCATTATACGCATCAAGATTATCTAAAGCTAAGGTATTCCAGATAGGGTCCATTACTGAGTTAACAATAATTTGACCGTGTAATCCGAAGAACCATAGGAATTGAACAAAGAATACAGCAATCAAGGTAGCTGGCAATCCACTTCCAAGAGCTGTTAGCGGTTGTTGAATAGCTGTATACACAACATCATGTAAATTTGTATCAAAGAAACCAACAACTGCTCCATTAACTAGTAAGAAAGTAAATAATGTAATAAGAGCTGGTAGCAAGGCTGCAAATGAATTTGCAACTGCTGGTGGAACGCCATCTGGCATTTTAATGACGATGCCTTTTTTAACAATACGAGTATAGATCTCACCAGCAATAAAGGCTGCGATCATACCAATAAACATCCCTTTAGCACCTAGACGATCTAATGCTAATACACCTGTTACAGCTTCACCGGATTCAGTAAGCATTGAGAATGGTGTTAAGATAAGGTAAGCAGCTAAAGAAACAGCCCCACCAAAGATAGCTTCAACATCGTATGATTTACTTAAATAATAACCGATACCGAATGTAACAAAAATGGTCATGATCGACATTGTCGCATTTTGTCCATTTCCAAACAAGTTTCCTAAAGTACCTTTTGTTGCATCACTGAAAAATGGCAAGTTATTTAGTACAACAACAATTGATCCAAACATGGTAAGGGGGAAAGCAAGCATAAATGCATCACGTAAAACTTTAAGGTAACGATTTTCACCAAGTTTTCCGGCAATAGGGAGTAATTTTTCACCTAATTTATCAATAAATCCATCCACTAGTATTCCTCTTTTCTTTTTTTAATCTACACTAAGTAATCTTATATTATTTATTACATCTAACTAAAAAGAGGCCTCTTATTAGTTTTCTATCAATTAATTGAAATCGATTACATATAAAGAATAGCATTTCATTTTTATAATGTCTAGTCTTTTATTTAAAAAAACTAAACTTATTTAAAAATGGATCTTCCAACTGGAAAACCCACCTTAACCTGCACCTTTTTAATCAAAACCGTTCGCGTCAGATACTTCTTTAAACCATCGTCCACTTTTCTTCACAGTTCTTTTTCCTTCATTCTCAATATCAACAGCTATAAAGCCATAACGATTTTTGTAAGCGTTCGTCCATGACCAATTATCCATACAGGTCCACATGTGGTAGCCTAGTACATTACTGCCTTCTTGGATTGCTTTGTGCATAAAGGTTAAATGATCTTTTACAAATTCAATCCGGTAATCATCCTCGATTACGCCATCTTTATTTATAGAATTTTCTTCACCCTCTACACCCATTCCGTTTTCTGAGATATAACAACGGATATTGCCATAGTTTTCTCTTAAGTTTGTTAAAATATCATAAACGCCTTCTTCATAAATTTCCCATCCACGATAAGGATTCATTTTTCGATCTGGTTTGATGTAATTATCAAAATAATCATCCGGCATAGGACCCTCAGCTATTTTTTCGTTTGATTCCTTGGCTTTGATCCGACGCGGTTGGTAGTAATTAACGCCTAATAAATCGACCGTATTATTTTTGATCAACTCTAAATCGCCTGGTTCAATAACCGGTAAATGATCAATTTCTTTAAGTAATTCAACTAAATCAGTTGGAAATTCCCCTTTAACTGAAGGATCTAAAAATGAACGATTAAAAAATGCATCAGCAAGTTGAGCTGCTTTAACATCTTCTGGATTTGTTGCATCTCTTGGGTAGCTTGGCGTCAAGTTTAATATGATTCCAATTTCGCCACCTAATTTTAATGCATGGTACTCTTTGATTGCTTTAGCACTTGAAAGAACTTCGTGGTAAGCAACTTGAACGGCTTTTTTCATATTTACTTCATTAGGGTAATGGAATTGGTACAAATAACCGCCTTCAACCGGAACGATTGGTTCATTATGTGTAAACCATTTTTTTACACGATCGCCAAATAATTCAAAACATATCTTAGCAAATTCTACGTATGCATCTACTGTTTTACGGCTTTCCCAGCCACCTTTTTCTTGCAATTTCATTGGCATATCAAAATGATACAAGTTGATGAATGGTTCGATATCATTTGCAATCAATTCATCGATCACATCATTATAAAAAGCAACCGCTTTTTGATTTACTTCACCTATGCCATTCGGAATTAAGCGACTCCATTGAATAGACGTTCTAAAAGTTGTGTGTCCTGTTTCCTTCATTAATTGGATATCTTCTTTATATTTTTGGTAAAAATAAGATGTTTTTTCTGGTCCTACTTGGTTAAAAAATTTTTCTGGTTCTTCACGGTACCAATGATCCCAAATATTATCACCCTTGTTATCGCCTTCAAAAACACCTTCTGTTTGTGGTCCACTAGCTGCAGAACCCCACCAGAATCCTTTTGGAAATTCATAGTTCATTTTACTAAACACTCCTTTTTTTATCCTAAAAACTAAACGAATTGTCTAGTCTTTTGTATAAAACAAGTATACATTTAATAGAACGAAATTACAAGATGTTAGCGTTATATTTTAAATCAAAAAAGAGAAAAATAGCCCTAGCAGCTACTTCCCTCTTTTTTCAGATTACTTAATGCAATTTTTAGAATTCGACTTTTTTTGATTTTCGTTTTTCAAATACATCTATTCCTTTAAATCCAGCTTCTTTTGCCATTTCTATAGCTGCATCATGATTAGAGCCTACTGTTTCCGCACAATGCGAATCAGAACCAATCGTTAAAATCTTTCCTCCTAATGAATGATACAATCGTAATATATCCATTGAGGGCAACGTCTCATTTAATACACTGTTTGATAATCCAGAAGTATTGATTTCGATTCCGATACCACGTTCAATTGCTTTACGTAATATTTTTGCAATAATCGGCTTATAATCATCAAATTTATAATTTCCTACTGATTCTACTGCATAACGTTTGATTAAATCTAAATGAGCGATTACATCGATATCCGCGTGAGCAACCAATGCGTAAACTTCTTCGAAATACTGCTGATAGATTTCTTGCGGTGTTTTATTAATAATGAACATGCGTAATTTTTCTTCCTTTATATTATGAACGGACCCCATTATAAAATCTATTTCCAAATTAGCTAACGCTTCTTTATATGCTTCTTTTGTCAAATGAGGTTCACATAGTTCAATTCCAGCTTTGATTGTTAACCGACTGCCAAATCGTTCACGACACTCTTCAATTTGGGAAAAATACCGTTTGAAATTCATATATCCATAAGTTGGTACCTTAGGATTAACAGAAAAATGTTCGGTAAAACAAACTTCATTCAGTCCTTTTTTTATCGCTTGTTCGCATACTTCTTTCATTTGTGCTTGAGAATCAAATGAATTATCTGTGTGATGATGGTAATCTGCAAAATACATAATAGTCTACTCCTTAATCTATTGCTAAAAAATAAGATAACCCCAATTGATTGGATTATCTTATTCTAGTTTAATACAAAATCATTTAATTCTCTCTTTTTTTTAACAATTAGCCTTTTTTAGGTTCTACTTCAGCTGTTTTCTTTTTAAAAGGTATAGCCATTAATACAAGAATCATAATTAAACTTACAACGATGGCAATAGGTCCTGCATAGTTAGCTAATGCTCCAAAAAATAGACCACTAACTCCAAAGTCAGCATCAGAGAATGTTGTACTTGCAAAACCTAAATCTCCTAATACTGGCATTAAGAATAACGGCAAGAAAGAAACAATCACACCATTAACAAATGAGCCAGCTACTGATCCTTTAATTCCACCTGTTGTATTTCCAAATACGCCAGCGGCAGCTCCTGTAAAGAAATGTGGAACTACTCCTGGTAATATAACTGTACTTCCAACTGCTAACATGATAGCTAAACTAACGATTCCACCTATGAAACTAGAGAAAAAACCGATCAATACAGCATTGGGAGCAAACGTAAAGATAATAGGAACATCAAGAGCAGGTTTTGCATTTGGAACTAATTTTGTAGAAATCCCTTTAAATGCAGGTACAATTTCGGCTAAAACTAGACGAACACCAGCTAAAATTACAAATACACCTGCTGCAAAGTTACCAGCTTGAATCAATGAAAATACTAAGAAATTTGTTCCTCCACTTAGTTCTGATTCAATGAATTCAGGACCTGCAAATAAAGCAACAATGAAATACATAACAATCATAGTAATTGCAATACTTACTGTGCTGTCTCGTAAAAAACCAAGACCTTTTGGAAAATTAATATTTTCAGTAGAATGTTCTTTATCTTTCTTAAAAATTCTTCCAATATATCCACTTACTGCATATCCTACTGCGCTAAAATGTCCTAGCGCAACATTGTCATTCCCAGTTAATTCACGCATAAAAGGTTGAACGATAGCTGGAGATAACGTCATAATAATACCTAATGCTACCGATCCTGCGATAATTAGCGGAATGGTATTAAATCCAGCTACAGCCATTATTACAGCTAACATACACGCCATATATAAAGTATGATGTCCTGTCAAAAAGATGTATTTAAATCTAGTAAATCGTGCAATTAAAATATTAGCAACCATTCCGAAAAACATAATTAAAGCAGTATTTGTTCCATATTCAGTTAATGCTAATGCAACAATTGCTTCATTATTTGGTACGACTCCTGCTATATTAAAAGCTTCTTGAAACATTAAACCAAATGGTGCTAAAGAAGTTTCTAGTATTCCTGCTCCTGCTTGTATGACTAAGAAACCAACAAACGTTTTAACCGTACCTTTTATAACATCTGATGTTTTTTTCTTTTGAACCAGCAGGCCCACAAGTGCAATAAAAGCAACAAGAATGGAGGGTGCACTTAAAATGTCAATTAGAGTATTCATATTTTTTCTATCTCCTATTCATTTAATAATTTTTATTGCATTAGTTTTAAAGCACACCATTTTCTTCAAGAGATTTTTTCACTTTTACTCTTAACTCATCAATATCAATAATACTGTCTAAAATTACAATGTTTCCCAATTGTTCGCCGCCTTCAGCAATATCTTTAGCTAAGAAAAATACATCTGCATCTCCTGATTGCGCAGAACTCAAGTCAGAATGTGATACCTCTACATCTTTAACTCCTAGTTCATCCAATACCTGGTTAATATTCATTTCCACCATAAAACTCGTTCCTAATCCTTGGCCACAAACTGCTAAAATTTTCATTATTCATCTTCTCCTTTTTTTATGATACTAATGATCTCTTCTACTGTTGTTGAATTTTTAATTGCATTTAACGTTGTATCATTACTTAAAAGTTTCGTGATTTGTGCTAAAGCTTTTAAATGAGCTTGGTTATCGATAGCGGCTAAACAGATAAAAATATCTATTTTATGCTCTTCCTTGTCCAATAGTAGTACAGGAGTAGTCGTTCTCAAGAAAGAGATACCTAGACTATTTACACCTGCTTCAGGTCTTGCATGTGGGATTGCAATTCCTTTACCTATATGAATGTAAGTTCCAATTTCTTCTACATTTTTTATCATTGCTTCAACATATTTTGATTGAACTTTATTGAAATCAACTAAAGGCTGAGCTGCTTTAGCTATAGCCTTTTTCCAATCCATTTCTTCATTTGCAAATTGAATCATATCTTTAGTTAATAATTCTGAAAGCATGGGCTTATAACTCTCCTTTTCTATTTCTCCTGAATGAATGAGATTGATTAATTCTGATAGCATTTTTTCTTCATCTTTTACTTCTGTATATTTATGAATAATCTTCATTAACTGATCAATTGAAATATTTTTTAAATTTAATCTTGGAAATTGATTAGCCACAGATTGGATAAGATTATTTTTTTCAATATCCGTTAATAATGGCTTCACTCTGTAAACCGGTTTAATTGAAATAACCTCTATTGTTGAGAAAATCAAATCATAATCAGTGATTGGAATATGCTGGATTTGCTCGATAGTATGCACTCGTGAAAACTGGATATGAGAAAACATATCCTGCAATTGTGAACGAAGCATAATTGAAGTACTAACACCATTTGAACAAACGATTAATGCATTTATTTTCTCTGGTTCTTTTTTTTTGTTTTTTTCTAGGTAACTGCCAAAATGTAGTGTGAAAAAACTTATTTCAGTCTCACTAATCAGTTTTCCCGTTAAAGCTGACAAAGGATTTAACGCTCTTTTTACAAACTCAAATAAATCTGCGTACTCTATTTTAATTCTGGATACCATTGGATTTACTAGTGGAATTCCAAATGTAATTCTAAAAAATGCTGGAACAAGGTGATCGTACAAACTACTTTTTAATTGTTTTTTATAGTGCATCGGCAATAAGGTGTTTTTTTCAAATTCTTCAATGATTTGTCCTGCTAATTCATCAAGAAAGGGTTCTGCCTTATCCTCTATCTCTTCCCTTGTAATCAATAACTGAATAGTTAAAAAATAAGTAATCATTCCATTTTCCTCGTTAAATAAAGATATCGCTAATTGTTTCCCGTTTTCAAATAATAATTGTCTTTGTAATAATCGTTTTTCAAATTCAGTATAGCGAAATTTTTCCGTTTTATTTCTTAATTTAACAAAAAGAATATGAAAAATCATTTCTGCTTTTCTACTCTTAACCAGTTTCAAGTTACTTTTTTTTATTAATTCATCTACTGCTTGCTGGACAAGTACTAAATCTACTTCTTTACGCCAAGCTTTAATAACCAATATAATAAGTTCTTTACCTATAGGTTGTGATAATAAGTAATCGATACAATATGAAACGAATTGCCATTTTCTATTTTCAGTTCCTTCGAAATGGTAGCCCTCCCTTCTAGAATAAACTAAACTGATATCCCACTCTTCACAGTAAATTTTTGCTTTTTTCACATCAGTCAAAGCCGTATTTTTACTTACACCCAATAATAATTGATAGTGGTAATTCGATAATGCTTCACTTCTAATATAAGTATATAAACAAATCAAAAGACTTCGTGTCTCTTCAGGTATCACAAATTGATTTGCGTTGATATTCAAAGGCATTCCGATTTCGATTCGTTTCTTTAATACGTTATCAACCAAAAAAATTTTTTCTTCCATTCTAATCACGGGTAAATTCATCATTTGAAGTGCATCATTCACCTTATCAAAATCATATTGAAATTGTCTTTCAGTTAGATTTAATACTCTCATCACTTCATATTCACTTATTTTATCATGTACAGTTATTTCTTCGAATAACCTGTAAGCTCTTTCATCAAACAAAAGAGTACCTCCTCTTCATAAACCAACTATAATAGACCAGCCGTTTTATATCAATAAAGTTTAAACCCAATCTTTGAAATCGTTTTCTTCACACTCTGTGCTCAGCTTAAAAATTTACAAAAATGAAGCAAATCTAACCCTAATAAGATTAGACTTACTTCATTTCATTTGCATTACTATACTTTTTTTTCAAAACTTTTAACCACCTAGTGTAACGTCTTGATCTTGGTACCATTGTAATGCCGCATGGACTTGACTAGTATTGTAATCTGGCCATAGTTCATCGGCTACATAGAAATCAGAATAAATTGATTGAACCGGTAAAAAGCCACTTAATCTTCTTCTACCACCCCATCGAATGATAAGATCCATTCTTGAGATATCTGAAGAAGCAATTGTTTTGGTAATGTCACCTTTTGGATCAAAATTTGCTTGTTTCATACCATAATTCAAATCCCAACTCCAACCGTAGTTTATTAAGAAATTAATTTTCATTAAACCTTTTCCAGATTTAGTTCTTTTAGTGTAAGGCAGTAGCTCTTTTGGGAACAGTGGAGAATCCGTATTTCCAATGACCAATATTTCTGCATCTTTATCTTTCAATACATTCACCGCATCAACACAAGCTTTTTGAAAAGCTTGTGTTTGTTCTGTTGGGCGTTTAGTATTATCTACCGTAAATCCATAAAAAGTCATTTCCTTAATGCCTAATGCTAAACAAAGATGATACAGTTCCAATCCAGGTTCTACACCAAATTTATAGCCTTCTTTTTTTTCAAACCCTTGCTTTTGAGCCCATCTTCTATTTCCATCTGGAATAATGCCTATATGATTGGGTAGACGTTTGTAGGTTTCCATTTGATTTCCCCCTTTAACTTACCACTTTGTTATTGTACCTGAATTTTGGCTAAATAAATAATAAATGACTTTGAACTAAAGAACCCTCTCAAAATAAATTTTTGAGAGGGTTCTTTAATTTTTAGTGATGATAGTTTAATTAACTTATCACGCAATATTTTTAGTCTTTTTCACTAGCCATAAGTAAACAACCTACGATTCCGGCATTATCCTCAAGTTCAGGCATTACAATGTACTCATCTAAAGCAGGGGTGTTGACATATCCCGCCATCAATTTAGTGAATTCTTTTTTGACTAAAGAAAGCAGTTGCGTTTGTTTCATAACGCCCCCACCCAAAATGATTTTTTCAGGACTAAGAATTAAAGTATAATTTACTAAAGCTTGTGCTAAATAAAAAGCTTCTATTTCCCAAACTCTTTGATCTTCCGCTAATTCATTTCCTTTTTTGCCGTATCGTTTTTCGATAGCCGGACCAGCAGCAATACCTTCTAAGCAATTCCCATGATATGGGCAAACACCTTTAAAATTATCATCAGGGTGCATACTAACCAAAAGATGTCCCATCTCTGGATGACCAAAACCATTCAATACTTTGCCGCCAACGACTGCTCCGCCACCAATACCTGTTCCAATGGTTAAGTATAAGCAACTTTCTGTCCCACGGGCACTTCCTTTTTTATATTCCCCATATGCAGCTGCATTTACATCTGTCGTCCAAGCCACAGGAATTTCATACTGCCGTTTAACTGCTCCTAGAAAATCAAAATTTTTCCATGCTGTTTTAGGAGTTGAAGTCACATAGCCATATGTAGCCGATTTCTCATTCACATCGATAGGCCCAAAAGAACCAATCCCGATAGATTTCAACGTGTATTGATCAAAAAAATCAAACACCTGTTTAAGAGTTTCTTCAGGGGTGGTAGTCGGAATACTCACACGTTCTTTTATCTCTAACTGCTTATCACTAACTGCACAAACAAATTTTGTTCCACCTGCTTCAATTGCGCCATACATCATGTATTTTCCTCCTACTAATTTTCTATATTGATTAATGAAAAGGTTTTCTCAAACCTAATAGTACCACAGAGTTTTTTAGAGTACTAGGAAAGTATCGGCCATGCTGTACCCTAAAATAAAAAAATATTCAAAAGATTGACTGTCTAATTTTAGGTGTGAATAAATATATTAAATGACACACTCAAAATTTTGGGAGGAAAAGAGCTGCTTGTAGCCATGCATAGGATTCAATGAGAATTATAAACCGTTAACACTTTAGCGATTACGGTTTATTTGAAGCTTGAAAGTCGGTAAAACTACAGGCTTACAGATGTTCCCATAGCTTCACAAGCAAACCCATCTATTCCAGAAGAAATTTTAATTTGAAGCACCCACTCCATTTTACATAGAGCTGCCAAGAGACTTCCCCTTCTTTAAGAATTCTTGGCAACGTTAAACTTCAATGACAAATCACTGGTTCATTCTGTATAGGAATTAAAATAAACCAGGTCTTTGAATAAAAAAAGTTTGTGCTCATAGGCTAATTTATCCATTTCTTTTAACTTTTTAATTGTATTTCCTACAGTTTCTCTTGAACAGCCACTAATATTTGCTACTTCATTAATTGTTATAGGATAGGGGATATTGACCATGGTCGGGTTTGTGTAATCCCCCAACTCTTTCATCAAATAGTTCAATGTTTTAATAATACGATTGGTCGCATTTGATACGACCATGTATTGTACTCTTCTTTCATGACTTTCAAGAATTTTAGATAATTTATGATAGAAATAAATCATTTGTTTTGGATTGTCAGCAATACTATTTTCAAAAATCGTTGTTGGCATATAGTACAGTTCAATATCTGTCACAGCAATCGCAGAATAGTGATATGCTTCGTCGGAGAACATACCTCCATAAGGAAATATCGTTTCTTTTTTCACATAATCTGTATACGTGTAAAAGGCACTCTCATCATATTTTTCGAGTCTAACCAATCCACTAACTAAATAATATATTTTCTCCCGGATATCGCCTTCATCAAACAAGACTTGCCCTTTTTTATACTTGCGGAGATACATATTTTTGCAAAGATGATTAAATTCGGGATCCGTAAATTCTGAAAAGATTGGTTTATAACGTAGTTCGTATAAATTAATCATTCTTTTTTGAATAGTTGTCATCAAAACACCCCTAAATCTGACATTTTTTCACTCTACTAATAGCTTGAATAAAAAGCGATAGATAAAATATTCACAATATCATTGTACCATAAAAGCAAAAAAAGCCCTTATAGAAACGGGCTTTTTTGCTTTATTATGTGGCATTTCTAATAGCGCTTACTTCATTTTGTAATAATCGTTCCTGCTCCTTCTGTTAATACAGATTCGATATTTTCTAAAGAAGTAATGATGGCTTTTCCATCTTTTGAGTTTTCGACAAAAGCAATGGCAGCTTCAACTTTTGGCAACATACTTCCTGCCAAAAATTGATTTTCCGCAATATAACCTTTCATTTCTTCAACGGAAACTTCATTAAGTTGCTTTTGATCAGGCTTATTAAAATTGACGTATACATTATCTACTCCTGTTAAAATAACCAACAAATCGGCTTGGATCAATTCTGCTAATTTTTGAGAGGCGAAATCTTTATCAATAACGGCTTCTACCCCTCTTATTTCATTGCCCTTTTTCACAACGGGGATCCCACCTCCGCCAACTGTAATAGGAATCACGCCGTTTTCGACCAATTGATTGATCACAACATATTCCTTTATACTGATTGGTTTTGGAGAAGGAACCACTTTACGCCAACCTCTCCCTGCATCTTCTTTAAAGATTGCTTGCGAATGTTCCATTTCTGCTTTAGCTTCTGCCTCAGATAGAAATGGACCAATTGGCTTACTTGGATTTTTAAAGGCTGGATCAGCTTCATCTACGATTACTTGAGTGATCAGTGAAACAACTTGATTCGTTAGATTTCGTTTTTCTAATGCACGTGAAAGAGCATTTTGCATCCAATACCCAATGCTTCCTTGCGTCATAGCTACGCATGTATCTAATGGCATAGCTGGATTTTTAACGCTATTTGTTGCGTTTTGCTGCAACAATAAGTTGCCTACTTGTGGACCATTGCCATGCGAAATAACTAAATCGTCTCCATTTTCAATAAATTTGACCAAATATTCGGCTGTTTCTTCAAGAGCTTTCTGTTGGGCTTGAGCACTTGCATCGTTTGACAATATAGCATTCCCGCCTAAAGCTACGACAATTTTTCTTTTCCCCATATTTATCACATTCCTTTACATATTACTGATATCAATTGTACCAGTTACTATTTGGAAGATGGCTAACAAGAAGAGAGCTACGACAACTCCTGCTGCAACCCATTCAATTTTAGTAAAGATTTTTTCTTTATTCTCTTTTTGTACCCAAGCATAAATGATGATTCCTGGTGCATACAATAACATGGTTAAGAGCAAGTAATCTACTCCCCCTGCATAAATCAACCAAACTGCATAGATACTTGCAACTACTCCAACAAAAATATTTTGATTGCGACGTGGAGTTGTACTTTTTTCCATCAGTGAAAGTTTTAATTGATAGAATGCGGTAAACGCATAAGGAATCAGAATAGCTGATGAAGCTAGTGAAAAGGCAAAATTATAAGCTCTTGAACTAATCAAGAAAGTAAATAGGAATAATTGAATCAAGATATTCGTAAACATCAATGAATTGACTGGTGCGCCATTTTTATTTTCTTTAATAAAGAACTTTGGAAAAGAACCTTGTTTAGCTGCTTGATAAGGCAATTCAGCCGCAAACATCGTCCATGCAAGCCAAGCACCCGATACCGAAATGATTACCCCAATATTAATTAGTATGGCACCCCACTTACCTACAACACTTTCTAATAAATAAGCCATTGCGGGTTGAGGTAATTCTGCCAATTCAGGTCTTGTTAAGACGGCCATTGATAGAATCGTTGTCAATAAATAAATTGAAATAACAGTCACTAAACCAATAATGGTTGCTTTCCCAACATCCGATTTTTTATTAGCACGACCAGAAAAGACAACGGCCCCTTCAATACCGATAAATACCCATACCGTTACTAGCATTGTTCCTTGAACTTGATCCATCACTTCTGAAAATGTGAAATCTCCTGAAATTGTCCCCCAGAAATCAGCTGTAAAAACATCTAATTTAAAGGCTACGAACATCGCCACAAAGAAGATTGCCAACGGTATCAATTTAGCTGCCGTAACGATTGTATTAATAAATGAAGCCGTTTCAACCCCTCTTAATATAAGTGCATGAACTAACCAAAGCATGACAGACGCCCCAATAACTGAAGCGAAGTTTTGACCATCTCCAAAAACAGGGAAAAAGTACCCAATTGAACTAAATAATAGTGTTCCATAAGCAACATTTCCTAAGAAAGCTGACAACCAATAACCCCAAGCGGAATTAAATCCCATATATTTCCCAAAGCCTTCTTTGGCATAACTATAAATCCCAGCATCCAAATCAGGGCGCTTAGCTGATAAATTTTGAAAACTAAAGGCTAAAAAGGCCATACCTATGCCGGCGATTACCCAACCAATAATAACTGGACCTACAGAAGCTTCAACTGCCATATCTGACATTAAATTAAAAATTCCACCACCAATAATTGACCCTACAACAAGGGCAACTAAAGGAGTCAAACCTAATTTTTTCTCTTCCATTATTTCTCCTCCTCCATTTTTCAAATTGACTGTCCAGACAATTTGTTCGTATAAACAAAAGTATAAGAAACTGTCGTTCTCATACTTTTTTATTTATACAAACTTTTTTATTAAACTTTGGGAATAAATAAGTTGCCTAACGTTGCAGCCATAATTGCTTTGATTGAGTGCATCCGGTTTTCAGCTTGACCAAATTGACGCGCATGTTTACTTCTAAAGGCTTCATCTGTAATTTCCATTTCTTCAATGTGGTGTTTTTCTTTTACGTCTCGACCGTAATCTGTCGTTGCATCATGAAAAGCTGGCAGACAATGCAAAATAATCGTATCTTCTTTGCCCGTTGCACGAACCATATCCATGTTTAATTGGTAAGGAGTTAACAATGCGATTCGTTCTGCAAACTTATCTTCTTCTCCCATTGATACCCAGACATCAGTATATAAAACATCCGCATCTTTAACGCCTTCTGCAACGTCTTTTGTGATCATTAGTTTACTACCCGATTTTTCGGCAAAACCTTGAGCCATATCGATGGTTTCTTTTGTAGGGAATAATGATTGAGGAGAGACGATTCGAACGTTCACACCTAAAAGCGCACCAGTAACTAACAAGCTGTTTGCCATATTATTGCGACCATCTCCAACATAAGCTAACGTAACGCCTTCAAGGTGTCCAAAGTTTTCTTTAACCGTTAAAAAGTCAGCGATCATTTGTGTTGGGTGCCATTCATCAGTCAATCCATTCCATACAGGAACACCTGAAAATTCGGCTAATTGTTCTACTGTACTTTGTTTGAACCCACGAAACTCAATGCCATCGAACATACTACCCAATACCCGCGCTGTATCTTCAACGGATTCTTTTTTGCCCAATTGGATATCATTTTTTCCAAGGTACTCAGGATGTGCTCCTAAATCGATCGCTGCTGTAGTAAAAGCTGCCCGAGTACGCGTTGAGGATTTCTCAAACAATAAGGCAATATTTTTTCCTTCCAGGTAATGATGTGGAATCCCTCTTTTTTTCAAATCTTTTAAATGTGCAGACAAATCGATCAAATACATCAGTTCATCTTTTGTGAAATCCTTTTCGGCTACTAAACTACGTCCTTGAAATACTTGCTTTGTCATTATTTATTCCTCCATATACTTTTAGTTGTTGGTAGCATTTGTTTTATCTTGCTGGAAGATCTTCACGAATTAAAGGCATACTCATACAACGTGGACCACCACGACCTCTAGATAACTCACTTGAAGCAATTTCAATGACTTCAATTCCATGGCTTCTTAATAACGCGTTGGAAACGTAATTGCGGTCATACGTGACAACCACTCCTGGTGCAATTGCCAATGTATTCGAACCATCATTCCATTGTTCACGAGCTGAAATGATTGGATCTCCACCACCACAAGGAATCAAGGTCAGCTTAGGTACATTCAATGCTTCACGTAAAATTTCTTGTAAATCGGAACGATGAGATATCTTAACTACTCCAGATTTTTCGCCCTTTTCTAAAATATACGTATCTACTTCGCCATTATTTTTTTGTATTCCTGGATGAATCGTGAATTTATCGTAATCAACCATTGTAAATACGGTATCCAAATGCATCATAGCACGGACATTAGGTATTTTTATCGCTAGCACTTTTTCAAAACTTGAGTTGTTATCAAACAATTCAATAGCTAACTCTTCGATAGCTTTAGCTGAAGTCCGTTGTGAAATCCCAATAGCCAGCACCTTATCACTTAAAACTAATTCATCTCCACCTTCGATCCGAGAAAGATGATTACGATTACGCCATACACTTACACCTTGACTAGCAAATCTTGGATGGTATTCCATAATCACTTCCATAAATAACGATTCTCTGTTACGAGCTTCAAAAGTCATACGGTTGATTGTTAGTCCATTTCCAATAGATGCAGCCGGATCTCGTGTAAAGTAAAGATTTGGCATAGGATCCATAAAAAATGGATAGACATTATCTTCTGAAATATCTGCTAAATGATGGCTTTCGATAGACACATCTTTTTTACGGACGCCAGCCATAATGACATCTACCATTTCCAGTGTGTCAAAACCCAACAAGTATTTTTTCAGTCCTTCTTTAACCGGTAGTGTTTCTAGATTTGATTCATCTAGAATACGGTCAACAAATTTTTCCTTATAGTTGCCAGCATCAATTGCTTCTGCAGCTAATTTTTCCAAATAAACGACTTCTATTCCACGATCTATTAAAGCTTGAGCAAATGCATCGTGTTCTTTTTGGATGACTGCCAAATGAGGAATATCGTCAAATAACAAACGCTCCATAATTTCAGGAGTTAAATTTTCAACTTCTTTTCCTGGTCTTTTCAATAACACTGTCTTCAATTTTCCAATCTCTGACATTACATGAATGGGTGTTTTCATTGCTATTAACCTTCCCTTCTTACTGCTTATTATTGATTACATCTATATAATAACGCTTACCCATTTTATTTGAAAGTTTAAAGCACTCACTGAAAATGTCGATTTCATCACATTAGTTTCTTTGCTTTTCATATATATTCTCTTTATAGAATATTCACTCTATAATAAATCTTTATACTGTATATGAATCACTTTTATACATTTTTTATAAATTGACATTTTTTAGAAAAGAGGCTGATTATGAATCGAACTGACCGATTATTTACGATAAAAAATCTTATTCTTAGGCACGATATTGCGACACAACAGGAATTAATGGATTACCTGGAAAAAGATGGTTTTCAAACCACTCAAGCAACGCTTTCCAGAGACATAAAAGAGTTGCATTTAATAAAATTAACTCAATTGGGGAAGTCATCAAAATACGCATTCTATCATGATGTTTACCGCGAAAAAAGTCTTTATTTCAGACTAGAAAAAGCGCTACATAATTACGCACAAAGTGTTACCACTGTCCATTTCTTAGTTTGTTTGCTGGTTACACCCACTTATCCAAATGTGATTGCTTCTTTGATCGATGAATTAAACCTACCAACAATTGCCGGTACGATTGCTAGTTTTGATACTTGTCTGATCATTTTAAATACAGAAGCAGATGCACATTTATTAAACGCTATTTTTTCTAAAGTCATTCGCGGTCAGTCCATTACTGACCTTGAAAAAATGATGTCTCCTTTGTTGCAAAAGTAATTTATGTAAAAAGACAAAAAAACTAACCTAGAAAAAAATCGGTTTTTATATCGATTTTGTTCAGGTTAGTTTTTCATTTGGTCTATTTTTATTTGTATTCTACTACTTTTATTTCAACAGTGATATTGTTTTGAACAGCTTTAGAGTAAGGGCAGAATGCATGAGCCTTTTCTGCTAATTCTTTTGTAGTTTCAAGACTTTGTCCTTCGATTGCGACAATAAGTACTACAGAAAGCTTAACCCCACTATCAGTTGGATCTGAATTTAAAGAAACTTCAGCTGTAACTTCTGATGCAGCTTCAATTTTAGCTTGCTTGATCATAATTTCTAGTGCTGAGTTGAAACAAGCACTATAACCTAAAGCGAATAATTGTTCTGGGTTGCTGCCTTGTCCAGGACCGCCCATTTGTTTTGGAGTCGATACTTTTACCGAAAAAGAGCCATCTGGTAAGTGACTTTCTCCGTTACGTCCACCTGTGTTGATTGCTGTTGTTTGGTACAATACTTTTGATTCAGCCATTATTAATTCCTCCTAAAGTTTTTGTTAATTGATTTATCTTTTTCAATAAGTCAAAATAATCTTTTTCATTCAAATTTAACAGGGCTAAACAGGCAGAGACCTTTTTAAGTATCTCATCCTTTAAATTATCAGCTTTTGGAGTAGTTGCAATGATGACTCTTCTTTCATCTTCCGGAAGACGCTTTCGAGTAATGAATCCATTTGACTCCATTCGCTTCAGCATCGGTGTTAGTGTGCCACTATCCAATCCGAGTTCTGTTCCTAATGATTGAACACTCAAATCAGATTTCTCCCACAATACAAGTAAAGCGACATATTGAGTATACGTAAGAGCATATGGTTCTAACACTGGACGATAAAGTTTTGTAAACTGTTTAGATAAAGTATAAGTCGAAAAACAAAGCTGTTCTTCTAATAAAAAGTTGTTTCCTTCCATTCTTGTTCCTCCTAAATAGGTTGTGCACAACTAAATTGTACACTATTCTTTTTTGAAATACAATCATTTTCTAACCTTCGATAATTTTTACAAAAAAATTTCGATTCCTTGGACCATCGAACTCACAAAAATAAAGACTCTGCCAAGTTCCCAAAATAAGGCGTCCTTTCAAAATAATCAGTGTCTCACTAGCTCCTACAACTGATGATTTTATATGTGCATCTGAGTTCCCCTCCATATGCCTGTACTCAGCTTTATTAGGAAACGTTTGATTCAACCCTAGAATTAAATCTTTCTTTACATCTGAATCGCCATTTTCATTAATCGTAATTCCCGCTGTTGTATGCGGACAAAATACTACCATGATTCCATTTTTGACACCGCTTTTTGATAAAGCTTGCTGCAGATGATCATCGATTGTTATAAAAGTTTGCTTCTCTTCAGTTGAAATATCAAATGAATAAAGGTTATTGGTCATCTTATTCAGCTCCTTTTACTCTTTGCCTTCATCATACAGTATTTCAAAGTATTCCTAAACATATAAGCTAGCAACTGGTATACTAAGACTACAAAAATGATTAGAAAGTCGGTGAAATCTTGCAAATTTATATTGATGCAGATGCCTGCCCAGTAAAAAGTATTATAATTGAAGAGGCCTTAGCAGAAAACATACCGGTCACTCTTGTAACTAGTATTTCACATTTTTCAACCAAAGAACAACCTGTTGGAGTAGAGACTGTCTATGTCGATACAGGAGCAGAAGCAGCAGATTACCGTATCATCAAACTCATCAAAAAGGGAGACATCCTCATTACACAAGACTATGGATTAGCTTCTTTAGGCTTAGGTAAAGGTTGTATCGTTCTTCACCATACAGGATACAGGTATACCGCTGAAAACATCGATCAATTGTTGCAATCACGGTATTTAAGCGCCATGATTCGAAAAAGCGGCAAACGAACAAAAGGCCCTAAGCCTTTTACAGATGAAAACCGTAAAGAATTCAGACAACGCTTTAAAGAAATTCTTACACAGGTTCAAGATTGCCTTTATTAAACAAGATAGACCAAATCAAACGATTATCTCAAAGCCCCATTTCCATTTTTGATAGTTTTATCTATTCAGAAATTGGGATGGGGTTTTTGAATTGGTTATTTTTTTATTCTCTCTGATTGCCCAGAGATCAAGAGAGTCCACTCTTTCGTGAAAAGACTTTTGACGAAAGAGTGATGCCTAAAATCGTCGCTACTTTTCTATAGATTGGCGCTTCACGCGAGAGTGACATTAAAAAAGTTGTCACTTATACGTCAAAGATGTTTGTACGTATAAGTAGACCCAAAATACTGGTACACATAAGACCAAAACGCTTTGCCTATCCAATTAATGTTACTAAAGATAGTCTTAATCGATAGAGAATAAGGAAAAGCCAGTATTAAGCTTGCTTTAATAGATTAATTTGATCACTCACTTAAAATTTTTGGCGGAATAGGATTTGCTTGTAGCCATTGTATTGAATTCAATGCGCATTATAATGCATTAATGCTTTATAGCTTAAGTTTTATTTGAGGCTTGAAAGCCTGAAGACTTCTTTTTAGGCTTCAGGCTTTTCTTTGATTTTGCTGTAAATAAATAGGGTCTGCTCATCAGTTTCCTGATAAGCAGACCCTATTTATTATTTCAGCTGGTTATATCTCAACCTCATTGTATGAAACTAGCTTTTAATTCATTTCTGCTTACAGTTTAAAACGACTAACCATTTCAGCTAGATTTTCAGCTAAACTTGAAAGTTGTTCAGAATTCCCAGCAACTTCCTCCATTGAGCTAGTAATTTGTTGTGAAGCTGCAGAAGTTTGTTCAACCCCAGCTGCTGATTCCTCTGAAACAGATGCAATTTCTTCAATTGAACTGTTCATGATCTCGCTATTGAATTTGATGCTTTCCAAGTTCTCAGAAATCCCTTTGATACCTTCTGCCATTGTGGTAACAGAAACGTTGATTTTGTTAAACGTCTGACCCGTCTTAGCAATTTGATTCGTACCTTCTTCTACTTCAGCGTAACCCAACTGCAGTGAATCGCTTACTCTCTTCGATTCAACCTGGATTTTTTCAACAAATCCGGTAATATCTGCAATAGAAACGGCCACTTGTTCAGCTAATTTACGAACCTCATCGGCTACCACAGCAAACCCTCGGCCATGTTCGCCCGCACGCGCTGCTTCAATTGCTGCATTCAAAGCCAACAAGTTGGTTTGGTCAGCAATTTTTTGAATGATCACAACTAAATTATTGATTTCTTTTGTTTGATGGTCTAAAGTAGCCATTTTTTTAACAGCATCTTGCACAATTCCATCTATTTTTGACATTTGTTGACTTGTGTCTTCCATGTATTGCTTGCCTTCATTGGCCATAGATAACACGCCAATTGAAGAGTCTCTGATTTCTTCACCGTTCTTATTCGTATTTTGAACTTTTTTAGTGAAATTTTCCATAACCACTGCTAGATTACTTGCCGTTGTTGCTTGTGTTTCTGAGCCTGTTGCCAATTCTTGCATCGTTATCGCTACTTGTTCAGAACCTGATTTCACTTCATTTGCAGCTTGATTCAGCTCTTCACTGTGACTGCTCAATTCTTCAGATGCATGTGAGATACTTTTCATGACGAGATTAACCGTTTCTTGCATTTTATTCATAGCAATACTTAGTTTCCCAGTCTCATCTTTTTCTGTTATTTCTAATGGTTCCAAACTAAGGTCGCCCTCAGAAATACTTTGCATCCGTTCCATTACTACTTTAAGTGGTCTTGTAATATTATTAGCTGTTAAATAAGCTACCAGAATAGATAATAGTGCTACAAGAACCATGATGACTAAACTAATAATACTAACTTGTTCGCCATTTTCAATAACTTGCTGACCAATAGTGGTAATGGCTGCTTCACGTTTATCAGCTAAATCGGTAAATCCTGTGACTAATTCTCTTTCAATAGGTTGTGCTTGTTCTATCATGATTTCATTGGCTCTTTCCGTATCGCCTTCATCATATGCCACTAAAGCTTCATCTGTTAAAGTGCCCCATTCAAATTTTTTACTAATCAAATCATTCACTTCTTCTGAATTGCTTATTTCTACAGCTTGATTTTCTAACGCAATGGTTTCAGCTAATTCATCGTCAAATTCCTGTCTATAAGAGTCATCTTCGTACAACATGAATCCTCTTATCAGACTAGTCCGCCTGTTTATATCTGCTACAAGTTTTTCGTCAACGATTAGAAGTGCCATCTCTTTTTCCATTAATTCCTTTACTGAATCATTTGTTTTATTTATTGAATTAAATGTGTACAAACTTAGTATAAGCATCAATCCGATAGTAACCGCAAAACCTGCTACTATTTTTGCACGGATACTTTTTAACTGAACCTTTTTTTTCATTTTGTTTACTCCCTCATATCTGTTAACGGATTTGAACAGTCAATTAGACAGTTTAAACTCTTAACTTCCTTTTTATTTTTTTATAGGCAAACGTTCGTACTATTTGACCTATTCACTAGTATCTTTTTATTTAAATAGTGATACTGGAAAATTTTCCAGTATCACTATTGGGTAGTTTTAAAGTCAGATTAGGTATTTTCATTGCAAAATTCAGATTTTAAATTCTTCAACCAGCTTAGCTAAATCTTTAGCTAATTCTGCAAGCTGTTCAGAATTCCCAGCAACTTCTTCCATCGAACTCGTGATTTCTTGTGAAGCGGCTGACGTTTCTTCAACTCCAGCTGCAGATTCCTCTGATACAGAAGCAATTTCTTCAATTGAACTATTCATGATTTCACTGTTGACTTGAATGCTTTCTAAGTTATCAGACATACCTTTGATGCCTTGTACCATTGTTGTGACGGAAGCATTAATTTTGTTAAAGGTATCTCCAGTTTTTTTGATTTGATTAGTTCCTTCTTGAACTTCAGTATAACCGGTTTGTAAAGAATCGCTCACTCGTTTAGATTCAGTCTGGATTTTCTCAACAAATCCGGTAATATCAGAAATAGATACTACGACTTGTTCAGCCAACTTACGGACCTCATCTGCAACTACTGCAAACCCTCTACCATGTTCCCCAGCCCGTGCAGCTTCGATTGCCGCATTCAAAGCTAATAAGTTCGTTTGATCCGCAATTTTTTGTATGATCATAACTAAATTTGTAATTTCTTTTGTTTGGTTATCTAGCGTAGCCATTTTAAATACGGCATCTAAAACAATTTCATCAATTTTGGCCATTTGACGGCTTGAATCTTCCATGTATTCCTTGCCTTGAGTAGTCATAGATAATACACCCATTGAAGAGTCTTTGATTTTTTCGCCACTTTTATTGGTATTCTGAACTTTTGTAGTAAAATTCCCCATCACAACGGACAAATTACTTGCCGTTGTTGCTTGTGTTTCTGATCCAGTTGCCAGTTCTTGCATCGTTACCGCTACTTGTTCAGAACCTGATTTCACTTCATTTGCAGACTGTTTTAATTCATTACTGTTACTTGTCAATTTCTCTGAAGCCATTTTAATGCCTTGCATTACTTCTTTTTCCATATCTTGCATCTGATTGATAGCGATAGAAAGTTGTCCTGTTTCATCTTCAGACGTTACTTCTAGTGGTTCAGAAGTCAGATCGCCATAAGCGATAAGTTTCATTCGTTCTACAACTTTATTGATGGGATTAATAATCAAATTAGACGTCACTAAAGCAATCGTGATCCCTAATACAATGACTAACAAACTGATAATAGATGTTAAGGTTAGTGACCTTTTTCCTAAATCGGTAACCGATTGAGCCTGTACATCAATAGACTCAATTCGTGCACTTGATAGTTTTTCAAATTCTTTTATTAGATCATTTGAATAAGGTTCTACAGAAGATCGTAAGTTACTAGATGCTCCAGTGGTATCTCCACTGTCGTATTGTTCGAAAACCTCTGTCCTTACCATTTCTTCCCATTCTACGCTTCTGTCAATCGCTTCTTCGGCTTCTTTTTTAGTTGTTAGAGCTAAAACTTGTTTTTCAATTACTTTACTTTCTTCGGTATATTGATCAAACAAGTTTTTGTATAGAGTATCTCCAAATAATATGTATCCTCTTGCTGCTGCGATTCTTTGCACCAGATTGAATGATAATTGATCATTAGCTATCAGTAATTCTAATTCCTCGTCTACCATTTGTTCTGTTCTATTATTTGTTTGTGAAATGGTTACAATCATTATGGTCGCTAGTATGATTACCAGTACAATAATGGTCATAAAAGCTAAGAGGATTTTAGTTCTTAAACTTTTAAAATTTAATGTTTCTTTTATCTTTGTTAAATCCCAATTTTTAATATTCCATTTACTCTTGGTAGTGTCTTTTTCTTCTAAATTATTCTCCAACTACTTTTCACCCTTTCAATCTAATCTATTCCTGATACAAATAAATCGATCTGTTCTTTTTACTATTGGTATATCTTTTATTATATCGGTCTATTTTCAAAAAACTTTAGCTAAACTAGAGAACTTTTTCAAACTAATTCATCTCACAAAAAAAAGACAAGCTTAGCATTCTGAATCAGTGCCTTAGCTTCTCTTCTTTTATGATTCAACAGCTTATACATTCGCCTTTTACGTGATCAAACTGCTACGTATTCTCCCAGCGAAATGTCGTATTGAATCACATCTTCACTTTTATTTTCATCCCAAATAATTTTACCTTGTTCGATTTCCACGACACGATTACGAAATTTATCGACAATACCACGATTGTGGGTGACCATTAAAATAGTCGTTCCCTTTTGGTTGATGCGATAAAATAGCCGCATAATCTCTAAAGCCGTTTGGGGATCTAAATTACCTGTTGGTTCATCCGCAATGAGCAGCTTAGGTGAATTGACGATGGCACGTGCAATAGACACGCGTTGCTGTTCTCCACCCGATAACTCAGTTGGTTTATCATTTGCCTTATCTTCTAAATCAACATACCGCAAAGCTTGCATCACGAGTGACCTGATTTCTTCTGGTTCAGTATCGATCACTTCTAATGCATACGCAATATTTTCAAAAACAGTACGGTCTAATAATAATTTAAAATCTTGAAAAACAATCCCAATCTGTCTTCTAAGTTTAGGTATGTCTTTTTTTTTCATTTTAGAAAACAGTTGACCACCAACCTCGATTTGCCCTTTGCTAGCTTCTTCTTCTCGGTACAATAATTTTGCTAAGGTTGATTTTCCAGAACCGCTTGCTCCAACCAAATAGACAAACTCACCATCTTCAATTGTCAGATTGATTCCTCGAAGAGCTTTTACTCCCTTTGAATAATTTTTAACAACATTTTTCATTCTAATCATGATTTTTCACCTGATTTACCTCAAATTCTTCCCAGACGCCAATTTTTTGCGTCAACCCAAATCCGATAGTGTATGTGATTAAAGATATATGTATCTTTCCTGTTATACGACTAACTGTTATTGTTTAAATTGATTAATGATGGAAGCCATTTCATCTGTTCCTTGCGCAACTTTCAGATTTAAAGAGTAAGAGCGTTGTGCTAACATCATCTCAGTAATAGATGACGCTAAATCAACATTCGATGCTTCTAAATAATGCTGTTGGATCGCACCATCTCCTGCTCCAAATGTTCCATCATAGCTAAATTTGTTCTCTCCAACAGGTTGCATCGTATTGATTTGAGTAGGGTAAAATAATGGGATCGTTCCGACCAACGTACTGCCATTTTCTGACTGGATCGTTATTTCGCCATTTTCAGCAATCGATACGTCTCCTTCAGGCCATTGATTGGTTGGGACAGTTGCTTGAATTTCCAAAGTATCCCCATTACCGTTAGTGATCGATTTGTCCCCATTTACCTGAAAAGCGCCGTCTCGCGTCAAATACTGCTCGCCGTTTGCGCCAGTGACTCCAAAGAACCCTTCTCCAGCAATAGCCAAGTGGTAATCATTTGAATCGGAGACAAGTGCACCTTGTGTAAAGTTCGTGGAAGTGACAGCACTTTTAGATCCGATAGCAATGCCAGAACCTTGAGCAGTATCTGATAAGTAGTCTTCTTCTGCGTTCATATCATTCAACAACAATTCATTAAAACTAATATTCTTAGACTTATAGCCTGTTGTATTGATATTTGCGATGTCATTTGATACCGCGTCCATTTGATTTTGAATCGCGTTCATGCCGCTTTTACTAATGCTTAAAGGGATACTCATTTTTTCATCCTCCTATACTTTCCCAACTTCATTGACTGCTTTTCGTAAGGTTTCATCTGCTGCGCTGAGGGCTTTTTGATTGGCTTCAAAGGCTCTTGAGACTTGCATCAAATTCGTGATTTCATCGACTGTTTCAACATTAGATGTTTCTAGATAACTTTGTTGCACAACTATATCGCCAACTTGTGCTGTTGTGCCACCTTGCCCCGTATATAATGTGTCACCAGTTCTTGTCAAGTTCGCCGTATCTTCAAATTCAGTGATCATCAACCGGTTTCCCGTTCCTGCAATATTGCCTCTGTTGTCAATGGCAAAATCTGTGCCATTGACTTGGATAGGCGTTGGTTGTCCATCAGCTGACACACCCATGACGCGGTAGCCTTCTTGAGTAACCAATTCACCTGTATCGTTAACGTTGAAATTTCCGTTACGTGTGTAAGAAGTATCCCCATTTGCGTCTTGAACTGTAAAGAAACCGTCTCCTTGAATGGCGATATCTGTTGCAGAAGCAGTTGCTTTTAGACTGCCTTGACTAAAATTTTGAACGATTTCATCAATCTGATTACCAAAAGTAAAGCCACCGATTTCTTGCTGCTGATTTAATAATGGACCATCCAATCGGTTCGACATCATTTCTGCTGCACGAGTACTTTGAATGATTTCTTGTGATTTATACCCAGAAGTATTAACATTGGCCACATTTGCACTAATATTTTCTTGTTTTTTTTGTAAAACATTAAAACTATTGTTGAGTGTCGTTAAGCTTCTAATCATCGTATTCTCTCCTCATCGACTCTTTTAATTTCAAAATGGTTTTACCATGTATCTGTGAAACCCTAGGCACCGAAATATCAAAGATATACGCAATTTCTTTAAGTGACAACTCTTCAACATAATACAAATTTAAAATCGTTTGCTCTCTCTTATCTAATACATTCACGTGTTTGGTCAGCAACTGCTGGCGTTCTTTATCCAATAACGTTTCTTCAGACCCTGCTTCAGTCGTGTCTTCTAAGAAATCAAGCAATTCGATTGAATTGCCATCGTCGCTAAACATAACTTTTTCTAATGATACAGATGCCAAATTATGGACAGTCTCGTGGATTTTTGTTAAAGCTTTATCATCAATTTTCAATTCTGCACAAATTTCTTTTTCAGTAGGTGTGCGCATAAGCGTTGCTTCTAATTGTTCTTTGGCGCGGTAATAGTCATTCAGCTTTCCCATCCGTGTGCGAGATACTGGAGCCGTTTTTCTGATTTCATCAATGATTGAACCCTTAATCCTAATATACGCATACCCTTCGAACGGAACTTTTTTCGATTTATCAAATTTTTCCAGTGCATCCATTAGACCAATGACGCCTATATTATATAAGTCATCTTTGTCATACTGGCTTCGCTTAACATCTATTCGATTAACAATTTTTTCTACTAAGGGAAGGTATTTAATGATTTCCTTTTCCCTATCATTTTCATAATACATTTTTACCCCTCCCTCTTAAGAAATGAAATGACTTGAGATGAATAGCATCCATGAAAATCCCAATCCTTTCACCATTCTAATTATCTCTATTCGGATTTAACCATTGATCATACCCACTGTTTCAATTGGAGTATCATTCGGGACTTCGTTCAATGACACGACTGCTAAATCAGGAAAATTATACGAAATCAAATTTTTCATAGCTGGTCTTACTTTTGGTGAAGCCAATAAAACATGTGGGATTCCTCTTGCAGCAAGTTGGTTATGGATAGTTGTGACGCTATCAAAGATCTTCGTAACTGTTTCAGGTTGCAGGATCGGAATCGATCCAGCGGCTGATTTTTGAATGCTGCGCGTGATCAGTTCTTCTGTATCTGGCAGTATGGTTACAACTTGTAGAACATTTTGATCATCTAAGAAAGGTTTAACAATCGTCCGTTTAAGCGATTGCCGCACATATTCAGTCAGCATTTCAATATCTTTGGTCGTGTTTCCATAATCCGCTAAGGTCTCTAGAATAGTGACCAAATCATTAATTGGAATGTTTTCTTTCAATAAGTTTTGTAAAACCTTTTGGACTTCTCCTAAACGAAGAACGTCCGGGATCAGTTCATCGATTACGACGCTATACTTATCTTTGATGCCTTCCAGCAATTGTTTGACTTCTTGCCTACCTAATAATTCATAACTTGACTTATATATCGTTTCCTTCAGTTGAGTCACTAAGACGGTTATCGGATCAACTACCGTGTATCCTCTTAAGTCAGCTGCTTCACGGTCACTTTCGTTGACCCACATCGCGTCTAAACCAAAAGCCGGTTCTTTGGTGGGGATACCATCAAAATCAAATTCAGTCTCACCTGGGTCTACGATCATATATTTATCTAAGTATAATTCTCCACGAGCCACAACATTTCCTTTAATTTTGATTACATAATCGTTGGCTTTCAGTTGTAGATCATCTCTGATACGTATCGGACTTAATAAAATCCCCAATTCATGAGAACTCTGCTTACGAATCGTTGTGATATGGCTCATCAAATTATTGTCTTGATTTTCATCTGCTATCGGAATCAAGCCATAACCAATTTCGATAGAAATCGGATCTACTTGAAAAGAAGCAACCGATTCGTCTGTGCTTTTTTCTTGATTTGTCCTTTGTGCAGCTTTCGTACGCATTTCTTTAGCTTTTTGATTCGAGTTCTTTGATTTTTCATTTTCCATCAATAAATACCCAGCCGCTCCGGCCGCTAATCCCAATAGTAAAAATGGAATTGTTGGAAAACCCGGCATAACAGCAAATGAAATTAAAATCACTGATAGTATCAACATAACTTTTGGCGAGTGGAATAATTCTTCTCCAATGGAACTACCAAAACCTTTGATGCTGCCCGAACGGGTAACTAAGATCCCAGATGCTACCGAGATCAATAATGAAGGAATCTGACTGACTAGTCCGTCACCAATAGTTAACTTACCAAAGGTTGACAAAGCTTCCATGATTTCCATATCATTTTGCAACGAATAGATTGCTACTCCACCAATCAAGTTGATCATTGTGATGATCAGACCAGCAATAGCATCTCCTTTTACGAACTTGCTTGCTCCATCCATTGCTCCGAAAAACTGGGTCTCTCTTTCAAGATCTGAACGTCTTTTCTTTGCCTGTTCTTCGTTGATCAGCCCTGAGTTCATATCCGCATCGATAGCCATTTGTTTACCTGGCATCGCATCCAGTGTGAACCTTGCTGAAACCTCAGAAACACGACTCGCTCCGTTTGTTACAACCATCATTTGAATGATGACGATGATGATAAAGATGACCGCTCCAACGATGAAGTTACTTCCAGTTACAACGTTAGCAAATGTTTCAATAACCGCTCCTGCTTCTCCTTCAGTTAAAATCAACCGGGTAGAAGAGATGTTCAGTGCTAACCGAAACATGGTCGTGATCAACAACATAGTCGGAAAAGTCGAGAATTCTAACACGTTTTTTGTAAACAGCGTCAGCAGCAAAATAGTGATTGATAACGCTATGTTGATGATCAGCATAAAATCGAGTAATCCAGCTGGCAATGGAATAATGATCATGCCTAGAATAGCCATAACCAAAAAGGCAACGATCACATCTAAGGAACCGGCTAGTTTTTCAATTTTCCCCCAGAAAGCATTAGACATATTTTTGAACTCCTCATCTTAAAAAGCCTTAAATCTTATATTTGTTCATTTCTTCCATTTGGTAAACCAATGCTAATATTTCGGCAATCGCTTGGTAAAGATCGATTGGAACGGGTTGACCGATTTCGACTGTCTTATACATAGCTCTAGCGACCGGTTTATTTTCAATGATTGGAATGTCGAGTTCTTTAGCTAGCTCTCTAATTTTTGCAGCTTGGTGATCTGCCCCTTTAGCCACAATGATCGGTACTTCATCTTTGCCTTTTTCATAACGAATCGCAATGGCTAAATGCGTCGGGTTTGTGATAATGGCTGTTGCCGTCTCCACTTCACGCAAACCCCCTTTTGTCAACTGACGGTAGCGTTGTCTCCTTTGAGCCTTGATCTGCGGATCACCTTCAGATTGCTTGTACTCATCTTTTAATTCTTGTTTGGACATCTTTAAATTTTTCCGGTAGTCGTAAACTTGGTAAATGTAATCGATCAAGCCTAATATCAGCAACAAGATACCCAATTGAGCTGCCAATTCCATGACAAGATCAGACATTAAGAAAAACAATTTTTCTGTCCCTACGTTGCTGGAATTAAGGATCAAGTAAACTGATGTTTCAAGTGTTTTATAAGCCATCCAAAAAACTAAAGCTAACTTAGCAACATTTTTAAATAGAGTAAACACCGTTTTTTTACTGAACATATTCTTAAATCCACTGATTGGGTTTATTTTGCTTAGCTTGAATTTAATGGGTTCTACCGAGAATAAAAAGCCAGTCTGTACAATAGTGGATACGAATGCTGCAACGAATGCAATAGCCAAAAATGGACCAGCTAACACTACTATAAACACAATCGATCTTATCCCAATATTTGCTAAATTATTTTCTAAGCCATCTACTGTTAAGCCAGCTGTTAAATAATTTTGTAAATAGAGCAAACTGTACTTCAATATGTAATTTCCTAAAAAGGTGGCTGCAAGGATAAATACGATAAAGGTAACAGCGGAAGTTAAATCTGGGCTTTTAGGAATCTCACCTTTTTTTCTGGTGTCCCGTAGTTTTTTGGGACTGGCTTTTTCTGTTTTCCCATCTTTTTCCGCCATTCATTCTCACCTCGCCTTTTTTTACAACAACTGAATAAATTCATTCATGTATTTCACCATAAGTGGCAGTGTCGTTTCGATCGTTTCGACTAAAGTTGGCAAAAATATCAGCATCAGAACGAAACTAGCTGCGATTTTTAGTGGCATCCCCAAAATCAATACATTGATTTGAGGAACCGAACGTGAGATCAACCCCAAGATAACTTCTGTCAGTAAAGCCACAATTACCATTGGGGCTGCTATATTAAAAGCTAATTCAAAAATAACACCCAGCAGCCTCATCATACCTTCTACACCAAAATCGCCTAATTCAGTACTGAAGATCGGTACGGATCGAAATGACTCCACTAAGCTTTTGATCACAACATGGTGGAGGTTGGTAATGTAAAACACACACATGGACAACCAATAATAAATCTTCCCATAATAGGAAACATTTATCCCCATACTTGGATCATAAACGGCTCCCATTGAAAATCCAACTTGAAAATCCACAAAATTCCCTGCAATCTCAATGGCCGAAAAAAAGAGTTTTGTAATAAATCCAATAGCCATCCCGAGCAAAACTTCTTTTAGGATCAATATCGCAAAAAAGAGGGTATCTGCTACTTCATTCATGACTGGCACGGCTGGATAAGCAGCAATTGTAATCCCCATTGCTAAAGCGATTTTTGCTATATTAGGCAGACCCTTGATGGAAAATCCAGGACTTACCACTATAAAAGACGTTATTCGTATGAATATTAAAATGATGGTTTGCAATTGTATGGTCATGGTCGTTCACTCACAGTTCTGCGATCATTTCGAAGATCTTCTGCGTGAACATAATGATACTGTTCATCATAAAATTCCCAAAAACGATCAATGAAACAATTACCGCTAAGATTTTAGGCACAAAACTCAACGTTTGTTCCTGCAGCTGCGTGGTTGCTTGGATGATACTAATAAACAGCCCCACTACTAATGCAATGATCAACGTCGGACCGGCTACGATTATCATCACCATGAAGGCTTCTCTTATAATGTCTAAAACTTTTTCCATTGTCATTTTTTTCTACACCTCTACTGAAATCCTGTAACTAGCGATTCGACCACTAAATACCATCCATCGACTAAAACAAATAATAATAATTTAAATGGCAATGAAATCATCACCGGAGACAACATAAACATTCCCATCGACATTAAGATACTGGCCACGACAATATCAATAACTAAAAATGGAATAAAAATTAAGAATCCAATACTGAAGGCTGTTCGCAATTCACTAATAATAAAAGCTGGGATGGCTATATTCAAGGGCAGATCATCTATAACTGATGGTTCTTCAGTTTCAGATATATCCAAAAACAATTGAATATCTTCGTCTCTTGTTTGTTTGTACATGAATTTTTTAATGGGTTGTGCAGCTGATTCAAATGCTTCTTGACCTGATATTTCTTCATTTACATACGGCGTGATTGCATCAGTCATCACTTCAGTGTATACAGGCTGCATGATAAACAAGGATAGAAACAGTGCAATCCCCATCAATACTAGATTAGGTGGATTTTGTTGGGTACCTAATGAACTTCTGACAAATGACAACACTATAATAATACGTGTAAAACTTGTCGTTAGTACTAAAAATGTTGGAGCGATACTCAATGCCGTCGTTAAAAGAAATAACTGAACGACTTGAGAGGTTTCTCCAGCTCCATTTTCAAATACCTCCGATAATCCGCTCAGCCCGTCCGTTAGTTCAGCCGCTGAAGCAACTTTTGGAAAGAGAACGAAACTAATTAAAAAGAGAGACAAGGCTAAGATCCATTTGTTCTTCTTTTGCAACTTTATTTCCTCTTTTCATAGAAAGACTGGTACTGGGACCGTAATGATTTAAAAGTCTGAACAATTTTCTTACCCGTTTGCTGTCTGTCTGATCTCATCGAAAAATCTGCTTTATTTTCTTCTAAACTATTTGCGATTTTCTCTTTTTCTACTGCTGTCAGTTCTTTTAAGATTTCATTGCGGTTATCTGCAAAACTCATCAAGTAGTACGTATCGGCAATTTCTACAATACTCAGTGCCGAACCTTTACTGGTTGAAGTTCGTTCGATCACCTTGATCACTTGATTTTTTTTTGTCATAAACGTATTTAAGTACTTTAAACCATAATTTGCTGCCCATATGATGACAATTAATGCTACGACACTTTTCAATACATAACCCAGTCCAAATCCCAATTTTCTATTTCTCCTTCTCGTCTAATCTTATTGCGTGACAATATTTGTGATGAAAATATCATCCACCAGTTCTTCATCTATTTTAGTATTAATAGCAGCTATCAATTCTTTTTTAATCAGTAATTTAGTGTCTTCTTCTTCAAAAACGGTGTCTTCTGTTTTTTTACGCAAAACTGAAATAACTGAATCTCGAATTTGAGCCATTTCAGCAGTTAATTTTTCCTCAGCGCCTTCTGTTGAACTGTGTACTGAAAGCTCGATTTTCAAAAAGTTCTTTTTAACCGATGTACCAGAGTCCAAATTGATTAAGAATTCTTCTAATGGAACGGTAGTTTCTATAATTTCTTCTTTAAATAAATCTGAAATAATTACCTGTGTCTTACCAGAAATCAAACCATAACTGATGACTCCTATAATTACTATTACAATAAGAACAATAGTAGCCCATAACCTTTTTTTCTTGCTTTTAGTTCCTTTAGTACCCTTAGTTCCTTTAGCCACTTTTGTTTTCTTTGTCGTTTTAGTTTGTTCAGCTGCCATCTGTATTTACTCCTCCTGCTGATCATAAACGAGTACAATGTTTACTTTCCTATTTTTCGCTCTATTTTCATCTGAATTATTTGGAACAGATGGGTGATATTCCCCATATCCTTTAGCTGATAACCTTGTAGGAGTAACGCTTCGCTCTTCACTTAAATATCGTAAAACGGACAAAGCTCTACTGGTAGATAATTCCCAGTTGCTGCTAAAATTAGCATTGTTCATTGGAACATTGTCCGTATAACCTTCTATTACGACATCATTTTCGAATTGTTGGATCAACTCACCTAAATTATTTAATGTATTCTTTCCAGAATCAGCGATAATTGCACTTCCACTTCCAAATAAAATAGATTCTTGAATGTTTACATAAATTCCATCTTGATCGTATTTAACACTTGCTTGAGCTGTCATATCTTTTGTTTCTAAGAATTCAACAACTTCGTCATACATTTTGATTAATTCTGGATCAATGGCATCTTCACTTGGTACTGCTATAATATCTTCGCTTGGCTCAGTTTCTGTTTCTGTATCTGTTACTGTACTTCCTTCGATTACAGAATCTCCACCATTAAAGGCTGATTGAATCGAATTGGATGCTTCTTGAAATTTTTCTAAACTGACACTTGACATAGAATAGAGGAGGATAAAAAATGTCAGCAATAACGACATCAAATCCGCAAAAGTTGTTATCCAACCCCCTCCACTAGAGCTATCAGTAGTTTCTTTCTTTTTCCGTCTTCTAGCCATAGTTTTCTTCCTCTTTTTGAAGCTTATCTGCTGCTTTCATCGCTGATTTAATCACTTCTTCTTTGCTTTCAAAAGGCAAGTAACTTTTTAATTTTTGTTCAATGACACGTGGATTTTCTCCTGCTTGCAAAGATAGTACGCCTTCTACAATCATTTCACAGAATTTCATTTCTTCAGTTGTTTGCATTTTTAAATTACTAGCGATCGGCAAGAAAACCAAATTTGCTAAAAAACTTCCATAAAAAGTTGTGATCAGCGCCGTTGCCATACCTACACCAATCGTACTAGGGTCATTTAATTCTCCCAACATAATAACTAAACCAATCAGAGTTCCAATCATTCCATATGCTGGAGCCATTTCGCCCCATTTCAAAAAGATATCTTGTCCAATACTATGCCTTTTTTCAATATTTTCAGTTGTGATTTCCATTATATCTCTGATTACTTCTGGTTCTAATCCATCGACAACCATTTGCAGTCCACTTATCATCAATTCGTTGTCTTGATCCTCGATATCTGCTTCAATCGCTAAAATCCCTTCACTTCTAGCCTTTCTAGACAATGCTATAAACGATTCAATCAACTTAGCATAATCAGGATTCGGGTCAAGCACTATCGTTTTTAGAATAGACGGCAAAGTTTTGATTGATTTCAATGGAAAACTGATTAAAATTGCACTAAAGGAACCACCAAGCGTGATCACAAGCGAAGGTGCATCGACAAAACTGGAAATATCACCACTAGACGTAATCGACCAAACAATCAACCCGACACCTAGGATCATACCGATTATGGGTACAATGTTTTTTTTCATAATTCTCCTTCTGAAAAACCGTTGCTTATTTTTCTTCTGTATTGAATAATTTTTTCCACTATTTCCTTTTCTGTTTCGGTAACACGTAAGCTTTTACCATCAGTCAACGTGATAATAGTGTCAAAAGTGCGGTCTACCCGATAAATTAGATCACAATTCAAATAAAATTCTTTTCCTGAAGTAGCTGTTAAAGCAATCATACTTAAACCCCATTCGATTTTCGGTTTTTTAGTCAAGACAGGAGGTTTTTTGGATTCCCAAAAAACCCCCTTACCTAGAAATTAATTATCTTTTTAGATTGATCAATTCTTCCAACATCGTATCAGAAGTTGTGATACTTCTTGAGTTTGCTTGGTAAGATCTGCTAGTAATGATCATTTCCGTAAATTCATTCGCTAAATCCACGTTAGACATTTCTAAAAACCCAGAACGCACACTTCCATATCCAGGATCTCCCGGATTCCCTGCTACTGGAACACCTGAGTTAGCCGATTCAATATATAAGTTTCCACCACTTTTTTCTAGTCCATCTGGGTTAGAAAATGACGTTAAAGCAATGCGGCCTATTGTCCTAGATACTCCACCACTATATGATCCTACAACGAGCCCACTACTATCTACGCTGTAACTTTGTAATGACTGGTTGTTCCCATCTTCTACAATGGTTTGTGGAATATTTATAGCCTCAAGGTTTGTTCCTAGAGTGCCCGTGTTATTAGTTGCCATGTATCCTTGTACGTTTAAGCCCCCACTAGTTACCAAATCACCTTCAGGATCCGTATAAAATCCGCCGTCTCTTGTATAGAAAGTATTGGTTCCATCATTGACTGTGAAAAATGAACTATCGCCATTTTCAATCCCAAAGTCAAGTGATCTTCCAGTTGATTGCAAAGAACCACCTGACATAACCGTATCGATTGATCCAACTTGAACCCCTAAACCAACTTGTTGAGCATTGGTACTTGCTTGTGCCGTTACATTTGTTTGACTCAGCATATCTTCAAAACGAACTCTACCTGTTTTAAATCCTGTCGTACTGACATTGGCAATATTATTTGAAATAACGTCCATTTTCGTTTGAATATTTCTCATTCCGGTAACGCCTGAGTATAGTGATTTTAACATATTTTTTCCTCCATTCAATTGTCCCACTTCAGTCGATCCATGGGATGATAGCCTCTTTTAAGTCCAGCTAGTTATACGTTTATTTTTTTCACACTGTCGATATTGGTGATGGTTTCCATTTCATTGGTGTTCATGGCCGTGATAATGGTTCGATTAGCAATACTGGCGATCAATGCCATCTCTTTATACACGATCAATGAATTTTTTGATCCCTTTTGATTCAACTCTTCTACTGCACCTGCGATAGTTGTTAAGTCCGATTGATTCAACTGAATGCCTCTTTCTTCCATGCGTTTTTGGGCATGATTAGAAATTTTCATTTCTGTAGAAGGCGTTGGTTCTTGCAGCGATTCTGTCAAAAAAGAACGGAATGTTCGATCAATTCGTTGATTGATTGGGTTGGAACTGTTGGCTATTGTTTGGTTTTGCATACTTTCAACTCGAAAAGACATTACGTCTGGTCACCGACTTCTAAAATATCATTTAGTACGTAATCTGCTCCATCTATTTGGATCGTCGCGTACCCTTGATCGAATTTAACCTTATCCACGGTCCCAGTGACAAAACCTGATTCTGCACCCGCTACTTTGACTTCTTTTCCTAGAAGACTTAGAGCTTGTTGCTGTTGCGTCATCAGAACGTTCATATTCATCATTTCTGACATACTTGTCAACTGATCCAACGTATTGAACTGAGCTAATTGAGCTAGATAGTCTGTTTCACCACCACCGCTACTGCCACTACCGCTTTCTCCAGGCATAGACGGCATTTTTATGGATGCTGCCATGATTTGTAGAAAATCTTCTGTTGAGAGTTCTGCCGTGTTTGTTTCCGTAGCTGTGCTATTATTGATTGATCCCATCATAAAATCAGTTGGAAAGTCCATTTTCTTCTTCCTCTCACACTAAGATACTGAGTCTGCCGGTATCTGTTTTCCCCTCAGAGTTCAGCGGTTCGCTTTCATTCCCCAAAATTCTTGCTTGTTTTTGTCCAAACGTCCGCTTCTGTCCTTCTCCCTGTCTTTCTTGAGAAGCCGAATCAGCTGTTGCATGATCGTTCAATTGAATCGTTAATTCTTCTAAGCGAATGTTTTGGCGGTCTAAATTATCCGTCAACCGACTCATTCCAGTTGTCAGTAATTCTCTCGTTTCAACATTATCCACAATAATTTTAGTCGTCAGCACGTTGTCAATCAATTCTACTGTGATTCTCACTTCACCCAGTTTTTCAGGCGATAAAGTCACCTGTGCAACCGATTGTTTGCCACTTAAAAGGGATTCAGCTTCTTGGATGATCACTTCGCTTACCATCTGGATACTCGCTTGTTTGACCGTTTCTCCTACACTTGATGACTTGAGCGTTAAAGCTTCAACTAGCGACTGCTGTTGGATCGGTTGACTCGATTTATCTACTTCAGCGACTTGTTCTGCGCTTTCTAAATCTTTCATAAGAGAATTGGGATCCTTAACACTCGGTTCCACTGAAGAGTTCAATTTACTCTCCATCGTAGCTAAGTTTAGCTGCTGATTGTCGCTTGTTGTTCCATTCAATTCAATTGGTTGAACGGTTTCACCTGAACCTTCATTCATTGAAACTTCTGCTAAATTAGTAGGTTCAACGATCAGTTGGGTGACACCCAATTGTCCGTTTTTCCATTCTGCCGTCAAAAAACGTCCAGTTGGTAAAATCGTTGCGCCCAATTTGATTTCTTTTGCAGTCACTAGAATTTGATTTACTTCAATCAAATCAGATTTTTTTACTAACAGGTTATCTACATTTTTAATTATTTGAGCTTTTTGGGTATCCAGCATTCCGTCCTCTTTTTTATCAAAGGCTTCTATCTTTTCCGATTCAACTGCTACTTGTGCTGCAAAAACCGGTTCACTACTATTTAGTAGTTGGTTCACTTCAACTTGTAGCTGTTCACTCTTAATCAGCGTACTTTTTATGGGTTGTTGCTCTTGATTTATGTTAAACGGCCCAAAATAAAGCACTGGTGAATCTGAGGTAAGCTTTTCCTCAGTTGGTTCTTCTTGACTGTCTTCAGTCTTTTCTTCTTCAACTGTTTCATTCGTACTTTCTTTATGTAGCGTGTGAGGCTTTTCTTTTGCTAAATATCCGGCAAATTGTGCTTCAAATTCTTCAGGCCGTACTTTTTGCTGCGACTTAGGCTTTAGTTGGACACTATTACTAATGGGAGAAACAGGAGTTGGGTTCATTGTCATTTCACCTCCTTTCAATGGATAGGATCCACTTTCTGGTATCTATGTATCTTAATAGAATGATTTTCCAAAACTTAAAGTCGCCATTTCATCTAATTGTTTTTGTTCATCTTGTTTTTCTTGTTCCATCATAAAGGTAAATTCTTTTTCCTTTAACTTTTCCATAACTTTTCGATCTTTATGAGCTTCCATTAAGGCCAAACGTGCGACTTCTACCTCTTTTACCGCTTTACCGACCACATTTTTTTGGTGAATAATTTTTTCATCGATCATATCTTTGTATAAATTTTGACGCCGCAAGACGTCGATGCGGCTAGTGGTTAAACTGTCATTTTTTATTTTTATGTTTTCGCCTATTAATCGTTGTAAGGTGGTTTCTTGTTGCAATTTATTCTGTTGAACTTGTACTAGATTTTTTTTCTTTTCTTCTTCGGTATCAGAGCGCCAATCGAGAACTTTTTCCATTGAAAATTTATAGTTTGCCACTTCAGCCACCCCAAGTCATTTATTGATTACCAAATTGTTGTACTTCAAAGAGTGTTTTTAATTGGTCAACAACTTCATCAAAGGCATACCGCTCATCAACTCGTTGTTTTAAAAAGCTTTTTATCGGTGTATTCAACTGAACGGCCCGATCAACTAGTGGATTGCTGCCTTTACGGTAAGCTCCTACATCGATCAGATCTTTCGAATCCGCATAAATCGCCATGTTTTCTTTTAATTTCCCAGCTGCAGCAGAATGTTTTTCAGCTGCAACGTCTTTCATCAAACGACTGATGCTATTTTGCACATCAATCGCTGGGTAATGGTTTTCGGATGCAATTTTTCGTGATAACACAATATGTCCATCCAAGATTCCACGTACCGAATCGGCGATGGGTTCATTCATGTCATCCCCTTCAACCAATACGGTATAAAAAGCCGTTATCGAACCATTTTCAGACATACCACTTCGTTCTAATAACTTAGGCAATGTTGTAAAAACAGATGGTGTATACCCTTTAGTGGTTGGTGGCTCGCCAGTTGCTAACCCAATTTCACGTTGGGCCATCGCCACACGCGTCACCGAATCCATCATCAAAACAACTTTCTTGCCTTGATCTCGAAAGTACTCAGCAATGGTGGTCGCTACAGCTGCCCCTTTTAGGCGGACCAACGGAGGCATATCTGACGTTGCACAAACGACAACTGATTTTCGGTAGCCTTCTTCGCCTAAATCTTTCTCGATAAATTCCAGCACTTCTCTGCCACGTTCGCCAATCAGTCCAATTACGATGATGTCTGCTTCAATGTAGCGCGCCATCATGCCTAACAACGTACTTTTTCCGACCCCACTACCTGCAAAGATTCCGATTCGTTGTCCTTCTCCAACAGTCAATGTTCCATCAATCGCTTTTATCCCTGTCGGCATAACATCTTTGATTTTTTTACGCTTAAAAGGATTTGGCGAGCTGCGGTTGACATCATAAAACACACCATCTACTACCAAAGAGGTATCCATTGGTCGACCTAAACCATCTAACGTATTGCCAAGCAATTTTTCACTGATTTCAACTTTTAGCGTTTTGCCCGTCGGTTTAACTAAACAACCTGGTCCGATGCCTTCTAATTCATCCAGCGGCATCAGTAAGACCATTTCATCCACGAAACCAACGACCTCACTCAGCGCCACTCTACCAGATGATTTGATCAATATCTCGCACACTTCGCCGACAAATGCATCTAATCCTTCTACTTTAATAATCAGACCCGTCACTTGACTGACTTTCCCCATCTTTAAGTAATAGCTTTTCCGATTCAATTGGTTATGATACGTTTCAAAAGGAATATCAAACATTAGTATCACCCCGCATTCTTCATCTCATCTATCATCGAGTCTAATTGTTTCCTGACTTGTAGGTCAACGATTGCATGGGCGTTTTCAACGATACACCCATTTTTATCTAAGGTATTATCTGACAGTACTGCAAACCGAATATCTTGGTTCTCTTTTTCAAACTCTTTTACCTTTTCTTTAACCAACTCTTTTTGTTCGGGTCTGACCATCAACGTAATAAATTGATCTTCTCGTTTCAAACGATGTAAGACCGGTTTGATCAGATCCATCACTTGATCCGATGACACATCAATGCTTTTATGAACAATGGTTTCAGCCATATGCCCCGCAAGTTCGATGAAGTCGATTTTTTTAGCTTGGTAATAACTCTCAACCACTTCTTTGGCTTCATTCAGCATGCTGTAGATCGATTCTTTCATGCGCTGGCTTTCTTCTTCAGCTTGTTTCATGCCAGCTGCATAGCCCATTTCGTATCCTTGTGCCATGCCTTCCTCAAACCCTTTTTTTTCAGCCTTTTCTTTCAGTTGTTTCGCTTCTTCTTGCGCTTCAGAAAGGATCACTTTTTTTTTTGCATGTGTTTCATCTAATAAAACTTTCGCTTGCATGACTTCAATAGGTTCTATTACTGGTTGTCCACTTAGATGCTCTTGATCTGCTTCTTTTGGTATTTTTGCGATAGTCATTTCTGTTTGGATAAATGACCGGTTTTCTTGAGTAAACGACTGTCCTTGCTTGATGATATTATGAGATAATAGAATCTTGATCGCCTCTTCTCAAGTAGATCTCGCCTTTTTCATCTAAGCGACGAATCACGGTCACAATACGTTGTTGAGCTTCTTCAACGGCTGATAAGCGAATAGGTCCCATAAATTGAAGATCTTCTTTAAGCGTCTCAACTGCACGAATGGAGAGGTTGGTATAAATGAAGCTCTTGATTTCATCCGATACTCCTTTAAGAGCCAATGCCAAGTCATCATTATTAACGTCTCTAAGAACTTTTTGGACATCGCCTTTTTCAAGCGTAATAATGTCTTCAAAGGTGAACAGACTAGCTTTGATTTCCTCAGCCAATTCGGGTTGTCTTTTTTCCAATACACTAATGATATTTTTCTCGGTACTTCTGCCAACAGAATTCAAGATTTCAACCAATGTACGAACGCCACCGACGGATTCCAAATCATTTTCAATGTACGTGAAGAATTTGTTTTCAATAACCTTTTCAATTTTCTCAATAATAGCTGGAGATGTACTTGTGATCGTTCCGATTCGTTCAGCAATTTGCGACTGCATTTCAATCGGGAATTCAGACAAAATCACCGCTGCTTTTTCCGGCTGCATGTAGCACAAAATCAAAGCGACTGTTTGCGGTTGCTCGTTTAATAATAAATTGATCAGCTGTTGCGGATCGGCTTTGCGGGCAATATTAAAGGGACGTTCTCGCAATTGAATTTGATTCAACATATCAATGATTTCTTTAGCTCTTTGAGGACCGATTGCTTTATTCAATAAATTTTTAGCGTAGTCGATTCCGCCTTCAATCATGTATTCTCTTGCTTGAGACATCTCGATAAATTCATTGATAACTGAATCTCGTTCTTCTGGATTCACCTGATCAATATTGGCTATTTCATAACTCACTTTTTGAATGTACCTATCCGGTAAATTTTTCATGATCTTGGCTGATGTTTCCGAGCCTAACGATATCAGTAATATAGCCGCTTTTTTTAACCCATCTACTTCACTCATAACTTCACCTACTTATCTTTCATCCAAATTTTAATCAAATCAGCTGCGCCTTCTGGACTTTCTTTAGCATAATCTCTAACGGTATTTTCTTTTACGGACATATTTTTATTTAGTTCTTTTTTCATTTCAGCTCTTTCTTTTGCTGCTATTTGATCCGCTGTAGGTTGAGCGGGTCGTACCGGTCTTGCGACTGGTTCTGGTTCTTCCTCATCAAAGAAATCCAATTCATCGTCATCTGAGCGTCTACGCATCAAAAGAATGATGAAAATCAACAGACTTAAAAGAACGGCTCCTCCCACTAGGTAAGGCCAATAACGTAAAAGCATATCTCGGATACTGCTATTCAATGGTTCTGTTTCTGCCTCTTCGGTTGCTTCAACAGCAGCGAAATCGATTCCTTGTACGGTGACTACATCGGCGCGTTCCTCAATGGTACCAATAGTAGTGGCCACGATAGCTTCTAAGGATGCTTGGTCATCCGGACTTAAATTGCCGTCAAAAATAACGGAAGCGCTTAGTTTTTCTACTTCCCCAGGGGCTTTAATCGTGTTCGTGGTTTCTGAATTCAGTTCATAATTCGTGGTTCGGTCATAGGCAGCAGTGCCGCCATCTTCCCCGCTTTGTACTTGGTTGATACTGTTGTCGAACCCTTCTCCTTCTTCAACATCAATAGTCTGCCCGCCTGCAGAAACGGTTTCACTACGGACAGAAGAGTCACCGTAATTGATGATTTCACTTTCATTGGAGTCGAAATTCATGTCGGCATTTACGGCAATAGTCAATTTATCGATTCCATAGATGGGAGCTAGCGTTTGAAGCAACTTTTGTTCCAATTCTTCTTCATAACTTTTGGTAATTGCTTGGTATTTACTGACCAGATCGGTCGCATTTAAGTTTGCTTCATCTTCTAACGCCGCGCTTAATAAATTGCCGGCTGTATCGACAATTTTAATGTTTTCTTTGGGCAAATTATCGACTGCTCCAGAAATCAATGACGCGATTCCTTGAATAGCCGAAACAGGAACTTGAGTCCCACTTAGCGGAGTTAATACGACAGAAGCTGAAGCTTTTGATTGATTTTCTTCATTTGTAAAAACACTGTCTTCGGGTAGCGATAACAGTACTTTTGCCTCTTCAATGAAGTCAAGCGCCGAGATGGACTGCTCCAATTCTCCTGTGACTGCTCTTTGATACATGATTTTACGATCTTCATCCGTGGCCATCATACTGGTTTCATCAAAAATTTCAAAACCAGTCGTACTTTTTGGCAGAAGATCATTTACGGCTAATTCAATTCTATATGTATCAACCTGGGCTTGATCAATGAGAATGGTTGTTCCATTATCTTCTAACTTATAAGCGATCCCTTTTGTTTTAATATCATTTACAATCGTACCTGCATCTGCTTCTTCTAAATCTGAGAAGAGTGTGGCATACTCTACTTTTTGTGTGTAGTAAGTTAGGCCGGTTACTATACTGATGACAAGAAAAAGAACCAAAACCAGTCCGATTCGTTTGTTTTTGCCAAGATTAGTCCAACCGTCCTTAATTCCCGTCCAAATTTTCTTTATTCCATCCATAATTAACCTAACTCCTCCAAGTACTCATTAAAATTGCATATTTTTTATTTCGTTATACGCTTCCAGACCTTTGTTTCTTAATTGCAAGGCCATTTCTAATGACAATTGTGCCTCGGACGTTTGGATCATTACATTATGTAGATTATCTGTGTCTCCAGTGATCAAGCCTTGCACACCTTGATCCGCTGCTACTTGTTGGTCATTTAATGAAGTCATTGCGTTTTCTAACATTCCTGAAAATGAGGATAAGCTACCTGCTGCTTCATCTTTTGAGGCATTTAGTCCACTGGTTAAATCTGGTTGGACAGGACCATTTACTAAGTTGCTAAGAAGTGCGTCTACATTCATTTAAATTCTCCTCTAAGTTGATTTATTAACCGATTGTGATTTGTAAGGCTTTTGACAGCATTTCTTTGCTGGCATTCATAGCCGTCACATTGGCATCATAGGTTCGCAAAGTGGTCATCATATCGACCATTTCATCTGCCATATTTACGTTTGACTGCTGAACGTAGCCTTCTTCATTGGCATCTGCATGCGTTGGATCATATTCCATAACGATATCTTCTGTATTTTCACTAATTTCAGTTGGTTGGACCCCAAAACTTTTTTTGGTCCCTTGACCAGCTAAAGATGCTTCAACCTGTTTTAAACTCTCTTCAAAAACCACTTCTTTTTTTAAATAAGGACCTTCTCCGTCTTCTGTTCTTGTGGTATTTGCATTCGCAATATTGGTTGAGATCGTATCTAACTTCAATCGTTCTAAACTTAATCCACTCGCATTTATCTGCATAGAATCAAAAATCGACATCCTTATACCTTCTTTCGTTTTTTAATCACTACTTCGTAATTACACTACGCAACATAGCATACTTAGCGTTTAATTGCGTCACTAACCCATTGTAATAAATGCTATTGCTAGCTTCTTCAGCCATTTCGATATCGATATCAACATTGTTGCCATTCTCTTTTACTGACGTATTGGTTCTTTTTGACACAACTGGCGTCACATCAGTTAAACTTTCGAAACCCATATGTAAATCATCTGTTTTATTTAATGCGGTACCGTTTGAAACATTTTCTAAAATACTTTCGAAGGCTACTTTGTTTACTTTATAACCATCCGTATTCACATTAGCAATATTACTTGAAATCATTTCTTGTCTCATTGATGCTGCATCTAATGCATTTTTCATCAAATTATAAGTAGGGTCACTCATGATCTTTCCCTCCATATGTCGTTTTTTTACTTTGTTGGCTTTAAGAAATTGCTGTACTCATGCATAATCATCTATAAAATACAAACGTTATTGATTTTTATTCGGTTATTTTTCGTTTTTTTGAGTAATTAATCAATTATATCAATACTTAGAAAGTATATATGATTTTTTTTTATTGAGCAATAGACTTTACAGAAACATTACGTTCATTAAAGAAACAATACTGTTTTCTATCAATATTAGTTTTCTCTAAGTATTTTCCACTTGTTTGATCATCAAAGCAAAAATGCTTTTACTCTCCAATTCTAACACAAAAAACCTTACTCTTCCCAAGTAAGGTGGAGGTGGGTCATTTAATTACTTGTTTGATTTCGACTGTTTTTAAAATGTGTCCAAAAAGCAACACTTGTCGTTTTGCTAAATTAGTCCATTTCAATCCAAGCATCGCGTAATTCTTTTACCAATTCACGGCTACGTTTTACATCCTCTGCATTTTTCGATACATTCGCTTTAATCAATTCGCTAGCGAGGTACTCATACATCCGGTATAGATTTTCTGCGACCTCTCCACCTTTTTCAAAGTTTAACGTATTCATTAATTCAGCAATGATGTTTTGTGCTTTGATCAAAGCCTGACCTGTTTTTTCAATATTTTTTTCAGCGATATGTAATTCAGCCAATTTCAAATTTTTGATGCAACCCTCGTATAAAAGGACAATCAATTTTTTTGGCGATGCATTTAAAATCTGATTCTCTTTGTAAATCGCTGATCCATTTTTTTGATACATTCTATTTCACTCCTACTCTACGATTAAATGCCTCTGTCTACAAATACCGGCTCCTGTTTCACCGATACATAATTATCTCTAACTTTATTTTTTTGATTGATTTGTTTCATTTTATCCATTAACTTTAGCTTTTCGCCCCGAATAGCAGCCATCATTTGTTGTTGCTTAGGAATAATAATCGTAAGCAGTTTTGTTTCAGCAGGTGTATACCCAAACGCTGCATCCTCGCTCAATTGTTGCTCAATCGCTTTTAACTGATCCAAATTCGGTTGATTCCCAGCTATGATAGCCACCGCCTCATCCGGATCCCCAGTCCATGTTTCCATTAGAACCAGAATATTCTCCAACACATTTGTTCGCAATTCAGCCCATTCGATATCAGTTGTCATAATGAAAACTCCTTTCTTAATTGATTACTTACCAAGTTTCGGGTTTCAAGAGAAATTTCTTCTGGAATGAACTGGTTTGCTTGTGGAGAGCCAAGGGAACACCTGAAGTCAAAAACAAATCTTCAGGCTTTCAAGCAAACCTATTCCACCAGAAATTTCAAGTAAGTGATTCACCCAATCCACTAACACTAAAAATGATAGATTTTTAGATTACTAACTAATTTACTCAGTTGTGCTAAATTGGCTTTGCAAGTAAGCTAATTGCGATTCTGCTTCCATCATAGCCGAGTCTAAGCGAGTAAACATTGCCACATAGTTTTCACGTTTTTTCTCTAATCGTTCATTGAATTTTGTAATACTGCTGGAGAGGTCTTTTAATGACTTATCATAGGTGTTCGATTTAGTTGCAATAATACCCGTTTCATCTGAAATATACGTATCCACTAATGAACGCATTTTTTGCGCCATACCCACTTCAGTTTCAGTTGTGACCGTCGTTAAAACACCAGCCTCATCCGTACTTATTGCATCAATAGAAGTGGTTTGGAACAGCATTTTCTTCACAGCCGTTGGATCATCTGCTAAAGCCGTTTTTAATTTATCTGAATCTAAAGTAGCAGCCCCAAAACGGTCTACGGAAATTCCAATAGATTCTAAATTATTGTATGCATCATTTCCCGAATTGACATTTTGACTCATTAACGAACGTAGGCTAGATTGCAACCGCATCAAAGAACTGTCCCCTACTAAAGCTCCAGTACTATTGCCTTCAGCAGAAGGATCGCCAACATCTAGTTGATCGCCAATAAAAGATAAGGTTGAATTGTATTGATCCACAAACGCTTGAAATGCTTTAACCGTGGTACTAGTATCTTCTTTGATGCCAATCGCAACAGGTTTCGAAGCTTCCGTTAAACCCTTTAGTTCAATAGTTAAATCTTCCACAGCATCTGTGATGCTATTCGTATCGCGTGTAATGGCAATACCATCTATCGTAAGTTCAGCTGATTGACCACCTTTATAAGCATCATCAACAAGACTAAAACCTAATGATTCAGCCATACTACCATTTTCAATTCCTTCGTCATCAGTTGATACACCACCAAACATCATCGTTCGTTCGCCCATTTTACTATCTGTCATTACAATATGGTTATCCACAATTTTTGCTTCTATTCCTGATTCCTTTGAATTTTCATTGATTTTTCCAACAATATCTTTTAGGCTATCTTCTGCTGCAATACTAATTTCAAAGTTTCCAATAGTCGACTCACCTTCTACTTCAGTACGAGTTGATTGACTAATACCAGTAAAGGTCCCAATCAATCCTAGACTTCCATCAATTGTTCCACCCTCTGGTAACGTAAACATACCTGAAATTGCTTGGTTTGAAGTCGCTAATTGAGTTACTTCAATACTATAATTACTCGCTACTGAATTCGTGCCTGCCGTGATAGCAACTTTAGTTGCATCACTTGAAGTCGTCGTTTTTGATTGAAAAGTCTCGTCTTTTTCAAGAGTACCTAGCTTAGAATACAAACTATCTAAGCGTGTATTGATGTCTTTCCAAGCATTTTTCTCTGCTGTAATGCCTGTTTGTTTATTTGAGTACTGAACAAGCTTACCAGATTCAGCTTCAATCAATGAATCAATTGTTGCCGTATCAATCCCTGAATAAGAGCCTAAAAAACTAATACTACCAGCCATAATTTCATTCCTTTCGATCCAATAAAATTCCTGCTGAATCCCAAATACTTGCTAATATATCGAGCATTCTTTCTGGTGGAATTTCTTTTATTACTTCTTCTGTTTGTTTATCAATCAACCTGACAACTGTTCTGCCAGTATCTTCATGGATTTTATAATCAAATTGCGTTTTTAACCCTATTAAAAAATGGTTAACTTTTTCGACCGTTTGCTCTATTTCTTCTTTGGTAATTTCAGAATCAATAATTGGCTCTTGTCTTTCTTCTACATCTGACATTTCTTCTGTGTGTGAATATTGTCTATCGGATTGATGAATCAGACTCGATTCAAGGGGACGAATCTGAAGAGATTTAGGGATAGGCTGTATGATATCCATATCTGACAACTCCATTTCTCAACATCATATAGTTTACTATAAATAAAAAGCCGGCACAACGCCCGCTTTTTATTTGTTGTGTTTTTTAATTAGTATCTGATTATTATTGTAATAATGAAAGAACACTTTGTGGCATTTGATTTGCTTGAGCCAACATTGAAGTTGAAGCTTGAGAAAGGATATTTGATTTAGTGAAGCTCATCATTTCTTCAGCCATATCTACGTCAGTAATACGAGAGTTAGCTTCAGATAAATTTTCTTTTGTTGTAGCTAAGTTAGAAACAGTATGATCTAAACGATTTTGAACAGCACCTAAGTTAGCACGTTCTTCAGAGACTGATTTAATTGCTGAATCGATTGTTTCGATTACTTTATCATAGTCTGCAGCGGTTAATTTTTCTCCTACAACATTTCCTTCAGTATCAACTGTATTAGCAACTTTCAATTTACTTACACTTATTAATTCAGTATTTGTTGAATTAGCTGTATTATAACTTGTTGCATTAGTTAATGTATCTGTTGTTGTTGTTTTAACTTCTTTTGCATTATCATCTAACAACTTTGCCTCTGCTTCTGCTATAATCGTTGCATCTCTAGTTTCAGTAAGTGTTACATTACCCGGATCTGCATCTAAAGCAGCTTGTGCATTTGTTCTGTTTGTTGTTGCACTAGTCAAGTTTCCCGCAGTAGCAGTTTGTGCTGATGTTGCTGCATCCGATGCTTCTGTTGCTTTTTCTAAGTCAAGAGCAGCTTTAGCTCCGACTGACATGCTAGTAGATAATCCTAAACCGGTAGTAGACATGTCTTTAATATCTAGACCAACTTCTTGCCCAGCATTAGCTCCAATTTGGAAAGTAAAACTTGAACCTTCCGTACCACCATTCAATAGAGATTTTGAGTTAAATTGAGTGTCTTCAGCAATACGTCCGATTTCTGATGAAAGAGAGTCCATTTCTTTTTGGATAGCGCTTGTATCTTCATCTGTATTAGTGCCATTCTTAGATTGAACTGTCAAGTCACGCATACGATTTAAGATACTATGTGTTTCACCTAAAGCACCTTCAGCTGTTTGGATTAATGAAATTCCATCTTGTGCGTTACGTGAAGCTTGAGTCATACCTGAAATTTGATTTTTCATTTTTTCTGAAATTGCTAAACCTGCTGCGTCATCTCCTGCTTTGTTGATGCGTAAACCTGATGATAGTTTAGCTAGTGAGTTACTTTTTGAAGCGTTAGCTGAAGTAAGGTTAGAGTAAGTATTCATTGCTGCTGTATTTGTATTAATTCTCATGATTGTGTTCCTCCTAAAGTCTATTTTATGTTTATGTTGCCTTATACCTCTTATATCGGCAGGTTTCATTATCTGTTAAGGATGTTTTTATTTTTTCTTTTATTCTTACTTAACATACTAAACTTCTGTTTGAATCTTGCCTTATATTCCTTATATCGGCAGAGTTAATGAAGAGTTAAGTCATTTTATAATTAAAGTTAAAAAAATACTGAACTATCTTATAGATAGTCCAGTATGCTAGTTTGCAATATTTTTGTTCCCATTGATAAAGCAGCTTGATAGGCCGTTGATTCCATCGTATACTCCATGTATTTTTCTGCTAAATCAATATCTTGATTTTCAGATAACATTGTTTTTAGGTTTAACTTTTCACTATCGTTACGTTCTAATGTTGCATTCAAACGATTATAGATAGAGCCTGTTTTTGCGCGATTAGAAACTATATTTTCGATTTCTTGATCAGCTCTGCCTAATAAGCTGGATAGTTTTTCTGTATTATCTGAGTCTAAAGCAGTCAACACCTCAGAAAAGAAGGTACCTAAATTATCTGTTCCCTCCGTATTTTGTTCGTTCATAAAATTACGGCCATCTGTATTCAGTTCAACTAAAACACCTGGTGCAATTTCGCGTGACAAATTGCCACTTGCATTATCATCGAGTACTCCATCATGATAAGTAATACCCGTGATTTCACCGTCTACACTAGTTACTTCAAACGGCTTTTCTGTTGTATTCATACCAGCAAAGACATATCGTCCGCCAAAATTAGTATTTAATGCATCAACAGTCCCTCTGATTTCAGATTCAATCTCGGCTTTATTGGCTTGGCGATCGGTATGGCTAAGCGTATCATTAGCTGAAGATTGAATCAAGGTTTTGATTCGCTGCATCGATTCTGTTGCACTGCTCAATGCAGAATCTTGTACATTTGTCCATTGAATGGCATCGTTGATGGTTGTTTTATATTGATCATTTTGAATAATTGAGTTGTTTAAATCTAAAATTTTTGATACTTTCAAAGGATCATCAGATGGTTTGCTGACTTCTTTTAACGTAGACAATTGATTTTGGTATTTCATGACGTTTTCTGTATTAGCCGAAAGATTGCGTAAAAAGTTTTTCGACATTAACGAATCAGTTACCCGCATTTATTATACCCCCGTTCGGTTGATCAAAGTATCGAGCATTTCTGAAACCACTGAAATAATGCGAGAATTGGCTTCAAAAGCACTTTGATACGTAATCGTATTGGTTACCTCTTCATTGATTGAAACACCTGAAACGGAATCTCTACGGGCTTCAAGCAGACTGACTAAGCTTCCTTGACTATCGACCATGTTATCCGATTGTTGCTTCACAATTCCCATTTGCGTGACACTATCATTGTAAGCACCGGAAACCGTTGAACCTTTTGTTGAATTTATAATCGACAATGTCATAGTGTCTTTATCATAAGTCATTCCAGCCTGGTCACTAGAGTAATCTAGTTTGGTATTTTGCAACGAAGCAATCGCTTGAGCACGTGTACCATCTCCACTAACAACTCCAGAAAGATTTTTCCCTGCATTGATTGTTGAAACATCATCTAGAATTTCTTGATTCACTTGAATAGAAGCGGCGTAATCATCTCCTGATCCCAATTCAAAGAAATCAGCACCTGTTCCACCGTCACTGTGTATTTTATTTACAGCTGTCGCAAAAGTAAAAGCTAAATCATTTAGTTCTTGTTTTTTAGTGTCAATTTCTGTTAAAGCTTCTTGCGAGCCCTTTATGTTTCCAGATGTAATAGCGATAGGTTCTCCATCGACACTTAATTGACCATCTGTTGGGTCTGTTCCAACACTCAACTCAGCTATTGAATCTTCGGTTAGAACGGATTGTCCACCAACCGTTATACTTACTCGGTTAAATTTATCGTAACTGGCTTCAACTCCAGCAATACCTGTTAATTCTTTTAACAATTTATCTTGCTGGTCTAATAAATCATTCGGTGCTTGACCTTGAGACGTTACATTAAAAATTTGGTTGTTCAATGAATCTAATTGCGCTACTTTTGAATTAAAATCTAAAACATTTTTTTCAATATCTTGAACTGTACCGTCATGTAGATTATCGATTTGATTTGACATATGGTGAAGAGTATCAGTAAACGTTTCAGAATTTTGAGCCACCATTGTTTTAGCCGTTGCAAGTTCAGGATTAGAGCCTAAATAAGTCCAAGAAGAAAAGACTTCGCTCAAATTATTATTTAAGCCAGTTGTTGAAGGTTCATTAAAGATCCCTTCCAATTGACCTAAGACATCTGATTTTTGGCTATACATTTCTAAAGAAGAGTTTTCATTTCGCAATTGGTTGTTCACATACGGATCAACGATTCGATCAATGGACGCAATTCTAACTCCTGTACCCACTTGGCCGATTCCGCCAAGAGTATACGGATTGTCTGCTACCATTGTAACTTTTTGCCTAGAGTAGCCTTCTGTATTTGCATTTGAAATATTGTGACTGGTTGTCTGCAAAGCAGATTGCTGCACATTCAACCCTTTAGTTGCATTGTTTAATGTTCCAAATAAACCTGACATTCTTTCACCTCTTTATAGGGATTGATCAATTAGATTGGCTTGTTGTGCGGCACTGTAATCTCCCCGTTTGGAGTAAGTAGAGCTACCTTTTTTGACCCCTGTACTAATAGCTTTCATCATCATTTCTTGGTAACTGATGACTTGCTGCGTTAGAACCAAATTGGTTTGTTGTAGGTTTTTGATCTCTTCAACCACTCCGATCAGGTCTTCTTTTTTCAACCCATCAGTCGTTAAAGTGGGAAGTCTATCTAAAAAGGTCTGTTTTTGTTCTACAAGTGCTTTTACTTTCGCACTGTCATTTTTGATCAGCGCGTTTTTTTCATCCATTAATACGGTTTTAAATTGGATTAGCGTATTGAGTGCTCTCGCTTTTTTACTCATTACTCTATGAACTCTCTTTGATTGTTCATTGCTTGTATCATGCCACTCGCAATTTTTTCAGGTGACACATTATAAGTGCCATTCAATACAGCTTTTTTAATAGATTCTACATTTGGTGTCATCGCTGCGTTGTCAGTTGCTTTAGCTTTTGCAAGTTGTTTAGCTGCATCAGATATATTGACTGTTACGGATTCTTCATTAACTGTTTCACTCACATTTGTCTTAGCTAATCCTTTGCTGTGAGCATTCTCTTGGTTTTGACGGACAGTATTAACATATTGATTATAGCCATTATTTCCTATTTTCATGGTTAGTGCTCCTTTCTCATACTTTAGTCTCTTTTTTATTATTGGATTTGAGTTTTGAGTTTGGTTACTGGCAGTTTATGCCTTACATATTTACTATCGGCAGGTTTTTAAGATACTTAAGTCTTTTAGCTAAAATAGCCGTCTGCAATTTTTAGCATTAGATAGATATATTGCATTACTCACTTGAAATTTCTGACGGAATAGGGTTGCTTGTAGCCATGTATTGGATTCAATGTGAATTACAGAGCGCTAACGCTCTGTTTGAAGCTTGAAAACCTTAAGACTATGGTTTTTAGGCTTCAGGTGCTCCCATGGTTTCACAAGCAATCCCGTTATTCCAAAAGAAATTACTTTTGAAAAACATCATAAGTCGCTATTTTTAGTGTTGATAACTAATTTGCATCACTTACTTGAAATTTCTGACAGAATAGGGTTGCTTGTAGCCATGTAAGGATTCAAAGTGAATTACACAGCGTTAATGCTTCAGCGATTACGTTGTGTTTGAAGCTTGAAAACCTTAAGACTGTGGTTTTCAGGCTTCAGGTGCTCCCATGGCTTCATAAGCAAACCCGTTCATTCCAAAAGAAATTTCTTTTGAAACACTGACACTTTTTATTAAGTAACTTTATTTTTCTTATGTATATCCGTTCATTGACTAGACTCTTCTATAGTAGCAATTACCTTTCCATTATTCAAGCAAAAAATAAAAAAGCCAGAACAATTTGTCCTGACTCCTTTGCCATTTTGATACATGCTAAGTTTTTTTATATTGCTAGATACATTGCGTTAAACCAGTATTTCACCGGATTAGTTCAAATGTTTGATTCGTTGTTCTTTACTTAAGATATTGGTGATCCGAATTCCGAAGCTCTCATTGATTACAACAACTTCACCTTCAGCGATCAATTTGCCATTTACATAGATCTCCAATGGCTCATCAGTCATCTTGTTCAATTCAACAACTGAACCAGTTCCAAGTGATAAAATGTCTTTGATAGTTTTTTTGCTCTCACCCAACATAACACTAAATTGCAATGGCACATCCATGATCAGATCCAAATTGCGCGGCGTTTTCAAACTGCCAGCATGCGTTAGTTCTTGAAACTCCGGTTTTTGGATGCCAATTTTGCCTTCGTTACTTTGCGTTGGTTGACTAGCAGCTGGTTGAATTGGTGCCTTCATCTCTTCCGTCTTAGGCACTTGGCGATCTTGGATGACTTCTCCTTCATCCGCTAAGACGATACTTGAAATCGTTCGAACGGTTTCAAGCGTGAAGATTTGCATGATTTCACTTTCAATCAATCCATCTACGACCATTTTAAAAGCAATCTTACACACAACAGTGTCACCGCTGATTTTATCGTAATTAACACTTTCTTGATCTTTCCACACTTCAACTTCAGGTGGGAGAATATCTACAATCCGTTCTAGCATCGTAGCCATCGCCGTTGCAGCAGAACCCATCATTTGATTCATGGCTTCTCCTACCGCACTCAATTCAAGTTCCGTAAATTCTTTTCCTTCAGCGTCTCCATCACCATCCATCATTAGATCAGCGATAATAATGGCATCTCTTTCATTCATCATCAATAAGTTGCTGCCAACTATTCCTTTTTTGAATTCGATCGTTGTCACCACTTTTGGTGTCATACTTTCGTTGAGGATCTCTTGGAATTTCAGAGTAGACACAACGGGAGTCGTGATCGTTACGCGGCGATTTAAAATAGCAGACAAGGTTGTAGCAGCTTGAGACATGGAAATGTTTCCGATTTCTCCAACAATATCTATTTGTGTTTGATCAAGGGTATCCGTTGATTTTGGCTCAGGGGTAGGTACATTTCCACTCATCATTGCATCAATTTCTTCTTGCGTTAATTTTCCACTGCTCATTCGTCTGTCTCTCCTCCAATATACTGTAATACTTCAACCGCCATGTTTTTTCCTTTTAGTCCGGGTTTAACATAATACCGTGGAAATTTTTCCACTGTCAAGATCAACGGATCAGATGTCTTACCATCCAAAGGAATGATGTCGCCCAATTCTAGATGTAGAAAGTTTTCCAACGTCATGACTGTTTCTCCTAAAAGTACTTCCATGTTTACTGGGGCAGCCTGTAGATTTTTTTCTAATTTTCCACTATCAGAATGGTCCGTTTCTTTTTCAGAATGGAACCAATTGCGTAAACTTAATTTATCTAGCATCCCTTCAAAAAAGATATAAGGAACACATAAATTGATAAACGTGCGAATATTATGCACGATAACCGTAAACGTCACCAAAACGACTGGTTCATTTGGCGACATGGTTTGCATCATTTGCGGATTGGTTTCGGTTGACTCCAATGCGCTCTCGATTTTCACTACCTCACGCCAAGCCAATTCAAATGAATGGACAAAATTGGTTAATACTTCGTCTAAAATAGCCATCTCAATATCCGTAAAACTTTCTTTTGTTATTTCCTCTTTGCTGTCGCGAATTTCTAAACTACCGCACAATAGATCAACCAATTGTAAGCAAAGTTGCGGACTGATTTCAATAATTTGTGTCCCTTCTAAAGGAGATGAACGGAATAAACCCATCAACGTAAAACGAGGGACCGAGTGCAAAAACTCATCAAAACTGACTTGTTCGATTGAAGCTAGCTGTACGGTTATATTGGTTCTGACTTGAGTGGACAACATATTGCTAGCGATCTTAGTGAACTCTCCAAAGACCATATTTAAGGTACTTATGTATTCCTTCGCTAGCCGAACAGGGCGCCTAAAGTCATACAACTTAACTTTGTTTTCTTGATCATCGTCATCTAAATCTAAAGTATCGATTTTTCCACTTTCTACTGCCTTCAATAACGAGTCAATTTCTTGCTGTGATAGAACTTGTTTCACTAGTTATCCCTCATTTTTTATAAAAATAGTTTCTCCATGTTGATGACACTCACTATTTGGTCTTTCACTTGGATCACACTTGACACAAAATCGTCAAGTTGTTCGTCCAACTGTTGAATAGCCGACGGTTCAATATCCAATACCCATGCAACATCATCCACCATAAATGCTACTTTTTCCTCATCATTTTTCACAATGATAATATTATTGTACCATATTTCTTTTGTTTCATCAGTGGGAGAAAGTAATTTAGATAAATTTATCAAGGTTATCACATTTCCTCGCAAGTTAACGAGACCTTGTACCCAAGCTGGAGATTGAGGGACTGGGGCACAAGCCATTTTAGTTGTTATTTCTTCAACGTTTTCGGAAGAAAAAGCATAATATTTTTCGTTTAGCGTAAATATTATCATCTGCATATTTTTGTCACCTTTACAAACTGGCTTTGTCTAGAGCTTTGATTACACGATCACTATCGAATGGTTTTACGATAAAATCGACTGCTCCAGAACGAATTGCATCCATAACCATGCCTTGTTGGCCCATTGCACTACACATTACCACGCGAGCTGCTGGATCAAATGCTCTAATTTCTTTTAAAGCATCTACCCCATCCATTTCAGGCATCGTAATATCCATCGTAACTAAATTTGGTTTTTCAGCTTTGTATTTTTCAACAGCCTCAAGCCCATTTTGTGCTTCTGCTACTACATTGTAGCCATTTTTCTCTAAAATATCTTTCAGTTTCATCCTCATAAAGGCTGCATCGTCTACGATCATTACATTTTTTGTCATTTGTATTTCTCCTCTCAAACTGTTAGTGCTTTTAACATCTTATCTATTATCCCTGGTTTCGGGACAAAATACAATGAAGATTCTAATCGATCTCCTAAATAATAAAATTCATTTTTTATAATCATAATGGCATTATCATACTGACTTTGTTCCATATAGATGCTACTCATGATCGCACCAAACATATCTTCAATAATAATTGGTACAGATGTGACCAAATTTCGGTCTATTAATTTCATAACCGCATTCAAAAATGAGTTGACCAATATATTCACCAGCTCTTGTAAGGCTGAATCAGCCATAGCTTCTGAATAAGGGGTGTTTTCTGGCAACATCATCGACACTAGATCTTTTGAATACTGCTGATCGACTGTAAATAAAAATACGCCTTCTGCATCGCCCATCATTTTTATAATGATGGCTTTTATCACCGTTTCTTCAGCCATGATCTGCTCATAAACATCTTCATAAGCCATCATTTCAATCACTGGAACCGTCATATGGACCGGTTTTTCGATCAATTGAGACAAACTCGTTGCGGCATGTCCGCCGCCAATATTGATGATTTCTTTTAGTACATCTAATTCGGTAGCTGAATAATTAGACTCCACTGGCTTCACCCATTCTTTCACTACAAATGGCTGACACATCCAAAATCAAGATGATACTGCCATCTCCTAGAATAGTGGCCCCTAAGTAATTTTTCAGCATATTCAACTCTTGACCCAGTTTTTTAACCACGATTTCTTGTTGTCTAATCAAATCGTCAACTGCTAAAGCACTGTAGCTATCTCCTTGTTTTACCAAGACCAAATGCAAGTTGGAATCTTCTGTTGTCTCCATACCTAGTGTTTTGTTCAATCGTACGACCGGAATAGCCAGTCCTTCGTATTTATAAACTTCACGGTTGTGCACATGAATAATGTCTTCTTCAGTTACCTTAACGATTGTTTTGATGATCCCTAAAGGAATGGCAAACGCATCTTGTCCAACTTTTACCAGCAGTGATTGAATAATCGATAAAGTCAATGGTAAGTTGATTTTAAAAACTGTTCCTTTATTAACGACACTTTCTAATTCAACGGTTCCACCTAATTCAGTGATTTTTTGCTTGACTGCATCCATTCCCACACCACGTCCAGAAATGTTGGTCACTTCTTTAACGGTTGAAAAGCCAGGATGAAAAATCAATTGTTGGATTTCTTTGTCGCTCATTCCTTCAGTTGAAACGCCTTTTCGTCCAGCACTTTCTTTGATTATTACTGGGTTAACGCCTTTGCCATCATCAGTCAACGTCAATACGACTCGGTTTCCTTCTTGATAAGCTGTGATTTTGATCAGACCTTTTGGATCTTTGCCTAGTCTCACACGTTCTTCTGGCATTTCTATCCCATGGTCCGCCGAATTCCGCAATAAATGCACCAATGGTTCGCTCAATTCTGAAACCACTGTCCGGTCTAATTCGGTATCTTCCCCTTCGATCACTAAATCGAATTCTTTGCCTAATTCGTTGCCTAAGTCGCGAATCATGCGAGGGAAACGAGTCATCACTGTGCTGACCGGTTGCATTCTGATTTTCAGAACCAATTCTTGCAATTCTGAACTGATTCTTGCTACATGTTCAAGCGGTTCTTTCATTTCAGAAACCAATGATTGATCGCTTAAATCTTCTAGTCGTGTGCGGTAAATAACCAATTCTGAAACCAAATTCATAAAGGAATCTAATTTCCCAATTTCGACTCGAATCGATTGATTTGCTACATGACTTTGCATTTTTCCTTTGGTCGCTGTTTTCGTTGGTGCTTGAATGGCTTCAACGATTGCTTCCAATTTTTTTTCTTCCAGTTGTTCAGGTTGAACAGCTGCTTTTTTTACAATCAAGTCATCCGCTTGATGAATCGTTTGAATCAAGACTTCTTCAATTTCACTATTGTCTAATGCTAAGTTAAGGACCGTTTCTTCATCTAATTTACTGACATAAATCAATTTGAAGATGTTGCCAAAGTCATCATTCTCTAGAACTTCTGTCCCCGGTTCTGAGTACAAGACATCTCCGTGTTGCTCTAACTTGCTCATCACAAGATATACACGCGCATTTTTCATTGAACTGTCTTCATCGATGCCAATAGCTAGCACATATGCATTGTAGCCATCTTCTTTAGCGGCTTCAATGATCATTAAATCTGAGTCCTCGACTTTTTCTAACGTTAGATCAAGCAATGAACCCGTTTCTTGTTCGATTGCGGAAGCTGCACCGACTGCACTTTCCCCTGTAGCTACATGATCCAACCGTTGAATAAGGGTTGTAATATCCCGTTCTGCCTCATTGCCTTCTCTTAAATCTTCCACTAAGTCAGATAATGTATCTAAACAATCAAAGACCAATGCAATCGAGGTTCCATCGGCTGAAATGATTTTTTGTTTCAATAGATCAAAGACATTTTCCATTTTATGCGTTAATTTAGCCATCGTATCGTAGCCCATGGTCGCAGCCATCCCTTTGATGGTGTGAGCTGATCTAAACATGACGTCTACAATACTGGAATCTTCTGGATTGATTTCTAATGCAAGGACTTGTTCATTCAAGCTTTGCAAATGTTCATCTGTTTCTTCAAAAAATAAATCGAGGTATTTGCTATTTTCGTCCATCGTATCCCTCCCCTTCGTTACTTCTCTTATTTGCTAATTAGATTTTTTCATAAATAAATGAAGCACGTTTAATCAAGCCATACTTTTCAGGGCTGTAAATGGTCTCGGTGGCTCCTGTGAAAAACAATCCTCCTGGAACGAGCGCATCACTGAATTTTTGATACAACACTTCTTTTACTTCATTTTTGAAATAAATGGTCACATTGCGGCAGACGATAACGTGATAGTCTCTTCCAAAACGATCTCCAATCAAATCATGTTTTTTAAAAGCTACTTTATTTTTGATTTGATTCGATAAGTAAAAAGTATGATTTTCATGAGTGAAGTACTTTTTGCGATTTTCATCGTCAACATTTTTGAGTTCCATACTAGAAAAAACACCTTCTTTGGCTCTTGCTAAGATCGTTTCATCAATATCCGTAGCGGTTATTTTTTCTGCTTGCGCAATGTTATGGTTGTCCATGATCATAGCTAGTGAATAGGCTTCTGCTCCGGTAGAACACGCTGCACTCCAAATTTTCAAAGGACCAAAACGCGGTTCAAGGTACGTTACCATCAATTCTTCAAATTCATCAAACACTTCTCTATTACGAAAGAAATCTGTTACATTGATCGTAATGTAATTCAGGAAATTCTTTTTAACGATTGGATCTGCTTGTATTTTAAGCGCATATTCTTCTAGCGTCACAGCGCCAGTATTTTTCATGATTGTTCCAATACGTCGTTGAAGCTGTTTTTCTTTGTATCCATCTAGATTAATATTCAAATGTTCTTTTGTCCATGCATAAAAAAATTCGAAATTCAACATTAGCCTCTCACCCTTATCATCCAATTGATTAATTCTGAAATTTCATTTAGACTCGCAATTTCATCAATAACACCTTTTTGTACCGCGTTGCCCGGCATCCCATAAACAATGGATGTTTCTCGGTTTTGCGCCACTGTAAATCCACCAGTTTTTTTTATTTTAGCTAAGCCACGAGCTCCATCCTGACCCATCCCCGTTAGAATAAAACTCGCCAAGCCACTGCCGTAAGCCTCAGCTGCGGTTTCGAACAAGTAATCTACAGCCGGTCTCACACCGTGAATCTTATCAGTTTCAGTTAATTTGATTTGGTTATTTTCAATCAGCATATGATACCCGCCAGGAGCAACATATACCATACCTCCTCTTATTGCCATTCCCTCTTCTGCTTCAACGACTGTTGCACTCGATTCTTTATCTAAGCGTTTAGAAAAGGAGGTCGTGAAACCTTTAGGCATGTGCTGAACGATGAAAATAGGAAAGCTTAGGTTATCCGGTAAAGACCGAATGATTGAAAATAAAGCTTTAGGTCCACCGGTAGAAGCACCAATCACAATAGCTTTTATTTTATTTGGCAGCCTTTTTTCTAATCCATTTAGTTGTAACAGTGATTTTTCTACTGGTATATCCGTTTTCTTCTGTTCAAATAAGGGTTTTATCTTATCAGCTACTTCATTTTTAAATGCATCTGATTGGTTTCTGATATCGAGCGGTTTTTCAATGAAGTCCATTGCGCCTAAATCAAGGGCTGCAATCGTATTATCTTCTCCACTGAATGAACTCATCATAATAACCGGTACTTCGTGTTCTCTTTTTATGATTTCAAGCGTTTCTAACCCATTCAATCCTGGCATTTCAATATCTAACGTGATGACATCTGGTTGAAGCAGCGGGATCGCCTTTAGTGCATCACGACCATTTCTAGCCGTACCAACAACTTCCAAGCCAGCAATACTTGTTATTGTTTCAGTAATAATTTTTCTCATGAAAGGAGAATCATCCACAACCAATACTTTTATGTTCACTATCTGTTACTCCCCTATCCCTTTTTACAATACAATTATTTCTCTATTCACCATTCGAATCGTTACCGTAAAGGTGGCCAGATCGACGATCATCGTTCTGCCCATGCTCCCTCCAGTATGAATGTTTAATAAAGGAATCCCTAGTTGTTTCAATACTGCTTCAACAGCCAGCACATTTCGATCTCCGATACTTCCATGGGGAAGATCCTTAGAAAATTGAAACATACTCGCACCGCCTGCTATCTTGGCAACCAACGGATTGCCGTTTGTTTGCTTATTTATTTCGGATACCATCTGAGGAATGGCTAAATCAGCGAATTTTTCAATTTTGTTAGCTTCTTTAAAAGCACTACTATCAGGCAGCATGATATGGCTTAATCCACCAATTTTTGTTTTAGGATCATAAATAGCGATCCCCACACATGAACCCAGCCCCACTGTTATCAAGGAATTTGGCTGCTGTGTTACCTTATAATCTGAAATACCCACTCTGAATTCATCTGCCATCCATTCTCACCATTCCTCTAACCTATCCATTTTTATCGATTGATTAATGACACCAATTCTTGCACACCATCTTTTGAAAAAATGCTATCTACATCCAATTGTAAAATGATGCCTTCTTCTGTGCGGATAAAAGCCACCACATAACTAGCCGCTTTTTGGTCGGCATTTTCTGGTGATTCTTGATCTGCACTTTCAAATGATTGAATATTAGTTACTTTATCTACCGCTAACCCAATCTTCTTCTCTTGCCAATTGATGACGATTACTTTCGTATCAGCCGTGATTTCTGTTTTATTTTGAAAAAAACGTTCGCCTAAATCAACGATTGGTAAAATTCCTTCACCATAATCTATCGCACCTAACACATAGCTTGAGGTATCTGGGATGCGAGTTAATTCTTCAACATGTATAATTTTTTCGGTTACTTCAATGGGAATGGCAAAGCTTTGGCCACTGCTACTAAAAACAACAAACTTTTCCATTTCACTACTCCTCCACGTTCTCTATTTATTCTATTAGATACGCACACTCTTTTCCGAATGCACGTATCCGTGTTTTTCTTATAGCTATCTTATGCTAACTTAAATTGATCCGTTTCTTCTTTTAATTCATTTGCAATGGTTTCTAATTTGGCAATACTTGAAGAAAATTCTTCCATCGTAGCCAAAATTTCTTCTGCATTTGCAGATACTTCTTGCGTTCCAGCAGAGTTTTCTTCTGCTGAAGCGGCAATGTTTTCAATGGCTACCAACGTTTCATCTTTTTTATCAGAGATGACAAATCCTAAGCTGGCAACATTTAAAATACTTTCAACCAGTTTATCCATTTGGTCTGTTACTTTATTTGCTGAATCGATTGCTTCATCGATTGTTTGCGTTTGTGTTTCACTTTCTGAATGGGCTTGTTCAACTTTGCTGACCATTTCATTTGATTTCTCTTGGATACCTTTGATGATAGCCGCGATATCTTTTGTTGAATCATCACTCTTCTCAGCTAGCTTTCTGATTTCATTAGCCACAACAGCAAAGCCTCTGCCGCTTTCGCCTGCGCGAGCAGCTTCAATAGAAGCATTTAACGCTAATAAGTTGGTTTGATCAGAAATTCCATCAATAACTTTAACGATTTTTTCAATGTTTTGGATATCTTCATTTACGGCATGAATACTTTCGCCCAATCTAGCCATCGTTTGGATCGTCGTTTCCCAATTCTCATGAACCTCGACCATCATTTGGTTATTTCTCCCATTGGCAATCGTTGTATCATCCGTGTGTTGCCCCATTTGTTGGATATTTTGATCAATCTCACCAACGCTTTTCGCTAAATCTCCCATTTTGTTTACTGTCTCTTCAGTATCTTTCATTTGGATACTTGTTGCCTGAGCAATCCCAGTGATTGTTTCAGATACTTCCTCTGTTGCTGAAGTCGTTTGTTTAGAAATATCATTCAATGTTTGAGTCATATCAGTTAAATAACTGCTCTTTTGTTGAATGCTCCCAACCATTTGTCTGAATTGTTGCATCATTTTATTGAATGCAAATGCGATTCGTCCAATTTCATCACTGTTTTCATTGATAGTTTTTGGTTTTGCTAATTTATTGAAAAAAGGTTTATCTGGCAACATGTTGAAATCATTTCCAGTGATTTCAGTCGTTAAATCGCCTTCTTCAACTTGATTGAAAGCTTTAGTCAATGTTGTGGTAATCGTCATAACGTACTTAGATGCCAGCAATGCACTTAAAACGGCGATAATGATTCCAATCATTAAACCAATCAAAGCTGCTCGATTTGTCGCATTGACTTCATTAGCCATTTCATCTTCGCCAACTACGCCATAAACGATCATGCCAAGACGGCTGACCTTACTATAATAACTGCCAATTTCTTGCTCATTTTGAATAAAGCCTGTTTGTTCAGTCGCTTCTTTAAACAAATTGCTATCCTCAATAGATGTTCCAACTTCTTCTGGGTCATTAGACATTAGATAATCCCCAGCTTCGGAAACCACAAAAAAGTGTCCTGTATTTCCGTTTTGGATCGATGTTAAATAATTATTCATTCTCTCTAAATCCAAATCAATAGCTAAAACGCCATAGAATACATCATCGACAATGATCGATCTGGAAACGGTCATTGCCATCATTCCGGTAACTGCATCTCGATAAGGTTCGCTCCAAATCAACGCTCCGTTGCGTTCCACCGCTCTTTTGTACCACATTGCTGAGCTCGCATCAAAGTCTGCCGGTACATCTTCAACGGTGCCGATTATGGCTTGACCTTCTGGAGCATAATAAGTATTTCCTATGTACATACTATTAGTCTTAACAAACTGTAGCTCTTCTTGAATGGTTGTACTTATATCTTCATTTTCAACAAGTTCTTGAAATTCAGGTTTTTCTGCCGTAGCATTGATCGTATTTTCTAGTTCTAGACCAATCCAGTCTAACTGGGTCGTAAATTGCGTTGCTAGATTTTTTTCACTTTGCTCGATTCGTTGAGACAACAAGTTTTGCGTGCTGTAATAATTCATGACTAACACAATAACAATCGGTATGGTAATCATAGCTATTAATGTAGGAATAATGACTACCTTAATACTTTTCTTTCTATCATTCTTATTCTTTTTAAGTCTTTTCTTCACTAATGATTCCCCCTATGTATCTCTTCTTTAAAAGAACTCTTTTCACAACCTGATGTATATTTGATTGAAAGTTTTCATGAGTCTTTTTTAGATAAACGATTGCTAAATAACATATCGGTATTTTTTGGTATTTCTTAAGTCTTTAATCTTCTTTTTTTATTTATTTTTAATATTGCGACAATTTAGTTATTTTAGCAGCAAAAAAAGGATTCTTTTGATTGAAGTCAAAAGAATCCTTTTTTTATTTCAGACTAGCTACAAGAGTATTTTCTGCTACCCATTTATGGTAATTTATTGCCAGCAGCTCGGTAGATATCGTACCATTCATCATGCGTTATACTTACTTCAGAGGCTTTAGCGTAGTCGCTCAGGCGTTCCAGTGTCATCGTTCCAACAATAGCTTGCATATGAGCAGGATGACGTAAAATCCAAGCAATAGCCATAGCTGAGTTAGACAAACCGTACCGTCCTCCAATTTCTTTCAAAATAGCATTTATTTCTGGGAAGTTTGCATTATCTACAAAAATTTCACCACCACTTTTTATCGGTGACCAAGCTTGTAAGGTCATGTCTTCTATACGGCTATAATCCAATACTCCGCCATCTCGGTCTATCCCACTATCAAATTTCGTATTCACATTAATACCGGCATCCACCATTCCAGTGTGTCCCACGCTGAATTGCATTTGGTTTGCAACAAGAGGCTGTTTGACATAATTTTTCAATAATTCGATTTGAGTCGGATTGTGATTGCTGACCCCAAAGTTTCGTACTTTACCGCTTCTTTCCAATTCATCAAAAACTTCGGCTACAACTTCAGGTTCAACTAGTGCGTCTGGACGGTGTAATAACAGAACATCCAAATAATCTGTTTGCAAACGTTTAAGAACGCCGTCTACGCTTTCCAATAGATGTTTTTTCGAAAAATCATAACTGTCTTTTCGAATTCCAACTTTAGATTGGATCAACATTTTTTCGCGGATAGGAGGATCCATTTCGATCACTTTCCCAAACATTTCTTCTGCTTTTCCTCCGCCATAAATATCAGCTAAATCAAAGAAGTCGATTTCTAAATCTAACGCATTGTTGACAACTTTGCTAGCTTCTTGAGGAGTTAAATTCCCCATTGACATACATCCTAACGCAATATTTGGTATCATTAATTCACTTTTACCTAAAAACATTCTTTTCATATTCGTCAGCTCACTTCCTTTTATCTGAGAAATCGTTTTCAGTATAACACTCTTAACTATTTTTTACTAAAATAAATGCACTATCATTACCTAAGAGCTAAAGTTGCTTATTTAAGTTGGGTTCGTTGACGAAGAAGTAAAACTTTTCTTGGGTCTACTTCTATATGAAACCTCGTTTGACGTAGAAGTGAGCGCCTTTTCTGGTCTGACTCCTACGTCAAGGGTCAATTGACGTAGGAGTGCAGAGATTTTCTTGCTGTACTCTTTCGTACTAGACCGCTTCACGAAAGACTGAACCCTTTTTCCTCTCTACTCTTCCAAGAAAATTTATGCCACCTAGAGATGGCATTCTTTTAAAGTTCTTTGACGAAAAAGTAGAGCTTTTCTTGTGTCTACTTCTACATGAAACCTCGTTTGACGTAGAAGTGAGCGATTTTTCTGGTCTCACTCCTTCGTGAAGGGTCATTTGATGTAGGAGTTCAGAAATTTTCTTGCTTCACTCTTTCGTACTAGCCGATTTCACGGAAGACTGAAGCCTACTTTTCTCTCCACACTTCCATGAAAATTTACATCACATGGATAACTATTCTTTTCTATTAGAATTAAGACATAAAAAACGACTTTTGCCATTTTTTTCTTATACTAAAAGAGACTAACAAATGTTAAGGAGTGCGATAAGCTGATGCTACTAAAAGAACGAACAAAATCGGTCACCCACCGCCTATTAGAATCTTTGAATTTCCGAATGAATTTACCAGCTGAGGAAAAAGTGAATTATGAAAATCAAGTAAAAGGTTTCGCAGGTGAAAAACAATTTGATGCCTACATGAATCAATCTAACCAGTCTGGTCTTGTATTGAATGATCTCGTTCTAACTTATAGAAACACTGTTTTCCAAATCGATTCCCTGCTTATCACGACAGATGTCGTCTATTTATATGAAGTTAAAAATTATGCCGGCCCTTACTTTTATAGAGAAGAATCCTTTTTCACAGAATCGGGCTACAAAATTCTCAATCCCCTGAGACAAATCGACAGAAGTGCAACTTTTCTTCATAACGTGCTGCTTAGTTTAGGATACCAATTGCCGATTCAACCTCTTATTGTTTTTATTAATCCAGAATTCAATCTTTACTCTCTACTGCCAAACAAACTATTCTTGTTTTCAAATCAATTACCTAAGTACCTTCATACTTTATCAAACCAAAACTTCTCGACCACAAACAAGCAGCTGGAACTTGGAAAGAAATTAAGCGAGTTACATAATGAAACTTATCGTCCTGACAAGTTACCGAATTATGATTTTGATCAATTGAAAAAAGGCATTTTATGCCCAGTTTGTTTCTCAGCTAGTTATAGAGATACAAGACAAACTTACTTTTGCGCTGTATGTGCTCACAAAGAAACCATTACAAGTGCCATTGAGCGAAGTATTTTAGAATTTAGACTGCTCTTTCCTGATAGCCCAATAACAACAAACCGAATTTACCAATGGTGTGGAGCAAGCTACTCCAAAGAACGAATTCGACTGATCTTAAAAATGACTTATCGTCGTCATTTATCCCGACAGATGACGTATTACAGTGAGAAGTAGTCATCGCTATTCAATTTTTTCTGTTTGGTGTGTATTTCACGAAAGAGTGAGGACTGTTCTCAAGTCTACTTCTACATGAAACCTCGTTTGACGTATAAGTAAGCCCATCTTCACGTCCCACTCCTACATCAACACCTTGTTCACATAGGAGTAGATGCTATTTCTTACTTTACTTTTAAGTGAAATGGGCTTTCACGAATAAGTTGTACATTCCAAGCTTCCTAAAATAAAAAAACATTCACCACCCCTAAATCAGAGTGATGAACATTTGGCTATTTAAACTATTTCGCTTTCCATAGTTGGTTTTTCCTTCAAAATAATGTTTAAAACTAAGGTAACGATCGTTCCAGCCGAAATACCAGATGAAAATAATCCACCAAGAATTCCTGGCAGCCCAGCTACTACTTCAGGACGGAAAGCCACGCCTAGTCCAACACCTAATCCGGCAGCGACAATGACTAGATTGCGGTTATCAAAATTTACACGAGCCAATGATTTCACACCAGATGCGGCTACGTTACCGAACATCAAGACTCCTGCTCCACCTAAAACTGCCATCGGCATAATCGATACAAGTGTCGCAAATTTAGGTAAGAAACTCATTACCATCAAGAGAACACCCGCGGCGATTGCAACGGATCGAGAGGCATTTCGCGTTAACGGGATCAATCCAGCATTTTGGCTAAATGTCGCTACTGGGCCTGACCCAATTGCCGGTCCAATAAATGATCCGACGCCATCTGCTCGGACACCATTTGCAATATCATCATCGGTTAATTCAGTTTCTGTTACAGCTCCAATTGTTTGCATCACACCCACGGTTTCAATAACTGTTACTAAGTAGCCTGAGATAAAGGGAATCGCAAATTTCAAATCAAAACTAACACCATATTTAAAAAGCTGTGGCATAGCGAACCAATTGGCTCGAACGACTTGACCGAAATCAACCATACCAAGGGGAATACACATCACATAGCCAATGACGATCCCAATCAAGACAGCTGCAGGTCCGATTTTCGAACTGCCATAATGGTTCAGTAAAACAATAATCAAAAATACGATTGTAGCAATCGATAAATTAAGCAACGAACCATAATTAGCTGATCCAACTCCACCAGCAACCCAGTCAAATGCAACAGGCATCAACGTTAATCCCATCAATGTAATAACGGTTCCGGTTACGGCTGGTGGGAAAAACTTCATTAACGGTTTAATGAAATAACTTAAGCTGATTTCTAAAACGGCTCCCATCATGGTTCCACCAAAATAGCCTGCAATGCCTCCGCCCATCGTATTGATGACCGCATTGGCTGGTCCGACAAAACCAAAATCAGTTCCCATGATCGTTGGAAGACCAGCTCCTACACGAAACCATTTCGGACCGATTCCTTTAGATTGAATGATCGAAACAACACCAGATCCTAACAAAGCTGCACTGATCATATAAGAAGTATCTGCGATCCCGAATCCTGCAATGCCAGATATTACTAAGGGCACGGCTATGATTCCACCAAAAGCTGTTAATATATTTTGAAATCCTAAAAGGGTCATTAAGAAAAAACCTGGTTTATCGTCTACTTGGTAAAGAAGATTCGATTCGGTTTTCGGCGATTCATTCCCTCTTATTTTCTTTTCCCCTGGCATTTCAATCGTTATTTCTGAATTATTTATTTTTTCCTTCAAAATGACCCTCCTATTAAATACGAACATTAATTTTTATAATTGTTTTATAATTCGTTATTTTTATCACTTCGTCAGTATACCCGCTCAAAAACTTTATGTAAAGCATTAAAAAAGCATTTATTCTTATTTCCTAGCTAAAAACCCTTTCATTTCGAATCGTTCGTATTTATTGCATAAAAACACCTTGATTTTTGATGTTGCTAGCTTCCATTCAATTACTTATCTATTCCTAAAGAATTTTTTTGAGATATCCAAACTATTTGTCCCAAAACAAAAAAACTTCTCACATTTAAGTGAAAAGTCCTTTTTTGGTGTTAGCCTACTGATGCTATCTGGCAAAAATAAACTGCTTTATTTAATCAACGATTGGAAACCAACCTGGTCTGCTTTCGATATACTCCCACATGGCATCTGGCAACATGAGATCTTTACGATACTCTGGTTTGATTTTTTTACGAATAGCTGTTTCGTTTCCTATTTTTACTTTTTGGACCCAATCAGGCTCAACGACTAATTCTCGCCCAAGCGCAACAATCGGTATACCCAACTCCATAGTCTTCAAAGCATCATCCGGTGTGATGATCGATCCTACTGCAATGATTGGAAAATCCTTCCCAACAAGTTCTTGGATGCGTTGAACAACAGGTGTTGCTTCATTTGATTTGCGAACCGACCCTTGAGTCCATGCATTTGTTGAAACATGAATGTAATCCAATCCTTGTTCTTTCAACTTAGCCACCAGCTGCAACGTATCTTCTATAGTAATTCCAGGTTCTTTTATTTCTTCTGGCGAAATACGGTACCCAAAAATGAAAGGTTTTTCAGCATAAGTTTGAATGGCTTTTTTTGCAGCTTGAACGACTGCCAAAGGAAAATTCATGCGTTTTTCAAGTGAGCCGCCCCAGTGATCATCACGACGATTCGAGTGTGGTGAGAAAAATTGTTGGAGCATATAATTGTTAGCTCCATGCAATTCTATGCCATCAAATCCAGCTTGGATCGCTCTTCTAGTCGCTTGTCCAAATGCATCAACTAGTTCAAGTACTTCCGTGTCTGATAAAGATCTTGGTACTTCTGCTCCTTCACTATCAAGAGGTATTGCACTTGCACTAACCGGTTGTTCGCCTCTTAGAGTTCTTTTTGATCCAAGTCGTCCCACATGGAAAATTTGCAAGATAGCTTTTGGACCTTCTTCTTGAATCGTTGCTGCTAGTTTTGACAGACTGTCGATTCGGTTATCTGACGCTGCACTTAATGAACCTGCAAAGCGCCCATTTTCCATCACTTGAGCACATGACGTTACAACTGCTCCTAGACCTGCAACGCGTCTCTTATAATAATTTTTTTCATCCGTTGTAACCATGCCATTTTCAAAAGAAGAATTTGTTGTCATTGGTGCCATAATTAAACGGTTATCAATTTTGACTCCCGATGCAAATGTAAAAGGTTCAAATAATGGATTGTATTTAGGTTTCATCGCTTTTCTCCTACTTTGTTCGTTTATTTTTTGTCTCTTTCATCATCCTTCTAATGATAAAAGAATTACACCCTTTTTTCAACCAATTTCACTTACAATTTGTCAAAAACAATCAGCGCTAACCTTTCAAGCTCACTTTTGGTATACTAGTCAAAAGAATTGATTTATAGGAGGAATTGCTAATGAAGCAAGAAAAATCATGCGGCGCTGTCATTATCACAAAAGAAATAGCTGATCCAAAAGTTCTATTGATCAAACACCACAATGGAGACCACTGGGCTTTCCCAAAAGGTCATACAGAAGGTACTGAAACGGAAGAAGAAACTGCACTACGAGAAATTATGGAAGAAACACAGCTAAACGTTGAACTGGACACTCAGTTTAGACACGTTGTCCGCTATTCTCCATATGAGGGTACAGTGAAAGACGTGATTTATTTTATTGCATATGCTTCTGAACAAGCTATTCATAGACAAGAGGAAGAAGTTCTAGATAGCACATGGTTAAATTTTGAAGAGGCTTTGGCTCTCATTACTTATGAAAACGATCGGACCGTCCTACAAGCAGCCATAGATTACCTAGCTAAAAATTAATTGAATACAGTTCAAAAAGCAGACAGTTAGTCTGTTTTTTGAACTATATTCAAGAAAAAAGATGCTGAGACCTTTGCCTCAACACCTTCCCGTATAATTTTTAGTTGGTTAGTGAATTTCAATTTGTTTAGGAGTCGTTTCGTCTGTAGCTTTTTTAGGGAGTGTTACCTTCAAGATGCCATTTTCAAAATTTGCCACAATATCTTCTTCTTTGACATTCTTTAATAGGAATTGGCGGCTATATGATTTAGTTGACCGCTCTCTGCGAATGTAATTGCCTTCATCATCTTTCTCATCCTTACTTGTCTCTTGAGTTGCCCCAATCGATAAAACATTGTCTTCATATTTCAATTGAATAGCGTCTTTAGCCATACCCGGTAACTCAGCCTCTAAAATGTAAGAGTCTACTTCTTCCCGAATATCTACTTTGAAATTAGCTGTGCTTGGTAATAAGTGGTCAAAAGGATCCTCGAAAAAATTCTTGCCAAAATTCATGAAATCACGTCCTGCTGGAAATAAATCACTCATAATCTCTCCTTCTTTCTCTTTTTTTTTTAGACCTTTTGAGCAAGTATTCTCATTGCTCACGTTTAGTATAATCCGTTTCAAAATCCTAGTCAACGAAGACCATCTATCTTATGTCTTTTCTACTATTATCTTATTCTAATAACTTTTCTCTTTTCTCTTTATTTGATATACTAGCTAGTATATATTGTACTGGAGGTAGTCGTTATGTTAAATATTGTAGGGAAATTTTTGTTGGTTGTTGGACTGATAATCATTATTTTTGGTTACTTTGGACCCGTTAAATCAGGGGACCCGATTATTGGAACGTTATTTATTATCATCGGTTTGGTTATTATAGCTTCGGCTTTTATCATTGGAAAAAATCGGACACCTAGGGTGTGATTTTCTTAAATGCAAATAATTTTTTCGTCAATTCAATGACAGCTTATTCTAAAATTAATAAAGAATGACACCATTTTCCTGAATTAGAAAGGAAAATGGTGTCATTTTTGCATACACTGAGGAAAGCGGTCGGAAATAACGAGCAAGTAAAGGAAGAAAATTTAACTAAGTAAGATGAATCATTCCTTTAAAAAGCAATCTATTTTTTGCAATCAACTAAATATCGATACTATATTAATCGGTTCAATTTATCTGATCTATTACATTAAGAGCCTTTTTTTTATATCTACTTAATCGTTTATAAGATTTAAAGAAACTAATTTTGGTCAATGATTTTTAATGAGCATATACTATTTCAAGTCAGGTTACTTTACCTGTCGTAGTAAAAGAGTTATACTTTAATTACTACGATAGATGAAGTAAAAACGAGGTGATAATTTGATATCAAGTGATGTCATGCGAGGGTTCAATAGCTTGATTCTATTGTCTATTTTAATGAAAGAAGACTCTTATGGCTATCAAATTTCAAACACAATCAAAAAAATGACTAATGGAGAATACGTGATGAAGGAAACCACTCTTTATTCTGCATTCAATCGATTAGAAAAAGGGAATCTTATTCAATCCTATTCTAGTACAGAAACCAATGGAAAGCCTCGCACTTATTATAAAATTACACCTTTAGGCAGAAAAACCTATCAGGATAAAATAAGCGAATGGTTGGATACAAAAAATGTGATGACTAAATTTGTTGAGGAGGAGTAGCACTCATGGATACAATAAAAAAATATGTTGAATCGGTTTTTGTTAATTTGCCTCGGACTACTGAAATGTTACAGCTTAAACAGGACATGCTCACCACCATGGAAGATAAGTACCATCAGTTAAAAAATGAAGGCAAAAGTGAAAATGAAGCGATTGGAACAGTTCTATCTGAATTTGGCAATATCGATGAGATCATTGAAGAGTACAACTTAGAAACTGAATCCGAACACGTTGATAAACATTCCGTTTTGTTATCAGAAAACCAAGTTGACGAGTTTATGCAGCACCGGACAAAATTCGGGTTGGCCATCGCAACTGGTGTTTTCCTTTGTATCTTAGCTCCTGCAATGCTAATTTTATTTCGCGAAATTGCTATGCTAGTTTCTCCTTCTTCAGCAGCCATGGACAGGATCAACTTATTGGCCATCATTCCGCTTTTTCTTTTCGTTGCTATCGCGGTTGGTATCTTCATTGTTTTTGGGCTAAAAGAAGAACAATACGCTTTTGATAAAAAGGTGATTGTACTTGATCCTGTTACGCGTGAGAATTTAAATCGAGAAATGAACGATTTTAAACCTAGTTTTGCAAAAGCCATCGCTTCTGGTGTAATTCTTTGCATTTTAGCCCCGATTTCATTACTACTAGCTGTTGTTTTTTTAGGCGATGATAATGCTTGGTCTGTCATTTTTCTATTGGGATTTGTAGCTGTTGGTGTTTTCTTATTCGTTTTTTATGGCATTCTATACTCAACCTACGAAAAACTGCTTTCACTTGGTGAGTATAAGCCTGAAAAAGTTATTGCCAGTAAACTAACAGATACAATTGCAGGAGTCGTCTTTCCGGTAGCCACGGCTGTTTATTTATTCTTAGGTTTTGTTTACAATGCTTGGGGTACGGCTTGGATTATTTTCCCAATAACCGGCATTCTTTTTGCAGCTTTCTCTTCACTCTACCAAGGTTTTATTGAGACTAAACGAAGAAAGTAAACTTATAATGTCTGTTCGATCAGGTTAAACAAAAATCAACTTGATTGAGCAGTCATTAGTAGTTACCTACTGGTTTTCTAAAATGTGATTTGTCATCTAAATACGTTATTTTTCGAACAAACTTATTACTTCAGCGTTAGACAAATTTGTTTTATTGCCTTTCTTACAAAAATAAGTCATCTTTTAGGAAATCATTGTTATGCAGAATACCGCATTGTATACTTAGAACTGTCGATAATATAGATTAAAAAGAATGGAGTTCTAATTCAATGTATAATACTAAAAAAAATACTCAAAAATGGCCAACTATTTTAGTTTTCCTTTCAATCGTCTTAACCCTTACCTCTATTATTATTCAAAATCAATTTGCATTGTTTAGCTTTCCTATTTTTCTTGGTACTCTCATTGCTGCCATTTTATTTAATAGCTTATCAATGATTTTATCATTAAAAGCCAGAAGCCAAACGTATACGATTATTTTATTGATTCTTAACTTATTGATTATTGCTTTTTTAGGTTTCACTATCTTCACACTCCTAATGGCTTAACTCAATTAAGGTTTTCTTCCTAAAATCTTCACACTTTCTTGTATTCATTGTCACAAATCAGAAAGAAACCATCGTAAATTTTTCATATCTAGCGTCTATACTAAAGACATACCAAACCTATAAACTTTTTCTTTTCTACTTATTTACCCCCATAAATGAGTAATTCATACCCCCTTTTTTAAACCTTTGCGATTTTCGCAAAGGTTTTTTTATTGTAAAGAGAGTTATGTGACGCCACATAGGATTTTTATTGTATTCACGGCGTAGTAGCAGGTTTTTAGTGCTTTACTCCTTCGTGAAACCCGCTTTGACCAAAGAGTGACGACCTCTTTTGATATCACTCTTACGTGAAGAGCGATTTCATAAGGAAGTAGGGCTACATTGCCACGCCACTTCTTCGTGAACCGGCCTTCCATGTAGAAGTGGGCTTTCACCGCTCCTCTCCAATCTAGCGAGAATAGAAAGCCAAAAAACTCATTCTCGCTTTGATGAAAGAAACCATCATAAGTGAGAATGAGTATGCTGCTAGGGATTTGCACTAGCAAGTTCTTCTATTGGTAGTCTAGTTAAATCGTAATTTCCTTAGTCAAGGCAATAATCGTATCAACGGACTCCTCTAAATAATGAATCGTATCGGATAAGGGTTTATCCGTCGTGATGTCGACACCTGCAACTTTAGCAGCTGGAGCTGGACGGTATTGATCTCCTAAAGCTAAGAATTCCAACCATTCTTCTACTGCTGGCTGACCTAATTCTTTGATGCGCAAGAAGGCTTGAGTTGCAATCGTCAATCCCGCAGAGTAGGTGTAAGAATACAGCCCCATATAATAATGGCTTTGACGCATCCAAGTTAATTCCGCTCCTGGATTAATTTCAACAGCCTCTCCCCAGAATTTAGTCAACACAGACCGTTTGATATCACTTAATGTAGCAGCGTCAAAACTTTTGCCTTCATCGATTAGTTGATACACTTCGCGTTGATAAGCTGCTTCCAATAAATGCGTAATAAAGTTATGGAAGTAAGTGTTGGAAATCATATTGGATAAAGCAAACCGTTGTTCACGAGGATCATCACTCTTGCGTCTTAGAGATTCGGTCAATAATAATTCATTGAAAGTTGACGGAGCTTCAATCAAGTAGAGCGACGGTTCTGATCCTAAAAGAGCATTGTTTTCGCCAGAAAGCATACCTTGCCCAGCATGTCCTATTTCATGGATCAATGTGTACACATCGGATAATTGATTGTTCCAAGACATTAGGATGTAAGGGTGTTTGCCATATGGAGACGTACAGAATCCACCGGTTGATTTTCCTTTATTTTGGACAAAATCTACCCAGCGTTCTGGATAAGCTTTCATGACACGGTCTACATAACCTTGTCCTAAAACACTCAATGCATCTGCCACTACTTCTTGTGACTGTTCGACCGTGATTTTTGATGAATAATCAGCATCTAAGTCGATTTTCAAATCAGCGTAGGTCATTTTGTCCAGACCATTAACTTCCTTTACATGGGTGATGTATTTTTGCATAACGGGAGCTAGATCATTCATGATGCGATCAATTTGACGATTGTATAATGTGCGGTCAACTTCTTGATCATACAAAAGATAGTCGATGACTGAATCGAAACCACGCATCGTTGCAATGGTTTTCTCTTTTTGGACTTGTGTATAATAAGCTGCTGCTACAACATTTTGGTAATCGCTAAGGACTGCTGAAAATTTGTCAAATGCTGCACGTCGAATCACTGTATCTGCATGGTACATATACAAGTCTTCATATAGAACAAAACTCAATGGGTATTCTTTTCCAGCTGCATTGAATGTTCCAAAATCCATATCTGCCAAGCGTGCTTGTTCATAAATCGCTTCAGGCGCACCAAGGACCGGAGAAAGTTGAGCCAATGCTTTTTCAACTTTTGGGTCCAATTGAATCGACTTATCCTCTTTTATGTGACGAATAAACGATGCAAATTGAGGTTCTGCTTGTTCAACTTGATCTAAAACAGTGGTATCCGCTGCTTTCAATTCAGAATCAAAAAAGGATAATTGAGCACTAATTTCTGCTAATACGTTGTCCATAGAACGAGACAATTGGGTATTTTCAGGATTGGTCAAATCAGTGGCGGCTGGCAAAAAGGCATAATGATTCGTCCAGTCTGCTGTTTGCATAAGTTCACTGTATTGCTTTAAAGCCGTACAAATCGTTTGGGCATCAGTTAAGTTTCCTTCATAAGTTGCACTGAATCGTTTAACCGCTGCTTTCATATCGGTTACCGCAGTTTCAAAAGCTTCTTTCTTTGGATATAACCCGGTAAGATCCCAGGTTAATGCTTCAGAGACCTCAGATCTATTCTTCAATTCTTCTTGTGTCATTTTATCGAGCTCCTTCACTAGGTTGATTGTGTCAGCTAATTTACTTATCTAGTATAACATGACTGATTTATAGGTTGCTGAACTTCTTCTATCTTGACAAATAAAAAAGGCTCTTTCAAAATGTTGTGGCTACTTTAAAATGAAATTTCTTCTGGAATGGATGTTTTTGCTTGTGGAGCCATTGGACCGCTATAAGCAACCCTATTCCGGAAGAAATTCCAGGTGTGTCATTTAATTTATTTATCAACCTTAAAAGCATAAACAAAAATCAGGCTCATTAAATCTGAGCCTGATTTTTATCCAATTGGTTATTTTTCTGCAGTCATTCGAGCGATCTCAATCACGATTTTAGCCGCCTGTTTCATACCTTCTAATGAAACAAATTCGTACTTGCCGTGTAAATTCTCAGCACCGGTAAAAATATTTGGGGTAGGCAGTCCTTTATGCGAAATAATACTGCCGTCCGTTCCACCTCTAAAGGGTTTCACATCAGGTTCAATACCTAGTGCCCGGTACGCATTTAACGCTAACTCTACAATTGAAAAGTCTTTTTCAATAATGTCGCGCATATTATAATATTGATCGTACAATTTCAAGGTAATCCGTGGTTGATCAAAAGTCTGATTAACTTGATTGACCAATGCTTTAAAATGATTTTTACGTTCTTCAAACACAGCTTTATCATGGTCTCGGATAATATAGGTTGCCTTTACTTCATCAATTGTTCCAACTTGGCTGGACAACATGTAGAAGCCTTCATATTCTTCTGTTTTTTCAGGAACTTCTGCTTGAGGCAATGCTGTTGCGAATTGAGCTGCGACTAATAAAGCATTGACCATACTATTTTTAGCCATTCCAGGATGCACGCTAGTTCCTTTGATCGTTAATTCGGCTTGAGCGGCGTTAAAGGTTTCGTATTCGAATTTGCCAACTCTTCCGCTATCCAAGGTGTAGGCAAATTCAGCTTGGAAATGATCGACATCAAATAATAAGGCTCCTCTACCAATTTCCTCATCTGGCCCAAAAGCGATGCGTATTTTCCCATGTGGAAGTTCTGGATGCTGGATAAATTCTTCCATTGCTGTCACAATTGAGGCCATTCCAGCTTTATCATCTGCTCCCAACAAGGTTGTCCCATCTGTTGTGATTACCGTTTGCCCAATGTAATTAGCCAGTTGTGGAAATTCAACGTTGGTCATTACAATACCCAATTCTTCGTTCAGCACGATATCGTTGCCAGTATAATTTGGATGGATCTGAGGTTGGATATTTTCTGCATTGAAATCGGCTGTATCGATATGAGCGATGAAGCCAATGATAGGAACTTCGTGAGTCAGATTGCTTGGTAAGGTGGCTGTCACGAATCCATTAGCTTCATTGTATTCGACTTCTGCCAACCCTATTTCTTTTAACTCTTCAGCTAACATTAAAGCAAATTCAACTTGTGTATCTGTTGTTGGAACAGTCTGACTGCTCATGTCGGAGCGTGTATTGACTTTGGCATATGTTACAAATCGTTCAAGTAAGTGTTCATCCATTTTTCACATTCTCCTATTCTGCTACATAAGCATTGCGGTAATCGTAACGATAACTGACAGAATGAACTTCTACGCCTTTAAGATTTGGATTGCGCAAATGCACTTCTGCAGTATGGTATAAAGGAATGAACCCTTTTTCATTCAACATAACGGCTTGAGCATCTAGCATATTTTCCCAACGAGCTTCTGGATCATTTGCATTCACCGTTTCGGCATCATTCAATAGTTGATCCACTTCTTCATTTTTATAAGGACCGTTATTGAACGTGGTTTCACTATTCATGATGTCCAATAAATTGATAGCATCTGGTAAAATGGCTCCCCATCCGCCTAAAATCATATCAAAATCACCTGATTGCCCTTTTTCGATTCGATTATTTTTAGGTACATTGCTCAAATTAACGGTTAGACCATCTAAATTATTTTGCAATTCACCTTGAATATATTGTCCGACCAACTTACTCGTTTCATCGTCATCCCCAAGCAAATCGAACTCGATAGTCTCTACTCCCAACTCTTCTTTTGCTTCCTCAAAGAGCTGTTTGGCATTTTCTATATCGTATGTTAAAAACTCACCTGCATCATCTGCAAAATCATTTTCAGTAACCGGATTCGTTACAAAATCATGCGGAACAAAAGCTATTGCTGGGAGAGAACCATTACCTAAGATCGTATTCGCTAATTCTTCACGATTTAATACCAGAGAGAAAGCTTCTCTCAATTTGGCATTAGAAAACATAGGTACATCGGTGTAATTAAATTGCAGAAAATTGGTACGTGCTTCTGGCTCAACTATGTAAGCTTCATGGTCGACATATTGCTTGGCAATTTCGCCTGAAAGAATGGCATCATCTAATCCACCTGATTCAAAGAGATTAAGTGCCGTTGAGACTTCTTTGATGACTTGAACGTCTATCGTATTTAATGTGATATTTTCCGCATCCCAATAATCTTCATTTTTCTCATAACTCCATGCTTGATTCGTCCCATCCCAACCCGTTAAAACAAACGGTCCATTATATAACGTCGTATCGCTACTCGTACCATAATCTGAGCCCGTCTCTTCTACAAAAGCTTGATTTTGAGGGAAAAATGGCAGAAAGGCTACTTCACCTAGAAAGTAAGATACCGGTACATTCAATTGCACGGTAAATTCATAATCTCCGACAGCTTCCACACCTAATTCTTCTGGTGTCCGTTCCCCATTGATGATTTCTTCTGCATTTACAATAGAGGTGAACATATACGCATAAGGAGCAGCCTTTTCAGGGTTCACAGCTTGTCTCCAAGCGTAAACAAAATCTTGTGCTGTAACCGGTTCTCCATTTGACCATGTGGCGTCTTCTCTTAGTTTAAAAGTGTACGTTAATCCATCTTCCGAAACAATTGTTTCTTCTGCGAGAGCTGCAACAGGCTGATTGTTTTCATCTAATCGATAAAGGCCTTCTAAATATTGACTCATCGCAGTATTTGTTCCAATATCTGATACTAGCAATGTATCACCTGTGGACAATTCATTTAGGACGCCAACAGAAATACTTTGGTCTGCTGCAAGATTTTCTCCATTAGGTGATTCTGTACCGGTTGATTCTGTCTCATTGCTAGACCCACTACATGCTGCAAGTATGGCCGCTGTTAACGTAAGACCTACAGATAATACTCCTTTTTTATTGATTCTCATGAATAGACCCCCCATAAATTAAATTAGAGTCATCTTACCACAACACACTCCAGATTTTAACTATTTTATCATCTTTTACTCATTTAAATTCAATTTAGCTGAATTGACTGCTTAACAAGTGTCTAATTTTCAGTCATAATATTTCTTTGAAACAGAAATAATCACTTTTCTAGTAATCAAACTATTTCGGTGGTATACTGCTAGTTGCGTTTAAAATGAGGTGAACGATCCCTCTTTACTTTTCAGCTTTTGAAAGGAGCTTATTTCATTGAAAGACAGTTTATCTATGGAACAACAGCGTGTCCAAGACGTTGTTAAACAAATTCAATCTGAACTAAACCAATTAAAAGAGACAGTAACGCACGACAGTGCTGAACAAAAAAAACGGTTAAAAGAATCCGGCGAAATTAAAATCAATCAAGGTTCAAGCGAAAGTATGTGGGAATCAGCCGGAGAACTACGCTTAATCGAACAAGATCTAATGATTCGCAGCAAAACACTTTTGAAAAATCAAAATCGCGTCATGGCTTTAGAAAAGATGGTAGACGATCCTTATTTTGGACGAATCGATTATGAAGATGAATTCGGACAAGAAACGATTTATATTGGGATCAGTTCTGTATTTGATGAATACGACAATTTAGTCGTCGATTGGCGCTCTCCCATTGCTTCACTTTATTATGAAGGCAATGTAGGCGACACGATCTCATTAAAAATTGGGGAAGAAAAATTAGCCTTGTTGATTGAATTGAAACGTCAATTTTTAATTCGCCAAGCAAAAATCATCCAACTATTGGATACCGATAACGTTATGGGCGATCCTTACTTGCTTGAAGCCTTAGAAGACCGTTCCACTTACCAAATGGGCGCTGTTATTTCGACGCTGCAAAAACAACAAAATCAAATCGTACGGGACACTTCTGCAAAAATCACTTTGATCGAAGGGGTTGCAGGATCTGGAAAAACCGTTGTCCTAATGCAAAAAATCGCTTACCTGCTTTATACGTTCAGAGATCAGTTAAAAGCATCTGAAATCATTTTATTCTCACCTAATAAAATTTTCCAAACGTATATCTCTCAAGTTTTACCTGAATTAGGTGAACTGAATGTAACCAGTCATACTTTCCCTGAATTTATGAATCAACGAGTTCCAAAATTTGCTCTTATTTCCAATCAAGATGAAGAGTTGTCTAACGTTACTTTGTTAAAAGGCAGTCTGCAATTTTCAGAGGCGTTGAAAGACTATACTGATCGATTAAAATCGGACTACATGCGTTTTTCTTCTTTATCTTTTCAAGATGAAATCATCATTTCAAAAGAGGAGATCAAAGAGTTGTTTTACAGCATCGAAAGCGAAGGTACGTTAGCCAGTAAATTAGCGTTTCTGCAAACCTTGCTGCTTCAAAAAATCGACTATTTCAAGCAAACGCAACGAACCGCTAATTGGGTCGAAGATGTTCTGCTTTCAATGTCTGACAGTGAGTTACGCCTACATGAAAGTGAATCGAAAAATGAGCAAAAAGCTGAGGAAACCCTGATTGATTCAATCATAGAAACGGCTTATGCACCAGTTATTAAACGAATAAAGAGATTAACGTTTATTCGTTACCAACATCAGTACATTCATTTCTTAAAAGCTGTGCCGAAGTTGCTTTCTCTAGCAGAATTTTCAATTGATGAAGACATGTGGACGGAGCATATTCAACAAGTTGTAACGAACATGGCTCATAAGCAATTGGTATTAGAAGACATTGATGCCTTTTACAGCCTATTCCAATTGATGCATGGACCCATCAGCAGTACAAAATATAAATACATTTGTTTAGATGAAGTACAAGATTTTTCTCCCTTCCAATTGCAAATGCTAAAAGATTTTTACCCGACCGCCTACTTTGTTCTAAGCGGCGATTTAAACCAAAATATTTTGATGAAACGAATTTCATTTAACGATTTAGATACCATTTTTACTGGGAATTCTTTTCAACGTTACCAGTTGCTAACGAGTTACCGTTCGACAAATGAAATCATCCAATTTTCAAATCGTTTTTTAGAAGAAAATGTTGCAACAGAACCTAATTTTCGTAAAGGAAAAAAACCAGAATTGATTTTAACTGGTAAGAACAATCATTATTTGGACTATATAAAAACAAAAGTTGCTGAAAACGAAAAAGCTGGTTTCCGCACAGCCTTTATCGGTAAAAATTATGCAGAAGCAGAGCATTTTTATCAAGAGTTAACAACTGCGGGTATTGAAAGCAATTTAGTACTGAAAGACACTGACAACAGCCATCATTCAGTTATTGTTATTCCTGTCCAATTAGCTAAAGGATTAGAATTTGACAGTGTATTTGCCCTTTTCCACTATTCGGCTCCCACTTCTTCTAATGACTTATCGACTGCTTATACCATTTGCAGCCGAGCTATGCATGAGTTGAATTTCATTGCATCTGACGCCAAAGATTCATTGGTCAGTCGCCTTGAACCAATTGATTATCAATTAGTTGAATTAAATTAAAGCAAAAAAGAGAGGATAAAAAGCAGCTGCTTTTTATCCTCTCTTTTTGATTTTCTGATTTAATTAGTTCAAAGTCATTTGGTGTAGAAGCTTCAAAAATATTTTTTTCTGAGCTATTAGCCGATTCACTTAATTTAAATCGATTGAAATCATTTCAGAATCTTTTGTTCCCTTAAGGGTAACTGTATCGGGTAGAATTTTTAAAACAACAATATTCGGATCATCTTTCCCATCAAAAATGGCGTTCATATATGGACTCCAAAGATGTTCAATCAATGATTGATCATCAGTGATTGAAACTTGTCCTGCTATTTCAACATACTTGTTATTCAGTAGCCCTGTATCATATCCTAATAAAATAAACACATTCGGATTTTTTTCCAAATCCTCTACTTTATGTGTTCGTTTGTCCGTTAATGTATAAAGAATAAATCCTTCATTAAAAAAGTACATGTAACGAGATACTGGTTTATCCACTGAAACAGTCGACATCGTTCCTACAGTATTTTTTTCAATAATTTTTAAAGCTTTATCACGTTCGTCAGCCATAATGAGATCCCTCCATTTTGCGTTTATTATGCCATAACAATCATTCTTATTCAAAGAATATGCCTTCCCGCTGCAAGCGCTTATTCTTTACACCATTTTTTGACTATGTCATACTCACCATACAATCGATTACTGCAATAAAAAGAGGAGGAGCACTACGTGGATAGTACAAAATACCGTGTTACACCAGACAAAACACCCATTAAATTAACTGATTACCCAACAACAGATAATGACCGCTTTAGTGAAGATGAACTACAAAACAAATTGATTCCTGAGAGTATAAAAAAACTACAGGATTTGCATTTGAAACTTCATGCAGAAGAAGAAAAAAGCATTATGGTCGTACTACAAGCTATCGACGCTGGCGGAAAAGACGAAGCAATCAGCTTTATTTTCTCTAATCTAACTGCCCAAGGATTGAAAACGACTTCTGTAAAAAAACCTTCTAAAACGGAAGTTAAACATGATTACCTTTGGCGGATCCATGAAGGAAAACCGGCAAGAGGAGAAATCAGCATTTTAAATCGCTCTTACTATGAAGAAGTCATTGCGCCACGTATTCATGATGTTCTAGATGAAGATCCTCTTCCTGATCATTTGATTGATGAAAATATTTGGAAAATGCGTTTTCGCCAGCTGAATGACTTTGAACGCTATATGAAAGAAAATGGATTCCCAGTGATTAAATTTTTCTTCAACGTTTCAAAAGATATACAAAAGGAACGTTTGCTTGAGAGAATGAAAGATCCTAAAAAGAACTGGGAGTTTTCTTTTAGTGACATTGAGGAAAGAAAACATTGGGACACCTACCAAGAAGTTTTTGAAGAGATGCTGAACCATACTTCTACTGAATATGCACCTTGGTATGTTCTTCCAGCTGATGATGATTGGTATGCGCGTTACATTATTTCTGAAGTCATGATAGAAGTATTGGAAAAGCTTGACCCACAGTTTCCCGAAATTTCTGGAGATGAACAAAAACAACTTAAGGAAAGCATCGAATTGTTAGAAAACGACTGATTTAAATCACTTATAAATAAAAACGAAAACGAATGAGCATTCAACTCATTCGTTTTCGTTTTTCTATTCAGTTCACTATTCTAGAACATGGCCTTACGCAGACTCATCGTCTTTTCCTTTGTGCTAACCAGCTTCTGAGACTACTGTGTAAAGCACATTATTATGCGCTGCTTGTTCAATTTCGTCAACTATGGCAATGGCAAAGTCAGCATAACTGATATAGCTTTGATTAGTTGAATTGACAATTACTTGGTCAGTTCCAGCTTGGTAAGAACCTGTTCGTTTTCCGGTAGCATCAAAGTCTAAAGCCGGACTGACAAAAGTCCAGTTTATTCCAACAGCTTCCTTTAAATCTTCTAAATTTTTAGCTTGATTGATTGCTGTCGGTTGAAAAAATGTTGGTAAATCTGGTGTATCCATTACTCGAAGGGTTTTTTTTTCGTTGACATACAAACTTCCTGATCCACCAACAACAATTAATCTAGTTTCAGGTGCCTCTTTTAATGCTTCAATTAAAATTTTGCCAAACTGTACATGTTTAACAGCTTGCTCTTGCTCCATTCCGGTACCAAATGCATTGACAACAACGTCATATTTTTTTAAATCTTCTGAAGTTAACGAAAAAAAGTCCTTTTCGACAACTTTTAAATCTTTATCTGCTAATTTTTCTGCATTTCTTACAATTGCAGTCACCTTATGCCCTCTAGCTTTTGCTTCTTTCGCAATCAAAGTTCCTGCTCTTCCAGTTGCTGCGATAACGGCTACTTTCATTTCGTTGACCTCCCTTTATTTTATCAAATTCTTTTTATCAGATTAACACATGGGGTATTTTAAATAAAATCTCTCGCTTTTAAAATACATATTCATCTTTTTTCACAGTAAATAAAATCTAAATGTCACAACAATGTGAACTTTTTTCGATAAACGCTGTTGCATTTTGTACATATTCATAGTATTATACTGCTTATAAGTGATATTCGCCTTCATTTATCAATTGTTAATTAGTTTAATTATAATTTAGGAGAGTGGATAAAATGATTACTTTATATACAACGCCTAGTTCAGCCTCATGTCGTAAAGCAAAATCATGGTTAGAGGAAAATAACCTACCTTTTGTTGAAAAAAATATTTTCAATGAAAGTTTGACCATTTCAGAACTGAAGGCTATTTTATGTCTAACAGAAAATGGAACAGAAGATATTATCTCATACCGTTCACAAGCTTTTCAAAATTTAACCATTTCATTAGATGAATTTTCATTATCTGAAGTATTAGAATTGATCCAGCAAGATCCAAGTCTAATTCGCCGACCTATTTTAATAGATGAAAAAAGATTACAAATCGGATTTAATGACGATGATATCCGTCGTTTTTTACCTAGGGAAGTCCGACGCATTGATTTATTAGAAATGCAAAGACAACTTTCTCATATTTCTTGAGATGATATAAATACTTAACATTTTTACACATGTACAGATTTCACTCAATATAAATAAGTAAACTAACACTAAAACAATTTATATTTTTAGTGTTGCTAAATAAATCAACTCTATTACTCATCCAATTTTTCTTGAGAAATAAAGTTATTTTTAGCTATGCACAGAATTTAATGTACGATTACAAATAAATCCTATTCCTCTAGAATTTTTAGGTATAAAATTAGATTAAAACTATTAATAGTAAAAATGAGATTTTCATTATGCACCACCCACCTATTTCACCTATCGCCTAATAAAAAAAAGGCAGCTCTTCCAAGAAATGATGCCCTACCCGAAAACTAGACACTCAAAAAAAGAGGTTGTACAATAAAGGACGTTGATGAGAGAAATCTCACTAACGTCCTTTATTGTACAACCAAAAAAACGTGCTTTTATAATTGTTACACCATCATTCTCTTCTTTAACTCTCTTAACACTTCTCCTCGATAAAAAATAAAAGTCACGATCAACATAATCGTACTTAACCCAATGGATAACCATGCTGGCACAGGGTCCGTCACCCAGTTAAAAAAGAGAAAAATAGCTGGGATCAAGCCAATCAAGGCTGCACACAGTAAATATAAAATGTAGTCTCCCACTTCTATTTTCACCAAACGAACCGCAATGTACATCGCAATGAGTGCAAAAATACAGATCATTGGTACCGCATGAGTAGTTGACCAAGCTGACCACCCTTCTACATAATCCCAATAGATGCTTAATAAGGATAAAGAAATGATTAAATAGACGATGCTTTTAGCAATATTTCGGCGTTTGCGAATAATAATCAAAACGACTAACCACATGCTCACGATACCAAATGAAATAATATTAAGACCTCTGGGCGAACGTAAAAAAAGCAATTCAATAATAAGAGCTATACTGATAGTTGCAATAGAAATACTCGTTAAGATACGCAAAACTTGTTGTTTATTAAAACGTAATGGGATATCTGGATACGGATTAGGTGTTGGCATGTCAGAAACTTTTTCCAACGGTTGATGACAAAGAGGACAACTTAACCATTCGCCATTAACCGATACCTGACATTCTTGGCAATAGTTCAATTTTGCTCACCTCGCAATTCTAAACCATCTATTTTATTGGCTGAAATCGTTATAGCCACTCCAAGAGCCGTTAAATCTCTAACAAATTGTTTATACAACGTGGTTTCGACAAATGGAGAATTCAAACAAATAGATAAATAGTCTTGATGACTAATAACACAAAACTGTGGTCTTACGGCAGATGTTTGAAAATAAAATTGATGCACCTTCTCATCAATCGATTGAGGTAAGTGGACACTTCCTAAATTGGACATTGCAAAGGTTAATCTGCGATTGTTAAAGTAATTGATTATTTTTAAAATACCATCCTTGATTGGTCGAAAAATCACGCGTGTAAGAGGATTAAATTCATAGGCAATCAATTTATTCAATCGTGTTTCTAGACTATTCGAGCTAAGCTGTTGCTGCAATTGCTCTTTAAGTGTTTTACAAATAACTGCTAAATTTGTTTTCTCTGACGGATCGTACGTATACTCCAAATGCGTCGTACTAAAAAAGTTTCGGGCAGAGGTTGAATCATAGAATTGCCTTAAATTGACTGGTACCGACACTGCTATTGTCATTCCATCTTCTACAATTGGATTCGTTTTTCGAATAGCTTCAATGAATAACGCCGTCAAATAAATGGTTAGAGAAGCATTTTGTTCATGTGCTAATTTTAATACAGGTTGAACGGACATGTTTAATTCAACAACATGTGTCCGATTATCAATCGTTCGTTTGCCTTTTATTTGATAAACTTTTTTTCTTTTCTTTTTCTTTTCTTTGTCAGTCATTTCATATTGCATGGCTTTTTTTCCATAATTCAATGCAAATTTACCCGCTGTCTTGCTTGCACCTGCTAATTTACGAATTGCTGATTGTGTGGCTACTGCATAACTACGTTGTCCCTTATGGCGGAAATGATGAATAAAACTATCCGTATGCTCACTGTCTACAACACGCTCTGATTGAGAACTTTCCTTACTAATTTCAGCAGAAACAAAATCATTTTGAAGGAATACATATTCACTCAACAGATCTTCAAAAAACCACATCGCTCCCGTTCCATCTGACAAAGCATGAAAAACTTCTAGATGAATTCGATTCTGATAGTAGACTACTCGAAAGAGCAATTCTTTGCGATCAAAGTGATATAATTGCGAACAAGGAGGCTGTTCATCTAACTGGACTTGTGGCTTCAAGTCACTTTCTTCTAAGTAATACCAAAATACACCTCGTCGTAAAACACTACGGTAAAGAGGGTATGCTTCAAAGTTCTTATCTAAAGCTAGTTGCAATAATATAGGGTCAATTGCTTCTTCCAGAGTTGCACTCAGTCGAAAGACCTTTGTGTCAAAATCAGTTACGGATGCGAGAAAAATATTAGACGCATTATCAAGCCGAACCCAATTTTTCCGTTTCATATTTCTTTCTCCTTTGCTCTACTAAATTCCACTGTTTTAGTCTACTACGCATTCAAAAAATTGTTTATAGCTTGATAAGCAGCCGTCACAGGGACTACAATTTTAGGATAGTTAATAAAACCATGTACGGTCCCTCCGATGCGTTGAATAACTACATCATTCCCAGCTTCTTTTAGAGCTATGCCGTACATTTCTCCTTCATCACGCAATGGATCAAATTCAGCTGTAATAACTAGTGTTTTAGGTTGCTGTGTTAAATCTTCGGCCATCAGTGGTGAAATATATGGATTTTTACGATTGGTTAGATCAGGTTCATACATTTCCATATATTCCTGGACTTTTTTAGCTGTTAAGCCGTATTCATACCCATTTGTACGAATGGATTCAAATGGGGAGTTCTCTGTATGATCCCAGTAAGTAACCGGGTAAAGTAAAACCTGCTTAGCTGGGACCGTTTTCCCTCTATCTCTCAACATTAACGAAACAGCTGCTACTAGATTTCCTCCGGCTGAATCTCCAATCAACGTGATTTGTGAAGCTTCCATTAATCCGGCTAGTTCTAGATGAGTCATCAAGGTTTCTGCTACTCGGTAACAATCTTCTAGACCAGATGGATACGGGTGCTCAGGAGCTAGCCGATAATCAACTGAATACACTACTCTCCCAGTTAAATCAGCCATATTTATACACGCTGGTGTGTATGTATCAATATCCCCAATTACCCATCCACCTCCATGAAAGAAAACTAGAACATCTTCATTTAATGGTTCTTTTGGATAAAAAATACGTACTGGAATATCGTGCGATCGATCCTTTGAATAAATTTTCTTGTCTAATACTCGGTACCCTTTTTTAGGTTTAGACGAAAAGAGTTGTTGCACTTTTCTTACCAACACGTAATCTTCTTGCATATTTATTTTTGGTGATGAGAGCAACTTTAATATGATTCTAAATAATGGATTCATTTTTTCCCTTTCACACTAACTTATTCTTTTTATTCAGCATGAGTTATTCACTTAGAATTGTCAAGATAATCTATTTTTCCTTATCTATTGAATAAATCAAATTTTTGATTGGCTATGCAAAAAAGTTTGGAATGTCTATTATCCCAAACTTTTTATTTTAATTAAGATTGTTAAAGTTATTTCATTGTTCTTTCAGCCGGTACGACAACTTGTTTTAATAACCAATAATGGAAGAACCATTCTCCACCGCCAATTAAAACAGCTGGAATCAAGACCATAATCCATTGAAGTAAGGTAGATCCATAAAATCATTGCAGCTGCTCCAGAGTCAGCGATTGTGGCAACTACATTTCCTCTTTTTTCTATTTTTTATTGCTGAAGGCGAATCACATTAACTGCCTAGCTGTATATAGTGTTCTACTTGCTGAAAGCTTACCGTGCTAACTATTTAAAAGCAAAAGTAACAACCTGATTTTTCCACACCTAGTAAATAGCTTTTATAAACGCTTCTATTTCATCAACAGCAGACATTTTGTACCCACCATATATTTTTTGTGTTTCACTTATTATGGCTCTACCGACTCCTTCACCTCTAAAGGAGGGTAAGACAGCTAAATGGCGAATTACGAATTCTTTTTCTTGTACTTCAATACCGATGATACCTATATATTTTTCTTTTTCCTGCCAGAAATACATTTCCCAATTACGGTTCTGCTGATAACGTTGCATCGTTTGTTGGAGGTACTTCAATTCATGCTCTTTTGGCATTAGCGACAGTAAACCTAGAGCCAATTTATTCTGGCTATTTCTATATTTAACTAACACTAGCTACCCCTTCCTTCTTTCCTTAAGGCATTTTTTACACCTCTTTATTACGAGAAAATAGTACCATATAACTGATAGTTGTCCAGTACATTGAACTATTAGTTATGATTTCAATTTTTCATGATATGTTTTGATTCTAATTTATCAGTAGATTTCTATTTTTAAACTCTTCATTACCTCTAATGTTTTATTATGCAGTTCTTTAGTAGTTCCTGTACATAAGTCTTCAAGTACACAGATACTAGCCAGTGGAAAGGAACTGTGTAGCATAATAGCATTAGATAATACACACACATTTGTTTCAATACCTACAAATTCAATGACTCTATCAGGATCATCGTCATATTGGTTCCTTAGTTTCTCCGCTTCTTCAGGTGAAATCGAGTGGAATTTCTTTTTTAAGACATTATGCTTTTTTAACGCTTCTTTTAATGGCTCTACTAACTCTAATCCCCATCTCTTTTCTGCATCTGATCGATTATCATCTTCTATGTTGTGTTGATTCAAAGTGTAATAAATAGGTTCCCCTTTATTTTCTTGCTCTTTTATTTCTTTTATTATCTCAGGTATCAACTTTTCGGCATTTGGCACTGAAAGAAGTCCTCTTTTTTCAATCACAAAATCATTTTGCATATCAATTACAAAAAGCATAGTCTTTCCTCCTCGTCTTAGTTACTGAAACACTAAAAAAAGCTAAACCTTCTTATGTAACTTTTTAGTATTTTAAAGTACAGCTACTTACTGATGCTGTTTATTTTTTTACTTATTTCCTACATTTGATGGATCAGAATCCGCGGGAGTATCATCACGAGAGGTGTCTTCTACTAGCTATAGTAATATTGTCAGACCTGTAGCCTTCTTTTAACAACTGTTCAACTTTCGCTGTTGTTTGTCCAAGTGTTGGGTAAACTCCCTGAATTTTTTCCATTCATTTCCACACCTTTCATCTTTTGCTTTTATTTTCTTAATCATATCAAATAAAAGAATCGCTTCAAAATGAAATGGATTTTATAAAGAGCACTTTTTTTGTGTCCATTTTAAAAGAAAATGTTCTTTTTATTTTCGTCAGCTATTTCGCACTATTCTATCTTAGAAAATCTTTCATTTGTCTAGGTACGATTTCTGTTCAAAAAAAGATTAGAAGTGATATAATAAAGAGACAACATGAAATTGGTATACAAAAAGGATTGGTTGATTTAAAGGGGGATACACATATGAAAATGAAATTTTATAATTTAGGATTACTATCTTTTACTTCACTTGCAGTATTAAGTGCCTGTGGGAATACAGAACAAGAAAGCACAGAAGACACTGGTGAAGAACAGCAAGTGCTACATTTAGCTGCTGAATCAGAAATGGATACAATGGATACCACGATATCCACTACTAATTTCACACCAATGAATAATGTTTTTGAAGGTTTAGTCACTTATGATCTTGATGGGAATTTAGTACCTGGAAATGCAGCTTCTATGCCTGAAGTATCAGAAGATGGAAGTACGTATACCTTTACTATTCAAGAAGATGCTAATTGGTCAAACGGGACCCCCGTTACCGCAGATGATTTTGTTTTCGCATGGAAAAGAATGGTAAATCCCGAGAACAGATCCGGATATGCTTATCTATTTTCAGGTATTGTAAATAATGCTGAAGCTATTTTAAATGGCGAAGCGGAAGTTGATGAATTGGGTGTTGTTGCTCTAGATGAAAAAACCTTAGAAGTAACATTAGAAAGACCGGTTCCTTATTTTCTTGACGTTTTAACGATTCCTTGTTATTTCCCTCAAAATGAAGCTTTTGTGACCGAACAAGGTGAAAATTATGGATTAAATGCAGAAAATGCTATTTATAATGGTCCCTTTACTTTAGCTGACTGGAATTCTGCTTCTGGGGATTCTTGGACGTATCAAAAAAACGACGAATATTGGGATGAAGATACTGTTAAATTAGATGAGATCACTACACAAGTTGTCAAAGAAGTCGGTACTGGGCTTAATTTATATGAATCCGGTGATTTAGATTCAATTTCTTTATCTGGTGATTTTGTTGCTCAATACACAGAAAATGCTGATTTTAAAACAAATGACAAGGCATGGATTTATTATATTGAAGTTAATCATGACGTACCCGAATTAGCGAATGAAAATATTCGGAAGGCCTTATCTTATGCCATTGACCGTCAAGGGTTTACAGATAATGTTCTGTTAGATGGATCTCAACCTATTTTTGGCCATGTTCCAAATGGATTAGCTAAGAACCCAGAAACAGGCGTTGATTTCCGCGCAGATGCTGGAAATATTGTTGAATCTGATATAGAAACGGCTCAAGCAGCTTGGCAAGCAGGTTTAGAAGAATTAGGCACAGATACCTTCTCATTGGAATTGACAACTTCTGATTCTGAAGACAGCAAAAAATTAGCTGAATTTATTCAAAGTGAGTTGCAAAATAACTTACCCGGTTTAACGATTGCTATTCGTCAAATGCCAGATAATTCACGACTAGACAATATTAAATCAGGAAATTACCAAATTGCTACTTCTTACTGGTTAGCTGATTTTGCAGATCCAATCAATTTTGTTGAACGTTTTGACACAGATATCAACCGAGGCAATTATTCGTTCGAGGATATCGATGCTCTTGTGGATCAAAGCAACCAACAATACAATGATACCTCAGCAAGATGGAATTCATTGATTGAAATTGAAAAAGTAGCTTTGGGCGAACATTATGTCGATGTTCCAATTTATCAAACAGCTGAAGCGTATCTTGAAAAACCTTATGTGAAAGATATTTACCGTCCTGTATTTGGTAGCAGAAGTTTTAAATATGCTTCCATTGATAATACTCAAATGGAATAACTTAATTTAAACCTAATCTACAAACGCTACCTTTCAGCTAAGTGAAAGGTAGCGTTTTTTTTATTAAAGTTATTTTTTGATAATAATTTATATTTTTCTTAGGAGTTTTACTATATACTCAACTTACAACTTATTTTAAGGAGAATATTCAATGAAATTAAAAATTGTAACCGATTCAACAGTCGAATTAACTGATGAAGAAGTAGCTCGTTATGGTATTCAGATTATTCCGTTATCTTCTATGATTGAAAACGTAGTCTATCATGATGATATTGAAATAACAAACGAAGTATTTTTACAAAAAATGAAACAAGCAGCTGAGCTGCCAAAATCCTCTCAACCACCTGTTGGAAAATTTTTAACTGCCTATAATGCTTTAACGGCTGATGGGAGTGAAGTTTTATCTATTCATGTGACTGAAACATTAAGTGGAACTGTCCATTCAGCACATCAAGCAGCGGATTTAGCTGATGGTAAAGTAACAGTCATCGATTCTCAATTTTGCGCCCGGGGTATGGCTTTTCAAGTACTTGCAGCTGCTGAATTTGCTAACCTTGCTTCCTCAATGGAAGAAATGCTAGCTCATTTAGAAAATATAAAATCTAGAACGATCCTTTATATCAGCATTGCAAATCTTGAAAATATGATAAAAGGCGGTCGAATAGGTAAAACGATGGGCAAACTGACTTCCTTAATGGATATCAAAGCTACTTTACAAATGACAGATGGAAAACTTCATTCAGATTCAAAAGGACGTGGCACGAAATCAATTGTAAAACGCTATAAGGAAATTTGCCAAACGTTACATGATGCTCCTAAAAAAGTAAGTGCTATCGGCTTCACACATGTTGGTATGAGCGATTACTCAACTACTATTTTAGATATGTTGAAAACAACTTTTCCTCATATTGAACCGATGGTTTCTTATGCAAGTCCTAGTGTAATGACTCATGCTGGTCCTGAAGCCATCTCTGTCCAATTTTTATTAGAAAAATAAGTTCATACGATTTATGTGATACTGAGCCAACAATAGAATTAAGCAAAAAAGCTGATCTAATGCAGATCAGCTTTTTTTGTTTAGTTCTTCAATTGTTTTCGTTCGTTATAAAATTCTTTATAAGCCATGTAACTTGCGATAACAGATGCGATACTTGTTGTGGATAGCAACATGAACGTGACCATGATTTGATATTTGATTGCATGAGTTGGATCGACACCAGCAAACATCAAGCCGGACATCATCCCTGGTAAACTAACAATCCCAATTGTTTTTGCTGAATCAATGGTTGGTGACATCCCTGCACGAATACTATCACGCACAATCGAAACGGAAGCTTGTTTTAAATCTGCTCCTAAAGCTAACTTCTCTAGGACTTGTTGGCGTTGATCAGTAAACTTTGCATTCAAATTTCGGTAGGAAATACTGATTGCAATCATTGAATTACTAGCAATCATTCCTGTAATCGGAATCACTTGTGAAGGAATAAATAGAACAGAACCTGATAATATCAAAACCAATAAAGTCAAAACTGTTGCAGTAAATATGGCAATAAAAGAAATTTTAAATGCATTTGATATACCATTACTCCTCTTCCCTGCGTTAAAAGAGGCATTGAAAATAATCACTAAAACAAGTGCTAGTGTCACAATGACATTATCTAGTTTAAAAACATAACCCAGTAAGTACCCAACTGCAAACAATTGAATAACGGCCCGTAAAACACTTATTAGAATATCTTTGCCTAAGCCTAATTTTTCTTTGTAAACAATAAATAACGCTATCCCAACTAGCGCAGTTGCAAAGAATAATGACGTGTTGTTAATTGCTAGATTCATTTAGCTTCCTCCATTTCTCCCTCAACCAAATGAATAACCCGATTTGATAGGTCGATTTCTGTCTGATTATGTGTCACCCATAACACCGTGACACCTCGTTCTTGATTTATGATACGGATCAATTTACGGATAATTTCTTGGTTTGCTGAATCTAATGCACTTGTAACTTCATCTAATAATAATATTTCAGGTAAAAATAATAGATTGCGAATCAATGCTATCCGCTGTTTTTCTCCACCAGACAAAGTAGTTACTAATTTTGTTAGGTACTCTTTTCCTAAACCGACCTCTTTTAAAGCAGAAATGGCTTTTTGTTCATTAAACGTTTGATTTCTGATTTCATAAGGAAAAGCCAAATTATCTTTTACAGTTTCTCCAAAGAGGCTAGCTGTTTGAAAAGAATAAGAAACTTCTTTTCGATAAACAGTTGGTTCATACTCTTCAATGCGCTTATTTTGATAAAGAATACTTCCTGAAGTTGGCGATAGCATAGAAGCAATCATTTTTAACAACGTACTTTTACCACTTCCAGAAGGTCCAGTTATCGTCACAAATTCTCCTTTTTCAACCAAAAAGTTAATACCTTTTAAAATAACTTTCCCTTCTGATTCATAACCTAACTGATCAATTTTTAATAGTGGTGCATTCATTTATTTTCCTCCCAGGGTCGTTTTGATTATAATAATTATTTATTTATACTGATTATAATTAAATAAAGTGTTTATGTCAATTAAAATTCAGCATAACAAAAAAACTGCCTAGTCTCAAAAGAGATGACAGTTTTTTTGTATCTTTTAATCATTTTCTACAGATAAAATCTCCCCAGTTTCAGCATTTAAATGTACCTCTACTTCGTTGTTTCCTTCTTCAAATTCTCCCGTAAACAATGGCATATTTGTATCATCATCTGCTTCTAGGTTCCAAGAAATAAGTACAGCATTTGGAGCTTCTTTCTCAGATCTTGTAATCAATTCATCAAAGGTCATTAATTCATCAACCATCAATTCTTGATCATCAGAGTCTGAAGCTTCCTCTTCAGTGTTATTTTCTATTTCTTCCCCATTCTCAGCATTTACTTCCCATTCAATTTCTTGCATATCATCAAAACCATTGATTTCAAATGTGTATTCTCCTTGATCTTTATCAAAATCAATTGAAGAAATAGCTGCATTTGGGTAAGCTGCTTGGAATTCAGCAATAGCTTGTTCAGGTGTTACTGAAAAACTTTCCCCTTCAAATTTTTCTGATTCAGACGATGTAGAACTTGAATCAACTGTTCCTGTCGTTGTTGAACTGCTTGTTGAACTACTCATTGAACTAGAACTAGCTGTTGATTCAGTTGTTGAATTTACTGCATCATCAACAGGTGCTTCTGTGCTGCCACATGCTGCTAATACTACCAAAGCAATACCAACGACTGATCCTAATTTTAAAGTTTTTAACATTATATCATCTCCTCACCTTTAATTTAATAGTAACAAATCAACTGAGGATATCATAAAATTATGTTTTTCTCAAAATAGAAATCAACTTAATCTTTTAGTGTTACCAAATTCTAAAGCTATTTCTTTGCACTTTTCAATAGAAAAAGCACGTTATCTTTTCTCAAGTTCTGATTTCAAGAAGTTTGCTAACTCTAACATAGCGTATTTTTCAGCAACTTTTTCGGCATCCGCGTTATAATTGGTATTCGTATTCACATCATATGCATAGGCTTTTCCATGAACATCAAAAATAAATTCAACAGCCGCTACATCAATTTTTTGCTCTTTTAAAAACTTTTCATACAATTTAATTTGTTCATTCGGAAGGGAATCCATAATCGTAAATTTATTGATTACTGGTACATCTCCTACTTGGCAACTATCTGCTGGACACAACTCGAATCCATCGCTTGAATCAACCTTCACAGCATAAAAGAATTTTCCGCCAATAAATTCAGAGCGGATAATAGTTCCATCAGCAGGTTTAATGTATTCTTGGATCAAACTGATTCCATCAATTGAATCTTCGAATTCTGATCCGTAAATATAGGCTTTTAATTCTTCGATTGAGTTTAGTAAACGAACACCTAATCCTTTACCAGCACGATTGTGCTTGATGATAAATGGGAATTTATTCAATCTTTCAGCAGCTTTGATAATAGCTTCTTTACCAACTGCTCCATAGGTCTCAGGTGTTTGAATGCCCTGTTTTTGCAAAGCCAAATGCTGTTTCAATTTGCTTACTTCCAGTTCAATCGCTTTTGTCCCATTGAACACAACAGCATCACGGCTTTCCAGCCAAGTCAACAGATTATCCGTTAATTCAGGTGCATAACGGTGTCCACGTGTATGCGAAGAAGCACTCATCCGATTATAAAAAATCCCTTCAGGTGGTTCTTCTTGGATATCGATCATTCCATCAGATAAATCCCACAACTCATAAGGTGCCTTGATTTCATCCAACTGCGCTGTTAAATGTCTAGTCCAATCGTTATTTTCATGAATAATATAAATTTTTTTCATTTTATTCTCTCCCCATCTCTTTTATCTTGTACTCTTTTTATTTGTTCACTTCAGTGATCACTTTCTTGTAGTCTGCTACTTTATTGTACACGAACGCATCTTCAGATTGAGCAATCAGGACTGGTGCTAACGCATTCCCTACCACATTAACTGCGGAACGACCCATATTGATAAAGAAATCGACTGAAACCATCAATGCCACTCCCTCAGCAGGTAAGCCAAGTTGTGTTGCTGCAGCTAATAATACCACTACTGCTCCTGATGGGACCGTTGCAATTCCCTTTGTAATAATCGTTAGAAATAAAACCAATGCAATAATTTCGCCAAATCCTAGTGTCACATCATACATGTTAACTATAAACATTGTGGCTAAACTAATATAGACACATGCTCCAACAAGATTAAATGAATAGCCTAGTGGTGTTACAAAAGAAGAAACTGATGACGATACACCAAATTTCTTCAGGCGGTCAATTAAAGAAGGCAAGACAACACTTGAACTTCCGGTCGTAAATACAACTACGATCAAATCACTAATTTCTTTTAGCATTGTAAAGTAAGGTACATGGAAAAACCAAGCAATGACTGGAAAAATTATCAAGAGGACAATCATAAAGGCTAGGTAAGTAAATAAGACAAATTGTCCTAAAGCAACTAAATTTTCTATCCCATATGCGGCAATATCATAAGCTAAAAATCCAAATACACCAATGGGAGCAAAAGAAATGGCATAATCAACCATTTTAAACATTGCTTGAGACCATGATTCAAAAAAAGAAATAACCGGTTTTCCTTTTTCACCTATTGAAACTAATGACAGTCCAAGAAAAATTCCAAAAAAGATGATTGGCAATAAATTCCCATCTGCAAAGGCTTGAAATAGATTGCTCGGTACAATACTCAGAAAAAAACTTTGAAAGTTAATTCCACTTGCAATGCCTTCAAGGGAATCAGTAGAGACGGCTCCAGTTTGAAAATTGCTGCCGATTCCAGTCCATTTTCCGGCTAAAATACTAAGAATGATCAATCCCGTCGTTACTGAAAAGAAATAGACAAAGGACTTTCCTGCCACTTTACCAAAGCTTTTTGTGTCACTAATATTAACTATAGATAAAATAATGACCGGGAAAATAAGTGGCACAATGATCATTTGAATCAAATTCATAAAAATCGTACCCAGTATTTCTAATTGAAGCCCCGCCGTTTTGCTAAAATAACCTACAAGTATACCTGCCAAAGCCCCAATAACCACTTGCAACATAAGGCTTGGTTTCTTTATCTTTCTTTTATTTACTAACATCTTTTTATTTTCCTCCTAGTCGATTGATTAATGTGTACAAAAAAAGTGCATGAGTGGGTATACACTCATGCACAGTTGATTCATCTTTAGAATAAATTATAAGAAAGCACCCTTACACAAAAACAGGATTTTTCTTATAATTGATTAATTGATCATAGAGCAAAAATTGATTTATTCAATCAGAAAGAAGCCCGATGAAAAGATGATTGCTGATAACATGAGTGGTTCATACAACATGGACAACACAACATGCATAGACAGTTCATCTTTTTCATTAGGGCTTCCTCCTTTTTTAATTTATTTTTTTCTTTAAAGGTGAGCGCTCACGTATTTAAAGTAAGTTCATTGTAACAATGTGAAAATGCGTTGTCAACTTTAAATCTTTCATTCAATCAAACCGCTTTGTTGGTAGTACTATACAACTTATTATTATAATTTTTCTAGTCTTACTTTCTTTTGCAGGTTCTGAGCATCTTTTACACTAAACGTTGTACTGTCATCGTGCTGAACTTTGCTGGCTGAACACGCTGTAGCAATCGTTAATGCTTCAGCAAAGGTTTTTTGCTGCGTTAAGGATGCAATAAAAGCCCCTACAAAACAATCGCCAGCCCCAGTATCATTTTTAACGACCACCACTGGAGGAGTGATTTGATAGAATTCATTTTTATGTCCGCATAAGCTACCTGATCCGCCTTGCGACACAACTACATAATCAATCGTTTTAGTTAGTTCTTTTACCGTATCCAACAATGACTTTCCCTGCTCAGTAATCTCTAGTATCTCAAATCGATTTGGTTTAATAAAGTTCACTTTGGCTTTTACTGCTGTTTTTAAAGCATCACCCGAAAGATCGCAAGCAATAAAACAACCTATTTTTTTCAATAGTTTTATTAGTTCTTCCAAATCTCTAATTTCAAAGCCTGGAGGCATAGAACCAGAAATCAGCACTGTATCTTCCTCTTCGACTTTTTCTTCAATTTTATCAAATAACAGCGTTTTATCATAATTTGAAATAGCAGAGCCTTTTTCTGTGATCAAGGCACTACCGCTTACATTTTTTTCTAAAATAACATAGCTTTCTCTAGTTGGTTTACCATAAACTTCAACAAGGTCATGGTTGATACCCTTTTCTTCTAATATCTTTTCAAGTTCTCCTAAATTAGTTGTGCCACAAAATCCTAGAGCCTGATTTTCTACGCCTAATTTACTCATTGCATAGGAATTATGATGCCCTTTACCGCCTAAATCATATGTGACCCTCTCTAATCGGTTATTCTTCTCCTTGGTCAGCTCTCCATCAAGGTACAGCATCCGATCAATGGTTGGGTTTAATGTAATGGTATAAATCATTTAAGATCCTCCTCTATTTGAAGTTGATACTATCATTTTTGCTATAAATTACTCCTATATTTTTATTATACCATTTAACTAAATTGGTCCATAAAAAAAACCACTGAAAAAGTGGTTTCATTCTGATCCTTTAAATTATGGGTCTATAATTTGCTGGGTTAATAGCTTTGTTCAATCAATTTTTAACATTTGCGCATTTATTGCAACAATAATGGTACTTAAAGACATCACAACTGCTCCAATAGCTGGCGTAATTAAAATATTTTGGTTAATTAAAACGCCTGCTGCTAGTGGAAGAGCTATCACATTATACCCTGCTGCCCATATAAAGTTTTCAATCGTTTTTTTGTGACTAGCTTTAGATAATTTGATAATATTCAATACATCTACCGGATTGCTATTCACTAAAATAATATCTGCGGTTTCAATAGCAACATCGGTACCTGCCCCTATTGCTATCCCAACATCAGATTCTGCTAAAGCTGGAGCATCATTGATTCCGTCTCCGATCATAGCTACCTTTTTACCATCTTCTTTTAATTCAGATACTTTCTTAGACTTTTCATGAGGAAGAACTTCAGCGATTACTTGTGAAAGCCCTAATTTATCGCCTACATAATTAGCCACTTTTTTATTATCTCCGGTCATCATGATGGTCTCAATACCTAAATCATTCAACTGCTTGATTACTTTATAAGAAGATTCTCTGATGATATCCGCTAATGCGATCATGCCTTGCAATTCATTGCTTTTCAAGACGAACACAACCGTTTTTCCTTGTTGAGCCATTGTTTCATAGCTTTTTTCATCAAAAGAAATTTGATCTTTTCTCATAGCTCCTGGGCTGACAACTGAAATCTCTATTCCTTTTACAGTCGCTGTTAATCCCTTACCTGCTAAATTACGGTAATTTTTAACATCATAGATTTCTAATTTGCGTTCTTTACCTTCTTTAACGATACCCTTAGCAATTGGATGATCTGATTGGGTTTCAACTGAATAAGCTAAAGTTAATAATTCAGATTCGCTTACCCCTTCAACAGGCTGAATATCGGTTATCCCAAAGTTACCTTCTGTTAACGTGCCTGTTTTATCAAAAACGATTTTATCGATTTTATATGCTCCTTCAAAAGCAATCCGATTACGGATCAACAACCCTTTACTAGCTGCAATCGAAGTTGATCTTGAAGTCACTAAAGGTCCTGCGAGCCCTAATGCATGTGGACAAGCAATAATCAATACGGTCACCATCCGTTCTAAAGCAAAATCAAAATCACCAGTAACTGACCAATAAATAACCGTAACTAAACCAACTACGACAGCTACATAAAAGAGCCATTTGGCGGCAATATCAGCAAATCCTTGTGCTTTAGATTTTGTAGTCTCAGCTTCTTGAACTAACTGAATAACTTGAGATAGATACGTATCATTCCCGACTTTATTCACTTCGATTTTCAAAACTCCTTCACCATTAACGGATGCACCGATTGCATCCATTCCAGGGCTCTTCTCTACCGGTAAAGATTCTCCAGTTAGCATGGATTCGTCTATAGCAGATGTTCCTTCATAAATAGTGCCATCTAGAGGGATTTTTTCACCTGATTTGACAAGAATTTTATCCCCCGGTTTTAAATCTTCTACCGTTACTTCAATAATGTTACCCGCTTCATCAATTTTGTGTGCTTCTTTTGGCATTAATTTAATTAACGCTTCTAAAGCTTTTGAAGCTCCCATAATTGATTTCATCTCGATCCAATGACCAAGAAGCATAATAGCAATTAAAGTAGCCAATTCAAAGAAAAAATCACTACCAGAAATAAAAAATGTCGTTAATGTGCTGTAGAAATACGCTGTAATGATCGCTAACGAAATCAACATCATCATTGCTGGGGTTCGTGATTTCAGTTCACTCCATGCTCCTGTAAGAAATGGTTTTCCTCCGTAGAAAAAAAGAATAGTTGATAGAACAAACAACAGAATATTATCTCCTAAAAAAAGAATTTCATATCCAAAAAGCATTTGGAACATTGGAGATAAAATAGAAATAGGAACTGCTAGAATCAATGAGACCCAAAACCTTTTTTTGAAATCCTCAATCATCATTGCATGATGTCCCGAATGCCCACCAGTATGGCTCATACTGCTGTGATCCATACTGCTGTGATCCATGTCGCTATGATCATGATGATTTGATGGTTCTTTATGTTTTTCCATATTTATCTCTCCTTATTAATTTCAATTATTTTTTCGTTTACAACTGTAATCAACTTACTTTTAACTTTATACTTATTAAATACCCTTGTCAAGGATCTCATTCGTATAAAACAAACTTTATTTTCTAAGCTTATTTATATATATCACACACAAAATTTATTTTTCATCTCACTATTTCTATTTTTAAAATAAAGTTAACATTGAAATAATTGATCGTAACAATAAATAAATTCTTCAATCTGAAAATTTTTCATAGTATTAAACACCCTTAACGACGAAAAAAACCTTTACCTTTAGGCAAAGATTTTTTACTTTAACTTATACATTTCTAGCCGGTTTGGCATCTGGTAAGTACGGATTCTCTTTAATGAATAAGGTCATAATAAAGGCCACTAGCGAAAACAGTCCTACTAATTTGAAAACCATTTGAAATCCTGCTAAATCAGACAATTCAGTTGATAGCTGCTGTGCAACACCTTCTTGAGAAACAACTGTCATCACAACAACGAATAAAGCTGTTCCCATTGAACCCGCTAACTGGCGTTGCGTATTAAACATTGCTGATGCATGGGCTGCAAGTTCTAATGGAACAGCATTGAAAGCAGCTGTTTGGATAGGCATCAATGTCAGTGAAAAGCCTAATGATCGAACGATTTGAAGCAAGACAATATATTTGATTGGTGTGTTTAAATCAATCAGTCCTATGATAAAAGTTCCAATTGTGACCAGTAATAGCCCACTCATGGCTAACCTTTTAGAGCCATATTTATCAAACATTTTACCCGTGACAGGACTCATAATAGCCATAAGAATCGATCCTGGCAAAAGAATCATTCCTGATTCCAGTGGCGTCATCCCGCGGATAGTTTGAAAATAAATCGGCAACAACATGATAGCTCCATACATTCCAGCTGTTAGTACAAATGAAATAATAAGATTTAACCGATACCCTTTATATTTAAAAATACCAAAATTCAGTAAAGGTTCTTTTGAATGATTAGAGCGATTGACTAATAGAACTAAAGAAATAATTCCAATGATCAGTGATAAAGCTACATTAACGCTTATAAAGTCATTTGAAGATGCATTGCTAAGTCCAAACAACAACCCACCAAAACCTAGCGTTGAATAAATGACACTGATACCATCTAATTTCGGATGACCCGTTTCCCCAACGTTGTTTAAAACAAAGAAGGCAACCACAACATCTATAACAGCAAATGGTAAAATGAAGTAAAACAGCATATTCCAATGGTAGTTTTGTACGACCCATCCTGAAAATGTCGGTCCAATAGCTGGAGCGAAATTCATTGCTAAACCAACTAGTCCCATTGCTGAACCTCTTTTTTCAATTGGAAAAAGATATAAGATAACAATCATCAATAATGGCAAAACAATTCCTGCCCCTATTGCCTGAATCATTCGGCCAATGATCAGTACTGCATAAATATTAGCAGTAGCCGCTACAAAAGTACCCATTGAGAAAACAATCATCGAAAACAAGTACAGTTGTCGCGTTGTAAAGCGGTTAACGAGATAGGCCGTAATAGGTACCATGATTCCATTGATCAGCATATAAGCCGTCGTTAACCACTGACCTTGAGTGGCAGTAATCGAAAATTCTTTCATTATACTTGGAAGAGCAGTACTCATAAGCGTTTGATTTAATATGGTCACAAAGGACCCCATTAAAATAACTCCTAAAATAGATTTAACTTGTGCGGATGGTATATTTTGATTTTTTGCTTGAATCATAGCTTTTCTCCTTTATTCAATTTTTGTATCTTTTTTTCCCTTCTCTTCATCTAATCACCCAAAGGAAAAGCACTCTATAATAGCTTATTTTTTTAATTTAGACTACGGAATGCTATACTAACTATTGAAAGATTCATTACCCATTTAACGGGTTGAGCTTTCTTATTTACTGTTCTTAAAACTAATCTAAGGAGCTGAAATTATGCAAAAAGAGCAATTCGAACGAATGAAGAATGGTAAGGGTTTTATTGCAGCATTAGACCAAAGCGGTGGAAGTACTCCAAAAGCTTTGGAACTCTATGGCATAGCACCTGAGACTTATTCAAATGAAACTGAAATGTTTGATTTAGTCCATGATATGCGAACTCGTCTAATGACTTCTCCAGCTTTTAATTCTGATACAATCTTAGGTGCTATTTTATTTGAACAAACAATGGATCGCAAAGTTGAAGGCCTTTATACAGCCGATTACTTATGGGAGAAAAAAGGTGTAGTCCCATTCTTGAAAATTGATAAAGGATTAGCGGAGGAAACAGATGGTGTTCAGTTAATGAAACCTAACCCTGACCTCGATGAATTATTAAAAAGAGCTAACGAACGTCACATATTTGGAACAAAAATGCGTTCGTTGATTAAAGAAGCTAATCCTGAAGCCATTAAAAAAGTGGTTACCCAACAATTTGAAGTCGGCAAACAAATCATTGCAGCCGGACTTGTTCCAATTATTGAACCAGAAGTGGATATTAATAGTAAAGATAAGGAACAGTCTGAAACCCTTTTGAAAGATGAGATTTTGGCTCAGCTAGATACTTTGAGCGAATCAGAAAATGTCATGTTGAAATTATCGATTCCAACCATCGATGATTTTTATAAAGAATTGATTGATCATCCAAAAGTTATACGAGTAGTAGCTCTTTCTGGTGGTTATACCCGCGAAAAAGCTAATGAAGCATTAACACGTAACCATGGTTTAGTTGCTAGTTTTTCAAGAGCCTTATCTGAGGGGTTAAGCGCTGGTCAGTCAAGTGAGGAGTACAATGCATCGTTAAAAGAATCGATTAAACAAATTTATAACGCTTCGATCACTTAATAATTTAATGTTAGGAAGCTACAGAATAAACACAACGTATAATAAGGTAATCCCTTTATTATACGTTGTGTTTTCACTTTTAACAGTATACTCTTGTTTACATAAAAAATCAAAACACGACATTTTTAGTTAATAGTTATTTCTAATCATTAACTAAAGGCGTTGGTATCCGTGTACCAAGATAATTCACCACAACTAAATAGTATAAAACTTTATCTTCGTGTTCATTACATTTATATCTTACTATTATTTTTATTCCAGCCTTCCAACGTCATATCAAATTCTTCAATTGGTTCCGGTCCTCGCATGATATCTTTTTGAATGATTAAAACACCTTTTGCACTTACTTGAGTTTCCCATCTTATCAACTGGACTTTACCTTCTTTTATTTCAATTCCCGTAATGCTCGTGGGATAGACACAGCAACCGGTGTTAAAATATGGAAGATCTTTATTTTTTGGATATTTAAATCGATGTGTGTGACCGCAAATAAGCATTATCTTATTCTTTGTGATCCATTTGTTGAAGTTCCTTTCAATTTTATGCCGTTTTGCTACATTTTTCACTGGACTTGTGGGATTTCGAATACCAAATCCATGCAGAAAACGCCAAAAGAATTTCAATGATAACATAGTGAAAAAAGCAAATTGATCATTTGGCGCATCACCTTGGTGGCCATGTACGGTCAAAATTTCTTGTCCTGTTTTTTTGTATCTCAATACCAGTGCTTCAATCGGTTTGATTCCTTTTAAGAAATCAAAAAATTCTTCAGTGTATTCATCGTAATTTGTGTAATAATTTTCTTTCACAAACTTCGGATTTTTTAAAGCAATATCATGGTTGCCATACAATTTTATTAATCGACCATCATCAAAAAAATTTTTAATGACATTATACACTTCACTATGTGCATTTTTTGTGAAAGTAAAATCAGAATACTCTAACAGTTCATCACCATCTCCAGCTTCAATATAAGTAAACTCATTTTTATAATAATACTTTAGAGCATGCAGAAAAACATTTCGATTTCGCGTAAACTCATCTGTTATATTTCCATTTCCGCGATGAACATCGCTAAAAAATATATATTTAGAATTCTCATCAAACTCTTCTACTCTAGCTTTTTTATAAGCTTCCGTTAACCTTCTATCTATAAACATCTATTCCACCTCATAATTAATTATCACTTTTTTTCATCAGCAACCGAATTGCTAACCTTGTTAACAGTATACTTTATCTGGTCTAGTAAAAAAAATGATTGCTTTCATATTTTTATAACCATTTGTTTAAGAAAGTAGATATCTTTTTTGAAACTGTCGTTGACTGTGCTTTTAAAACCAATAGTTTAAATAAACTTGACTGTTATTCTTTTAGTTTTTTTATGTACCTCTTGAAATCATTTTACCTTAAAAGGGTTTCTTGCTTCTAAAAAACATATACCTACGTTTTTAGATAGCCAAATAATTTTTATTAAACTTTTTAGCTATCATTAGAACTTTGAATGCTTCTACATTCATACTCCTATTTTTTTAGATTCCCTTTTCCTAAGCTCTTTTTTTTGCTTTAATTTCCTTAACTTTTATATAATAACCATGAGTCAAACAAATTAATCTTAGGGAGGAATAGAATATTATGAAATTTGTAAAAGGAAGTTACCTCACTTTAGAAGAAGCTAGAATCGCCGTTGACGAAGTGGTGGCTGAAGGCTATGACAGAAAATTGATCACACTTGTCACAAACAGAGAAACTGCTGATAACTTACCCAATGATTTAGATGTGGGTGTCTCTATTGAGCACGCTGACAATGATGGTAGCGAAGATGAATCATTCATGGACAAGGTGAAAGGTATCTTTACAATGAGTGATGACGAAGCTGAAAATGCAAACGTAGACACAACAGATGACAGTTATGACGAAATGGATGATGGTTACGAAGTGGATGAAGCTGTATTGAGTGATTATAAAGAGGATATTAATAGCGGTTCTATTGTTATTCTCGTAGATGATTTCAGTGATGAACCAGGCGTACAAGACCCTCGATAACAATACTCCCTCAGGAACGACGGAAATCAATACTACTCTTCATCTTGATGATGGGTCTACAGTAGAAGGGGATGCGTTCGTTATCGGCTTAGGGGTCTCCCCTCGTGTATCGTTAGCTGAACAAACCGGTCTTAAAACAGACGATGGTGTTTCTGTTGATGAATACTTGCGTACCAAGGATCCCTCTATCTGGGCTGCTGGTAATAGTGCTTTTTATCCGGATAAAATTTCAGGCAAAACACGGATCAAACATGTACCAGATTTAGCTGCTGTTCGTGCTATTTTGAGTGATCCACCGACCAATCCCCAATCTTTAAAGCGCATGATTCGTTCCAAATAAAAATAATCATCCGAACAAACTAGCCCCACCTTATAGCTGCTCTAACAGAGTCTAGAAGGTGAGGCTAATTGATTTAACTATTTTCAACAACTCGCTGGAAATTCTTATGCAGGTCATCCATTACAACAAACCGAGCTTCGCGAATCACTTCTTTTCCTTCAGCGAATAGCAATAATGCTGGAACAGTGAATACTGTGAATTGGCTGGCAACTTCGGGAATATCATCTGCACTGACTTGAATAGGTTTAATAGATGGGAATTCTTTTAGCATCTCTTGTACTCGTGGTTGAACAGCATGACAAACACCACAATTTTCTCTTGAAATATAAACAAAAACAAGAGTGTTCTCTTTTATAACCTGTAAAACTTCTTCTATGGATGATGCTTGAGAAAATGTATTCACTTTTCATTCTTCTTTCTATTAGTTGATTATCGATTAGAGGAAAATGCTTGCTTCTGTCTAAATTTAGATGAATGGACAGCTAAATTTAGATATGCCAATTCTCGACTTAGATATTTCTTTCAATTTAGCAGGATAGATTCCATTAGTCAACAAAAGAGATTAAAATCGTAGACTCATTGTAACCCGATACATAGATTTGGCGTTTTCATGCTTTAATAGAACCTATTCTATTTTCAAAACATTCCTATTAGGAGGAAACGCTATGATTTCAATTATTGTATCCGTTCAAAATGTTGAAAAATCATTACCTAAATGCCTACACAGTATCAAAGGGCAAACGTATCGCAATTTACAAGTTATCTTAATTGATAATGGTTCCATTGATAAAAGCAGTGAAATTTGTAGGAAATTCACTAAATCTGACTCTCGCTTTAAAGTCATTCATATAGAAAGCAGCAATCTTTCCGTGGCTAAAAACACTGGTCTTTCTTTTGATCAGGACAGTGAGTTTTATGAAGACCTATTAGTCACCATTTGCCAGTAAATGTTTTAAAGCACAAAGAAAAATTAACAGGATTAAAGGTCCTAGAAAAAGCCATTGATTTATTATCCCAAGACTCTTCAATCGATACAAGTGTATTAAAAAATTACCATATTCAATTGACTCTTTCTTCATTGTTTCTCTTAGTAAATTCAGAAAATGTAAATGATCCCTTAATAGCTGAACTTAAAAATAAGTTACCCTACTATAGTATGACCGAACATAAAGATAAAAATTTAAGAAAAAGTTGCGTGATTACCCTTAAAAACATAGGATTGGGTAAATTTTATTGGGACATTTTTTATAAAAAAGAAGTAACAGAATAATAAAAAGGTAGTATGGTCATTAGAATAAGACCATACTACCTTTTTATTTAATTTCACGTTACTAAGCTAACTCGATACCGCCTGTTACACCGTAAATTTGAGCTGTGACATAGCTAGATTTTTCAGAAGCTAAGAAAACATAAACGTCTGAAAGTTCTACCGGTTGACCAGCACGTTTTAATGGCGCTTCTTGACCAAACGTTGGAATAGCTTCACTTGGCTGTCCACCAGAAATTTGCAATGGTGTCCAAATAGGTCCTGGAGCTACAACGTTAACTCGAATCCCTTTGGGTGCTAGTTGTTTTGCTAAACCACGGCTGAATCCGTTAATGGCAAATTTAGTTGCTGCATAATCCAATAAATTTGCGCTTGGATTATACCCTTGCACAGAAGATGTTGTGATGATTGTAGAACCTTCTGGAAGATACGGTAAAGCAGCTTTGATGACCCAAAAAAGAGAGAATACATTAATTTCAAATGTTTGACGTAATTGTTCTGTTGTAATATCAGCAATATCTTTAACAGCTTGTTGTTTGCCTGCAATTAAGGCTAAGATATCTAACCCGCCAAGTTCATTGTATGCTTTATCAACTAATTGCTTACAAAAAACCTCATCACTTAAATCACCAGGAATAAGAACTATTTTTCGTCCCTCTGCTTCAACTAACTGCTTAACTTCCTCAGCATCTGACTACTCTTCTGGAAGATAATTTAATGCTATGTCGGCACCTTCACGCGCATATGCAATAGCTGCAGCCCGACCTATACCAGAGTCTCCTCCTGTTATCAAAGCTTTTCGTCCAACTAATTGCTCATTACCCTTATAAGATTCTTCACCACAATCTGGACGAGGTTCCATTTTATTCTGTAAGGCAGGAGGTTCTTGATATTGTTTTGGAAAATCATCTGCAAAAAATTGTTTTAATGGGTTTTCTAATTCTTTATCTGTCATTATCTCTCTCCTCTATTCGTAGAATAAAACTATCTTAAAGTGTCCATTGAAGAACTTCAAATTATATGCCTTTATTTAATAATTATTGAAAATAAATAAAATCATCCATGTAAGAAATGCAACATAGATGATTATTTTGATTTGATTTTCTTTTATATTTATTCAAGTTTACTATTATACTCGCTAGTTACCAAACAAAAATTCGATACAAAAAAAAGTGTACCATGGAAAGAAATTCATTGTGAATATCTGAAAAACACTTCTAATTATGGTGATAACTTTTTATTAAAAGTAGCATTAGCTAGCTTATGTCCAGTAAATCGCTGAACTCAAACTAGCTAATTGATTGCGTAGTAAGAACTTTTGCTTTTAAAAGTCATTACTGTATCAGACTTTTAAACATTCTTATTACTATTTTCCTAATCCGCCTAAAGGATTACCGCCAACCGTTTTTTTAGCTTCGTCCATTAATTCCTTTTTTTCATTTTTATCAATAGAACCATCTTCATGAGCTCTTTTTACTTCTTTTATTAATTGTCCTGCTTTTTCTTTGTCTACACTTTTGAGTTTTTGTTTCAATTCATCAAATTTTTGACTCATCCTAACATCTCCTCTTTCATTTATTTGTAGTACGCCTTAAGAATAGAAAAAACAGATAAAAATTTCAAAGGATTTGATTTATACTTAAAAATAAAGGTATTTCATCTAATAATAAACAAAAAAGGTTTTATAGTTTTTAGTATAGATGACCTACCATTAAATTATTTTCTCTGCCAAAGTTAAACTATTTTAACCAACGTTCTTCCTTTCATTTCACCCGCCATAATCTTAGCAAAAGATTTTGGTAATTCTTCGAGTGTGACTTGGTGATCAATCATACGTTCTAACTGTTCAGGTTTCATATCTGTTGCAAGACGATTCCACAATGCTATTCGTTCGGTCAAATTAAAATCTACTGAATTAATTCCATAGATATCGATACCTCGTAAAATAAATGGCAAAACAGTAGCCTCAAATTTTATTCCTCCCGCATTTCCACTTAAAGCAACTCCACCATTTGAAGCAAGTTGAGCAAGATAATCAGAAAGATACTCTCCACCAACTGGATCTATTACTGCTTGCCATCTTTGCTTGCTTAATGGCTTTCGTTTTTCTAAATGCGACTCGTCTGGGTGAATAACTTTATCCGCACCAATAGCCACTAAGTAATCTTGCTGTTCTGCTTTTTTACGTGATTCAGCTTCAACAGGGTAACCTAATTTTGAGAGGATCTGAACAGCCATACTGCCGACCCCTCCAGTAGCGCCTCTCACAAGAACGGGAAGCATTGCTTTTTCTAATCCATTTTTCTCAAGGGCCTGAACAGATTGCCCAGCTGTAAAGCCAGCTGTTCCGATAATCATTGCTTCTTTTAAACTGAGACCTTGTGGCAATTTCACTACCCATTCTTTTGGAACACGAGCATACTCACTAAAGCCACCCAAATGGTTTATTCCTAAACCATAACTCGTTACAATGACCTTCTCGCCAACTGAATAATCTTCTGTTGTAGACTCTACTACCTCGCCGCTCAGATCAATTCCCGGAACGATTGGATAAGAGCGAATAACTCCGTTTTTACTATTTGTCGCTGCAAGTGCATCTTTGTAATTCACACCAGAATAATGTACCTTGATAAGGACTTCTCCTGGTGGTAAATCATCTTTTGATAATAATTTCACCTTCGTTACAACTTTTCCTTCTTCAATTACATCAGCCCATAATGCTTTAAATTTATTCATTTTTTGAACTTCCTCTCATTCTCACTTAGTTGCTCTAATACAGTCTTAAAAATAACATCTTATCGCTTTACAAAAAGCGTACTAAAAAAAACCAAATTAAGCAATCGTTTTCATTTATACTCCAACTAATCCTTGATGGAAGAGTTGGAGTATAAAGTGAAGCTACATATCTATGAAATGACTCTTCACGGCGGAGTGACAACAAAACGTTTCTTACTTATCTATGAAAGTTAGTTTCATAGATAAGTAAACCAAATAAACCTTGCTTTTCCGTGGAAAAGCAAGGTTTGAACGTGCTGTAAGACTAGAATTACTCCAGGATTTATTTTTTTCTAATTCAGTTGTTAAACCTTTTCAGCTTCTTTTCTTACTTGAGGCGTATTAGGTTGTAGATCCTCTGAAAGGAGTTTATTAGCAACTAGGAAAAGAATCGGTAGGATAACGTCGTCTGCATATCCGACTACCGGAATGAAGTCGGGCACAAAATCGATAGGACTAATAATGTACAGAATGATCCCTGCTACCATTAGTTTCTTTTTTCCGCTTGTTTTTGTATTAAATAAGGAAAGGATCAGAGATTTCACTTGCGACATTGGAGTCTTCATTTGTTTTGTCTTCATTTTCATCTTTATATGACCTCCATATAATTTGATTAAGTCAAGTATAGCTGCAATTCCACTATAACGTATCGGTCTAAAGCATGATTTTTTTTAAATTAACTCTCTAGCTTTTTTTGAAAAATCTGTCATTTCAGCTGCTAGGTTTGAACGCAAATCAGATAAATTGTTATTTACTAGTTGTTTGTTTCGAACAACTGATGTCCCATTAATAAAAACATCCTGCACATTTGACGCATTCGCAGAATAAACTAGTGCTGCATAAGGATCAAAAATTGGAAACATATTTACAGAACTTGTTTCAACTAATACTATATCAGCTCTTTTCCCTACTTCCAAAGAGCCAATTTGATTTGCCATATTCAATACTTTTGCGCCTTCAATAGTCGCCATTGCAAAAATTTCTTTAGCTGGAAAAACACTTCTATCGTGGAGCGTTGTTTTATGAAAATTAGCAGTCAATTTCATTTGTGTAAATAAATCAAGTGTGTTGCCGCTACTGGGTCCATCTGTTCCTAAACCTACTGGAATAGCTAATTCAAGCATATCTTTTATGCGAGCAACTCCTTTAGCAGACTTGGTGTTCGCTCCGATGCAGTGAGCCACACCGACACCCTCCTCTTTTAAAATTTGCAAATCTTGATCTGATAAATGGATACAGTGGGCTGCAATAAAGCGAGGGTTGAGAACTTTAAGCGACTGTAAAAATCCAATTGGTGTAGTGTTATATTTTTTTCTAAAATAGTTTAATTCATAATCCATTTCTGCTACATGCATGATTAATGGAATGCCGTATTTTTCTGCTAACGCAGCAGCTTCTTTTATTGCTTCTGGATCATTAGTATTCGGGGCATGTGGGGCAATCGCCGGTGTGATCAATTCATGGTTAAGCCATTTTGGAATAAATTTTTCAGCATAATCAATACCGCCATGAGCTATTAGGGTATCACAAGTCGGAAAGTCAACAACTGTTTCCCCTAAGATGGCTCGTGACTTCATTTCATCGGTAGCTTGTGCTAAAGTATCTTCAAAATAGTACATATCTACAAACGTTGTAATACCAGCTAACTGCATTTCCGCAATCGCATATTTGCCGCTATGATATGCTAATTCTTTTGTCATGCAGGCGATTTCTAGAGGAAATAGAATACGACGCAATCGATCAGGGCAGTCATCTCCTAATGAGCGAAAAGGAATCATTCCAATATGAGTATGAGTATTTATCATTCCAGGTATTGCAATGGTTTGATCACCATCAATTACTTTATCAAATTCGGTCTCTTTTTGTACTAATTGATCATATGACCCAATTTCCAAGATTGCGTTATCTTCTATTATTAGATAACCATCAGAATATTCTGTTCGTTTATCATCCATTGTTAAAATATGGCTATTTTTTATTAAAGTCTTCATCTAATTTCCTCCAGTAATGGAATAAGACAGTGACTATGCACGTCAAACATACCTTTATCCGTGATTTTAATAGCAGGAGACACAGGTAGAGACAATGTTGAAAATGACATGATCACATTAGAGTTATGGTAGCCTAAATCAACCATGCTCTGTCTTACTTCGCTTAATTGCTGTCCAATGACTTGAATAGGTGCATCACTGATAATCCCTCCAATCAAAAGGGGACAACAGCTGACTACTTGCTCATTTTGAACTGTCAGATAGCCTCCTTGTATTTCAACCAACTTATTTTGTGCTACTATTAAATCTGCAATAGATGTTCCCATAACCATTAAATTATGGTGATCATGTGCCCAGGTTGTTCCTATCGCTCCTTTTTCTGTCAATGCATTCTCAACTAAGCCATATGCTTTATTTCCGTTTTTTCCATAACGTTCCATTACTACAATCAATGCTAAACCACTTGATTCCCAATCTAAATATCCCTCTTTTATTGGCAGTTCTTTTTGAATGCATTCTGTAAATGTTCCTACTTCAGATATATGGATTACGTTACAGACTGCTGAGCTTCCTTCAGCTCGTATCTGAAAATCACTCTGTTCAGCTTTCTCACAATGCACGGAAGAATAAAAATAATCAGGAAAATTTGGTTTCATTTCAGGATAACCTATCTCATTCCCTTTTTCATGTACCAATTTTCCAGCTTTATAAACAGCTGTAACTTCCATTTTTTCTGGATCTTCTAATAGAATAAAATCAGCTTTAAAACCAGAAACAATTGCCCCTCGATCTTGGAAACCCATCCTTCTCGCAGGAGTATAGGTTGCCATGTATATTGCTTGTTCAATAGGGAGACCCGCTTCAATAGCCAACTGAACATTTTTATTCAAATGCCCATTCAGTAACTCATCTGCCATAATATCATCCGTCACAATGGCACAATATTCATAAAAGTGATTTTGAACGATGGCTGCTATATTTTCTTTAGTTATCGATTTGTGCTGCAGCTCAACAAACATCCCACTGCTAATTTTCTCATATATGGACTGCGGACTTTGTTGTGTATGATCAGCTGTTATTCCTTGGTACATAAATTTGGCTAACTCTATTCCTGATACTAACGGTACATGTCCTTCAATCGGCATAAATGGTTTCTCTTGTTGGACTGTGTGTAAGATTTGACGAATCAAAGAATCAGAATCATTTACGATACCGTCAAAATTCATTGCTTCTCCAAGAGCAATCACTTTAGGGTGGTTCAATAATTGTTGAACTTCTTTTATTCCCATAAATCCACCAGTGGTTTCTAATGCTAAAGTAGTTGAAGGGACCGAAGAAGGTATTGCATAAAAAATATCCATTTCTGTTTCTTCCTTCATAAATGCGTCCATGCCTGTTACACCAAAAACATTCACCATTTCATGAGCATCTGCAACAACCGTTGTTATTCCATGGGATAAACCTGCTTTAGAGAAAATAGCAGGAGGTACCATGGAGCTTTCAATATGCATATGAATATCAATTAATCCTGGAATCATGTAGCTCCCTTTTGCATCAATTACACCACTTGGTTTCAAATCTGTTAGAGTATCTATCCCCGTTGAAAAGAATTTACCATTAAGAATGGCAACATTTTTCCATTCAAATACTTTTAAAAAACTATTAAATACTTGGACATTTGAAATAAGTGTATCTACTTTCATATCGTTTCCACCTTTCTACTAACTTCCTAAGCTAAAAAAATAACCTCCTAAAGAGGTTATTTTCTATTATCAGACCTTAATCTATTGATTCATCGTTTTGTTCCACATGTCGATCCAATCGTCCAGTTGTGTATTTACAAAATCAAAATCAACTAATTTTGTTAATTCAGCAATATCACCATATGTTTTATTTTCAGCAACTTCTCCACTTAATTCAACGTTTTTATTTGTAGGAGCCTCATTTAAAGAAGCCGCAGTAATCATTTGTAATTCTTTACTTAATCTCCAGTTTATAAAATTATAAGCCATTTCTTTATTTTCAGAATTGATATTAATATTTATGGTATTAAAGTTTGCATACGTTCCAGAAAGGGGAACAACATATTGAACAGATGGTTGAGCTTCAGAGATCATTGGAATTGCAAAATCACCTACAACTGCTGCAACAATTTCACCAGACTGAAACATATTGGCTAAGTCAGAGGATTTAGCATATGTTTTAACAACATTAGGAGCGAGTTCTTCCAGTCCTTCAAAAGCAGCTGCTCCATTATCGGTTGTAATATCTACACCTTTATAATCACTAGCAACATACATCATAGAAGGTCCAAAAGTTGTAGCAATATCTGGAATCGAGATTTTCCCTTCAAGTGAAGGATCCCACAAATCAGAAAATTCATCAATCTTCATGCCGGCAGCTTCTTCATCATAAATGATTCCTATACTGTTCAAGGTATATGCTGCTCCAGAACCATTTTCACTTAAAACTTTTGCACTATCGATTAAATCAGCTAAATTTGGAATTTTTTCTGTATCGATTTCTTCAAATAGTCCTTCAGCTGCTCCTTGAGAAGCATTAGATTGAGGCAGATCAATAATATCAATAGTAGAGTTAGGATTGTTTTCAAATTTAGTATATCTCTCAGAACTCGTACCTGTTTCCACTACAATATCTACTCCATATTCTTCTTCGAACGGTAAAAATATATCTTCTTGCATAACATCTTCACTTAATCCAAACGTCGAAATTACTAACTCTTTATTTTCTCCACTTGCTTCTTGTCCACATGCCCCCAACATTAGTGCACTCATAACGGTTAAACTTGCCAACACTATTTTCTTCTTCATTACTTAAAATCCCCCTTTTTATAATTGCTTACACTAAAACTAACTTTTCCTTTGGGATAACTAAACGAACTTTATCTCCAACCTGATAGGCTTGTAACTGAGCATCATTAACTAAAAGCTTTCCAATAGTTGTTTCTATTTCATACTGATAACTGTTTCCTAAAAAAGTACGAACTTGGATAGTTCCTGATAAGCTATTAGCCAATTTTTCTTGAGCGTAAGCAAGAACTTCAATATCATCTGGGCGAATCGTTCCCGTTACTTGTTGCTTGTTTGCTGTATGCACTGTCTCGATTTGAGTTCCATCTACTGTTGTGTACGAATACAAATCCTGTTTTGTTAAAGTGAAAAAATTTTCAAATCCAATAAAACGAGCTACAAACTCTGTTTTTGGATTTTTGTAGATTTCTTCAGGAGAATCATATTGTTCAATGACCCCGTTGTTCATGACTGCTACTTTATCTGAAATAGAGAAACATTCTTCTTGATCATGTGTAACAAAGACTGTTGTAATACCCAATTTGCGCTGAATTCGTTTGATTTCGATGCGCATGTTGATACGCAATTTAGCGTCCAGATTACTTAAGGGTTCATCGAGTAACAACAATTGCGGTTCAATCACTAACGCTCGAGCGAGAGCTACACGTTGACGCTGCCCTCCCGAAAGTTGTTTTGGATAACGCTCAGCGTAATCAGATAAATCCGTAGCCGCTAAAATGGCTTGTACTTTTTTTTCGATGTTGTCTTTTCTTTCTTTTCTCATCTTCAATCCGAAACCAACATTTTCTTTAACCGTTAAATGTGGAAACAAAGCGTAACTTTGAAATACCATACCAAAGTTACGTTTATGAACCGGAATCTTTGTCAAATTAGTATCACCTACAGTAAAGGTTCCATCATTGGGCTCAATTAGACCTGCAATAACCCGTAAAGTGGTGGTCTTTCCACAACCTGATGGTCCTAGTAAAGAGACCAACTCCCCTTTTTCAATGGAAAGATTAAGTTCTTTCAGTATGTTATTTTTCCCATCATAACTAACACGAATATTTTCTAAATCAACAAATGACATAACAGTACATGTCCTCCTTAAGGATATTTAACTAAACCCTTGTCTTTTACGGTAAGTATTTAACTTTATTTTCACCACTAGTGCAGCTCACCAGTCTACTTTCTAAGTCATTCACTAGACTACTTTTGCCAACCCAAGTGTTTTTTCAATTACAAACATTAAAATAATCGTTCCCAACATTAAAAGTACTGATAAAGCAGAAACGATTGGATCATAATTGTACTCAATGTAATTCATTAAAGTAGTTGGTAAAAGTGAAATTCCAGGGCCAGATAAGAATTGCGAAACAGGTATATTATTAAAAGAGTTAATAAATGCCAACATAAAGGCAGCAAATATGCTGGAAGAGATGTTCGGTAATACGATACTAATAAAAGCCTTAACCTTTGTGCTTCCTAATGTCCAGGCTACTTCTTCTATTGAAAAATCTAGCTGCTCTAGACTAGAGCCTACTACTCGAATAATGTACGGTATACTAATTAAAAAGTGTCCCAATAGTAATCCTTGAAATATAGGTACTTGCAGACGAATAACGATAAATTGAAACAAAGAATACCCTACTACTACACCCGGAATGATGGTTGGCGATAAGAAAAAACTTTTGATCCAATTTTTCCCTTTAACAGACTGTCTTGTTAATGCATATGCAGCGGGAATTCCAACGGCTAAGGCTAATAAAGTTGCAAGAAGAGAAACTTCCAAGCTTAAAAAGAAACTATCTATGAAAGATTGATTTTCAAAAACAGCTGCAAACCAACTAAAGGTAAACCCAGTAATAGGAAATTGAATGGTCGGTTTTTCTCCAAATGAGGTTATAGTTATAATAATTAGGGGAATGAATAAGAAAGAAAATACAGCTCCTGCAACTAATGATAAGCCTCTTTGTTTACGCATCTTGTTCACCTCGTTTGTCAATTCGATTGGCAATTAAGTTAAAAACTTTCATCACAATTAAAGTGGTAACAATCATCAGTAGTGCAATGACACTTGCATCTTTCCAATTACCTAGAGTCATTGCGTTCTGATAAAGAAATGTTGACAGCATCATATTGCGGTTACCTCCAAGCAATTGAGGAGTCGTATAAGCCGTTAGAGTTCCTGTGAATACTAAAACACTTCCTACAATAATCCCAGGGCTACTTAATGGCAAAACTACTTTAATGAAAGCTTTTATACGGCTAGCTCCAAGTGTTTCAGCTGCTTCCATAATTTCTGGATTGATATTTTCCATTATGCCGACTAATGTAATAATTAAAATTGGTAAAAATAAGTATATTGAACCAATAACAATTGAGAATTCCGTATACAACAAGGTTAATGGTTTAGAGATGACCCCAATACTAGACAACACTTTATTGATTACACCGTTTTGCCCTAGTAGATTGATCCAAGCAAAACTTCGAATGACGGAATTGGTTAACATTGGAAATAACGTGAGTGCCATTAGTAATCCTCTCCACTTTGGGGTTGTTCCAGATATATAATAGGCTGTGGGAACACCTAAAAGAATACAACTGATAGTCACAATAAGCGAAATACGAATAGTACGAACAAAAACCCCTACGTTATATGAATCTTGAAAAAAAGAAGTGTAAGAATTAAACGATAATGCTCCATCATAAAAAGTTGGCCAGATAACTGATACTAACGGTACCAACAAGAATAAAATCAATAAGATAAATCCCGGAGCTAGAATTAAATACGGGATTTTTTTCGACATACAACAATTCCTCCTTAGAAAATAAAAAAAGTACAAATCCTCTTTAAAAAACTTGCATATTTCTCTTTATTTCTTAACATTAATGACTCCATACAAATTAGTATACCCGTTTATAAAAGAGCGAGCAACGAAATTAACGAATATATATTTAAGTTTAATTTTTAACGTTCGTGTTTTTTTAGTTTTTTTATATTTACCAAGTTTTTTAGCATAAATCTTTTTTTTGGAAAATTAAAAAGAGATTAGAGTAGAATGAGGATGATTCCTAAAAAAATAAGCCACTAGATGTTTTCCATCTAGCGCCCCATTTCTATTGGCTGTATAATTTTTGGTGTGGATAAATAAATCAATTGAATTACTTACCCAAAATTTTTGGAGGAATAAGGTTGCTTGTAGCCATGTAAAGGATTCAATGAGAATTACAAAACGTTGACGCTTTAGCGGGATTACGTTTCGTTTGAAGCTTGAAAGCCTGTAAGACTTCTTTTTAGGCTTCAGGCGTTCCCTTGGCTCTCCACAAGCAAACCCGTCTATTCCAGAAGAAATTTGATTTTGAAGCACCCTCAGCATTTGACCTAGAACCTTTCTATTTTCTATTTCTTTTAAACTAAATTTTGCCACTCCTAATATCAGATACTTCCTAACATAGCGCCAACAACGTACGCAACTAGAGCAGCCAGACCACCGACTAGTAACATTTCAAAACCTGATTTCAACCAATTAGTATGAATAACTTTAGATTTCATTGCTCCTAAACTAAATAATGTCATTCCAGTAAGGGTTGATGCAATAAGAAAACTATTTTCCAATAAGTTTGGTATAAACATGGCAACTATATAAATCAAAAGCGGAACTACACCAAAGACGCTAAAAGACAAAAAAGTCACTGCAGCATTTTTCATCGGTGAGTCTTCAGTAGTATTAGAACCGTATTCCAATTTCATGACTTGGTTTACAAATGGCTTATCATACTTGGCAAGTGTATTTACTAATAAGTTGGCATCCTCTTCATTGACCCCTTGTTCAATAAGTGAGTTTCTAAGCTGTCCTTTTTCCTGTATAGGATGTTGCGTTATAGCAATTTGTTTTTTATGTCGCACATTTTTTTCATACTCATTTTGTGATTTTGTAGAAAGAAAGTCTCCCACCGCCATCGAAAATCCATCAGCTAGTAGATTTGAAAAGCCTAAAATTAAAACAACTCTAAAAGACAAGTCTCCACCAAAACTTCCCGCTACTACAGCAAAAGTTGTAATAATACCGTCTAATCCACCATAAACAATGCTCTTGATGTATTGCCCACTACGGTTCCTAGGAGTTTCTGATTTATTTTCCATTTTTTTAGCCTCCGCCTATGATTTAGCTATCTCTACCAACTGTTCAATTTCTATCTTGTTAGTAAGTTTAGTAGCTGTATAAACTATGATCTATTACTCTCTTGCTCATGGAAATTTCTTATATGTTAAGTATACTATATTGTTTTCTAGATTCAAATAAAAGTAGGATGGTCACCGACCATCGAGCGAAAACCCTTCAGGCTAAGCCTAAGTGTAAAATGTCTATACGTAGTTGAAGCAACTACAGTCATGACAAGTGGATGTTGAATTTGCTTTTTGGAACACGTTTTATAACAATCCTTCAAGGATCTCTTGGCTTTCCACAAACAAACTTTCCCATTCCAGAAAAAACTTATTTTGAAGCATCCTATTATTTGACCTAGAGCCTTAATAATCAGTAAAAGCAAAAAAGACATCGATACCAAAATTGGTATCGATGTCTTTAATAAATTAATTTTTTGATCAAGCAACTTTCATCATTCAAGAGGTATTTCTTACTTTTTGAACTTTTTTGAAATCTATTTTTATTGAACTACTTTTAAAAAGCCTTTTAAGAAGTCAGCTGAATCTCCAACATAACTGTAATCAGAATGTTTAAAGATAGGTGCTTCTGGATCTTTATCAACAGAAATCACTAATTCCGCATGTTCAATTCCGGTTGTATATTGTACAGCTCCATGGATACCTAAATTAATTAATAATTTAGGTGCAATGGTATTACCAGATTGTCCAATTTGATCATCTCCACTAAATTTAGGATGATCTGTCAGTGGACGGGTAACTCCAATTTTTGATCCTAACTTGCGAGCGAGTTCTTCAGCCATAGCAATTACCTTATCGTCTACAGCACCTCGTCCTAACGCGATTACGCGTTCGGCATTTGCAATACTATCGCTTTTAGAAAGTAAAGGAGTCTCTTCCATGACTTTTATACGATCTGCTACTTTAAAAGGTAAATCAGTTATTTCAGTCACTATGACTGACTTGTCGCTGACTTTAGTAGCTACAAAAGTATTTGGTCTTACAGAAGCCATCTGTGGGCGATGATCTGGACATATAATTTCACACATAATGTTATCTCCATAAGATGGTTTCGTTTGAACTAATAATTCTCCATCAAATGATAAGTTTAAACAATCCGAAGTCAAACCTGTATTTAACTTTGCTTGCAGTCTAGGTGCGATTGAACGACCCACAACTGTAGCTCCAAAAAGAATACTGTTTGGTTGGCGACGATTGGCTAATTCTGCCATTAAGAAAGCAATCTCAGAATCAGCTGCATCTTTCAGACGATCATCTTTTACTACAACGATTTCATCGGGACCATATTCTTTAATAGAATCTTCAAGATTATTATCTGTTGCTTCAAATAGGATAACAATAACTTTTTTACCATTTGCAATTGCATTTGCTTTAGTTATTAATTGATAGGTAACCGGTTGAATGATTCCTAGATGTTTCTCTGCGTATACCCAAATTTCTTGACTAGTCATTTTTTTCCACCTCTTTTAAAGTAAATTGTTGGCTGTTAATTGTATTAGTAATTCACGAATTGCTTCATCTGCTGTCCCTTTAAGAAACTTCGTAGCTTTCGCTTCTTTTTCAGGTGCCCAAACACTACGTACGACTGTTGGAGAACCTTTCAGACCGATTCTATTAGGATCAGCTGACAAACTATTTTCATCCCAAATACGGATATCTTTTTTATAACTTTGTTGAATATTACGTGGTGTTGGATAACGTGGTTCGTTCATTTCGCTGCGAACAGTTACTACTGCTGGTAGTTGGAATTCAATTTTTTGTTGCATATTTTCTAATAATCGAGTTGCAGTCATAGCTTGTTTAGAATAACTGTGTAGATCGCTAACAAATGTGATCTGCGGCCAATCTAAAAATTCAGATACAATGGGTCCAACTTGACTAGTGTCTGCGTCAACTGATTGGCGACCAAATAATACTAAATCTACATCTCCCAATTCTTTTATAGCTTGTGACAGAACATATCCAGTTGCTAAAGTATCTGCTCCACCAAATTGTCGAGAACTTAAGAGTACTGCATCGTCACATCCCATAGCTAAACCTTGACGTAACGTCATTTCGAAGTCAGGAGGTCCCATAGAAATAAGAATGATTTCTCCACCCCATTTATCTTTTAAACGTAAAGCTGCTTCAATGGCGTTCTTATCAAAGGGATTCATGATCCCAGCTTCTCCAGAACGAATTAAGTTTTTAGTAATTGGGTCAATTTTCAAGTTATTAGAAACAGGTACTTGTTTAATGCATACTACAATTTTTAAGCCCATTGAACTCATTCCTCTCCCTCGTTTACAACTTCTTTAGCTATTTCAATCATCATTTTTTCTAACGATCCTTCGGCAAGTTGTAAAGCACGAGCATCACGAATCAAATGTTCCACTGGATATTCTTTACTGTAACCATATGCACCTAATACTTGTAATGCATGGTCAGCGGCAGTTACTGCTGCACGACTACCATATGATTTTGCCATAGTGGCCACTTTAGCATAAGATTTACCAGCTTCTTTTAACTTAGCAGCTTCTTGGTAAAGCAACTGTGTATTTTCTTTTGCAATAGCGATTTCTGTAATTTTTGTTTGAATAGAATGTAATTGAATAATAGGAGTATCGATTGCTTCACGTTTTTTTGCGTACTCAACCGCAATGTTTAAAGCATGTTCAGTAATACCAGCTGCAATCGCTCCCATTAAAATACGAGCGTCATAATGGGCATTATCCCCAATTTCTACACCTTGTCCAATTTTCCCAAGTAGATGTTCTTCACTGACAACAACGTCTTCCAAGAAAATTTCGCCTACAGGTGTGCCATTCATTCCAATAAACTCTTCCCTTTTTCCATGTTTAAATCCGTTCATATCTTCATCCACAAGGAAGCAAGATAATTCCATTGGAGCTGTTTTAAGAAGTACACAGTATACTTGTGCCAATCCGCCATTTGTAATCATCGTTTTGTTACCGTTTAAAATCCACTTATCTCCCTCTTTGACTGCTTTTGCAGTATGTCCCATTACATTAGATCCACCTTGTGGTTCTGTTGAAGCGAAACCAAAGATTCGGTGATTTGCTTGAGGCAAATATTCTTCTTTTAATGCAGGTGTGGCATATTTTAGTACTTGATCAACTGTTTTGTAATGACCTTCTAAGGTAAAAGCAACACTTGCATTCCGACTAGCTAAATCATAGATAGTTTGAGAACTAGCAATAGTATCAAACCCGGCGCCACCATACTCTTCTGGCAAAACTAAGCCTAAAAAGCCAGTGTTCACAAGATCATCCCATAATTTTTTAGGGAAATCTCTTTGTTTATCAATCAACATATCCAGTGGTTTTACTTCTTTATCAGCAAAATCTGTAACCATCTGATGTAACATTACTTGAGACTGTGTTAATTTTATACTCATTTTTTACACTCCTTTGTTCAAATATGCACAATAATAAATACGACATATCTAATAAACTAACTATACCTTGTTTTTTTTGGGATATACTTGATTTAAATCAAGTACAATTAGTTTATAAAGATAATGACCTCTTTTCTAATATATAAATTACTGGTACACTATAGATGTAAAGTGAAGATTCATTGAGGAGATCATGAGATGAAAAAAAAATATGTAAAGTCTGAACAGCAGACGTTTATATGCGGAAATACAGAACATCATTGCATAGATGCTATTCCCTTATTTCAATCACTTACAGACGAACAAAAGAAAAAAATACATCCATTAATCCAACACAAACACTTTCTTCGAGGCGAAACGCTTTACCGCCCTGGACAAGTTGCTGACTCCCTTTATGTACTAAAAAGTGGCAAGACCCGAATATATCGATTAGCTGATACAGGTAAAGAACAGCTGATACGTATTGTAACTCAAGGAGAATTTACTGGAGAATTAGCTTTATTTAAAGAAGGTATTTATGAGGCGTTTTCAGAAGCATTAACCGATTGTTTCGTTTGCGCCATTAAGCACTCGGATTTTCGTGAGTTGCTTCTAAAATATCCCGCTATATCAGTTGAAATGTTAGCTACGATCGCAAAAAGATTGGCAATTTCTGAGCAGCAGACCGCTTGGGCTACTACCGAAACTGTTAGAGATCGATTATTGCATTTTTTGATTAGTTTAATTGACTCTAAAGAAACAGAACCGATTGTTGAATTAAAGATGGCTAAAAAAGACTTAGCTTCTTATTTAGGAACCACCTCTGAATCATTAAGCCGAGAATTCGCCCGATTAGAAAAAGAAAAAATTATTGAAGAAATTTCATATGGAAAAATTAAATTATTAAATTTTTCATAATACGACTATTCTTTATTTTAATTTAGAAGTGGACCAAACAATAAAAAAAGAAAAACTAAAGCATAATTAGCAACAATTAAAAAGAGTCTGTTTATCAGGAAGCTGGTTAACAGACTCTTTTTTGTTATGTATTTCGATTATTCAAAAATAGAATTGGTGTTTTAAAAGAAATTTCTTCCTTCTGGACTTCTGGAATAACAAGTTTGCCTGTGTAGAGCCGTATAACCGTCTCAAATTCTACCCACGAGGCTACTTTTAGAATTAATAATTGGATAAACAAAGAGTTTAGAACTTATACCACAATTTTTTCTTTTTAAATCGTAATTTCTATCCAATTACCTTCTGGATCGGCTACAACACTTTCGTAATACCCATCTCCAGTCCAACGAGGCTGACCGATAATCGTGTGCCCATCTTCTGTAATGACAGTCGTTAAGTTATCAACTTTCTTTTCACTTCCAACACTAATGGCTAAATGTGCCCATCCTAGTGGTGTTTCTTCTGGTTGGTAAGTAATTACAGACTGCTGCATCAATTCTAATTTCGCTTCTGATCCAGGAAACGTTAAAAAATAACTAGCAAATCCTTTATTCGTATTTTCATAACGTTCTCCCGCTTGTGCGTTAAAGTAGGTTTCATAAAAATGACGTAACTGCTCAATATCCTTAGACCATAATGCTACATGTGAAATTTTCATACAATAGTCCCTCCTTGAATTTCAGCATTTTGCTCAATAGCAACTTCTGCCCAATAAGCTATTTGCTTTTCTTCCCAATTTTTTTTATCCGCTTGGGTGATGTCTCGAATAACGCGACACGGATTCCCAACTGCAATCGTATTAGCCGGAATATCTTTAGTGACCACTGATCCAGATCCGATAATAGCATTGTCTCCTATGGTAACACCAGGATTCACTACGGCACTTCCACCAATCCAAACATTATTCCCAATCGTAATTGATGTACCGAATTCCAATCCATTAGTGCGCACTGTCGGATCAATTGGATGGCCTGCCGTATAAAGGCATACTCGCGGTCCAAACATAACGTTGTCTCCAATCGTAATTGGAGCAACATCTATCATTACACAATCAAAGTTAGCATAAAAATTGTCTCCGATGGTAATATTTTGCCCATAGTCTATCCGTAAAGTTGGTTCAATGTAGATTTTACCTGATACCTTACCGAAGATTTCCATTAACAATTTCGTACGGTACGGTTTTTCCTCTTCAGTAGTAGTATTAAATAATCGAATCAATTGTTGTCCTTTTTGTCTTATAGCTCTTAATTCTTCTCCCTGTGCACGGTACAGTCGACCTGCTATCATTCTCTCTTTTTCTGACATCTTAAATCTCTCCTTTTGCTAATTTTTTTCATTTCACATGATGCTGAATAATTCATATACTCCAAATACTTTGCTAACTTTACTTAAAAGTTCTTTTTATCCTATTAGATAGTCCACTACAATCGAACCCATTGTTTTGGCAGCAACAATCAAACTTGATTCACTGATGTTAAATTTAGGATGGTGGTGCGGATAAGCTTCGCCTTCTTCAGGAGCAGCACCAACATAAAAAAACATACTTGGACGTTCTTTTGCATAGTAAGCGAAATCTTCTGAAGGGGGTTGTGCATCACACATTTCAATTCCTTTTAATTCAGGAATCGCCGTTCGTTTCAATTTACTGATTGTCTCTTCTGTCAGATCAGAATCGTTATATAAAACAGGGTAATCATTTTCATATTTCAATTCATAAGTAACATCAAACATAGCTGCTATACCGTCTAATTTAGCCCGAATTTCTTTTTCGATGATTGCACGAACTTCTTCAGACATTGAACGTACGTCACCTTCTAGGAGAACTGAGTCTTTGATAATGTTGAAAGATCCACGGCCATCAAAGTTTCCGATTGTAATTGAACCCACATCAAATGGATTTAAGCGACGGCTCACTATTGATTGCGTTGCTACAACAAAATAACTTGCAGCTACAATTGCATCATTTGCTTTATGTGGAGAAGAACCGTGTCCTCCGACCCCTTGGATTTTAATGTGGAAATTTGCACGTCCAGTTTGAATGTTTCCAGGACGATAAAATAGTTTACCTGTTTCCATTTGAGACATCACATGAATACCAAAAACAGTGTCCACGCCATCTAATGCGTGATCTTGAATCATCTGTATTGCTCCGCCTGGAGGCATTTCTTCAGCATGTTGATGTAAAACAACAATTTTCCCTGCCAATGAAGCTTTTATTTCAATCAAAGTTTCAGCTAAAATCAGCATGTATGCTGTATGTGCATCATGACCACAAGCATGCATTACTCCCGGATTTTTCGATTGGAATGCTAGACCAGATTCTTCTTGAATTGGCAATGCATCAAAGTCAGCCCGAATCGCAATTGTTTTCCCCGGTTTACCAGAATTGATTGTTACGACTATCCCTCGTCCACCTACGTTTGTACGCACATCACAGTCTTTATCTGAATAAAAGTCAGCAATATACGCTGCCGTTTTTTCTTCTTGAAAAGACAATTCAGGGTTTTCATGCAACTGACGACGTATTTTAATCATACGGTCTTGTTTTGCATTCATTCTTTCAAAAAGAATATTTTTTATAGATTCATTCATTTTTTCCCTCCTAATACTTTTTTCAGCGCATTTGAGTTTAGAAATCTAAGCCTAATCAACTTGTCAAAAAATATATGTTATAGTAAACATGCTGATTTAGTGTATTCAGTTGAGTAATGGAGGTAATGAGTTGAACAGTAACGAGAAGAGAAAAAGAGTTTTATTATATGGCTTTGGCCTGTTATGTATTGTTGCATCTATGTTATTTATTCAAAATAACTTTAACCTATACGATCAACCGATAGCAGAAGTTGTAACAGTGACCCTTAAAGAAAAAAAGAGTGTTGCTGAAACAATAAACGAGGATGAGCTATTTGTTCAAACTTTAGTTGGCAAAATTAAGAATGGAGCACAAAAAGATCAATTGATTTCGCTAGAAAATACTTACTCTTCATCTGGAGCTTTTGATCACCGTTATCAAGTTGGCGACAATCTATTTGTTGCCATTCAAAGCAGCGAAAGCGTTCAATTAACCGGTACTATCGATGGACCCAAACGAGACAAATATGTTTTAGCCGCAGCCTGGTTATTTATACTAACTGTCTTAATTGTTGGGAAAAAGAGTGGCTTGTTTTCATTAATTAGTTTAGCAATCAATATACTTGTATTGTACCTTGCCTTAAACAGTTACATAAATTCAGAACGAGCAAGTTTATTGCTTATCTCTAGCGGGTTAGCCATTTTTTTCACCGTAACATCTTTATTATTAGTTAATGGGAAAAACGAGAAAACTCTTGTTGCTATCTTGGCAACCATAATGGGCACCTTTTCTGCTCTTCTCATAGCTTATCTTACAATGTGGCTGACAGCAGAACAAGGTCTAAGATATGAAGAAATGGCATTTATCACAAGATCCCCGCAAAAGGTATTCTTAGCCAGTATTCTAATTGGTTCTCTAGGTGCGGTAATGGATATTGCAATTACCATAACTTCTTCACTATATGAGCTATATGATAAAAACAATGCTATTTCCTTAAAAGATTTAAAAGTATCAGGAAATGAAATAGGTAAAGATATCATGGGAACAATGACGAATGTGTTATTCTTTGCCTATGTTAGTGGCGGTATTCCTATGATTTTGCTCTATTTAAAAAATGGTTCAACATGGGGGTACACTTTATCAATGAATTTATCCTTAGAATTGACTAGAGCACTTGTTGGAAGCATCGGGATCGTGCTGACCATTCCAATAAGTATCCAAACGACGCTTTATTTTATTCGTAGAAGGAGCGTAGCTAAATGAACGTATTAATTCTTTTATCAATTATTTTATTTGTACTAATGAAGATCATTAGTGGGGAAAAAGGCACAAAATCGTTTATTGCCCTTTTTTTAAACTTTGGTATTATACTTTTGACCATATTATTGATGGCTAAAGGAGTAAGCAATCCAATTTTCTTAACCTTGCTTGCCTGCATCATTATTAGTTGCATTAATTTATTTTATATAAATACAATCAACCTTAAATCAATGATCGCTTTCATTTCTACCATGATCACATTACTTTTTTTAGTAATTGTCATCTTTTTCATCGTTAAGAGAGCAAACATACAGGGGTTTGGAATAGAAGAGATTGAAGAATTTAATTTCTTCAACCTTTATATCGGAATAGATTTTCTTGAGATTGCCATTAGTACGATCATTATGGGATCTATTGGTGCCATTACAGATACTGCTATTTCTATTGCTTCTGCTATGAATGAAATATGGGTACACAATCCTAAACTAAGTCGATCCAATCTTTTCAAATCTGGCATGAATATAGGGAAAGATATTTTAAGTACAACTACAAACACGCTGTATTTTGCCTTTATTGGCGGATATTTAGCCTTGTTATTATGGTTTAACGACCTATCCTACTCACTCGGTGAAGTAATCAATTCCAAAGTATTTAGTTCGGAAGTTATTTCGATTTTTTGTATCGGGACTGGTGCAATTCTGGTTATACCCATTACAGCTTGGCTTGCGGCTTATGTTTTTACCAAGTAAAAAAGTGAAGTTCCAGTAAGTAAATCTTTTCATGCCTAAAACAAATAAATAGAATTCATATTTTTTCTTCGGCAATTTTTCCCTATTTAAGAAATTTTAATTGCCAAGGTGCAGTTGAAAAATATTTTTCTTAACTTAAACTAATAACAATCCATCCAAATCAATTATTTTAATCCGTTTATGAGTAATTTGTTTGATGTAACCGCGTTCCTCTAAATCATTAAATTTACGACTGATTGTTTCAGGAGTGGTTCCTAAATAAGAGGCCAAATCTTTTTTACTCATCGCTAACGTAAGTTCAACCGTTCCAGCATCTTCAGCATCGAGACTTTCAGCTAAATATAAAGCGATACGCGTTTCAACTTTTTCTGTTGAAAAACGGGTAGTTTGCTTTTCAGAGGCCTCAAGGCGACTTGAAAATTCAGCAATCACTTTTAAAGAAATAGAAGGATATTTCAACAAGAATTCTTGTAGCTCTGCGCGTTTAATTAAACAGATTTTTGTATTTACTACAGCTTCAGCATAAGCTTCGTGTGTGGCTTCAGAAAACAATGCCATTTCACCAGTAAAATCACCAGGATTCAGAATGCGAACCAACTGTTCTTTTCCAGATTCTGATAATCTGTAGATCCGTACTTTTCCTTTATTAATGATATAAAGAGAATCCGATTCATCTCCAGCACGGTAAATAAGTTCATTTTTCTCATAAGAAACAGATTGCGTGGCTGCCATAATTTCATCTAACTGCTCATCTTCTAAATGATTAAAAATTGGAACTAAAGATACGCAAGCTTTATGTGACCCATCGGTATGGTGATGATGTGCATTACTTTTATTCATTTTTTTTCCTCCAATAAAATACTTTCTTGAGATTACTACTTACAGCAATTGCCTTAAGTATAACACTTAAAACTTATTCTTAGATTAAAGTTGACTATTTTTGCACCTATAGTTATTCAAAACAGCCTGTTACAGAAATGAAGTCCTTCTGTAGCAGGCTGTTTTTTTATTTATTAAGATTAAGCCTTTGTTCGAGAAACTTAAAATAAAAAATCAAGTTCAAGCTAATTTGATTTAATGATTAAATTTCAATTCTTTTTAGTTTTTTCATATAAATAGTATTGCACTAGCTAAAATCCCCAAAACAATATTATGAATACCCATTTCTTTTTTAGAATGAAATAGACTCAGGACACCTGTCAATAAAGCTAGAAGTGCTAGTCCAAATGATGGATAAAATATTGCTGTAAACCCACTGACCATTCCAATTATTCCGATAACAAAAATTAGTTTGTTTTTCATTTGCCTTAACCTCCTTCAAAAAATAATCTATTATAAGTTTTGCGCTGAGAGATTTCATTAAGATTAACATTGAAACTTATCAATAAAAAATCCCGGGATAGTTTTGCGGAACCTGTTTTTTACGTTTGATGCTTTACTTTCATTCCTTCTTTTTGCTGCTCTACTTCATTAGTATAATACGGGATTGGAGGGTAATCCTGTCTGCGAAGATATCCTATAATGATGGCTCCAATAAACAAGATAAGGGATAACACCTGCGAAATACGCATGAAATCGCCGACCCATAAACTATCTGTTCTCATACCTTCAATAAAGAATCTCCCTACCGAATACCAAAGTACATAACTTAGTGCTACTTCTCCTTGTCGCAATACGTTCTTACGATTCCGTAAAATAACAATGAGGACAAAACCCAATAGACTCCATAAAGACTCGTATAAAAATGTTGGGTAGTAGTAGGTACCGTTAATATTCATTTGGTCAATGATAAATTCCGGTAAATATAGATTTTCTAAAAACGAACGGTTGACGGGCCCTCCATGCGCTTCCTGATTCATGAAATTTCCCCAGCGACCGATAGACTGCGCCAATAAAACATTTGGTGCCAAAACATCTAATAGTAAAGCTAAAGAGATTTTATGTTTCTTTGTGTACCAATACAAGGTGAGGCCACCTGCAATCAACCCTCCATAAATAGCAATTCCACCATTCCAAATAGCTAGTATCTCTGCTGGTTTTTGTAGATAATAATCTAGTTCAAATAAAACATAATAAAGACGAGCGCCTATAAAGCCAATCGGAATAGCCCATAATGCCATATCGACAACTGTATCTTCTTTAAGTCCTTTTTTCTTTGCCTCTTTTGCACTTAAATGAATAGCTAAATACATTGCTGCAGCAATAATAACACCATACCAATGGATAATAAACGAACCTATCTCTATAGCATGTGGGTCAATAATTCCTAATGTTAATCCCATTTTAAACTACTCCATTCACCTGTTTTTCCAAAAAAAAGGATTCCCCTCCTAAAAGTTGGAATCCTTATTCAGACTATTTTTCAGTATTTATATGTCCAAGTAGTCTTACGATACTTTAGCAGATAATACTGGGTAGCCTAATTTTTGAATTGTTTCTTGAATTTTACTAGCTTCAATAGTTGTTTCATCAAATTCTGTTTTTACTTTGCTAGAATTGAACATTACCTTAGCCGTTTTGATGCCCTCAGTTTTGTTTAAAGTCGTTTCGATTTTTTTAATACAAGATGGACAAGTTAATGGTTCTAATTGGTATACCGCTTTACTCATAATTTTTTTCCTCCTATTTGTTGGTGTCTTCAATACAACTGATATTCATAATTCAAAAATTGATTTCATCAATTTCTGTAAGCGTAACTTAAGAAACTTTTGAATTTAATACTGGATAGCCTAATTTTTGAATCGTTTCTTGAATTTTACTAGCATCAATCGTTGTTTCATCAAATGCTGTTTTTACTTTGCTAGAATTGAACATCACCTTAGCCGTTTCGATGCCCTCAGTTTTATTTAAAGTCGTTTCGATTTTTTTAATACAAGATGGACAAGTTAATGGTTCTAATTGATATACCGCTTTACTCATAATTTTTTTCCTCCTATTTGTTTGTACCTTCAGTATAAGTAGTACTCATAATTTAAAAATTGATCTTTATCAATTTCTGCAAGACTACTTAAGAAACTTTTGAATTTAACACTAGATAACCTAATTTTTGAATCGTTTCTTGGATTTTACTAGCATCAATCGTTGTTTCATCAAATGCTGTTTTTACTTTGCTAGAGTTGAACATCACTTTAGCCGTTTCGATGCCCTCAGTTTTATTTAAAGTAGTCTCGATCTTCTTGATACAAGATGGACAAGTTAACGGTTCTAATTGATATACGGCTTTACTCATAATTTTTTTCCTCCTATTTGTTTGTACCTTCAGTATAGTCGGCACTGCTAATTAAAAAATTGATCTCAATCAATTTTTCTGACCTATTTTATAGTTAGTGTTATTACAAAAAAACAACATAAAAAAGTCGAAAACACTTATCAACCGTGTTTTCGACTTTTAATAACATTATAAAGTTGTGGTCTCAAGTTTCTTGATTCCTATATTTGTAAATCCGCTAACGACAGTTAAAACAGGACAAAGAAGACAAAAGAAAGCATACGGCAAGTAAGTCAACGTTGGGACACCTAGAGCTGTAGAAATAAATACGCCACTCACACCCCAGGGAATCATGGAATTAACAACTGCACCGGCATCTTCTAATACACGGGAAAGAGCTAGCGGTGATAAACCCATTTGCTTGTACGTCTTCTTAAATGCATTACCTGGAAGTACGATCGCCAAGTACTGTTCTCCGACCAAAGCGTTCACTCCGACAGCAGACAACGCAGTGACCAGGATTAGTCTCCCGGTAGACATGTTAGCATTAGAGATAGGAGACATGACTGTATCAATAATATTGAACTCCATCAATAATCCTCCAAGAGCCAAGGCTAAAATAATAAGTGAAATTGACCACATCATACTTTGCACTCCGCCTCTTGATAATAGCGCATCGATTATTTCATTGCCTGTCGTCGAAATGTATCCTTCTTGAAGGTAACTTGAAATTTGCGAAAGTTTAACATTTGGCGAATTAAATTTTAATAATCCAATCGATAAGACAATATTAATCAGTAATGTTGGAATAGCTGGGATTCGTTTCCATGAAAAAATAAAAATGAAGATAATTGGAATTGCAGCTAGCCAATTTACTTGAAAATTAGATTCTATAACTTTCGTCAAACCTGCAACTTGATTCGTTGTTGCAAGCTGTTTATTCATACCAAAAAATAAAAATAGCAAAGTAGATAAAATCAAACTCGGGATCGTTGTCCACATTAGATTTTTTATGTGTCTAAATAGATCAACTTCAGCAACCGCCGCAGATAAATTTGTACTATCGGATAAAGGTGACATTTTATCTCCAAAAACGCTTCCTGATACAATAGCTCCTGCCACCAGACCAGGAGTAAAACCCATTGCTGTTCCCATTCCAAGAAAAGCTAAGCCAATTGTAGAAACGGTGGTAAAGGCTGAACCGATGGACGTCCCAACCACAGCACAAATCAAAAAGACAGATGGAATAAAAAAGCTGGGATTCAATAATTTAAACCCAATGACCATCATAGAAGGAATAATCCCAGCAGCGATCCAAATAGAAATGAGTGCACCAATTAGAATAAAGATAATCATTGGTATGATACCCGTCCTAACGCCTCTTTGTATACCCTTATGGATGTCATCCCAACTATATTTACGGAATTTTCCCCAGAAAATCAGCAACGTAATGGCCAATAGTAAAGGCGTTTGTGGATCTAAATTAAACTTGATAATGCTGACACCTATCAACAGTAATAACAAAATCAGTAAAGCAAAACCTTCTCGTATGGATAATTTTTTCATTCTATACACTCCTAATTTTTATAGTGTTGAAGTAAAATTAGTCATACGATAATAGGCAATGCCCCCTGTAGTATTGCACAAAAACATGCCCTAACTTCCTTTCTTTTATTTATGTATTAATCCACCTAATTTACCCAGTGAAAAAAACTATCTCTTCAGTATGTACTATTGATAAAAGATTGTCAAAGCAAAGTCGTCATATAAAAAAGAAGAAGAGTTTTATAAGATACAAACTCCTCTTCTTTTTTATTTTCAAAAACATTTCTTTTTCAAGATAGCCCCTTCAATCATGCCAAATTCAAAATTCGCTTTTTAGATATTTTTTGAAATCACTAATTTGCTATTAATCGATTTCATGCTTTTCTTACTTCTAATTTAGGCATTTTTCTTTTTATATATTCATTGGCAAAGTCGGTATTGGTTAAATAATCTTTTATATCTGATTCTTCAATTAGGATTGGCATACGATTATGAATAGGTGTTACCGATTCATTTGAATCAGTTGTCAAAATAACACTTCTTGTTCCATCCTTAAATTCCTTATATAAACCACAAATATAAACTGGTTGCATAGTTAGAGTAAACAGGTGCTTCGATTTTTCTTTTGTCCATTCAAAAAATCCTGTTGTAGGGAAGACACAACGTGTAGCCTGAAAATCTGAAGAAAACATTTTTTTCTCATTTACCGTTTCACTACGCGCATTAATGATTAATTGACTAGACTTAAAACCAGGAAAACCCCATTTCATTCCTGTGACTTGTACCTTTTTTTGTTCATCCACTAAAATAATGGCCGTTGTATTAGATGGAAACACTTCACCCGTTTTTATATCCGGAGCGTCTTTTCTTGCTAGCTCATAAATACGTTTGATTTCATCATTTTCATTGGGTACAAATTGATAACGTCCGCACATAAGAATCCCTCCTATTAGCTTTATGGGTACAGTATATCCATAAAGCTAATAAAATTCTATTTTAAGACTTCATTGGTACTTTTTTAGCTACTTTTAAAATTTTCAAATAAAGTTTATTAACCAGTACAAGGCGAGCCCACTTATAAATAAACTCATAAGTGGGCTCGCCTTGTCTTATCATTAGTTATTAACAACTTGAGAATCCTTTTGTTCCTCTAACATGATATCTGAATTTTTTGCTTCAAATTCATCTAATAAAATTCGCGCTTGATCTGTTGTTTCTGTTTCCATTAATTGAACTCTTAAATCACTTGCTCCACGAATGCCGTGAACGTAGATTTTGAAAAAGCGACGTAGCGGTTTAAATGAATGAGGTTCATCTTCTTTGGCTGAGTGGTGGTCAAACAGATCCAAATGCAATCGGAATAAATCAAGTAACTCTTTACTGCTATGCTCTCTCGGTTCTTTTTCAAATGCATATGGATTTTTAAAAACGCCACGTCCAATCATAACGCCATCAATACCGTATTTTTCCACAAGCTTCATGCCTGTTTCACGATCTGGGATGTCTCCATTTATCGTTATCAACGTGTTCGGTGCTACTTCATCACGCAATTTTTTAATTTCTGGAATTAATTCCCAGTGAGCATCCCCTTTGCTCATTTCTCTTTTTGTTCGCAAATGAATGGAGAGGTTCGCAATATCCTGTTTCAACACATGCGTCAACCAATCACGCCATTCACTAATATTCGTGTAACCAAGTCTCGTCTTCACACTAACCGGCAAGCCCCCTGCTTTGGCCGCTTGGATTAATTCTGCAGCTACTTCTGGGTAATTGATAAGGCCGCTACCTTTTCCTTTTCCGGCTACATTGGGGACAGGGCAACCCATATTGATATCGATACCCTTAAACCCTTCTTCTGCCATACCAATACTCATTTGACGAAAGTGTTCCGGTTGATTCCCCCAAATGTGAGCGACAATCGGCTGTTCATCTTCCGTAAAAGTTAAACGCCCACGTAAACTGTCTCGCCCTTCTGGGTGGCAATAACTCACTGTGTTTGTAAATTCAGTGAAAAAGACATCTGGTCTGCCAGCTTCACTGACAACATGTCGAAAGACTACATCCGTAACATCTTCCATTGGTGCCAGCACAAAAAACGGACGCGGTAAATCTTGCCAAAAATTTTCTTTCATTTTTAAAAATCGTTCCTTCCCTAACAGGATGAAAGGTCTTGCCTTCCCCCAAAATTTAAAATAGCTAAATAATCTAGCCTACTCATACTATTTTTTCAATACATGAAAGTATACATGCTTTTATAAAGTAAGTCCAATCAGAATTTGCTGAATGTTGAGATTTTATATTTTTCACGCTACTAGAGTCGACTATTCTTCCTCTTTTGTTAAAAATTTCGGAATAAGTCTTTAGAAATAAAAAAAGAATGGTGGAGTTTATAATAGCTAATTTCTTTATAGTAGATTTAATCATTCCAATAGGTTTATTAATTCTTTTGGTTTCTGCTAACTTTTTTTTAGGTTTTTATATAAGCAGTTCAATCTAACAATAGATAGCTTACTATTTATGCTTACATTTAATTCGAGTATCATATTTCTAATTCAAATTTATTATACGTTTAAAAAAGTATAACTAAAAAGCCTACTTTGTTCCTTCAATCAATTTACTTCCTTGACACTTCAAAGTTACCCTAAAAATAAAACGCTACCAATTCATTCAGCTAATTATTCACATATTAATATTAAATATTCGTTTACTATTTTTTATGCTCAAACATCTTTGTAAAAAAACACAGTTGTTTTCTTACGCCTTCATTGAGTGCTAAATTAGTTAATATTATTCAACAATTTATTCGTTCTCTAAAAATTTGATAACAAAAAAAATAGCTAGTAGAATCCTACCAACTATTTTTATTGTTATAATCAGAGTCTCAATCGTTTGAGATTGAAAGACTCCTAAGAGTAGGTGGTCAAAACACCCCAAAATAATTTTTTGCCTCATTAGCTACTACTTGGCTAGTAAAAACTAATTAGGAATTTAGGATGTGTGTTACGAAAACACTGTTCTCTATTATTAATGAATGGAAACGGGAACTAAAAAATAACTAAACTACTCTGTCCAAGGTAGAACTAACTCAATTTTCTTTCATCAGAATGTTCCTATTTTAATAACCTTCACTAATAATTTTCAGAATATTTCCTACAATCATAACCTTCTATGATTGTAGCATAAATAGCAATTTAATTCTTATTTAAGTGATCACTAATGAGAAATTTGACACTTTATTTTATACAATTTTTATGTATCCCTCTATTTTCACCCTGAAATCGCTAGAATGCTTATTCAGTAGAGAATGCTTCATTAATAACATGCTTTATTTTACTGGTATCAAAATAGGATAACAAGTATAATTAATTTAAGAAATGACTAGTGGGGGCTCTGTTATTTGTACTTAATAAAGTGGTCTAAAATTATAAAAGAACTATACTCTTCTTAACGTTAATCTGTATCCGTTACTTACTGATTTTTTAGGCGCACCGCTTCTTATTCAATCAATTGATAAGAACACTTTAGTATATAAAGGCAAAACCATTTTTATATGCGTATCTGATGGTACAGTGAGGGAACCTAAAAATAAATCTTTATAAATGAAGTGAAATATTAGAGGTCCCCACTCTAATTTCCCATTAAGGAGTCTCATTTCACCAATATCGTTTAGTAAATAGCCAAAAATCAGATTTCTGAATTATTCTTAAAAATAAATTATTGAAGCTCACAAAAAAATCCAACTCTATTTACATAATAGAATCGGATTTTTTTGAAATTGCTCGATTTCATTAGAAAAAACGAAATAAGGAAAATTACTAGCGGATTTATTTCAAATCATGCGTTGAGTTCTTATTAAATAAATCTTTGCTTTGTTTATTAGCATTGATAAACGTTAAGCCAGATTTTTTATTTTTACTAATTAATTTATCAATAGCTTCAACAGCTGTTGAATCCCATAAGGTCATAGCACTAACGTCGATAATTAATTCACCTTCATGTTCAAAGTCATGAACAAAAAAATCTAAAAACTTTTCAGCTGATGCGAAGTAAAGATGTCCATGTGCCTTGTAGTGATATTCATCGTTCGCTGTCCCTTTTTCTACTTGGAAATGGGTCATTTTAAAGGCTGCAAAAACAGCACTTGTTAGAGTCCCAGCAACCACACCATAGGCTAAATTATGTGTAACTAAAACAATTCCAATTGTTAAAATCATAACAAAACTTTCATCTCTCGGCATGACATTTAATCGTTTAACAGATCTCCAGTCAATCGTTTCATAAGCTACGACTACCATTACCGCAGCCAATGCAACGATTGGAATTTGTACCACTACTTGATTGAATAATACTACAGACATTAACATAAAGAAGCCAGACAAAAATGTTGCTAAACGCCCAATTCCGCCATAATTAAGATTAATGATGGTTTGACCGATCATACCGCAACCAGCGATTCCACCAAAGAAACCAGCTACCATATTTCCAAGTCCTTGACTCATAGACTCCTGATTTTTATTACTTGGCTTGTCTGTCAGTTCATCTACCAATTGTGCTGTCAATAATGATTCTACTAATCCAACTATTGCTACAGAGAGTGATGTGGGTAAAATGATTTTTAATGTTTCTAGATTCATAGGCACACTTGGAATACCAAATTTAGGTAGGTCACTTGAAATAGCTCCTAAGTCACCTAATAATTGTGCATCTAGATTTAACCCTAAAACAAGAGCTGTAATGACTATAATTGAAATAATAGGTGCAGGAATTCTTTTTGTTAGCTTGGGAGCTAAAAATATAATAGCAATTCCAATAAACCCAAGTACAAGTAAGATGGAATTCCCTTTGAAATGATCCAATTGAGACAAGAACATCATAATACCTAATCCATTTACGAAACCAAGCATCACAGGTTTTGGTATGTAGCGCATTAACTTTCCTACCTTAAATAAACCCAATATGACTTGTATGATTCCGGCTAAAATAGTCGCAGCAAAAAGATATTCTACACCATACTCAGCTACTAGATACGCTAGTACTAAAGCGATTGATCCTGCAGCTCCTGAAATCAGTCCTGGTCGACTTCCAAAAAATGCAGATATTGCTGTAATGAAAAATGTTGCATAGATTCCAACAATTGGTGCCACACCAGCAACTAGCATAAAGCCAATCACCTCAGGAAATAAAGCTAAGCAAACAACAATTCCTGCTAGGATATCTCCTTTTATATTACCAAACCATTCATTTTGATACTTTTCCATAAATACCTTCCTTCTAAAACATTTAAGAAACAGCTCACAATAAAACATATTAACATATAAGTAAATAAAATTAAACAAAAATATATCTTAAGATATATTAAATAACTAAAAATTACTTTTATGATATAATTCCGGATAGAGTATGTTAATATAATCAAGTGAAAATAAATTTTCTATCTAAGGAGAATACAATGGAAACCGGTAATAGAATTCAAGACCTTCGCAAATTAAATAATATGACGGCTAAGGAGTTAGCAGAACAGATCAATGTTTCTCCCCCTTTTATTTCAGCAATTGAAAATAATGCAACCAAATTATCCCTAAAAACGCTCACTTCAATTTGTAACGTTTTAGGTGTGACGCTTTCTGAATTTTTCAATTCAGAAACAAGTCCAGTGGAAAAAAAACTTATTTCTCAAATTAAACACTTGCCTGAAGAAAAACAGTATGAATTACTGGCCTTTTTAACAGGCTTAGTCTAAAAAATAACTAGTAGACTTAAACAGTGCAATAAAAAAATTTTTGTACTTACGAGAAAGTAAGTTCAATTATGTTTATCTACTTTTACATTGATCTATCTCCATTAAATAGCAAACAAAAAGAGCAGTAAATCTATCAATAATAGATTTACTGCTCTTTTTGTTTTTAAACTACCTAACTGCATGACCTTTATTTTTGAGCTAACATTTTGACATAACTTTGATAGTTTTTATTTCCACCAGATAAATTATACACTTTTTCAAACCCATCATTGATCAATACGTTTTGAGCAGCATTTCCGGTGACACCTTTATTGCAATAAGTGATTGTCACAAGGGATTTATTCAACTCTTCATTTCTTTCTCGCAATTCTGCAAGTGGGATATGAACCGCACCTTCTAAATGAGCCTTTTCAAAGTCTTTTTTGGAGCGCGTATCAACGATTTGCAGTAATTCTCCATTATTTTGACGATTAACTAACTCAGCTGGTGTTAGTAACGGATTACGTTTTAAGGCGTTATCTAACGCCATCCCAGTATAGAGGATAGGATCTTTTGTTGTTGCAAATGGCGGAGCATACGCTAAATCTAAATGGAATAAATCTTCTGCTTTAGCTTTAAAAGTGATAGCTGTTGCGATAACGTCGATTCGTTTGTCTACCCCACCTTGACCAACTGCTTGTGCTCCAAGAATACGACCAGTCTTTTTATCGGCTAATGCCTTGATGATTAATTCTTTACCACCTAAATATTCAGCGTGATCAGATTTGATATTATGCAAAATTTCAACATCATATCCTTCTCTTTTAGCTTCTTTTTCCGTTAATCCTGTTTGTCCAACATCAAGGTCAAAAATTCTGAAGATTCCGGTTCCTAATACACCTCTGTGTTCTAAATCTCCACCAGTGATGACATCTCCAGCAATTCGACCCATTTTATTAGCAGTCGAACCTAGTGGACGATAGATTGGTTTGCCAGTAATTACAGAAAAACTCTCTGCCACATCTCCAACAGCATAGACATCAAGCAAATTCGTTTGCATTTTTTTGTTTACCGCAATCGCTCTTGAAGCCCCAAGTTCTACCCCAATTTCCTTAGCTAGTTCAGTATTTGGACGGACACCTGCAGAAAGAATCACGATATCTGGTTCGATGGTAACGCCATTTGTCGTGATAACTCTCTCAATCGAACTTTCTCCTTCAATTGTTTTTACAGTATCGCTCAAGAAAAGATTGACACCTTTTTCACGCATATGCTCTTCTACTCGGAAAGCCATATCTGCATCCATTGGCGGCATAACTTGATCCTCTAATTGAACAACAGTTACTTCCAAACCTTTATGCACTAATTGTTCTGTCATCTCTAGACCAATAAAACCAGCACCAATAATTAACGCTTTTTTAGGTTGTTTCGTTGTTGAAAAAGCTCCGATATCTCGTGCATCCTGGATATTACGGATTTGGAAAACATTATCATACTTTCTTTGGTTGAATGGAGGTGGTGTGAACGAAGAAGCACCTGTTGCAAATACCAATACATCATAGTGTTCTACTTTTTTTTCACCAGTAATAAGATTCATAACCTCTAATTGTTTGGCTTCATGATCAATTTTAATTACTTTATGTTCAGTAAATACTGAAACATTGTATCTCTTTTTAAACCATGCCGCATTTCTAGGTGTTAATTCACTCAACTCTTCAACTTCTCCACCAATTTGATAAGGAATGCCACAGACAGAATAAGAAATATCTTTTCCTTGATCATATACCACAATTTCAGCTTCCTCTGTGTTTCTTCTAGCTTTAGCTGCTACAGATGTACCTGAAGCAACGGATCCAATTACGATGATTTTCATATTTTCTCCTCTTTTCTTTTAATCGTCCCTACTGTCATTTTAAGTTTAATATTCATATCCTTTAAACCAATGCTTCGTTTTATTTGCGATTCTGACTAGTAATAACATAATGGGAACTTCTACTAAAACACCGACAACTGTTGCTAAAGTCGCTCCAGAGTTTAATCCGAACAGTGAAATTGAAACGGCTACAGCAAGTTCAAAAAAATTACTTGTTCCAACCATAGCTGCTGGTGCTGCAATTGAAAATGGTAATTTGCACGCTTTCGCGCCGCCATACCCAAGGAAAAAAATCACGAAACTTTGAATAATCAACGGAATGGCAATCAACAAAATATGGAACGGATTACTTATAATACGTCCGCCTTGGAAAGAAAAGATAATAACTAAGGTCAATAATAATCCTATTCGCGTCGTCCCATCAAATTTATTTACAAAATCTTTTTCAAAATAATTTGTTCCTTTTTTCTTAACGACATATTTTCTAACAATGATCCCCAACGCTAACGGAATCACAATGAACACAAAAATCGAAAGTAAAAGTGTATTTATAGGCACAGAGACATTGCCTATACCCAATAACAATGCAACAATTGGCGCATATAGAAAGAGAACAATGATATCGTTTATTGATACTTGCAATAAGGTGTAAGCTGGATCTCCTTTAGTTAGTTCACTCCATACAAATACCATGGCCGTACAAGGAGCTGCACCTAAGAGAATAGCACCAGCTATGTACTCACGAGCTAAATCTGGACTTAAAAACGGTCTGAATACAACTAAAAAGAAAAAGGCAGATATGGCGAACATGGTAAATGGTTTGATCAACCAATTAATGGTCGTCGTTAAAATAAGCCCTTTTGGTTTTTTTGTCGCATGGACTATACTACCAAAATCAATTTTTAACATCATGGGGAAAATCATTAGCCAAATCAATATTGCTGTTGGAATGGATACGTTATAATATTCAAATTGACTTAAAAATTCTGGAATTGCAGGTGTAAATTGCCCTAGCAATACACCTACAACCATTGAAAGGGCAACCCATAGGCTTAAGTAACGTTCCCACAATCCAATTCCGCTATTCTTTAGTATGACTTTTTCTTGTACTTCTGCTTCTTTCATGACTTTCCTCCATTAAAAAAATTTTCAACCTGAAATAACGGAAGACAAACTATCTGCCTCAACCTTATCTCCTTCTACTTTGCAGACACATTCTTCTGAGTGTATCAATAATTGAACGGTTTCTTGAATGTATTGATCCGCTACTTTTTTATTGATTGAATAATGCTGCCATGTTCCACTCTTGACAGATGTTACCAAACCAGCTTCTGCTAAAACTTTAATATGATGGGACAAAGTTGGTTGGGTGAAATCAAAATGTTCTAAAATATCACAAGCACACATTTCTCCGCACGACAACATATCTAGTATTTTCACACGTTTTGGTTCCGATAAAGCTTTGGCAATTTTCGCATACTCTTCATAACTCATTTCCATCTTCCTTTCTACTTTTAAAGTGAGACTTCTACTTCTTCCAAACGCAACTTAAGCCACTCAGAAATTTCTTTATTGGTTGGGTACTCTTTGCTTTTTACGATTGTCTCGTTATTTAATACTGTCACTGGCAAACAATCGATTCCCTCTTCTTGCATTAATTTTGTGATGCTTTGATTGCGTACGAAGGAGTTAGGATTCGAACTCAAATTGTAGCGCACCAATTGTTTTCCATCTAACGGACGTATTAGCTGCAAGACACTTGTGATCCGAATTAAGTCTGCATCAACAGATGGTCCACATACGCCTGTACTGCAGCACATTGCTGGTTCGAATAATGTCAATTCTGTCATTATTTATCTCTCCTTTTGGACTTAACCGATTTAAAACGCGCAGATAGTATATATATATAGATAGATACATATATATCTATATATACTATAAAACTTTATTCATATATAGTCAATTACAAATGTCAAAAATAAAAAAGTGCTATACAGGAGATTTTCCTGCACAGCACTTTTTTTACTTTATCTATTTTTTACTATCTCTACGATTTCTTCCGGTTTAGTTACTTTTCCGTAAGAAACAACTTTCTCATCGATGACAAGTGCGGGTGTCCTCATAACTCCGTAAGCTACTATTTCTTGCAAATCGGTCACTTTCGTGATAGTTGCTTCCATACCTAAAGTCTTCAACGCTTCTTCTGTATTTCCAGCCAATTTCACACAATTTTTACAACCTGAACCTAAAATTTTGATTTCCATGATAATATTCCTCCTAGTTAATAGTTGTATTTTTTACATAAAGAAAGGTGTAAAGAAATTAAATAAGTAGCCAATCAAGATAATTCCCAAAACGACGACTGAGAAGAAGACAGCCAATAGTTTCGTTTTTACAACTTGCTTTAGCATGATGAGTGACGGCAAAGACAAAGCTGTCACGCTCATCATAAAGGCTAAGACTGTACCTAAACCGACGCCTTTTACAGCTAGTGCTTCCGCGATTGGCAAAGTCCCAAAAATGTCTGCATACATAGGTACACCAATAATGGCTGCTACCAATACGGAGTACCATTTATCTTGACCTAGAATAGCGGTAATAATTGATTCTGGTATCCAATTATGAATAGCCGCACCAATTCCAACACCCACTAATATATAAACCCATACTTTTTTGACGACATCTTTTACTTGTTCTACACTAAAAGCAATTCGGTCTTTTCTGGTTAATTTCTCTTCAGGAATATCCCCATTGCTTTTACCATAAACAAAAGATGCCACCTGATCTTCTAAGTGTGCTTTTCCGATGATGGTTCCACCGACTACCGCCAAAAATAAACCGACAATTACATAAGCAAAGGCAATCCGCCAATTAAAGATACTTGCCAGCAAGATGACAGATGCCAAATCAACTAATGGGGAAGAAATCAAGAAGGAAAACGTTACTGCTAACGGCAATCCAGAACCGGTAAATCCGATAAACAACGGGATTGAGGAGCAAGAGCAAAAAGGCGTCACCGTACCAAGTAAAGCAGCCAATATACTAGCTGTCACCCCGCTAAAGTGACCCAAAATATTTTTCGTCCGTTCTGGTGGAAAATAACTCTGTATATAAGAAATCATGAAAATCAATACCGATAATAGGATAAAGATTTTTATAGTATCAAAAAGGAAAAATTGCAAGCTAGCTCCGCTACGGCTATTGAGGTCTAAGCTAAAAACATTTTCAACCAACTTGCCCATCAGATCATTTAACCATACCATTTTGAATAGCTGATTATTCAGCCAAGTAAATGCGTCCATTAGTTGCATCTCCTATATTTTTTATACAGGCATCCCACTAGACATGTGCTTAAAAAAAGCCTTCAAAGCATCTAAAGATTCGTGGTCGATGGTATATTTCACCATACTGCCGTCTTTTCTGCTGACAACCAAACCGCTGTCACACAAGGTTTTCATGTGGTAAGAAAGCGTAGGCTGCGTGATTGAAAATTCTCTCAATAAATCGCAAGCACATAATTCACCATCTCCTAACAAATCCATGATTTTTAGCCTTGTTTCATCTGATAAAACTTTTAAAGCTTTTGCATATACTTTATAATCTTGTTCCATCAAAATCACTCCTTCCGTCATTGTCGTCACAATAATTTTTATTTATTTAAAGATAACAATAGCATTGATGATTATCGATATCGAATTCCATCTATATGATTAGTATACTCTTATATAGATGAATATCAATTTATTTTTATTTTTTTAACTTACTATAAAATAAAGTTAAAAAAAAGAGTATTCTACTGCTTTTAAGCGGTAGAATACTCTTCAGTTCAAGCTATACTTATACTAAATCATCTGTCAGTCTTCTTTTTTCATTCTTTTATCAGCTGTTTTGAAACTTTCATGAAATACCGTTCCTCCACGTTCATAAAGCGGTTCTTTGATGCCCTCATTATGGTTTACGACTCGACCCAATGCAAAAAAGTAATCAGACAAACGGTTCACAAATATTAGTACGTGCCTATTTGTTTTTTCTTCTTCGTTAATAAAAGTTACAATTCTTCTTTCTGCTCTTCTAGTCACTGTTCTAGCCAATTGCATATGTGCAGCCAAAGGAGAACCCCCTGGAATAATAAATTTATCAACTTCTACAGGAATGGGTGTATAGTAATCGATTCGTTGTTCCAAAAATCTAGTTTCTTCTTCCGTAATCTTATAGGGTATTTTTTCATCAGGTACTGCTAAATCGGTGCCACAATCGAATAAGAAATGCTGAATCATAAGAAGTTCATCTTTTAATTCCCGATTTCCCCCATCGACCTGACTGATAATAAGCCCTATTAAGGAATTTAATTCATCAATCGTACCATAAGCTTCTACTCGAGAAGAGTCTTTCCGTACCGTTCTACCTGTTATAATATTCGTATTGCCTTGATCGCCTCTTTTTGTATAATACTGCATGCTGATTCCCCAATTCTTTCATCATTTGATTATGCTGGTTTATTTTTAAAAATCCACTTTGAAAGTCTTATTAGAACTTAACTGTTAAAGATGGACTAGTCGGGTTTATTGTAACAGATGCAGATTGGAAATGGATGGCAAAAAAGATAGTCCCATCTTTTTTTGCAACAAAGTTTGGCTCACGTTTTATAAATGCCATTTTTATTTCCTCTGACAATGGTTCTGTACACTGTTCAATAATGGCATTTTGCACACGAATATACTCGTACTTAGACTTGATGATAGTTGAAAAAGCCACGACCGGATTTGCAGTGAATTCAGCAACTTTTTGTTTATCTTTTTTTGTTCGAATGTATAAAACTCCTGGTATAACCGGATTTTCATAATAATTCACGACTCGCACATTGGCTCTTCCCTCAACAGATGTAGCCAAAGCTAAATAACTGCTTCCATTTAATATTTCATTATACGTTTCAATTTGATTCATGATTTTCCTTCTTTCTAAATGAGCAAATTTTTTATTTTTGGAAAGGATGGATTTAACTATGCTATTATCTTTTTATTTTTAGACTTACCTAAATTGATTCTATCTCTTATTTAGCTCGTGCATTAGTTAAATTTTGACATTTTATAATTCTCCTGATCGCTCCCATGGAGTAAGAATCCATTGGGCTTTTCCGAGAAGACTTTCTTCTGAAATATATGGATCATCCCATTTTCGGCTATCCAGCGAATGGATTCGGTAATCTCCTAAAAAGAAATAATGATTTTCAGGTACCGTGTATAACCCAGATTCGGTGCCATTGAACGCAACATATTCTTCATTTAGTATCGAACCATTCACCCATACTTCCCCATTCTCAAAAATTTCGATCCGATCGTTTGGAAGACCAATCACTCTTTTAACGAGTGTTTCATCTAGCTCTTGGGAATCAAACACAAGAATGTCTCCCCTATTGATTTTCTCTACTTGGTGAATGCGGGTTGTAACTATCCGATCCCCGATATCAATGGTCGGGTACATAGAGGGACTAGGAACGACTATCATAAAAAATAGAAATCCTCTTATGAATAAATAGATTATTACGGTAAGTATGATAAAAATAACATACTGTTTCAAGTTTTTTTTCATAATTTTCCCCTGTTCTTACTTAAATAAATACCCTTCTCGATTAAGTTACTCGAGATGGGTATTATTTTTACTTATTTTGCTTTTTTTTTACTGAATCCAATAATGGTGGTGATGAAGAATAGACCTGCTAGTCCCCAAGAAAGCCAATTTATTGTTGCTTTTTCGACTTCGGTCTCATCGACTTCAACAGCTTCTTCTTCTTCTACTTCTTCTTGTTCTGCTGCTTCATGACTTTCTTCAACATGTCCTCCTTCTAATTCCTCACCTTCTGCCATGTGGGTGAATGTCACATAGTTCATGACGTATTCTCTACCTGCATCTAGGTCATCCGTATCAAAATCTTTTGTTGCCAATACATCATTCAAGCTCTCTTCTAATTCTGGTATTTTTTCAGATTCTACTAAATCTTTCAATGGATCTAAGTTCCCTACTTTAATACTTTCATCCGCTGCCACTATTTCTTCAGCCATCGGAGTTCCTTCTGGTTTTACTCCACTATAAGGTGCTCCTTCTCCAGCACGATGAACTCGAACTAGATTTTCAAATAAGTATTGATCAGCTAGTTCTTGCGCTTCTGGGCTATCATCCCTTACTTCCATTGTTTGGTTAAAAATGTCTGTTAATTCGGATTCTTCTTCAGGTGTTACCCATTTAGCGATATAGTTGATATTGTTTTCTTTAATAGCTGTTTGCGCGTCCCCAATAACCGGACCGTCCATAGTGTCACAATGCGCACTCGCTGTAACAGGTGCGAAAAACATGACTCCTACTGCTGACAAAGTGGCTGCACTTGTTATCAAGAAGGGTTTATTCATCGTCTTCTTCCCCTTCAAGAGCTGATTTACCTAGAAAAGCTTGCAACATCCAAATTGTTTTATCCAAGTATTTTTTGTACCCGATCATAACATCTTCTAGCCCGTTGTCGCCTTCTTTTTGTGCCAAAAGAATTGTTCTCATTGTTAAATCTCTCGTCATGCGATAATCATCTACTAATTTTTCGACCATTTCTTCACCTGATAAATATTTATCTTTAGGCGATTCAGCGACCAAACTATATTTCGTATACTCTTCATTCGTTGATGCTGGTTTATCACCTGAGGCAATCAATCGTTCTGCAATTTCGTCATAATACTTACTATTTTCATCGTATAATTCTTCAAATTTTGCATGTAGCGTAAAGAAATGTGGACCTTTAACATACCAATGATATTGGTGTAATTTCACATGTAAGAAAGCTTGATTTGAAATAATGTGATTCGTCATAGCGGCAGCCGTTGGGTTGTGGTGATCGTGTTTTTCTTGAGTCATCTCCACTTGGTGCAGTTCTTCTGTTGTTTGTTCTTTGTGTTCGTGTTCTCCATGTTGTTGTGATTCGTGTGTGTGTTCTTCAGTCATTTTTAATTCCTCCTAATAATTTTTTGTTTCAATTAATATGGTTACCTTTTTAGCTGATCACCCCCTTAAATACTTTGATGATGACCTCTTTGTATACTTTATTTCCCCTTTTGATCAAGCCTTTACAGGGACTGCAGCTGGTTCTTTATCAGGCTGCATATTTTTACGGTTGAAGCGAATCAAACGCATAGCATTTAAAATAACGATCAATACGCTGGCCTCATGAATGAACATACCTGAAGCTAAATGAACACTTCCCATTAAAACTCCTGTTAGTAAGATAACCACAACACCGACTGCAATAAAGATATTTTGCTTCATATTTCTAGTCGTTACTTTAGCCAATGAGTAGGCATGAGAGAATTGCATTAATTTGTCTGCCATTAAAACAACATCTGCTGTTTCCATTGAGATATCTGTTCCACCTTCACCCATTGCTAAACCAATATCAGCTGTTGCAATTGCAGGGGCATCATTGATTCCATCTCCTGCCATAGCAACGATGTGACCCGAACTTTTCAATTTTTTCACGTATTCTACTTTATCTTCTGGCAATAATTCAGCATGAAATTCATCTAATCCAAGTTCAGTAGCGACTGCTTCAGCAGTATGTTTATTGTCACCAGTCAACATAACGATTTTTTTGATGCCGTTTCCTCTCATTTGAGTTAAGGCTCTTTTAGCGTCGTCACGAATCTGATCAGCAATGGAAATGATGCCATCAATATTTCCGTCAACAGCGATGAAGATAGCGGAGTTTCCGGCTTTTTCACGCGTCACTGCATAATGTTCAGCAGCAGATGATAATAAGATATTTTCGTTTTTCATTAATTTACGGTTTCCAGCAACAATTTTATGGTTGTTCACATTAGCCTTGATTCCGTTTCCTTTGATTGCTTCTCCATCAGATAATTCCATTGAAGCAAGATCCATATCACGGTTTTGGGCTGCTTTTACTATTGTTTGTCCTAAATGGTGTTCAGAAATCGTTTCTGCTTTAGCAACAAGTCCCAATAAAGTATCTTTATCAGCTTTGTTAAATACATGAATATCAGTTACTTCTGGTTTTCCTTTTGTTAAGGTCCCCGTTTTATCAAAAACTAATGTATCTACTTTAGAGAATTTATCCATGATTTCTCCACCTTTGATCAGAACACCGTTCTTCGCACCATTTCCAATACCTGCAACATTTGAAACTGGAGCTCCAATGACTAAAGCGCCTGGACATGCGATTACTAAGAAAGTGATGGCTAAATGCAGATCTCTGGTAAAGAGATACACAATAATCGATAGAATAACTACAGCTGGTGTGTAGATGTTAGCAAATTTATCCAAAAATTTCTCTGCTTTAGATTTTGATTCTTGCGCTTCTTCAACAAGTTCAATAATTTTAGCAAATGTCGTATCGTCACCAACTCTTTCAGCGATCATTTCGATGTAGCCATTGTCTAAAATCGTTCCACTGAATACTTTATCATTGGTAGCCTTTGAAGCTGGAACGGATTCACCAGTAATAGCTGCTTCATTAATAGAAGCCTTACCGGTAACGATTTTACCGTCAACAGGGATTTTTCCACCTGGATGAATGACCACACGGTCGCCTTCTTTAACGTCTTCAACTGGAATGATCTCTGTTTTACCATCAGCTCGCAAAACGGTAGCTTCTTGAGGTGCCATATCTACCAATTCTCTTAGTGATGAACGTGTTTTTTCTAATGTTCTCATTTCTAGATAATCTCCAAATAAGAACAAGAATGTTACAACAGATGATTCTGTGTATTCTCCGATGTATAAAGCACCTAAAACAGCGATACTAACTAACAGATCAATACTGAAAGCTTTCATCCGTAAAGCTTGAATAGCTTTAATAAAAATAGGAATACTGGCAATAATGGTTGCGCTAATTAAGGCAATATCCTTTAGTTCTCCGCTTCCTATAAACCCGGAAATGAATCCACTAATGATTAAAATACCTGCTAGAGCAGTAATGTGATTTTTATGGTGATTGATATGTGCAATCATTTTTCTTCCTCCTTATTTTTTCATGCAGTTTCTTTTGAATAGACAGAATAACCTGCCTGTAAAATGGCTTCTTCAATTTGTTGGATCGTTACTTTTTTGTTATCGAATGTTGTACGTATCTTCCCAAGTTGAGGAAAGACTTTTACAGACTCGATTCCATTTAATTCATTGACCTGATTTTCTATTTTCTTTGCACAGCCGGTACAATCGAGCGTGTCAATTTGAAATAAGATTTTAGTCATATAACTTTCTCCTTCCTTTCCTTGTTTCTTTGTATCTTTAGATTACCGCTCAAGAAGCGATTAAAAATTGACTAAGGTCAAGAATGGCTAAACTATTTTATTTTTGTTGGATAAAAGAAAGATTCAAACTCTTAAAGATCAGAATTTTTTCTTACGTTAGTTTTGTTTAGATGCCAACACTGGATAACCCAATTTTTGCATGGTCTCTTGAATTTTTTCAACTTTGATTTTAGATTCGTCAAATTCTGTTTTTACTTTGCTAGAGTTGAACATCACTTTAGCAGATTCAATACCGTCAGTTTTATTTAAGGTCGTCTCGATTTTTTTGATACATGACGGGCAAGTTAACGGTTCTAATTGATATACAGCTTTACTCATACTTGTTCTCCTCCTGTCCTTTGTTATCTTTAGTATAGGTAGTCCTGCTAATTAAAAAATTGATTGGAATCAATTTTTATAAAAACAGACCACAAAAAAAGAAGCAGCTAAATCAATCAGCTGCTTCTTTGGATAATTCAGTTTAATGGATTTATCATTTTTAGTGTGGCTAGAAATGCTTAGACCTGAATCATTCCAAAACAAATCTTTTTTAAAATACCACATTATTTGTTAAACAACCCATTTAATTCACTTATAGGTCGCCAGTTTTCTGTTGAAAAGTCTGCAATTGATACATATCATAGTACTTCCCTTGTTTATCGATCAATTCATCATGGCTACCTTGTTCAGCAATTTCACCATCATGCAATACTATAATCTTATCTGCATCTTTAATAGTAGACAATCGATGAGCGATAATCAAAGAAGTCCGATTTTTACGCATATTTGCTAAGCCTCTTTGGATTTTTTCTTCCGTTTCTGTATCAATATTAGCTGTTGCTTCATCAAGGATCAAAATGCGTGGTGACCGTAGGATCGTTCTAGCAAAACTGATCAGCTGCTTTTCTCCAGCAGATAAGCTTGCTCCTCGTTCAATAACTCTTGATGCATAACCATTCTTCATTTCAGATATGAACTCATCCGCATAAACAAATTCAGCCGCTTTCTTAACTTCTGCTTCTGTATAAGAAGCATTGTACATACGAATATTATCTGCAATCGTGCCATAGAATAAGAAACTATCCTGCAATACTAATCCCATTTCCTTTCGAAGTCCTTCTATCGGCATATCTTTCAAAGAATGACCATCAATAATGATTTCTCCTTCATTGTATTCATAAAAGCGCATCAATACATTGATGATCGAACTTTTTCCTGATCCAGTTTGTCCAACAAAGGCAACTGTTTGACCTGGTTTTACTTCAAAATTGATATTGCGCAATACTTGTTTCTTACCATCATATGAAAAATTCAGATTTTTCACTTGAATATGGCCTTCTGTAATCGCACCATTTTCTTCTAATGTAGATTGCGGTGCAAGCTCTTTGTTTTTCAACAACTCTTGAATGCGGTGTCCCGAAACAATCCCATCTTGTAAAGAACTTAAACTGTTCATCATTTGACTAATGGGTTGAAAGAACGAACGAGAATAAGCTGTAAACGCATATACTAAACCAATATCGACAGCACTTTGGTTCCATTCTTGATAACCAAATATAAGCAACACGGCTACTAGAGCGATTGATTCAATTACATTAATAGCTGGTGCTAGTAACAACGCGTTCATGCTGTACATTGAACGCCGAGAAGCTACATACTCTTTGTTGATATTACTGAACTCATTAATTAAACGCTCTTCTTGATTGTATTTCTGGATAATGCTCATCCCACTAATAGATTCACTTAAACTAGCATTCAATTGACCCAATACTGTTCTCATACGACTATAAACAAGGGTACTTTTCTTGCGGTAGATTCCTGCGATCCATACAATAAAAGGTATGAAGAAAAGAAATACTAATGCCATTCGCCAATTTAAAGCAAACATAGCAATCGTGATCGAAATAACATTAAATAGTCCATTAGAAATATTCAAAAAAACTGTCCAAAAATCTTTGATCGTTTCTGTATCATTAGTTACTCTAGAAACAACTGTACCTGCGGGTGTTTGGTCAAAATACCTCATTCCCAGTGAGACAACTTTTTCGTACAATTGATTTCGAATATTGGCTACCGTTCTTTCAGAAGCTGTGTTAAATAAAAAATCTTTTGCATAAGAAGATACCGCTCTAAGGATAGTCAACACTCCGTAAAAAATGACTATACGTACTGTGATTTCCATTGTTGCTGTTCCATTTGTTAAATACGTGTCAATGTAACGCTGAATGATGATGGGTAAATAGGCAGTAATTGCTGCACTTAATGCCAGAAACAGAAAAGAAAAGATGAAAATAAATTTATTTGGTTTTGCAAAACGAATCAGACTAAGTAAAACATGTCTCGATTCTTTAGCGGAAAAGGTTGTTTGTTTTTGTGTGGCCATTAAACTCCCTCCCCATCTAATTTTTTCTCAAGTTGTTGCTTGTGGTACATATCGTTGTACCAGCCTTTTGATTCGATTAATTGTTGATGAGAACCCCGTTCACTGATGCTTCCTTTTTCCATTACGATGATTTCATCTGCATTCATGATTGAGCTGATGCGATGCGCAGAAATAATCGTTGTTTTGTTACGTCTTTCTTGTTTCAATAAATGTAAAATCGTTTCTTCTGTCTGAGCATCTACTGCTGAGAGAGAGTCATCTAAAATCAAGCATTCCGGTTCTACAGCTAAAGCTCGAGCAATAGCGATCCGTTGTTTTTGTCCACCAGATAAAGAGACGCCTCGTTCGCCAACTTTTGTATCGTACCCTTCAGGAAATTCTAGAATATCTTCATGAATGTTAGCTAATATGGCATATTTTTCAACTGCTGCTTGAGATAAATTCGGATTCCCAAATCGGATATTTTCTCGAATTGTTGTTGAGAATAAAAAGTTTTCTTGCGGAACAATTGCTATGCCATTTTTCAAAGATTCTAATGCGTATTTTTTTATATCAATATCATCGTATGCGATTCTTCCATCATACTCATCATACTCCCGCATCAAAAGTTTATATATCGTGCTTTTTCCAGAACCCGTTCTTCCAACAACACCTAACATATTCCCTTTTTTTAGATGAAAAGAAACATTGGTTAAAACTGGATTTGCATCATCCGGAAAGGTAAAGGAATGCAGGTCAAAATTGATATCACCCGCTAATTCTTTACGGTAAGGATTTTTTATTTCTACAATAGAAGGCTCATAATTCAGTAGAATGTCTACTCTATCATAAGCTGCACTTCCTCGTTCCAAAGTATTGATCAAGCCTCCTACAGCTAACAGTGGCCATTGCATCATGCCGATATAGCTAATAAACGCTACTAAATCCCCAATAGAGATTCGTCCACTTTGAACATAGTTACCACCCACAAGTATAGCAATCACATAAGTCATTCCCATAATGATTTCTATGCTTGGGTTTAAGGCCGCTTTTAATTTATAAACAAGTTGATTTTTATTTACAACATGCTGTGTGTCTTTTTTAAATGCCGTAAAATCTTCTGCTTCTTCACCAAGTGTTTTTAAAACTTTCATACCTGTTACACTTTCTTGCACATGATCATTCATGGCAGAAAAAGCTTGTAATGCACCACGATAGCGTGCATGGATCAGTTTACCTAAATACGTTGAAACAAAAATCAAGATAGGCAATGGCAAAATAGACACAAGTGTCAGTTTCCAATCAATGAAAAAGAACATTGAAAAAAGTGTCACCCCACCTAACGACAAGGCATCTGTTAACGTTAAAACGCCATCAGCTGCAACAAACCGAATGGCTGCCAAATCATTTGTGGCATGGGCCATTAGATCTCCTGTACGGTATTTATGATAAAATTCAGAATCCATTCGTGTGAAAAATGAGAATAAACGGTTACGCAAAATAGATTCAATCAGCGTAGAATTTCCAAATAATGCTATTCTCCATCCATAACGTAGTCCATACATTACTAGTGAAAAGATTAGGATCAAAGAGACCCAAAAAAGCAAAATTTGCCAGTTTAATGTTCCAGCGATGAAATGATCAATAATGGTACCGATGATTTTTGGATTCATAACTTGTAAAATAGCACAAATAATTAAAGCGGTAACTCCAAGAGTATAACTTTTCCAACGTAATTTAAAAAACCAGCCATACTTTTTAAATGTATTAAACATTATTTCATTCCTTTCATTTTGTATTCCATCATACCCTATGTCGGAATACATCCACATACATAAAAAAACAAATAGAAAGAAAACTTCCTATTTGTTCCTAATAGTAGTTGTTTTTATTGTGCTATTTTTCTAAATCTATCATTTTCACACTAAAGTAATACCTCATCACTTTAATGTGAAATGTTATACTATCAATCTTCTCTTAACTTATCTATCCTTAATATAGACCATATTCTATCTATGTGCAACTAAAAAAAACTACATTTGAAAATTTTAATTTTTAAAGGCAATTTATAATAAAACAAAGCAAATAATTCACTACTGAACATAAAAAAATTTATATAACTTATCCTATTAAATTCATGCTATAAGAATGTTATTTTAATATTAGCTGCTTCCAATTTTCTGAATTAGTTAGAGAATGGTTTAAAGGTTAATTTGTAATCCTCTGTTAATAAAAGTGCAGCTGAAAAAGTTTGTCCAGTTTTTTTCTTAAACCCCTTTAACAACTGCGTTTCTTTTGTTATTAAGAGTTTTTTGATTGTTGCTTCAGATAATAATTTTCCAATATATCGTTTTGGCAACGTGAACTTACATCCGTTACTGTAGCCGCTGCAGCCATAAAATTTCCCTTTATCTACTATTGTTTGCCCACATATAGGGCACTTTCCAATCACCTGCTTGGTTTGATTCGGACTACTGGCATGCGTAGACCAATCTGTGCTCTCAATAACTTGAGTACTAGATTCTAACGTATGATGAATAAATTTTTGAATATTGTCTAAAAATGCTTGTTGCGTACCTTCTTCTTTTTTTATTTTCTTCAAATAAGTCTCCCATTTAGCGGTCATTTCAGGACTACTTAATAAGGTATCTCCTACTGCTTGGCACAATATCGTTCCTTTTTGAGTAACGGTCACATTATTTTTTTGAATTTCAATATACTGTTGTTTTTTAAGCGTCTCAAGAACATTGGCTCTAGTTGCCTCTGTTCCGATCCCTTCTGTTGCATTTAAAATTTCTTTTTCTTCTGCGTTTTCCATTTCTTTGCCACATGTTTTCATAGCTGTGATCAAAGTACCTTCTGTGTAAGCTTTCGGCGGTGAAGTGGATCCTTCTGAAGTAGAAAGAACCGCTTCAACTGTTTCATTTTTTTGTACTAAAGGCAGCTCTGTCCTTTCTTCTTTTTCCGGCTTCTTGCTCCCTGAATACTCCAGATTCCGCCACCCTTTGTCTAAAATAGTCTTTCCTTTGCTTATAAAAGATAATTCTTTAATATCCACCGTAATCGTTGTTTCGTCATACTTATAATCTGCTTCAAACATAGCCATCGTCCGCTTTAAAATGGTGAAATAAATTTCTTTTTGAATAGATGTCAGCTTACCTAAATCTTTTTGCGTAGGTATCTTTTTTGTTGGGATAATGGCGTAATGCTCTTGAACTTTTGAACCATCCACATATCGTTTTCGCTTACTTGTATTAGGCTGTTCAATAGTATAATTCAACACACTTTGATACTTGTCGATTCTTTCTAGCAAGTAACGGAACTCTGAATCAGTAATGTGTCGACAGTCACTTCGAGGATAACTCACTAATTTAGCTTCATAAAGCGATTGGACGTGTTTCAATGTATCTGCTGGGCTCACTTTATATTTCTTGTTTACAAGGCTTTGTAAATCACTTAAAGAAAATAAAGGCAGTGAGGGCTGTGAGATCCGTTTCGTTTCAACAGCCTTAATAACTCCAGGGTTACTAGCTAATAAGTGATGTTTTTTGATCAAATCCTGTAATTCTTTTTTTGTCGGAAATTTTTTATTGTACTTGGCTTTAAATACACCATTTTCGGCTGTCACTGTTGCCTGCATCTCAAAAAATGGTTTTGGAATAAAGTTTTCAATTTCATTTTGACGTGTATAAATCATGTAAAGGGTCGGGGTTTGGACACGTCCTACACTGAATACCCCTTCATTGATTCCTTTTTTTTGCAAAGACAGTGTGTACATACGAGACAAATTGATTCCCACCAACCAGTCACTGATTTGTCTTGTTTGAGCTTCAACATAAGAAGAATAGAATTCTTTTCCATCTCTTAAATTAGAGAACCCTTTTTGTATTTCATCTGCTTCGAGTGAATTGATCCATAAACGTTTGATTTCTTTGTTACTTGCTTTTGCTTGATTGATAATTGAACGTGCGATGCTTTCCCCTTCGCGGTCGCTATCAGTCGCAATCACGATTCGATCCGCTTCCTTCAACAATTTTTTCACTACATTAAATTGTTTTGCTTTCCCTTGTCCTACTTTAAATTTAAAGTTCTGCGGAATGATCGGTAATTCTTTTATACTCCATTTTTTCCATTCATCTTTGTACTCTTCTGGAGAAGCCAATTCAATCAAATGTCCGAATCCCCAAGTGATGATATCATTAGAGGGATTTAAAATAATGTACCCATCTTTTTTTGAGAATTTCCCGAAAGATTCAGCATACGCTTGCGCTTGAGAAGGTTTCTCTGCTAAAATAACCAGCTTCATATTTATCACTTCCCTTAATTCTCTATTTATTCTATAGATAGTTTTTATAAATGATATCTCATTCTAGTAACTATTTTACCATCTCGACACACTGTTTTTCTAGTACCAGTATTTCCCACTAATAACGGCTACATAAAAAGCAATCTCTTCTTTTTCCAACAAAATCTATGATCATTTTGATAAGCTCTGCCTGTTATTTTTTTGACAAATTCCTGCATTCTTTCATTGTTTTAAGTAATTAAACTATACGCGTAATGCGCTAGTTTGATTCACCAAAGTTGATCATATTTCATAATAATAGAAATCGATTTAATTGTTCAAACCTTTGTTGGCACATCCAACTGATATTTTTTTAAAAACTTTATGTCTTTTGAAAATAAATGGGTATGCTGAATTTTCTTTTTTTCATCAACAGCTTTCTTTTATCTTTTTATACCAAAAACAGCTCTCCTTTTCTTCCTAACTAATTGAACGATGCCTCACAGTCAGTTATACACGATCGTACCAATAAATTAGATAATTCATAAGTGAACAGCAAAAAATACAACCGACAATCAACTAATGATTATCTGTTGTACTTTTTCAATTTTCTAGATAAGTAATCCCTTTTTGAACAGGTACTTTTGTACCGTCAAATTGTTCCTCAATATAATCTTGTACTTCTTCACTATGGTACAGGTCTCCTAACTTCAAGATGTCATCATTGTCGGCATTCTCATTTTGAGTAACCAAAATATTAATGTTATCTTTTGTTTCATCATTGACCTCTTCATGGAATAGTGAATCCTTCAAGACATTCAATCCACTCTCCATCGCAATAGTATTTCCTATTAAAACCAGATCTACATCTTGCAAAATCCGTGGACCGGTCGTATCATCAATTTCAACGAATGTTAAATCTTTAGGGTTATTAATAATATCACTTGTTGTTCCTAGTGCGTCAAAATTGTCAGGTAGTGTAATTAGCCCTGCTGCTTCGAGCAATAACAAACCTCTTGAAGCGTTGGACGGGTTGTTAGCGATTGCTACAACCGATCCCTCGGTAACATCTTCCATAGAATCAAATTTATCTGAATAAATTCCCATTGGTTCTAAGTAAGTTGTTGCAAAAGCGGTTAAGTCTGATTTGCTTTCTTTATTAAATGAATTCAGATAAGCCCATGATTGAAAAGCATTAACATCCACTTCGCCTTCGTCTGTGGCGATGTTTAATTGCGGACCACCTATTATTTCTTCAACTTCTAAGGTAACTCCTGCTTCTTTTGCAGCATCAGATTGAGCAATGAATTTCCAAACCTGAAAATCTGATGCTTGTGCTCCGACAACTATTGATTGTATTTCATTTGAACCATCCTTTTTCGAAGAAGCGGTTTCCGAAGATCCTTCAATTGAACTGCAAGCAGCCAATAAGAGAGATGTTATGGTTAAAATGGATGATAGAATAATTCGCTTTTTTCTATGCCTAACTTTTTTTATTTGAACAATACTGCAGCCCCTCCTAATGTTTTTTCCAATTTTGTCTTATTTTAATTTCCCCAAACTTCTTGAGCAACTTCTAGCACCAATTTCACTTTGCTCCATTGCTCTTCTTCTGTTAAATGATTCCCCTCTTCCGTTGAAGCAAAACCGCATTGAGTACTTAAACACAGCTGATTTAAAGAAATGTATTTTGTAGCTTCTTGAATCCGCGCTTTAATGTTTTCTTTCGTTTCTAACTTACCTGATTTAGAGGTTACTAACCCTAAAACAATTTGGGCATCACCTGTATAAAAACGTAATGGTTCAAATCCACCAGAGCGTGCAGTATCGTATTCCAAGAAATATCCGTCATAATTTGTTTGGCCAAACAATTCTTTGGCCACTGGTTCGTAAGCCCCACTCCCAGCATAAGTAGAAGCATAATTCCCACGACAAATGTGTGTTGTAATGACCAAATCAGCTGGTTTATCTTTTAAAATAGCTTGTACATTTTTTGCGGATAATTCTTTCAAGTATGTTAATTCTTGTTCAGAAATATCTTCTACCACGTTGTCGTAACACAATACACCCCAGAAACAATCGTCAATTTGTAAATACCGACAGCCTAAACGATAAAATTCTTGGATTGTTTCGCGATAGGCTTGCTGGATATCTTCACAAAATGCTTCTACAGTTGGGTAGATGCTTTCATCACGAATCCCTTGGTGCAATAGTTGATTGGGACTAGGAATAGTTGCCTTAGGTAGTGCTCTATCTCCTACAGTTCTTTTTAAATAAACAAAATGTTCAAAAAAAGGATGATTTGGATTAAAGGCAACTTTTCCCACATTTCGGACATCATATTTTTCTGTTTCAACTCCTTCAAAGAAATAACCATGCTCTGGTACATACCCTTCAATTCCTGTTAATCCTTCTAGAAAATCTAAATGCCACCAGCGTCTGCGGAACTCACCATCAGTTATTGCTTTGAGTCCCACTTCTACTTGTTTATCAACTAACTTATTGATTTCTTTATCTTCCACTTTACGTAAGTCTTCTGAAGTAATATTGCCGGCTGTAAAAGCTTGACGGGCATTTTTCAATGCTTTGGGACGTAAGAAACTCCCTACTTGATCTCCTCTAAATGGTGCAGTTGTCCTGATTGATTCTTCTATCGTTACAGTCATTTTTCCTCCCTCTTTCTATTTAGTATTTATAAACAAATAAAAAATCCGCCCTCACACAAAAGAAAACTCTTTTGTGCAAGGACGGAATCATTGATTTCGTGTTACCACCTTGTTTTATGAAAACCTCACAGTTTCCACCTTTTCCAGTACTAAAGCAAAACTCTACTTGTCATACTGTAGCACTATAACGGGTGCACCCGTAACAATCTAAAATTCTGTAACAAATTCTCCAGAACACTTAATTGCTCCACTCAAAGACCATTTTCCATTCAGCTTTCTCTTCCCTTTTTCAGCTACCAGGGTTCTCTGTACAGATTCCACTTAAATGTACTTTTCTTATCGCTGCGTTTCATTAGATTCAAATGATTTTATAACCAAAATTTAATTTAACTAAATATATCATTTCTTATTTATCTTGTCAACACGTTTTTTAACTATTTTCTCAAACACCATTTCAACTCTTTTACTATTCATAACGCTAGGTCCAAGAGGTTACTAACGCTCCCTTTTCCCCTTCAAGTGGGTCTTTCGCTGGAATGTTAACCGTAGCGATGGTTTGTTTGATACTCTCGTAATGTTCCGTTCCACCTTTTTGTATATCCGGCTCAAGCCCATCAGGATAAGCACCTACTATTTTAAAATCGTTGCTGGCATCGATTCTTTTATGGGCTACACCTGCAGGAAGAAGCAACACATCTCCTTTGGCAAAAGAATACTTTTGTGCATCAGGACCGCCAAGCTGCACAGTCGCTTCGCCAGTAATACAGGCCAACACTTCATGGGTATTGGAATGAAAATGATGATACGAAAAAATACCGTTCGTCCAGCCATTTGAATAACCATTTTTCTCAAATAAAGCCAGTACACGCTGTGCTGCTTCAGGTCCATCCAATAAATTAACCACTGCTTTTGGGTAGTAGAGAATAGGCAGTGAATTATTAGGAAATGGCTTAGTTTCTTTGGTATACATCACCTCTACCATAACATTCCTTCCTTTCCGTTCTTGCTAATCAAAAAGCTCAGTCAAATTCTTCATATTCATTCGGGTGTTGTCCTTCTACTCTGCCGTCTTCCCCTTTATCTAAAGCATCAATTCTTTGACAATCTTCTTCAGTTAACTCAAAATCAAAGACATCAAGATTGGCTTTTTGATGGCTAAAAGACGATGCTTTTACAATTGGCATGACATTATTTTGTAAGTTCCACCGGATAATAATTTGAGCAGGTTCTTTGCCGTACTTTTCAGCAATTGCTACAATAGTTTCATTTTCCAAGACATCATTAATTTCGCGGCCAAATGGACTCCATGCTTCTGTCAAAATTCCCAACTCATTATTAGCCTTAACTAACTCCTTATTATTAAAATAAGGATGGCGTTCAATTTGATTTGTAGCAGGATTTACCCCTGTCTTTTCAATGATCCGTTCAAGGTGTTCAGGTAAAAAATTCGATACACCAATCGTTTTTATCAATCCAAATTTTTGTGCATCCACTAATGCTTGCCAAGCTTCTTCATATTTACCTTGTTTAGGCAACGGCCAGTGAATCAAATATTTATCAAAGAAATCAATACCAATACGATACAAAGATTCTTGAATCATTTTGATTGCTTTATCGTATCCATGCGCTTTTCCTGGTAGTTTTGAATTGATCATTATTTCTTCACGCGGAACAGAGGAACGTCGGATTGCTTCTCCTACCATTCCTTCGTTCATATAATTAGTTGAAGTATCAATCAGTCGATAACCCGCATCAATTGCTGTGAGAACACTGTTTACTCCTTGGGCTCCTTGAATGTTTACCGTCCCAAATCCAATCGCCGGCAAACTCGTCCCATCGTTTAATTCAAATTTTTCTATTTTTGTCATTTTACTTTCATCCTTCCTTACCCACCATCTTTTATATCATCCAGTATAGCTGAACAAGAAAGGACTATCATCTAATACGACCTCAACCATTAAATTGTTGGTCACAATCAATGCGTGAATTGCTTTTTTGATTTAATGGTTTTGTTGGTATTTCTTACTCATATATTTGTCAAATTTTTTTACAATACAAACAAGCTTTTATATTTTCAAGTTATTAATGGAATAGCATTGATTTTAGAGTAAGTGAACTACAAATTAATGCAAGAAGAAACAATCCATTTGATTAAACAAGGCAGTCAAATCCTTTAACTGATTAAAACCTACTGGAACTATTTGTAATATTAGGGTTTTAGGGTAAAAGAGATTTCAAAAAGATATAAGAACTACAGAAAGCTTAAAATTACTGACAACTCATTTTAAAAGACTCAATCGACTTGAACTTTAAAGAATACCATTATCATGGTTTATTAAAAAACACTTGGTAGACACAAAGATTATCAACTAACTACTTAAGCTTGATGAGAAGATTTAATCACCAAATGCATTACTTTTTAGTATCAAAATCCCCAAAATTTCAGATGTCATATCTTAATTAGTTTTAAAATAAAAAAAGTAGCGTAAGAAAATTAACTTACGCTACCTAAATAAAACTTTTTTAACTAAATTTAGCTTATCCATAACATTTGACGTAATTTACTTGCTCCTATTGTTTCGTCAAATCAGTCTAAACTTTACTTTTTTCTAATCCTTGTCGATAAAATTCTACCATATCTTCTTTAGGAACCATACTTCCTCCTGTAGCCCATGCAATATGTGTTGATTGATTCATTTTTTCAGTCAATCCTTTTTCTGTTAAATAACGTTTTCCTTCTAGTGTACCGAATAAACGAGCTACTCCTGGTACACCAGCTAAAGCTGCTGGTTCTAAGTAAATCTTTTCTTTATCAATCATGGCCGTCAAGAAATGTTGTGCTTCTTTTTCTTGTAATGTGAAACCACCATCAAAGAAGTTTTTCATCAGTTTTGAAACAAAACCTGATGTTCTCGGAACTGCTAATCCATCCATTCCTGTTTTACCATCAATATCAAAATCATTTATCGATACTCCGTCATACTCATCGGTAATTAATCCTAGCATCATTGAAGGCATATGTGCTGGCTCTGAAAAGAAACAATGAACATTGTCACCGTAAACTTGTTTTAATCCGAATGTGATTCCGCCTGGGCTGCCACCAATTCCACATGGCAAGTAAACAAACAATGGATGGTCTTTATCGACTTGTATTTTTTGTTCATCTAATTGTTTTTTAAGTCGACTTCCAGCTACTGTATAGCCTAAAAATAAATCCACGGAATGTTCATCATCAACAAAGTAACACAATGGATCTTGGTCTGATAGCATTCTTCCATTTTCTACTGCCTTTGTAAAATTTGTATTGTGTTCAACAACCGTTACACCATGGGATCTAAGTAACTCTTTTTTCCATTGCTTTGCTTCTACAGACATATGAACAGTGACTTCAAATCCTAATTTTGCTCCCATTACCCCTACACTGATTCCAAGATTCCCAGTTGTTCCTACCATAATTTTATGTTTAGCAAAAAAATTACGAAAATCACTGCTTGCGAAAACAACATAGTCTTCATCAATATTTTTTAACAAACCATTTTCTAACGCTAATGTCTCTGCATGTTTTAGTACTTCATAAATTGCTCCTCTTGCCTTGATCGTTCCTGCAATTGGTAATGTATCATCACGTTTTAATAATAGTTTCCCTTCAATAGTTGTATCATAATAGTTCTCCAGTTCTTCCTTGATTACTGGGATTGCCGATATTTTTGATTCAATAATACCTTTCGTTTTTTCGGTTTCTGGAAATGCCTTTTCAATATATGAAGCAAAACGGGTTAAACGGGCTTCAGCATCATCTACATCAGTTTTAGAAAGTTTCACTTTTTTTGAGGCCGGTACAAAATCACTTTTGAAACGATTAATCCAAAAAACATTTTTCATGTTCATGATATCTTTTAAAGCAGGAATCTCTTCTTTCCAATTTTTCAATGTTTTGCCTGCAATAACTTGTTCATTCATATTATTTCCTCCTAAAGTCACTTTAGTGGTATTTTTTACTATTTTCAAATTTTAGACCGACCATTATTTCTGATAAACCTTTTTGCCGTACCCATTTTTTATTAAAATATGAAATCTGATAATCAATGAAATGCTTCAATACCATTCATATAAGAAAAATGAGGATAGGTGGAACAAGATGGTAATTCTCGATAAGTATCTTGTGAAGGAAATCACGAATATATAACACGTGGTTTCTTCTCAGAAAAACCCATAGTCCCCTATACACAATACAATAGTCCTACATGAAAATCATAATAGCTGCAATACTTCTAGCTTCTGATCGAAATGAAGGACTTAATGCGGTAAAGTAAATAGGCAGCTTTTCGTATGCAATAATTTCATTAGAATAGAGCTTTTGCTTCTTTAAAGTTACCTGTTAAGTTGCCACTTCAACCGTTTTCTTTTTGGCCAAGCCATCGTCTGATCTAATTTCTTCAGCTGTTACGATCTTAGTATTTCTAAAGATATAAGATCCAAGGTAGCCGCCAGCTACACTTACGATAATAACTCCTAAAGCAGCGATCAATACCTTTCCTGCTGGATTGTATGCGAACATAACGGCAAAACCAGCAATTGGAGTAGCTGTACCTGGAGTATTATTTACCAATCCCATAAGGGCTACGATGATTCCACTTGCTGCTCCTCCAATAAAGTTTGTTCCATAAACAGGAAGAGGATTTGCAGAAATAATGTCTGCTTGAGTTAAGGGTTCTATAGCTACAGATATTGTATCTTTTTTACTTCCAAATTTTAATTTGCTAAATAGAATATAATTCATAAATGATGATCCAAACACTGCTAATGCTCCGATAGCCATTGGAACACCGGTTAAACCTAGCATTGCCGTCAACGCCATTGAACTTAAAGGAGCTGTTGCGACTACTGTAATAATTCCTCCTAAAATGATTCCCATCATTATGGGACTAGAGTTGGCAGTAGCAGTCAATATCTCACCAATTTGAAGTAGTGTAGCATCTACTAGAGGGGAACTGATTGCTCCAATCAGTCTAGCTAGAGGAGCAGCTACCACAATAATAACGATCAAATCTAATCCACCTGGTATCTTTTCTTCCATCTTCTTAATAACAAATGATATAAGATATCCAGCTATAAACCCAGGTAATATTCCCATACCCGATAAAGAAAGACCTACCAAAACAGCATATACCGGTGAAACCCCTAAAGCTAAAGGAACTAATATCGCTGCTGCTACTCCTCCCAGGCTTCCATTAGCTGCACCCACTTCTCCTAGAAACTTCAAATTCAGTACATTTCCAAAAAAAGCATAATGAAAGGCTTCTACTAAAAAACTTGCACAAGCTGCACTAGCTAACGCTCCCATTGCTTTCGATCCGTGTGGTGCTTTGTAATTGAATATCGTGAAAAAAGACAGTACCGCTAATAGTAAAACCGTTCCAATTAATATATCCATTATATTCCCTCATTTTTCGTTTTTAGTAAAACTACTTTTCTATATTATGAATTATTTTAAAACGGCAATAGCTTCAATTTCGATCATAGCATTCTTTGGGAGCTTCGAAACTTCAAAAGCAGTACGCGCTGGATAAGGTTCTTCAAAAAATTCTGCAAACAATCTATTTACTTCATCAAAATTTGACAAATTCTTCAATAGAACCGTTGTTTTAATAATATCTTCCATTTTCAAATTTTCTTTTTCTAAAATAGATTGAATATTCATTAGCGATCTTTTACATTGATCTGTAAAAGTATCTTCTAGCTCATTTGTTTCAGGATTTATAGGTAATTGCCCAGAAGTAAAAAGTAGGTTTCCTGCTTTTCGGTATGTAGAATAAGGACCAATAGCTTGTGGTACATTGTACATATATGTCACCTCCTCGTATTTATATTTTTACTATACCCCTAAAAGAAAACGGTGTCAATAATTTTTTATTATCATTTAAATAAATTATAATCATTATTAAAATATAAAGTTAAGATACACATTTTTTATCATTGTGGTATAATCTTTTTAACTTACTTCTATTAAAAAAAAGAGGGCTTGTAAAATGAAAAAAGAGATATTCGACCAATACGTGAATTTAGTTTATTTTTTAGGTAAAACATTAGGTACTAATTATGAAATTGTGTTTCATTTAATTGAAGAAGAACATTCTTATATTGCTGCAATTGCAAATAACTCTATCAGTGGAAGAACAAAAAATTCTCCGCTTACTGGTTTTGCCTTAGAACTTATGAAGAAAAAAGAATACTTGAAAAGTGACTACGTAACAAATTATAAAGCAAAATCAAGTGGGGTAAATCACATTCAAGGCTCTACTTTTTTTATCAAAGATGATTTAGGCAATTTGGACGGTATGCTTTGCATTAATACAGATTATACAAAGTACAAAGACATTGCTAACGACATTCTTCAGCTTATAAATATAAAAGATGATGACTCAGATAGTCAAAACAATGCAGTAAAACCAAATCAGTTATCTTCAAGTACTTCTCAGGAAAATGGCGATGAATTTGTAGAAGTCCTTTCCAGCAACATAAAAGATATTATTTTTGAGGTGATTGGTCCTGCTGTTTTGAATAAAAACTTTTTATTAAATCAGGATGCAAAAATCCATATCGTAGAACAGTTAGAAAAGAAAGGTATCTTCCAATTAAAAGGGGCGGTTTCACAGGTAGCAGAGGTTTTAAATGTATCAGAACCAAGTGTTTATCGTTATTTAAAAATCATTGCAAAAACAAATCAAGTTTAGATCGCTTTTAATGAATCCTCATTGGACAAATTACTTAACACAGTTAGTTTAGTTTTCAAAATAATTTTCCTCAAAAAAATAATCAAACAGGCTGGGTTCCTTAAGAAACTTGGCCTGTTTGATTATTTTTTATCTTTCTTACTTACTGATTCACATTCTAAGCCCTAAATATCAGAATCTAGAAATCAACTTGGCACTAAGCATCTGTTACGTTCTCATCGAAAAAAAGTTTTTTAAAATCCACTTTATTTTCAATGATTTGGGGACTAACTGCATGAACTTTTGCTGGGCTATTAATTCATCAATAGTTTTCTCATTTTTCTCTAGATAGGCTACGACTCTATCCAAAGAACTTTCATCTTTGTTTAAGCGCTCCATTTTCTTTTTCATATTTGGACCTGTGATCAAGGCGTGCTTATCATTCAATTGGTAAGTTTCTCCCACTTTTGCAATACTCTTGATAAGCAGCAACAATGCGATATTAAACCGAGTCCCTTTAAAGGTCACGATTCCTATATTCGCTTGATCATCTTCATACCAATAATTGCCTTCATCGTAAACTAATTCACTCTTCAAGTACTCAAGATCTTCTGTAATTTTTTCATTGTTTAAGTTTAAATAACTTTTATTTCTTAGCAGCATTTCCATATTTTCCCGCACTTCATTAGAAACAAATCCTGCACCGCTGATAAATTTAGGGGCTTTTCCTTCTTTTGTCCTTTCAACCATGATGCGCTTGGCTTTGATATCGATATCTTTCACATTCCATACCCTACCTGCCAGTAATATCTTACTTTCAATTTGGATGTCAGGTGTAAAGGGAAGGCTGCCGATACGTTCATGCTGGAAATGAACTGAGAAATCACTGGTTGTCAAAAACAGGGCATAGAATTCTCTGAATTTTAGCAGTTTCTCCCCTTCTAATCCCACAATTGCTTCTTCACCCATGATTTCAATGAACTCTTTTTCTACCATGTAATCAATCAATGTGGCTAGATCTGTGTCTGAAATTGCTGTCCATACTGGAAAAATCTTGTTCATTTGCATCAATTGTTTCATGGGTACACTTGTTTTTTGGAAAAGAATGGCCATTACTTGATGGGCTAATGCATTGTATGGCATCTCAATCATTTCAGTAGCATCCATTTCTTTTCTTTCCAACAAGTCTAGGGCTGAATAAGTCTGAAGCATTTCCCAAGGATCATCTTCCACAATATGCAAGATACTTTGGTGCGTTCTGCGACCACTACGTCCTAACCGTTGACTGAGAGATGAAGTGGAAGGCGGTGAGCCATACTGCACTACGCTATCAACTGATCCAATGTCTATCCCTAATTCTAAAGTTGAGGTACACGTAATTGTAAATAAATCTTTTTCATTGTTTTTAGCAAAAAATTCGACTTCTTCCCGCAATACCTTATCCACTGATGAGTGATGGGCAAAGTATTGTATAGGAAGATTATCATTTATTGCCATTTTTTCCAATTTATGGGTAATTTCTTCTACTTTATTCCTTGAGTTTGGAAATACTAACATCGTTTCGCTTTGGGAATACTGGTAAATAGCCGCTAAAGATTCCCTTGAAATAAAGGGTCCCATTTCGCCGCTGGTATAATCGATTGTAACGATCAGGTCATTTTTGTCAGCATCTAAGAGAATATCCGTATGTCGAGTGCTTCCAAAAGAAGCTTTCGCGTAACCGAAATCGATTTTACTTAAGGTCGCACTCATTGCAATGAACCTCGGATTCTGCATGAATTGACTGATGCGCTGAATCAAAGATTGAAGATGGATCCCTCGTTCTGTCCCTAGAAAACTGTGTAGTTCATCAATGATGATCCACTCTACGCCTTTAAATAAGTGCTCCGCTTCGCCCGGACGATTCACTAGCATGCCCTCAATGGATTCAGGCGTGATCAACAAAATACCTTTTGGCTGTCTCACTACCTTCTTTTTTTGTGATTGAGATGCTTCACCGTGCCACCTAGTAATCGGAACATCTAAATATTGGCATAGTTCATTAACACGCTGAAATTGATCATTTATCAAAGCCTTTAAGGGGGAGATATACAAAATTTTAAGTCCCGTGTCCCAATCTTCCACACTGTTTATCGCCGGAATAAAAGCCGCTTCTGTTTTCCCCGAGGCGGTTGGTGCAGATAAAATAAGATTGTGATTAGTTTGAGCAACTTGTTTGATCGATGCGCTTTGGATTCTGGTTAATTTTGACCAGCCTTGATCGTATATATAGTGTTGAATACCCATTTTCAAGCTATCAAATGCTTGCATCAATAAACCTCTATTTCATCATGGTCATCTGTGTCTTTCTCTACCAAGAAAGTCTTTCTGCCAAAGCGTTCAGCGAGGATCTGAGTGAAGGAATAATCTTGATTTTGACGTAATAAAGATAAAATTTCAATATAATCTTTAATTACCGCACGCGGAGTCAAAAAGGCCTCAGCTCCGGGGCGATTCAACTGTGCTTCCATGTATTCTTCAATTACGCGATCATTAACGACTAAACTCGTTTGATTAGCACTGTTGTAAACTTCTAATAGCTTTTTCAAAAGAATAAAAATTTCTTCCGGAGTTAATGGCTTCAAATCGATAACGGTACTATTGACATTGATATAGGTTTTATTTTTCAGTATTTCATTGCCAAATCGCGTTTTTAAAGCACCATAACTCGCTAACCCTCTTCGCTCATCGTATACGGTATTTTTCGTTGCGCCAAAATTAATGAATAAACCTTTTGCTTCATTTGTTTTTGTTTCATTGTACAAATTAAGAATCATCTCATAATTTTTTTCGCGAGTCAGCGATCGTGGCAATTTATACAAATTGACGGATTCATCAAAATTGATGACAAATCCTTTGTACCCAATTTTTAAAAATAATTCGGCCAAATTTTTTATAGCAATCAGATAATTTGAATCATTGATAACACTTTTTATGCCTAATTCTTTGGAAGCTTCTGTTTTAGTCGTAATATCCCCACGAATCCAACGAATAGCTTCAATTTGAAGAGAAACATTGTCTTCTGCAATTCCTTCAAAATATTTCATCAATGCTTGGCCAAATTCATAGGATAGGCCCGACGAATAAAATGAATGAGTTGTTTTCAAAATAATATTTTCTACTAATTTCCAATTAGACTTTTCTAATAACTCAGAGACAGCGAGCTTATTTTCTGTAGCAATCTGCTCGAGCAACCCTTGAATCCATTGCTGGACAATCGTTTCGATAGCATTCCCATTGCGGTTATTCTTAATCGTTATCTTATTGACGACTTCGTTATAAAGCGCCAAAGCTTTACCTGAAGAGTCATAAAAACGTCTTGTCGGAGTCAAATCAATTGTGGATACAACAAAATTCTTTTGCAACGCCAACGACTCGATTGTCCGTAAAACAAAACTTTTTCCAGAACCGAAATCCCCAACCCAAAAACGCAAATCACTCGTACCCTCTTCTAATTTTTGTAAAGTGGCAATAATTTCCTCAACTTCATTGCTTCTTCCTACCAAAACGTGTTGCACTCCTTTGATAGGCACAACGCCAGCTTCTAGGGAATCAATAATTGCTTGAGCATCCTTCTTTCTCACTTTCTTTTCAACCATCGATCCATTCCCTCATTTCTTCCATAAAATCCTCTTCAATTCTAACTTGCTGTTGCTGAATCTCCAGTACTTGATCATCAAATACTTCATATAAAATTTCATTCAACTCACTCAGATAGGCTTGATAAAGCTTACCTTTGCTAGCGGCTTGTTTCTTAAACTCAGCTAAAGACATTCCATTGTTTAACACTAAATGTTTAAAAAATGCCATTTGATCGACTGGTTGTTCTACCTCTTGTTCCTTTTCTGTTGTTAAAACAGAACTATCCACAGCCTTCATGGATTCCACCTGCTTCGCTATTTCTTGGTGAACCAGGTCGTTTGAAGCACTATCCAGCTTACCATCTTCTCCAGCCAAATAGTCGTCGACCATGTCAATGATCGTATACAGTGCCGAATTAGAAGCCGTAATCAATTCATTATTCAACTTAATTTTTCTTCGTATTGGCTGCATTAATTCTTTCAAAGTTATTAGTAGTTTTCCATAAGTTAATTCTTTATCAACCATTAACTTTTGATAGTCTTCCTGTCGCGTTACATGAATAAAACTATCACGTTGCTTTTTTATTTCTTTTGATAGTGGGAATGTTCTCATTTCCATTAAGAAAATGAACAGCCTGTGTTTATCCAAATCATTACTGGTCTTGATTACCTTAGTGGCTATTTTTTTCAAATCTGGGTCTTTGGCTATTTCTTCAAGCAACTCACTAACGATTTCTATTGGTTGGTCAACAATAAAATTTGCCGTTTCATTCCACGCTGTTTTATATACGGCTCTTAAACTTAATACAGTTGGGTAATCAAATTCTAAAACGGTTTTTTGATCTAAATAGTCTTGAATTTTTTGAATGGTTTCATTTGGCAAATATTTTTTTAAATTTTCCTGGCTCTCTTCAGCAGCTAACAGGCGAAATCCTTCGACTTCTTGCCGAATGCTGTTTTCAGCAAGAAGATAAAGATCTGCTGTTAGACGCTTGGTTTCATTCCAAATACGTGAATCATACAAAGGTAGTTGAAAATAGTCTCTGAAATAATTAGTGGGTTTTATTTTCCATCTAATTGTTTCATCTTCTAGATCCTCTAATATAATATGCAACAAATCTGTGTACTTATTTAAAGAGAATGTCATAAGCGCTGGTACTTCCGCAAACTTAGAAGCTCTTTTAGATAATTTATTGAAATAATTCATTTCAGTACTGTCAAATATCTGTTCATTTCGCAATTTTCCTACGGGGTCCCACCAGATAATTTTTGTGCCAAATGAGGTCAATCTAAATTGTACTCTCGTTTCTTCATTCGGAAAGGGAAGTTCTTCGCGATACTTATCCATTTCTTTTATAAGTAGGAAACGGATATTACCAGATAACATAGATTCCAGCATGTAAGAAATAAAATCAGCTGGCTCTTTATTCTCTTGTCTATAGAATGAGCAGACTAAACTTTTGGCAAAACGATAAACTTCATCAAAAATAGATTCACGGTAATAGGAGTATTCCGACTTCACACGTTTAATACTTTTGTGTTTCTTTTTCAATTCTACATCAATGAAATCACATATTTTATTAAAGAGCGCATCAATTTCATGTTCAACTTGTGGCGTAAATTCATTGTTCATTCGCATATAGGGCGTAATATAGTTGAGCCATTTTCGCTCTTCATCTTTTTTAGGCTGGCTTTTTCCTGCCATAAGATCTCTTGGATTGATAAATGACTCTTCCTTATCGATCAGTTCAATAATAGATATTTTTTGTTGTTCCGTTAATTGCTTTTTTTGAAGTAATTTGTTTAGAAATTCAAACATTTAAAGCCCTCCCTTCCAAGTTCTTAGCAGAATGTGTGTTCTCAGTATACGTCTATTGGTAGGTAGATTCAAGGACACAAATCTCATTTTCCAGGGAATACCTATTTTTATATTCATGTCGTAACAGGAAAATTGAAAGTGAGATTTTATAGGGCTAATACATCTATCATAAATCGAAAGAAAAGCTTAATATCATTATACCTTCAACGATACTTATGATATGATTATCATAAGTATCTATACTAGAAAATAAAAGCAGGAGGTAATTATGACCAAATTTATTATCACGACCGAAAGCGGTTCTGACTTGTCAGCAGAACTAATTGAGCGTTACAATATTCACGTTATTCCAATGCATGTAACGATGGGTTCTGAAACCTTCGACGATGGTAGCTTTGATGTTGAAGATATTTATCGTTTTTATGATCAAACAGGAACCTTACCTAAGACTGCTGGTTCTACTCCACAAGATAATAGTATTGTTTTTGAACGAATCTTTGCACAATATCCTGAAGCGCAGATTATTCACATTGCTTATTCAGCTGTGACAACTGTTTCTTATAATTCATGTAATATTGCAGCTCAAGACTTTAAAAACATTCATCTTGTAGATAGCAAGAATGTTTCAGGCGGATTAACAGCTGTGGTTGTAGCAACCGCAAAATTTATTGAAAACAATCCAACTAGTACTGCAGAAGAAATTGTAGCTTTTGTAGAGGACGTCCGCGAACGCACTCGTTTCGTTTTCCTGCCTCAGTCTCTTCTTTATCTTAAAGCTGGAGGACGTGTCTCGAATGCCGCTTTCCTTGGCGCTTCTCTTTTGAATCTCCATCCTACTATTGTACTTAAAGAAGGCTATTTGGTGGCTTCGAAAAAGTACCGTGGATCATTTGAACGCTGTTTAAAAAATGCCGTTAAAGATTTTATCAAGAACTATGAAATTGATCCAGATACGTTAATTATCGGTGGTACAAAAAGATTGAGTGAAGACCATAAACAAATTGCTGAATCCACGCTACAAGAAGCTGGTTACACTAATCCTTCTTATTTCTCAGCTGGTGCAGTTATCTCAAGTCATGGTGGGCCAGGAGCCTTCGGAATTATTGGGATCGAAAAAAGCTAGCATACAGAACTTTCTTTATATAAAAAGTAAACTACTTATAGTTGTTGAGGCATCCGGATCTCTTTTTAGAGATCCGGATGCCTCAACTTTTTTTGGGTTTATTTTTTGGATTGAAATCATTTTGCTCTTTGATTTGTTTTTTTCTTGACAACTCTTGAATAAAAATGTTAGATTATAAAACGTAACGATTACGATTTATAAAAATTGGAGGATGAAATAAATGAAAAAAAGGTTAAGTCAGTACATAGGACTGGTTGCAGTTAGTATTTTGTTAGTGGCATGTGGAAATGATGCTTCTTCAGATCAAGAATCAAAAAGTAGTGTGAATAATCAAGCTACGGAAAATTATGAAAATCAATCGATTAAAATAGAAGGTTTAGCTGAACATTACCATACAGGCGATCCTCTAGAATTAAGTGCAGCGCTAGAAGAAGAAACTGAGACAACTCAGTGGCAATGGTATGCAAGAGAAAGTCAAGAAAGCGAATGGAAAGTTGTTTCTGGTCAAAGAACTCAAAATTTCATTGGAGAAGCTACCACTAATGGATTAGAAATCAAAGCTACATTAGTTGATGATAATGACGAACCTTATGCCGAATCAGAACCTCTTCAAATTGTTATTGATGATCATCATGGTACTGATGAAGCGAGCAAACAAATATATGCAGGCTATTTTGAAGATACTCAAGTAGAAAATCGAGAATTAGCCGATTTTGTAGGAGATTGGCAATCTGTCTTTCCTTACCTTCAATCTGGTGATTTAGATGAGGTTTTTGAACACAAAGCAGCAGAAAGTGATGATATGACGGCTGAAGAATATAAAGACTATTATACTGTTGGATATGAAACAGCTGTTGATCAAGTTATTATCGAAGGCGACAAAGTGACATTTTACGAAGATGGAAAAGATTATTCAGGAACTTATGAGAATGACGGCTATGAAATTCTTAATTACGAAAAAGGAAATAGAGGTGTACGATTCGTCTTCAAATTGGTTGATGGTTCAAATGAAATGCCTGAATACATTCAATTCAGCGATCATAATATCTTCCCTAAAGAATCTTCTCATTATCATTTATTCTGGGGAAATAACAGAAATACCGTATTAGAAGAGATGGACAATTGGCCAACCTATTATTCTGCTGACTTAGATGCAACTGGACTCGTTCGAGATATGTTGGCTCACTAAGCTCCTTAGAAGTATTAATACTAAATAAATTTAAATAAAATGATAATGATCTATTTGTTCACTTTATTTAGCAAATAGATTCAGGAGGAAATTATGAGAAAGAAATGGTTTGTTTCAATTATGCTCAGTTTGGTTGCAGGTGTAACCCTTTTTGCATGTGGACAAGTGCAATCTGACAATGGGGCAAAGGATAACGAAGAATTATCTGTTGTTACCACTTTTTACCCCGTTTACGAATTCACAAAAAAAGTCGCCGGTGACCGAGCAGATGTCTCCATGATTATAAAAGCTGGCACAGATGCTCATGGTTTTGAACCAAGTGCTCGAGATGTTGCTGCGATAAATGATGCGGATGTTTTTGCTTATAGTAGTGGTGAAATGGAGCCTTGGGTTGGAGGTTTAATGGACTCTCTTGATAGTGAAGACCTTATAACTGTTCGAACAGCTGATGCTGATAGTTTTATCAGTACTGACGTTCACGAACATGACCATCAAGAAAGCAATGAGTCGAATGAAAGTTCACTGGAAGTGGCTGAAGACATACCCACTTCCATCGAAATTAACGGACTAGCTGGTCACTACCATACTGGTGATCATGTTCAACTTACCTCTGCCACAACTCAAATAGAAGATTCATCAAGCATCCAATGGTATATCCGTGAAGCTAGCGCAGACTGGGAAGCCATCTCAGATCAAACAAAGGAAACGTTTGAGTATGAAACAACTGGGGTTAATTTCGACGTAAAAGTTGTTTATTCTGACGATGCTGGCACTGCTTATGCTCAATCAGTTCCTATTGAGATTGTTATCGATGATCACGAAGGTTTGGATCCTCACATTTGGTTAGATCCAGTATTAGCTCAAGACCAAGTGACGGTCATCAAAGAAGCCTTGATTCAAGCTGATCCAGCTGGAAAAGCCTATTATGAAGAAAATGCTGAAAAATTCATTTTAGAACTCAAAAAATTGGATGCAGACTATGAAGCAGCTTTCTCTTCTGCAACTAATCGTGTGTTTGTCGTTCAACACCAAGCATTCGGCTATATTGCTCAGCGTTACGACTTAGAACAAATTGCCGTAGGAGGTATTTCTACTGAAGTAGAGCCAAGTCCATCACGAATCGCCGAAATTAGTGAGTTAGTTAAGGAACATGCTGCTCCCGTAATTTATTACCAACAAGGAGCAGACTCCTCTATTGCACAAACAGTAGGCCAAGAAACTGCAACAGAAATAGAAGTGTTGTATGACCTTGAAAGTGTCTCTCAAGAAATGCAAGATGATGGCATGGATTATATAACTTTAATGCGAAAAAACTTAAAAGCGTTACAGTTGAGTATTCAATAATTGTCGATTAGACCAATATTTATTCAGTCAACATTCACTGTTCTGATTGACAGAACGTCTAATTTTTTGTTACCATGACTAAAATTGATAACGTTTGGTTTGCTGCCGAGTAAACCTAAGATATACGTATTTTTTACTCCGATAGGCCGTGAAGGAGTAAAGATTGCGTGTATCTTTTTTATTTTGAGGAGGAGATCATTATTTTTTCACTAATTAGTTTAACTGTTGTTACTAGTTTCTTAGATTCTTTCAACCCATTTGCCATTGCCCAACAATTTACATTACAAGGTTTATTAAAAAAAACACATCATATTTGGTACTATATCGTAACCCTTTTTCTAACAAATTATTTGGCTAGTCTTGTTTTCTATTTAAGTGTAACGCTATTAAATGAACAGTTTCTAACAAAATACTGGACTATATTAGCTACACCAACTGCCTTGTTAGCTTTCATAGCTGGTAGTGCACTTATTTGGTATAGTATTCGTTCTTTTTTAATCAATTGGAGATTAAGAAAGTCTCTTATGGCTATGAGTGATAAAGAAGCAAAAGACTTAGAAATAAAATTTTCTGAAAAAACAATGACTCCTGCTTATCTAGTTGGTATCGGCTTTACAACTACAGTCGTTGAATTTTCAACAGCTGCTCCTTTTATTGCTTACCTGACAATTGTTCAGCAGTTCCAACCGACACTTAGTCAATTATTATTGCTATTGCTGATTTATAATCTTATTTTTTCTTGGCCGTTATTTGCACTGTATTTTTTGTTTATAAATTTTCAATCAACTTTTGAAAAGATCTATACGCGTATCAAGTTTATATTACAAATGGTTTCATCTTTCCTATTGCCAATCTTATTTTTTCTGATTGCTCTTTTCTTAATCGTTTTTGCGGGAAATACAATTTTTTAATGTAGCATATTTTGTTCTAAAAAATAACTTTTCATAGTACTAGATACATCGATTGACATGAGTTGTTTTCTATCTCATATCAATTTTTTTATTTACTAAATTTTACTTGTATTTATTTACTAAATTAACTACACTTACTTTAATAATACTTTAAGGAGGAGATTTAAAATGAATTTAATTGAAATGAAAAAACGTTTTAACACTTTATTTGGACAAACTGATATGAAAGCGTTCTTTTCTCCAGGAAGAATCAATTTGATTGGGGAACATACAGATTATAACGGCGGTAATGTCTTTCCTTGTGCGATCACCTTAGGAACATATGGTTTGGCATCAAAAAGAGAGGATAAACTGATCAATTTTTATTCTGAGAACTTTTCTGAATTGGGTGTGATCACAATTGATTTAGATAACTTGGAGTATGATTCAGCTGATAAATGGACAAATTATCCTAAAGGAATGATTAAATTCTTAAAAGAGTCTGGCTATTTGATTGAACAAGGTTTAAATATTTTGTATTACGGAAATATACCTAATGGAGCGGGTCTTTCTTCTTCTGCTTCAATTGAATTGCTAACAGGATATATAGTCCAAATCCTCTTTGATTTAGAAATAGATCGTTTAGAGTTGATTAAAATTGGGCAACGAGTTGAAAATGAATTTATTGGCGTTAATTCAGGTATTATGGATCAATTTGCAGTCGGAAAAGGTGAAAAAGATACTGCAATTTTATTGGACTGTAACACTTTAGAGTACGAACTGATTCCTGTAGTTCTTGAAAATCATTCTATTGTTATTATGAATACGAAGAAAAGACGTGAATTAGCTGAATCTAAATACAATGAGAGACGTAGCGAATGTGATCAAGCATTAAAAGAATTACAAAAAGAACTTAACATCTCTTCATTAGGTGAATTAGATGAACAAACTTTTTCTGATCATCAATCTATTCTTTCTAATAAAATCATTCTAAAAAGAGCACGTCACGCAGTAACCGAAAATCAACGGACTCTTACAGCTGCTTCAGCCTTAAAAGCTGGAAATTTAGCAGAATTCGGGAAATTAATGAACGAGTCCCATATTTCTCTAAAAGATGATTATGAGGTAACTGGACCCGAATTGGATGCTATGGTGCAAGCAGCTTGGGACCAACCTGGTGTATTAGGTGCTCGAATGACTGGTGCTGGTTTTGGCGGATGCGCCATTGCAATAGTTGAGAATAACACCATTGATGCTTTTATTGGCCAAGTTGGAAAACAATATCAAGAAAAAATTGGTTATCCTGGGGAATTTTATATTGCCCAAATCAGTGACGGACTTACAGTCCTTGAGGAGGAATTAGTATGACTGTCTTAGTGTTAGGAGGAGCCGGCTATATTGGTTCTCATGCCGTCGATCAATTGATTGAACAGCACTATGATGTTGCCGTAGTCGATAATTTGCAGACTGGTCACCGTGACTCTCTCCACAAAAAAGCTCGATTTTATCAAGGAGACATTCGGGATAAAACTTTTATGGAATCTGTTTTTAAAAAAGAGTCCATTGAAGGAGTTCTTCACTTTGCGGCCAACTCTCTGGTGGGTGAATCGATGCAACAGCCTTTACAATATTTTAATAACAACGTTTATGGTACTCAAATAACCTTAGAAGTGATGCAGCAATTTGGAATCAAAACGATCGTATTTTCTTCCTCTGCTGCTACTTATGGTGAACCAAAAGAGATTCCAATTAAAGAAACAGCAGAAACGAACCCTGAAAGTCCATACGGAGAGACAAAATTAATGATGGAAAAGATATTAAAGTGGTGTGATCAGTCCTATGACATGAAATTTGTTGCCTTGCGTTATTTTAACGTAGCTGGAGCAAAATTAGATGGCCGCATTGGAGAAGATCATTCACCCGAATCCCATTTAGTGCCAATCATCTTACAAACGGCTTTAGGTCAAAAAGAAGAATTACTGATTTTCGGCGATGATTATAATACACCGGATGGTACCTGTGTCCGTGATTATGTCCACGTCGTCGATTTAGTTGAAGCCCATATTCTTGCATTAAATTACCTTAAAACTGGAAATCAAAGTGCCGTTTTTAATTTGGGCAGCAGTACCGGTTTTTCGGTAAAAGAGATGTTAGACACTGCACGAGATATTACTGGAAAAGAAATTCCTGCAAAAGTAGTTTCACGTCGCGCTGGTGATCCTAGCACTTTAATTGCTTCAAGTGAAAAGGCTAAAATGATTTTAGGCTGGAAACCTCAGTATACCGATATAAAAAAAATCATAGCCTCAGCATGGAATTGGCACAAAACCTCTCCTCTTGGTTACAATGACATTAAAAAGAATTAGAAAGGATGAATAGCGTGATCGATCAAGCAATAACAGACTTCATTCAAATCGGTTATCAACAGCAAGAAATTCATCCGTTAGATTTACTGATCAAACAAAATCAGCTTATCGCTTTGATTGGAAAAACAGCATTAGATACAAACCTATCAGCATCTACTCCTTTACCAAATCGGTTAGAAATTTTGGACAGCATCGTTAATTACGTTGTCCGAGAAAAAGTAATCGACGATAACAAAGCAGAAAGAGACATTCTAGCCGCTAAAATCATGAATCTTATAACGCCCTTACCTTCTGAAGTAAATCGTACTTTCTGGGAACTTTATCAAAAAAGTCCTCTAACAGCTACAAACTATTTCTACCATTTGAGCCAAGCAAATGACTACATCCAGACCAGAGCCATCAAAAAGAATATTAAATTTACAAAATCAACACGATATGGTGAATTGGAAATCACGATTAATTTATCTAAACCAGAAAAAGACCCTAAACAGATATCTTTAGCTAAAATAGCTTCACCTTCTCTCGGTTACCCTACTTGTCCTTTATGTATGGAAAATGAAGGGTATGAAGGACATTTGGACCATCCTGCTAGGAGCAATCACCGTATCATTCGTCTTGCACTAAATCAGGAAAAATGGGGTCTACAATACTCACCTTATGCTTACTATGAAGAACACTGCATTTTCTTATCTGAAGAGCATAAACCAATGAAATTAGAAAAAGCTACGTTTGCAAAACTGTTAACGATTGTTGAACAATTCCCACATTATTTTGTTGGGTCTAATGCTGATTTACCAATAGTTGGTGGATCAATTCTTTCTCATGATCATTTCCAAGGTGGTCGTCATACTTTTGCAATGGCAGACGCTCCTATAGTATTTCCATTTACACTAAGCGCTTATCCTTCCATTGAAGCTGGTATTGTCAAATGGCCAATGTCTGTTATTCGGCTACAAGGCACTGACCAAACTGAACTAGTTGAAGCCGCAAATCTTATTTTAAAGCAATGGCGTCTCTATTCAGATGAATCAGCAGCTGTTTTAGCTGAAACAAATGGAGAATCTCACAACACGATTACCCCTATTGCCAGATATAAAGAAGGCCAGTATGAATTAGACCTTGTCCTACGCAATAATCGTACTACGCCACAGTACCCTGAAGGGATTTTTCACCCTCATCAGGATGTTCAGCATATCAAAAAAGAAAATATTGGCTTGATTGAAGTTATGGGTTTAGCGATTCTTCCACCAAGACTAAAAAAAGAATTAGCTGAAGTGAGGCATTATTTATTGGAAGAACCCAATCAATTAGATCCTTCTCACAAACAATGGGCCGATGACTTAAAAAGAACACAGACGATTAAAAAAGACACAATCGGTATGATTATTGAAGAAGCTATTGGTTCTGTTTTTCTAAGAGTCTTGGAAGACGCTGGTGTATACAAACAAACGATTGAGGGAAAAACTGCTTTCAAACAATTTATAACTAGTTTCGCTCATTTAAAAGGAGGAGAAAATTTTGGAAATTTCAACTAACGTTTTTGGAGAATTCTCAGGAAATATCATTCAAGAATTCACATTAACAAATCATCAGAGGGTATCTCTTTCCGCAATTACTTACGGCGCTGCTGTCACGGCTATTCAAGTACCTGATAAGGAAGGACTTTTACAAAATATTGTCTTGGGCTATGACTCACTAGATGAATACTTATCTTACCGTCCTTTTTATGGTGCAACTGTTGGAAGGGTTGCAGGACGAATCGATAAAGGCAGATTTACATTAGTAGGAAAAAGCTATCAACTTGAAACAAACCAAAAAGGCAATCATTTGCACGGAGGTAAAAATAGTCTAGATACAAAAATTTGGACAGCTGAAACAAATTCCTCAGAAGATGAAGCGCAATTAATTTTTACGTACACGAGTCCACGTAATGAGAACGGATATCCTGGCACTTTAGTTGTCCAAGTTACCTATACTTTGACGGAATCAAATGAGTGGAGAATCAATTACAAAGCCACAACAGACGAATCAACTTTATTTAATCCAACAAATCATGTTTATTTCAATTTATCAGGAAATCCTACAAAACCCATTAATCAGCATACACTGGCGTTAACTAGTAATTATTTTGGTGAACTCCGAGAAGACTCCATCCCAACGGGAAACTTACTGCCCGTAAATGGAACACCATTTGATTTTTTAACAGCAGATACTATAAATAAAGGTTTTGAAAGTGCACATCCTCAAAACAAATTGGTTTCTGGGTATGATCATCCTTTTGTACTTGAACATATTTCTGGAAAACCTGAAGCGACTTTATCTGATATTGCCAGTGGCCGACGTGTTCAAATGTTTACGGATCGAGACTCTGTTGTGATTTACGCTACCAATACTTTAGATGGAAAACACTCTGAAGAAGGAAAAGTGATGGAACACTTTGCCGGTATTACTTTAGAAACTCAACAATTACCTGATGCAATCAACCAAGAAGCATTTGGAAATATAATCCTTCATCCTAATGAAGTTTTCCGTTCTGAAACAACTTACCGCTTTGATACAATGCTATAATAAATAGAGCAGGAAAAGAAAGTGGTGAGAAAATGGCAACAATTAAAGATATTGCCGAACAAGCAGGCGTTTCAAGCGCAACAGTCTCTCGTGTATTAAACTATGACGAAACTTTATCTGTAGGCGATGAAACAAAAAAACGTATTTTCAAAGTTGCCGAAGCTTTGGACTACACCAAATACCAAACGAAAAAAATTAAAAAGCAAGGCAAACTAGCAATCGTTCAATGGTACACAGAAAAAGAAGAACTGGATGACTTGTTTTATTTATCAATCCGTTTAGGGGTAGAAAAAAGAGCGGAAGAATTAAACTATGATATTATCCGTATTTTTCAGAACACCGATTTTGAAATGAATTCTGATATAGAAGGCATCATAGCGATTGGGAAATTTAGTGATTCACAAATAAATAAGCTTACTTCATGGACAAGATATATTTGTTTTATTGATTTTGATCAACTTCATCGCAAATTAGATTCCGTTGTCATTGATTTTGAACAAGCAGTAAATTCTGTTCTGGATCACTTTCTTGCAAATGGTTACCAAAACATTGGTTTGATTGCTGGACAAGAACATTTTGGTGACAAATCAAAGCCCATTATTGATAAAAGAACTACTATTTTTGAAAATTACATGAAAAAAGCTGAAATATACAATGAAAAATATGTGTTTACAGGATCTTTTAATGTCTCGTCCGGCCAAGAACTGATGAAAAGAGCTATCGAAAATTTAAAAGATGATTTACCTGATGCTTTTTTTGTTTCCAATGATTCCATGGCTATCGGTTGCTTGAGAGCTTTACAAGAAGCAGGTATATCTGTCCCTAATCGTGTTAGTCTAATTGGTTTTAACGACATAAGTGTAGCAAAATATATTTATCCCACACTGAGTACAGTAAGAGTCTATACAGAATTAATGGGTGAAACTGGCTTTGACTTATGGCTTGACAAGTTGACTACTGAAAGAATAGTCGCAAAAAAAGTCACCTTATCTACAGATTTAATTTTACGAGAAAGTACTAAGCCTACTTCATAAAAAAGTGAAAAAGCACCTTTTTATTGTTCAAAAACCGAACAATAAGAAAGTGCTTTTTAATTTAGCCTTCCATAATGATTGTGCTTTCCTCTTGGTTTTCCACTTCTTCTGCAATAAAATGCTTTTCAATTGCTTTTTGTCGTAATTCTTCACGAAACTTAGGATGCGCTACTTCAATCAAAGCCTCCGCCCGTTCTTGTATCGTTTTTCCAATCAATTCAGCTTTTCCATACTCCGTCACAATTGTATCAATATCATTTTTTGAAGTCGAAACAGCAGATCCCAAAGCTAGCTCAGGAACAATTGTAGAAATGCTATCGTTTTTAGCTGTTGAATACAAGCATATAATTCCGCAGCCGTTCTTCGCTAATCTGACCCCTTTTGTAAAGTCAGCTTGCCCGCCTGTTGATGAGTAATACAACCCCCTCACCGTTTCTGAATTACATTGACCTAAAAAGTCTACTTCAACTGTCGAATTGATGGCTTTTAAATTATCAATTTTAGCTATTTCACGGATGTCATTTGTCATATCACACGGCAGCATTAATATATCTCTGTTGTTATCCATAAAGTCATACAATCGTTTTGATCCAATTGCGAATGTAGAAACTGTTTTTGTTGGATAAGTGGCTTTGTATTTATTGTTGACCACCCCTTTTTCATAGAGTTCTACTATTTTATCTGGCAGCATCTCACTATGAACCCCTAAATTACGTTTATCCATCAAGTAGTCCATTACTGCATTCGGCATCGAACCAAAGCCAATTTGTACGGTATCTCCATCTTTAACGGTCTCTGCGATAATTTTACCAATCATTAAGTCCTTCTCACTCAGTTTGGGACTTGGTAAAGTTGGCAAGTCAAAGTCATGTTCAATTAATGCTGTCACTTCACTAATATGAATGGTGTTTTTTTCACCAAATGTTCGCGGCATGTGTTTGTTCACTTCAAGAATAATCGTTTTAGCATCTTCAATCAGTGATGCTACGTAAGAGGGACTCGTTCCTAATGAGAAGTTACCATCTTCATCCATTGGCGATACTGTTGCCATAATCACTGGATGATTTGTGCGTCTTTTAAGTAATGCAGGTATATCGGAAAAGTGATTTGGCAGTAAATCGATGTTCCCTTGATTAAAGCCTTTTCGGTCCATACCAGATAAAAATATCGATACTTGCTTTAGCTTAGTTGCCGAAATATCCACTGTTGGAAAACTGGGTAGCATACGGTACAAAGTATTTCCATTCAACCTTTGATTATTAGGTAGCGCTTCCAAAAGTTCTGGCGGTTCACCTGGCATAATAGGGAAAATGATTCCATCTCCTGGTTCAATCAATTGAACCGCTTTTTGTGCTGTTGTTTTTTTCTTTTCATACATTTTTTCATATAATTTTATCATGTTTAAATCCCCCAATCAGAGTAGTTTAATTTTTAGTTGTTTTCAAATTGAGCTTTACGCTTTTCAACGAAAGCTGTCATGCCTTCTTTTTGATCTTCAGTAGCAAATAATGCTCCAAAAATTTCTGATTCCAATACCAATCCTTGCTGTAAACTCATTTGCATCCCTTGATTGATAGCTTTTTTACTGCCTTCTACACCTAAAGGCGAATTTCTCATTATTTTTTTAGCAACTGTTTTTGTTTCTTCTAATAACGCTTCAACCGCTACAACTTTATTCAACAATCCAATTCGGTAAGCTTCTTCAGCTGCAACATTGGTTCCGGTATAGATCAATTCTTTTGCTTTACCTATTCCAACTAGGCGCGGCAAACGTTGTGTTCCACCAAATCCTGGAACAATTCCCAATCCAACTTCTGGCTGGCCAAATTTTGCATTCTCAGCTCCAATTCTAATGTCACATGCTAAAGCAAGTTCGCACCCTCCGCCTAATGCAAATCCATTAACTGCAGCAATGGTAGGTTGACGCAATTGTTCTAATTTTAAAAAGACTGTATTTCCTAATGAAGAAAAAATTCTTCCCTCAACCGCATTTTTTTCTTTCATTTCTTTAATATCCGCACCCGCTACAAACGCCTTAGTACCTGAGCCCGTCACAATCAGTACGCGGATCGAGAAATCTGTCTCCACTTCATCAAGTGCAAAAGACAATTCTTCTAACACTTCTTGATTCAATGCATTCAACATCTTTGGACGATTGATGGTTAAGATTCCGATTCCTTCGTTTTTTTCTAAAGTAAGTGTGTTGTATGTTGTCATTTCTGCATTCTCTCCTTATGAGGCATAATCATAAAATCCTTTGCCTGTTTTTTTACCTAACCAACCAGCCTCGACATATTTTTTTAATAGTGGACAAGGACGGTATTTTGAATCATTAAATCCTGTATATAAAACTTCCATGATTGCTAAGCAAACATCTAGTCCAATATAGTCCGCCAAAGCGATTGGTCCCATAGGATGATTTGCGCCAAGCTTCATAGCTTGATCTACTTCTTCGGGTGTGGCTACTCCTTCTTGTACCGTGAAAATTGCTTCATTGATCATTGGAATCAAAATACGATTAACAGCAAATCCCGGAGAATCTTTGATATCGATCGTGATTTTTCCGATTTTTTCACTGAGTTCCTTAACAATGGCTGTTGTCTTATCACTCGTTGCCATTCCTCGATTGATCTCAACCAATTTCATGACTGGAACAGGATTAAAAAAATGTAGTCCAATAACTTTTTCAGGACGATTCGTTGCTGCAGCAATTTCTGTGATTGAAAGCGAAGATGTATTGCTGGCTAAAATTGTTTCTTTATCAGTGATTTCATCTAATTCTTTGAAAATAGCTAACTTGATTTTTTTATTTTCTGTTGCTGCTTCCACAACTAATTGAGCGTCTTTTGCATCTTGAATATTTGTTGAAAGTGTAAAATGAGCCAGAATACTCTCTTTTTCAGCTTCTGTTTTACGACCTTTTTCAACATCACGCGTTAGCCCTTTCTCAATTTTAGCGAACCCTCGTTGTACAAATTCTTCTTTGATATCATTCAGGATGACACCATATCCGGCTTGCGCCATAACTTGGGCAATACCGCTGCCCATTTGTCCTGATCCAATGACCATAATTTTTTTGATTTCCATTTTTTCCACTCCTCTAAATAAGTGATAAGCAAGCTAAACTTGTGTTTGATTTACCCATTTTTTTGAAATTATTTCGTGTTGCGTTTCTATAGAACCGCCATAAATAGTTGTTAATTTAGCGTCTCTTGCATAGCGCTCAATATCATTGTTCCGCATATAACCATATCCTCCAGTCACCTGGATAGCCATTTCTGTTACTTCTACAGCAGTATTAGCGGCTTTCAATTTAACCATGGCGATCATCGTCGAATCAGCATGATGACTGCTGACGATTTGGTTTAATAAAGCGGCTGTTGCTTGCAATTCAGTATACGTTTCAGCTAGTTTAAATTGCGTATTGCGTAAATCAATCAATCTTTGGCCAAATTTACGATCTTGACTAACATAATTTAATGCTCGATCAAAAGCACCTTCAGCGATTCCGACAGCTTGAGCAGCAATGGATAATCGTATACGATCATTAATTGCTTGGGATTGTTCCGCCCCATTACATTGACCACCTAACAAATTTTCTTTTGGGATACGAATATTTTCAAATTCAAGTGAAGCGACTGGAAGAGCTCGCATCCCCATTTTTTCTTCGATATTCCCTATCGTCAGCCCCCACATTTCAGCATCCAAAATAAAATTGCCGTATCCTTTTGTTCCATTTTCAGCAATTGTCTTACTTCCTACCAAATAGATATTGGCTTTTCCCGCCTGTGAAACAAAAGTTTTAGCTCCATTTAATTCCCAATAGTCTTCTCTTTCAACTGCAAGAGTTTCCATATTTTCAAGATCATTATTCATACCTAGCTCATTCAAACCATATGCGCAAAGTAATTCTCCACTTAACGTACTAGGCAGATAAGTTTGTTTTTGGTATTCTGTACCGTATTGATATATTGGCCAAATTCCCATTGAAGATTGAGTCAGCAAAATGCTAGCTGTTGATGCACAATCCCTTGAAACAATTCGAATGACATCCAAAAAATCTTTAAATGATCCTCCAAGTCCACCATACAACCCATCAAACGGCATCCTCAAAACATCCATATCGCTTAATTGTTTCAGTTGTTCTTCAGGATAAGCTTCTGTTTTATCATATTCAGCAGCGACGGGTTGAATAACTTTCTTTGAAAAGTCGGCAACCTGGCTGATTAATTGATCCATTGTTGCATTCGTCATGTTTTCTTATTCCTCTCTGGTATTGGTAGGTAGTGGGCAGATCAATCCATGGTTAACGTTCGACAATCAGTGACATTCCTTGGCCTCCACCGATACATAAAGTTGCTAAACCGCGTTTTGCATCGCGTTTTTCCATTTCGTGAAGTAAGGTGACCAATATACGAGCACCACTGGCTCCAATTGGATGCCCTAAGGCAATTGCTCCACCATTAACATTTACGATATCTGTATTGAATTTCAAGTCAGTGATCACACTTAAGGCCTGCGCGGCAAAAGCTTCATTTGCTTCGATTAAATCTAAATCATCTACTGTCATACCTGCTTTTTGCAAAGCCTTTTGAGTAGCCGGAATCGGGCCGCAACCCATGATTTTAGGATCTACACCTGCACTTGCATATGACTTGATGGTAGCTAGTGGTTTCAATCCTAATTCATCTGCTTTTTCTCGACTCATTACGATCAGAACAGCTGCACCATCATTCAACCCTGAAGCATTTCCGGCTGTAACTGAACCATCTTTTTTAAAGGCTGGCTTCAACTTAGTCATCGATTCTATTGTAGTGCCAAACCGAGGATGCTCATCTGTATCAACTATTTTAGGATCTCCTCTGCGTTGTGGCACTTCGATTGGTACGATTTCTTCCTTGAAGCGGCCAGATGTTATGGCTTTCTCAGCATTATTTTGACTACGAACAGCTAATTCATCTTGTTGCTCACGCGTAAATTGATACTTTTCAACAATGTTTTCAGCTGTTACTCCCATATGAATATCGTGGAACGCATCTGTTAATCCGTCAGTCAACATCGTATCGATCATTTGACCATTTCCCATTCGTTTCCCCCAACGGGCATCCGGCAATACATATGGCGCTTGACTCATACTTTCTGTTCCTCCAGCAATAACGATTTCATTGTCCCCTGAAAGGATCGATTGAGCTGCCAACGCTACCGTTTTTAGTCCTGAACCACAAACTTTGTTGATGGCAAAAGAAGGTACATGTTTTGGAATACCTGCTTTTACGGCTACTTGTCGAGCAACATTTTGCCCTAATCCAGCACTTAAAACGTTCCCAAAAATCAGTTCATCAATCGTTGCTGGATCTAAGTTGATGCTTTCAATAGCTTTTTTTACCACAGCTGCTCCTAAGTCTACTGCTGTTACATCTTTAAGAGCACCTCCAAATGTTCCTACTGGTGTTCTCAATGCTGATACAATTACGGCTTCTGTCATGTGAATTTCCTCCAAGTAGTGATTTATTTTTTCATACTATCTTTTACGTTAAGCGTTTACATTGTTATCATATAGGCCTTTACACTAAAGGTCTAACAAGTATAAATTACAGATTCCATAAGTATTGTTAATAGATTTGTGAAATATCGTACATAAAATACCAAAAAAAGAAAGAATCAGACAAAAATGTCGATTCTTTCTTTCTCTTACCCTAAAAAAGTTTGTACAATATTTAACTATTTTTGCTTATTTATTCCATCGGCTGATAGAAATAACTTAAAACAGATTCATGTAAAGCTGTTTCGACAGCTGAATAATTATTCTTTATAGGACGACACAATAGAACATTAAACGGAATAGGATTTTTAAATGATTTTTCAACGTACTCATCGCTACTTAAATAACGACGGATCGGTGAAGGTAAAATAGCAATCGTATCACTATGGCGGGTTGTTTCAATTAAGAAATCCCATGAAGAAGAAGTGAAAATAATTTCTGCATTTAACTGGTTTTCCTTGAATGCCGTTTTGACTAAATCATTTGTCACAAAAGATTCATTGAAAGTCGCAATTGGGTACTCATTGATATCTTTCCAATTGATTTTATTCTTCTTACCCAATGGATGGGTAGGCGACATGAAGGCTGTCATCTCATCAATTTGAATAACGTGCTCTTCAAATGATTTTGGATCTAAATTAGTTGGTTCAATCAATACGACGTAATCTAAGTCTTTTTGCAGAAACATCCTTCTGAGTTCGTGACTGCCATCTTCTACAATTTCAATTTTGATCTCAGGATTTTCAACAATAAATTTAGAAAAGAATTTAGAAAATAAGACGCGTAAAATTAAGGAGGGCAAACCAATACGGATGGTTCCTTTTTGTTTGGATGATTCTTTTCGGAGCATACCCTTCATCTCGCCATGCAATTTCAACATATCTAACGCATATCGATATAACATAGTTCCACTTGGTGTTAGTTCTTCAAGCCGTCCATTTTTACGGTAAAAAAGATTTAATTCTTCTTCTTTTTCAAAATTAGTTATCATCTGACTCAAAGCAGACTGAGAGATATGAATTTTCTTTGCAGCTAACGATAAATTGCAACCGCATTCAACAATGTTAATAAAGTAATTTAATTGTGTAATATCCAATTTCTGCTATTCTCCTTTATATTTCCTTACTTCTAAATGAAACCTTTTTTCTGCTCCATCATTTATATATATGTTTAGCATAACACGGTTTTCTTTATTTGTGTAATGAGAGCACAAATAAAAAGACTAAGAAAACGGAATACTTGATTCCATTTTCTTAGTCCTTCATCTTTTAAACAAAAGCACCTACGCCTGTCAAATATCTTCCAACAATTAAAGCATTGATTTCATGTGTTCCTTCGTAAGAATAGATGGCCTCTGCATCTGCAAAGAATCGAGCAACATCAGTTTCCAACGTGATTCCATTTCCCCCTACCACTTCACGAGCCAATGCAACGGTTTCTCTCATCCGTAAGGCATTATGCATTTTTGCCATTGAAGAATTTACTTCACGGTAATTTCCTTGTTCTTGCATTTGAGCCAAACGGACAGAAAATGCTAAATTAGCAGTCACATTTGCTTGCATGATAGACAGTTTTTCTTGAACCAATTGGAAAGATCCTAGATTTTTACCAAATTGTTGACGATTTTTTACGTAGCGCAAAGCTGCTTCAAAAGCACCTGCAGTCAATCCTGTTGCTAAATGTGAAATATCCGCACGAGTGATACGTAAAATACTCGCTACATCTCTAAATGAATTCACTTTTTGCAATCGACGATCTTCTCCAACCTTTACATCCGTAAAGGTGATATGCCCATTTTGGGTCATACGAAGCGAAATTTTTCCTTCGATTTTTTGAACATGGACCCCTTCAGCTTTACCTGGGATCACAAATGCTTTTACGTTTCCGTCAGCTTCATCGCGAGCAAAAACAGTCATTTCATCTGCTGATCCAGCTCCACCGATCCAACGTTTTTCACCATTAATGATCCATGTATCGCCTTCTTTACGTGCACTTGTTGCCAATCCCCCAGCAATATCTGATCCATGCTCTGGTTCTGTTAAAGCAAAACAGCCTTGAATTTGAAAAGAAGCCGTTTTTTTAGCCCATCGTTCAATTTGTTCTTCGCTCCCACCTTCAAGCAGAGTAGCATAGAACAACCCACCATGAACGGTATAGAATGTTGCAATAGAAGCATCTAGTTTAGCTAACTCAAAATATCTAAACACATTGTACAATTCACTCGGTTTGCGTTTATCCAAACGGTTTTCGAACAATAATGGATTATCCATCATTCGGACTTTTCCCACCTTTTTGAATGCTTCAAATGGAAATTCAGCTTTTTCCCAATACTCGCTTAATAGTGGTCGTAATTCTGTTTCTAGTGCTTCACGCAATTCTTTTAGAACTATTAATTCTCCGTCGGTTAATGCACTTGAATACTCATATAGATCTGATGGATAAAAAGTAGCTAAATCAACTGGTCTTTCCTTCGTCATTGTGTTCATCATATTAATCGCCCCTTAATTTTTTTTAATTAGTATTATATATATGAACCGCTTACAAAGCTTAATTTAAGCCATTTCAAGATTTTCGTCTACTTATCTATAATTATAGAAGCTATAAGTAAAGCTTAACATCACTCAATGATCCTTGATTGATATTGCTTTTCTACTCATTAGCTTGATCAAAAAAACATTATTTGGAATACTGATCCAAATAATGTTTTTAATTTATTCAATTACGATCTGTGCTTGTTTACTTCTGCTTAATGAATCGATAACATTTTTCCCCGTTTCATCCCATTCGATCATCCGATAATAAGCATCATGATAAAAAATAAATTTATATTGATTTTCATAAGCCTCTTTCATCCATCTCTCTTTACTAAATACCGATGTCATCGGGTAGTCATCATAAGCTAAAACCCATAATGGATTTTGATGGGCATGTGTAGGCATAATATCTGCCATGTGCAGCAAAGTTTCATTTGCTTGTGTTAATTTTATAATCGCATGCCCCTCGCTATGTCCCCCAGTATGGATCATATCGATACCCGGGACTACTTCAAGGGAACCTTGATAAGTAATGAATTGATCTTGGATTGGTTCCCAATTTTCTTTCCAGTAGGTACTTTTGGAACGTACATTTGGACTTCTCATTTCATCCCATTCAATCTTATTCACATAAATATCGGCATTAGGAAAAGTTGAAACTAGTTTCTTGTTCTCAAAATGTGTCAGCCCACCTGCGTGGTCAAAATGGAGATGTGTCATTAAAACTGCATCAATATCTTCTACACTTAATCCTAATTCTGCTAAACTTTCTTGCATTCTCGTTTCTTCTGTTACCCCGTAATTACGTCGTTGTTTATCAGATAATTTCCCTTGCCCTACTCCAGCATCAATCAAATAATTTTTATTTTGGTACTGAATCAGTATTGCATCCGTCGGCAATTCAATTTGATTTTTATCATTGACCGGATATTTACGCGACCAAAGTGGTTTCGGCACAACGCCAAACATCGCACCTCCATCCATCGATGTAATTCCACCATCCATCCACGTTAAGTTCATGTCGTGAAATAATAAGCTGTCCATCTCCATCCTCCTTTTTTCAAAAAAAGCGTTTCCACTCATTTGCAATTGATTATACTCATTTTTTAAATTTATTCAAAGCAAAGCGGTAATTCATTCTGCTATTTTATTTTTTTAGCCACTAATGCTTGTTATCAAAAACAATCAAATAAAAGGTGCGCAAAAAAAGCAAATCTAAAGTTATTAGCTTCAGGTTTGCCTCTTGTAAGTCTAAAAATAGTTTAACGTTTGATTCCTAATATATCTTCTTTCGCATGGATCAATTGCGTGATTTGCTTGCAATAAGGTGCTTCAAATCCTTTGATTTCTGATTCTTTTGCTACCACACCATTTAGAAAATCAATCTCAGTTGGGCGCTTATTTTTTAAATCTTGGTGCATTGAAGGGTAATGTTCCCCAACCTTGTTAGCCGTTGCTTTCAAGTAATTTTCGATTTCTTCAACATCTAATTTTATGCCTTCAGTTTCTGCAACACGAGAAAATTCACTAACGATTCCATGATTTAATTCATCGATTTGAGAAGTTTCAAATAATTGTTTGATATTACAATCTAGTAGTGAACAAAGTGCATTCATTGTCCCATTAACACAAGCTTTTCTCCAAGTTGTAAAATGAACATTTTGACTATAAACACCATTTAATCCACAAGCTGCCATCATTTTCACAACTTGCTGTGTACCTTCTTCTTCATTTTCATCACTATTTTGTACTTCAACAGGACCTTCTCCCATGAAGTGTGTTTTTCCAGGAGCGTCTAACCCACCTGTCCAAAGAGTTGTCCCCATAATGATATTCTTTTTAGGAATATATTCAGAAATAGTATCCGCATGTCCTAAACCATTTAATAGGCAAACTACTTTAGTTTCTTCCGTCAACATGTGTTTGATTTCTTCCAACATATGTCTTAAACCCATTGACTTGGTAAAAATAAAAATTGTATCGAATGTATCTTTGATTTCTTTAGGTTTGCCAATTGGAATGATTACATTATCTTCTTTGCCGTTTACGGTGACTGACAAACCATTTTCTTTAATAGTATTAATATGTTCTTCCCAAAAATCTAATAAAGTAACGTCATTTCCACCTTTTTGCATCATGTATCCAAATCCGCATCCTAAAGCTCCTGAACCTGCAATTGCTATTTTCATATTAAGAATTCCTCCATTTATATACATTATACTAATTGATTAGTTTGAAGCTGGAATAAATTTAAAGATTTCATCTTCGTAAATATGCAAGAATTTGCTGCATACCCTATCAATAATATACCCTCCAACAAACGGAATAACAAGGTAAGCAATTCCAACACCTAATAAACTTGTTCCCATATTGAATGCTTGGATCGGTCCAACTAGTCCAACGATTCCAAATCCAGCTGTTTGGGGAGTGCCTTGAATTGTAAGAACATAAACACCTATACCTGAAACGATGGCATTAAGGATTACAGGGATCATGATTTTTGGGTGCTTAATTAAATTGGGAATCATCATTTTCATGGCTCCAAGCAAGATAGCCAAGGTTGTTCCTGTTTGATTGATTCGGATAGAACCAATCACAAGGATTGCAGTACAAGCTGTTACTCCTACTGCTGCAGCGCCAGCTCCTAAACCAGATACACCTATAGCAATTCCTATTGCGACTGTTGATATTGGCGAAATAATTAAAACTGAGAAAGCTACAGAGATTAAAATAGCCATCAATAATGGTTGAAGAGAAGTAAAACTATTGATCAAATCACCAACTAGAGAGGTAATCATGCCCACATATGGCAACATGATCAAACCAATCGTCCCAACCCCAACACCCACAATGATTGGCATAAGGATAAGTGTCAGTGAACCTAATCGTCCTTGTAGCAAACGTGTAACGAAAACGGCAATAGCGGAAACGAGCATAACATTTATCAAGTCTCCGATTCCCACTAATTGAACACCCGTTTCAGTAACTTTATAAGCTCCTGATCCTAAGAAAGTTGCTGCCCCGATTATGACACTTTCCATTCCATTCATTTTAAATTGCATTGCTACAAGTACACCAATAATAGCAGGTGTAATAAATTGCATAGTGCTGGCAACAGTTGCTAAAATAACAAATATGGAACCGTAAGGAATAAGAGCTTTAAATACTGAACCTAATATGGCATTCGCAATCAATCCAATAACAATACCTGATGCCGTTCCTCCTAAAACCTTGTTTAAATAATCCTTACCTGTATATTTCACTGTCTCTTCCATTAAACTCAACCTTCCTTTTATCATTAAGTTGAATAATTAATCTTTTTTCTTTGTTCAATTATTCACTAATTTTTCTACTTGTTAAATTTATCACAAAAATAGATTGATTTCAATCTCAATTTTGTTTTTCTCATTTTAAACTCATTTGATTGCTAATTCTAAAAAATGTTTGAATTCTAAAAAAATATTTTAAAACTACCTGCATGTCAGCAATTGATTCTTCTTGATTCAAAAAATCAATTTATTTTACAGTTTCGAAAACTAAATTTAAATCTACTTCACAAAAAAAATCCAATTTTCATACTTGTTCACTATTTAACAACACTATCAATTTAATTAAATTAATGGCCTTAATTAAACTAATCTTTTTTTTTCATACAGTGAGAACGGTTATTTTATTTGAATTTATACCAATTTCAGATTTTTCAAAAAAAAATAAAAACTCATACCATATGTAAAAACGGTGTGAGTTTTTCTATAAGAGAATAAGTACTCTCTAAATTCAGTTTGTTTTATCTGTTTTCTGATACAAATGTACCAATTGGCAGTTGATCGTTCAGTAATTTATCTGCTGGATCCAACTCTCTTTTTTGTTTCTTACCTGTTTCCCAGTAAAGAACCATTAAGCCAATTGTTACGAGGGTACTTAAAATATAAGCTAATGGGGTCAATCCCATTCCAAAACCAATTGGTTCACTGAAGATATACACTACACAAGCATACAACATGAAGATTCCTGGAAGAAGGGTCACCAAGTAATTTTTGTTTTTTAAATACAAGTAACGTGTAGAGACTAGTAAGGAAATCACTGCTGTAACTTGATTTGCCCAGTTGAAATATCTCCATAAGATATTAAAATCAACTTGCGTTAATACTAAAGAAATTGCATATATAGGAATCGTAACCATTAATACTTTTTTTAATGTGCTTTGGTTAATGTGCAGGTAATCTGCCGTTATCGTCCGTAAACTTCTAAAAGCAGAAAGTCCTGAAGAAATTGGTAAAACGATTACTCCGATAATCGCGATCGTCCCAAATACACTACCTAATAACATATAAGAAACCTGGTTGACTACAAGTGAAGGAGTTCCATTATTGATCATTTGATTAAGTGTTTGTCCGTTGAATAATGACATAGAAGCTGCTGCCCAAATCATTGCGATTACACCTTCTGCAATCATCATCCCGTAAAAAGTAAAGCGACCTTCTTTTTCATTCTTAGATGTTCTAGCAACCATTGGCGCTTGTGTAGCATGGAAGCCAGATATTGCTCCACAGGAGATTGTAAAGAATAAAGCTGGGAAAATTTGTGTTCCTGATGGATTAAAATTTTGCATCGTTCCTGGAGTTAAGTTCGGTAAGGTATGTCCCCCAAAAACTAAACTTAATCCAATAGCTAGCGTGCTGATAATTAAAATGGCTCCGAAATAAGGATAAACAACACCCATAGCTTTATCGATTGGTAAAATAGTTGAAATTAGGTAATAAGCAAAAATCAATCCTATGATTACCTCTAACGTTAACCAACTAGGAGTGATACTTTCTATCAAGCTGGCTGGTGAAGCAACAAAAACGGTACCAACTAACATCAAAAGCAGCATAGCAAAAATATTCACAACATGTTTTACTGGTTTTCCTAAGTATTTGCTAGCTAATTCTGGTAAATGAGCACCATCATTTCGTAAAGAAATCATACCGATCATATAGTCATGTACTGCACCGCCAAGAATACATCCAACAACGATCCAAATATAAGCAACTGGTCCGTAAAGCGCTCCCATTATCGGTCCAAAAATAGGACCAGTTCCGGCAATATTTAATAATTGAATAATAGCATTTTTCGGTTTTGACATAGGTATGAAGTCATAGCCATCTCTTAAAGCCTCTGCAGGAGTTGTCCGATCCGGATCGATTCCAAAATTCTTTTCAATGTACTTTCCATAAACAAAATAGCCTAAAATTAATAACGCAATACCACCTAACAAAGTAATCATTTTTTCCTACCTCCCTATACTTTAACCATCGATTTTGATGAACCTTTAATAGCTTCACTTTACTATTAAAATAAGGATTCGGGTAAAAAATAAGCTGAGATAGCAAAACGGCCGATTGAAACGCTCGCCTGCAGTTCTCAAATTCATTCTGCTGATAGGTATTATAAACTTATTAGTACTTTTTTTAGTGTTATTTGTCTTTTTATTGCGTTTTTGGGACAAGCAAGTTCTCTTTTTTAGTTGCTTGTCCTCTTCTCGCTCATTTGGGACAAACGAACCCTTTTTTTGCAGTTGCTTGTCCTCTTCTCGCTCGTTTGGGACAAACGAAGCCGCTTTTTGTAGTTGCTTGTCCTCTTCTTGCTCGTTTGGGATAGTTGAGCTTTTATTTATTCTATTTATCATTGGTATAGAGACTATATTAATCCTACTTCTTCTTTGAATTGCTTCATATAATGTCTGCTCACAGGGATTTTCACCTGATTACTCATAGTAACCAAAAATGTATGGTTGAACCACGGCTGTATTTCTAAAATTTCTTTTGTATTCAGCAAATAGGAGCGGTGCACTCGCAAAAAGGTATGCCCTTTTACTTTTTCTTCGTAAGCATTTAAAGGTTCATTTGCCGTGTATTCTTTCTCAGTGGTGTAAACAGTTGTAGTACCTTTATCCACTGCAATAGCAATAATATTTTCGATTCTAACAATATAGATACGTTCATCCATTTGAATAGGGAGTGTCATTAAATATTCCTGCTTATCTTCTACTTGCAAAGGCACTCGTTCTTTTTGATAGCTAGCATATGCTTTTTGAACAGCCGCCTGAATTCGGGGCAGTTCAAATGGTTTTAAAACGTAATCTGTTGCATTTAATTCAAACGCTTTGATGGCATATTCATCATACGCTGTTGCAAAAATAATCATTGGTGGGTTAGTTAATTGGTTGATTTTATTTGCTAGCGTCAATCCACTTTCACTGGTCAATTGAATATCTAGGAATATCAAGTCAATTTCATGCTGCAACATCATTCCCAAAGCTTCTTCAATCGAATCTGCTTCAACAATAGCTGTGATTCCTTCACAACTTTTTAGTAAATATGCTAGCTCATTTCTAGCTAAGGGTTCATCATCCACTATTAAAGTCTTCATCTTTAGCCCTCCATTCCTTGGTAAGGGATCTTGCAATAAACAATAGTACCTTGTTCGGAAGATTCAAAGTTTAATTTAGCTCCATCCCCAAACAAACTGACCAGACGCTTGTTCAAATTTTCCAAAGCTGAACCGGTCCCTTTTTCAGATGACACACTTTGTTTACCCAATTTCCCCAGTCTATTCTTTTCTATTCCATACCCATTATCTTGCACACTTAAAAATATATTATGATCTATCTTATTAACTGTTACTTGGATTAAATTATGCACTTTCCGATTTTTAAAGGCATGTTTAAAGGCATTCTCTACTAATATCTGGATCACAAACGGAGGCAACAAAATATTATTCAACCCATTTTCTATGTTCATTTCAACTTGATAGCGGTCTGGAAAGCGCGCTTGTTCCAATTTTATATAGGCTTCTACTTGAAGTAGTTCTTTTTCTAAAGGGATCACATTTGTTCTGGCACCCTGCAAATTAGAACGGAAAAAGGTACTCAGCTGCAGCAACATTTCACGAGCTTTCTCACTATCGATTCGAATCAATGCAGAAATGGTATTGATGGTATTAAAGAAAAAATGTGGATTTACTTGAGCTTGCAGCGATTTGATCTCTGCATCTTGTAAAAGCTGACTTTGCAATTCCATTTCGCCAAGTTCAATTTGACTGGAAAATATAGTGGCCAATCCTTCCGCCAATTGCCGTTCCACAAAAGTTAATTTTGAGGTATCCGTGAAATACATTTTTAACGTTCCAATCGTTTTCTCCTTTACTTTCAATGGAATAACAATTGCAGCTTCTAATGGGCAGTCAGGATGGTCGCACCCAATTTCTTTATGAGAATGCACTTCTTTGATTTCCCCTGTTCGAAGTACTTCTTTAGATAAATTGGTCACTATTTTTTTTGAAGGAAAATGATGATCACTGGCTGCGCCGACATGTGCCAAAATACTGTCCGTGTTGGTAATGCTGACTGCCGAAACCTTGATTAGCTTTTGAATGATTTTTGCTGCTTGTGTACAAGATTCCTCATTCATGCCTGAGCGAAAATAAGGCATAGTTTCGTTAGTCAATTGAAAAACATCATGCGTTTGAACAGCTCTCGTTTGTTCTTCTTGCCGCAGTGTTGAGTCGATGATTGATAAGAAAATTCCCGTTCCAATGCTGTTCGTCAAAATCATTGGCAGACCAATGAACTGAACTAAATCTATTGCTTCTTGAAAATGTGTACTCAATAATAAAATACACATCATTTGAACCCCTTCCATTGCTGCGCCAATGATGAGACCCTCTTTAACTTTTGGGAAAGCATTCTTACGGATGAATTTCAATCCATAGATCCCAGAAAACAAGCCAACCAATACAGACGAAATGACATACACATAAGCATCTATTCCACCTTGAAAATAGCGAATAACGCCCGAAATGAGGCCCACCGCCACACCGATAATTGGCCCCCCAATTAATCCTGAAACACCAATCGTCAACACACGTGTATTTGCCAGTGAAGAATGAACGGATAAATCAGTAAACGGCTGATCCATCCTGATTTGGTTTTGGCCAATCTCTACCCCAGTAAAATTAGAAATCAGGGCAAATAATCCAAATACCACGATCAGTTGCACCATCGTACTTACTTTTCTTCGATTTCCTAAAAGATTTTTGAAGTAAGGAATATTCATTAAGATATACGCTAAAATAATGATCAATCCGCCACGTTCAAGCATTAAAATGAATAAATAAAACATTATGTCACTTCCTATAGTTTAATACCATTAGTTTACCGCACAAAAAAAAATTATGTATACAAAGAAATAGAACCCTTTATCAAATGATATAGAATCCTATTTAGATGATTTTTATAATTCCTTATGATTATTCTCATTTTCGTATTCTAAAATATCTCCAGGCTGACAATTTAACGCTTTACAGAGTGCTTCTAAAGTTGAAAATCGGATGGCTTTCGCTTTCCCATTTTTCAATATCGAAAGGTTCGCCATCGTAATACCAACTTTATTTGAAAGTTCTGTTACACTCATTTTTCGTTTAGCCAACATTACATCAATATTAATGATCATTGCCATATTTATTCACCTCAAATCAGACTATTAAATCATTTTCTTTTTTAATATCAATGGCCTCTTGTAAAAGTCGTTGCAGGATCGCTGCAAATACCGTGATAACCAGTGAAGCAAATACAGGAATCATTCCGACTAAAACAAGTCCAGGAGCATCATCCATTTGTGCTAAACCAAAAACAAATGGCAAAATTACTATATACAAGCCACTGATAGCTATTGCACAAAGTTTGATATTCTTTAAAGCTTTAACGGACAATTCAGAGAACGCTTGGTTCCTATCAATATAGCTCAACAGTCTAAACGTTTGATATAAAGCCATAAAAAATGGGAATATTGATGCATATATACCAATCAAGATGGGATATAACAGTTGATCATAGACCGGACTTGCTGGGTTATTGATCAACCACGTCAATCCATATATTCCCATTATAAACACTGGCAGTCCAATAAACATAACAGCTAGTTTCAAAAAAAGTGTTGTTCCTCGTTTCATAAATAAACCTCCCATACTCATTACAAATTTTATTTTAGCAGGTTTTTTATCGTTTAACAATAAATATTTATTGTTTTTCACGCAAAACGTTCTGTAAGCAAACCGGTTCATTCTAGAAGAAACTCTAGATTAAAATAAAAACACTCTTTATCAGTTATTTATTTACCGAAATTTGGTAGTTAACAAGCGTTTTTTTAGGTATGATAGAGGAAAATCAAAAGAGGAGGATCTCGATGAATCATTACTTTAAATTACCTATAAACGCTACATTATCACTTGTACAACCTACCATCGCTATGGCAACTACTCTTTTTGATCTGGTAGATAGTGACAGAGAACACATTAGACGATTTCTTGACTTTGTCGATACAACAAAAGAAGCTAACGACGAAATCAACTATATAAACATGAAACTGTCCGGATACGTTAAAGGAACAGATAGACTATTCTTAATTGCTTATGAAGGTGAATTAGTTGGTTCAATCGATTTACACTCTATTGACTCTCGCAACAAAAAGGCAGAAATAGGTTATTGGGTGCATTCTTCTCAAATTAAAAAAGGGATTGCAACTAAAAGCGTACAAAAAGTTTGCCAAATCGCTTTCGAAGAAATGGGCTTAAACAAACTAACGATTTTTGCCGATACCAAAAACATAGGCAGCAACGCAGTAGCTTTAAAAAGCGGATTCTCTCTAGTTGGAACCGATAAAGAAGATATCTTTATGTACGATATATTTTGTGATATGAACAAATATGCTATGCTGAAATCTGAATTTACAGTTTAAAAAATCAATCATGTCGTTTTTTTAGTTAATTCAAGCAAAGTTAAATCGATGAAGGAACTGATAAATTAAATGAACAAATCACCTGAAATACTATTCATTATCCTAATAGCTCTTGTTAGCTATTCTTTATTATGTGCATTGATAGCTTTAGTAATTGCACTATATAAAAAAATCAGAAAGAAAGTATCTTTTAAAGAATCCTTCAAAGATACTTTCTGGTTATTTTTTTCAGAACTATTTAACCCATTCAATTATTTTTAGAAAACTTAAATTTGAAATTTACATACTTCTTTATTCTGATTTATCAAATTAAGCTAGACGAAATATCTTTATCTTTTAACAAAATTATCCATAGGGAGCGGGTTCACAATGGAAGAATATGAAACTTTGCAAGCAAAACTGAAATCTCTACTAAAAAAAGAGAAACATTCAAAAATAAGGTATGAAGAAAAGGCTATGCGGTACGAGACCGCCAAAGAAACATTTGATAAAGAAAATGAAGATGTTGAAAAATTACAAGCTGAATCATTATCTACTTTTTTGAAACGATTAATTGGAAATTACGATAAAAAACTCGATAAAGAAATGCAAGAAAAACTGGTTGCTAAAATGGAATTAGATTTAGCTTTGGCTTTATTGCTCGAATCGAGAGAAGATTTAGCTACTAACCAAGCAGCTACAGCTCAAACTACTGCTCAATTCAACCAATTAAAAGATAACTTATACACGCAAGATGCTCATTTTCGCGAAAAAATTAGTGAAGAAGAAATAAACCGAGCTCAGCTTAAACAAGAGTTAATTGAACTTGATGAAGCATTAGAAGCTGGAAAAAAAGTACTAAACGGAATAAATTTTGCATTAGATGACTTAGATTCAGCCGATTCCTTTTCAACATGGGATATGTTCACAGATAGCAGCCTCATATTTGATATGATGAAATACGATAAAATCGATAAAGCTGAAGCTAAAATGAACCGATTAGAGCAGCTTCTAGAAAATTATGCCAAAGAATTAAAAGATCTTTCTTTAGACACTTACCTTAGTTATGAAAAATTTAGTGGCATGAGTAAAACTTTTGATATTTTCTTTGATAATCTTTTCTCTGATTGGGATACAAAATCAAAAATTGGACGTAATATTGAAATGCTTGAAACACTGGAGCTAAGTATTGCCGAACTACAAACTAAACTTGAAACCAATAAAGAAGATAGACAAAATAAAATTAAAGAATCAGAAACTTTATTTTAAATTCAATACAATTTTACTCTGAACCTATGCTTAACCTATTATCTTTGGCAGTTGATCAAAAATATCAACAACCAGGTATCGGAAAACAATTGATGCAGTCTATTGAATCGGTCGCTAGTGAACTCGAGCTAACTAAAATACGTTTAAATTCTGGTGAGACTAGACTTGGAGCTCATACATTTTATGAGTCTATTGGTTATTTTCGCTTGATAAAAAAAACGTACCTAACAAAAAAATCTAACCTACACCAAGAACTGGTGCAAGTTAGATTTTTTATTTTAACCTTATCTAATAGTATTAAGAGCTTTTGTCCATAATAATAAATCATTGAACATCCCTTGTGCATTTACTTTATTGTAATCATTTGGTTTGAAGACACTCATGTTTTCAAAGTCAGTTATTAGCGAGAAATTTGTTGTCGTGCGTACAGAAGCAACACTTAATTCTCCAAAAATGACACGCATATTTTCGTGAGCACGTGCTCCACCTAAACTGCCATATCCAACTAAAGCAGCTGTTTTATTTGCAACTTCTGCTTTTAAGAAGTCTAAAGAATTTTTCAATGCTCCACCTACTGCGTGATTGTATTCTGGGGTGATAAATACATATCCATCAAATGAAGCCATTTTTTCAGACCATGCTTGAATTGCTGCACTTGCTGTTGCTTGACGATCTTCAGAAAGCTTAGCTCCTAATAATGGCAAATCGTAATCTGCTAAAGCAACTATTTCATATTCGACACCTTCGTCATTTCTGTTTACTGCAAATTCATGAATCCATTCTGTTACCGCTGCTGAGTTTCTTCCTTCACGTACGCTTCCTGAGATAATACCGATTTTCATAATTTTTGTCCTCTTTTCTTCTATTTTTTTAGTTTGTTCATTCTTCCCGAATAAAGTTTCGCTTATTCGAGTGAATACTGATTTGTTAACCAATGTGTTTCCTCCATTACAGATTATTTAATTGAAGGTCACCCATCAATTAACACTTACATTTCGTAAGTACATTTACTAGTATGCCATAGATTTAAATTTATTACAAGTCTATTTATTATTAATTCGAGACTTTTACTAAAAATAAGTAGTTTTTTATAAATTAGCCTTTTCTTCTATAAAATTCACTAAACTAAAAAGGCAGTTTATTCTATTTGACAAAAAATAATAATCGTATTACAATTATCTCGAATTAGTAATATATTAATCCGTAATTAAAAAAACAACACTATAAGGAGCGATTTATATGAAAAAAACAGCAGGCATTCACCACATTACAGCTATTGTAGGACATCCTCAAGAAAATATTGATTTCTATGCCGGAATTTTAGGCTTACGCTTAATTAAGAAAACCGTTAATTTTGATGACCCTGGTACGTATCATTTATACTTTGGGAATGATGGTGGTAAGCCTGGTACTATTATTACCTTCTTCCCATGGGCCGGAGCTGCGCAAGGAAAAATTGGTGGTGGTCAAGTTGGCGTGATAACCTACGCAATTCCAGTTGGAACTCTATCTTACTGGGAAACCCGATTAGCTAAATTTGATATTCAATATGAAAAAACGACGCGTTTTAGTGAAACCTATTTGCAGTTTGAAGACTACCATGGCCTACAATTGGAACTAGTTGAACGAGCAGAAGGTCAAATGAACAACTGGACTTTTGGAGAAGTAACACCTGAGGTAGCTATAAAAGGTTTTGGTGGAGCTGTATTGTATTCAACTGATCCAACTTCAACGATTGAAACACTACAGGAAACTATGGGTTTGGAAAAGGTGGCCGAAGAAGACGAACTTGTTCGTTTGAAAGCTTACGGAGATATCGGAAATATTATTGATATCAGCCTACTTGCTGTAGCACCTGGACAAATGGGTGTCGGAACCGTTCACCATATTGCTTGGCGTGCAAAAGATGAGACAGATCATGTAGACTGGCAAAATCATGTCTATAAAAAAGGCTATGACGTCACAGAAATAAAAGACCGCAACTATTTTAACGCTATTTATTTTAGAGAGTATGGCGATATTTTGTTTGAAATAGCAACCGATACTCCAGGTTTTGCCCATGATGAATCTTATGAGACAATGGGACAAGCCTTAAAATTACCAGCTCAATACGAAAGTGCTAGAGATCAACTAACGAGCAACCTTATTCCAATTAAAGTAACTGAACTGGATTAAGGTTCTAATTAAGATGGTTATTTGGAGTTTAAAGATACCGAATTTTTATTAAGGAGGAACGAGTATGAAACATTTATTTATTAAAGGAACAGATCAATCAAAACCTACTTTGCTTTTACTACATGGAACGGGGGGGACTGAGCACGACCTTCTCCCTCTTGCCGCGGAAATAGATTCGGATGCAAATGTATTAAGTGTTCGAGGAAATGTATTGGAAAATGGTATGTCACGCTTCTTTCGTCGACTAGCTGAAGGTATTTTTGATGAAGAGGACTTGATTTTCCAAACAAAAGAATTAAATGTATTTCTTGATGAAGCTGCTGCTAAATATGATTTCGACCGCGCCAATATTTTAGCTATAGGGTATTCAAATGGTGCCAATATTGCAGCTAGTTTGCTGTTTCATTATGCTGATGCTTTATCTGGAGCCATTTTACATCACCCGATGGTTCCTAGAAGAGGGATTTCTTTACCCGATTTAACAGATATACCTATCTTTATTAGTGCTGGAACAAACGATCCAATCTGCCCATCAAAAGAATCAGAAGAATTGTATACTTTGTTGGCAAATGCCCATGCTAAAGTTGATATTCATTGGGAAAGTCACCAACATCAGTTAACTCAAAGTGAAGTTGCTGCCGCCGCTAAATGGTATCAAGCTAATCACTGATAAGGGATCATTATTTCAAAAGATTCAGCATCTATAAATTGAAGAACCAGAAACTAATTGGTTCTGTATTAATCTATTTTGAACGACTAAAAAATTATTCTAGGTAGCCTTTTGACATCTCTCTTTTAGCCGTATGGTATACTTAAACTAAAAGAAAGGATCTTGATTATTATGAAAATATCTTTGACTAATCCTTACACTAATCAAATAAAGCACACAAAAGTCGGTTTTTCATGGACAACTTTATTTTTTGCTTTTATCCCAGCTCTCTTCAGAGGAGACTTTAAATGGTTTTTTGTTCAACTTGTCTGTGCTGCCTTTTCTTTGGACCTTTCTAGTTTAATTTTTGCTTTTATCTACAATAAATTATACATCAATGACTTGCTTGAAAAAGGCTACACGCCAGCAGATAAATATTCTGCTAAAGTCTTAAGGAGTAGAGGCTTTATCACGCCTAACTAATTTGATTTCATTTTAAGTTGGGTTAGTTGTTTCTTTAAATATATTCTGCTAAAAAAGAAATAGATTATACGCAATGAAAATCGTTGCATGTAATCTATTTCTTTTTGGGTATATAATCTTTTAGTGTTGTTAGATCTAATTTAACTATTTAGCTAATTTTTCAATTCATTTCAGTAAATTTCATTTATAAATTCAACAGTTTCTAATCTTCATTAGATTGGCTCGGTGCCTCTTCGCGGGAACGATGAACCGCTCCTTCTTCATGTTCGGGTCCTGAGTATATTGTATACAATTTTAATGGCTTAGCACCTGTATTAATAATATTGTGCCATGTATTCACGGGTACAAGTATAGCATCATCCTTAGTAATGGCTCTTTCAAAATCTAGATTATCTTTGCTAGCACCCATTTTACATACTCCTTGACCCTCTTCAATGCGAATAAACTGATCACTTCTTTCATGAATTTCTAATCCAGCTTCATCATTTGGCGCTATAGACATGACCGTTAATTGTAGTTTTTTACCTGTCCAAATCGTCGTACGGAAGTTATTATTCTCAGCTGTCGCATCTTCAATATTAAACATATAAGGCTTTTTACCATAATCTTTATGATCCATTACTATTTCCTCCTTTTAATCTGGTTTATTAAAGTTTATTATAGTTAAATACAGCGGTATTTCAAATTAATTATAGCGCTCCCAATTTAAAAAGTCACCTCTGAGCCATCTAAAAAACTAGAGAAGAAGATAATTAACCCTTTTATTTGTCTTCTCTTATTCGATTTCCATTTCAACAATCGTTAGTTCTCCATTAGTTGAAACCTTACTGGTTCCATTGGATTTATCATTTTTATTTTCCCATTCAATAAAATACTCATTATCTTTTTCGACTGTAGAAAGAATGGTAGTCTCACCCAAATGATTGCTGTATTCTTTTATAATCATTTGTTCAGCATTATTTTCAGATATCTTTGAACAGCCGACTAATAAAACAAAAAAGAGTGCAAAAACAACTAAAGAAAAAATTTTCCATAAGATAATATCTTTTATATTATCTGCATGTCCATTCATTATAATTTCAACTTTTTAAGAATAATCGATGAAATAAAAAAGCCGATACTAATAGATCCTGCAAATAATAGTAGTGACGGGAAAGCTTGATTTAAACCTTCTCCATAGAAATAATCTTGGAATAACTTAAAAAAAACAAAACCAATAATTCCAGACATTAAAAATCCAATAATATAAAACAACAACATATGCGTAAGCGAGCTATTATCAACAACTCTTTCATCATCATTATTCATACTTCCTCCGGTGTGTATCGGTTCAGCGCTATCTAACGAGTTTTTATCGGCATCTTGACCTATATTTACTCTAGTATACAAAGAATTTGAGATATTGCTCTGCTGGTTGTATTTATGTTGTTTATCGCGATCACTCATTTTCATTCCCCTATTCTCTCTATTCTTAGTTGTGAAAGAGTCAATCTATTATGGAAGAAGTATAACTTTATCCTACTCTTATTGAAAGCGTTATAGTTCATTCTTTTTATGATGATTTACAATCGAACGATTAATCCCTGTATTCTAGCATAATCAAAGAAAAAAACCGCTAATATAAAAAATTAGCGGCTTTTTATGGGTCTATAATTTTTAGTGTTGATAGATTTATTCTACTTACTCACCTAAAAATTCTGGCAGAATAGGATTTGCTTGTAGCCGTTCATTGGATTCAATGCGAATAACAGAGCGTTAACGCTTCAGCGATTACGGCTTATTGAGACTTGAAAGCCTTAAGACAGCGGTTTCCAGGCTTCAGGTGATCCCAATGGCTTCACAAGCAAAACCGTCTCTTCCACAAGAATTTTTTTGAACTATAAGTACTATCTGTCATATACCTACTTTTGGTAGAACTCATCAAAAATCTACACTATTTGACGAAGAGCCCTTTTTATTTATAGAAATAACCCAACAAACATGGCAGATAATATAGGAACGATAAATCCACCTAACATGCCTCGTAAAGCAAGTTTAGACAAGTCATTTTTTCTAGTTGGTGCAAATACTGATAATCCTGTTACACAAATAGCAATACTAGCAAATGCTCCGAAACTACCTACAGCAATGGATAACATAGCTACAGCTCTTTCAGATAGTTCAGATATCATAGGTGCTAGATCTGCAAAAGCGACAAATTCATTGATAGACATTTTTGTCCCTAAAATTTGCCCAGCAATCATCGCTTCAGAGCCACTTAATCCCATCAACCAACCAATCGGCAGAAAGAGATAACCTAGAGCCTCTGTAAAACTCGTACCTACTAGACCTAAAATACTATTTAATAATGCTACGATTGAAATCACGGCAATCAAACTAGCTCCGATACCTAATACCATTTGCAACCCATTATTGATTCCCTCGGACATAGCAGAAAAAATAGATGTATTAGCACCTTTACGGTTTAATGTTACCTCTGATACTTTACTGATCTCCGTTTCAGGTGTCAAAATTTTAGCGACTAATAGTGACCCAAAAGGAACCAAAGCCGTTGTGATTAGTAGCCATTTCATCGGGATACCCAGTAGACTGTACCCAACTAGAATAGAAGCTGACACTGAACCCATCCCGGAAACCAAAACTGTCATCAACTCTGACTTTGTCATATTTGGTAAGTATTTCGCAACTAAGAAAGGTGCTTCTGTCTGGCCTAAGAACATATTAGCTACCGCTACAAACGACTCAGCTTTCTCGGTACCTAATAATTTACCCACAGCTCCTCCTATTATTTTTACTACCCAACCCACTACACCTAAGTAGCCTAGGATACCGGTTAAAGCAGATAAGAAAATAATGACACCCAGCACATCAATAAAGAAATACCCTTGTCCAAATAAATCTCCAAAAACAAAGGTTAGTCCTTCGTTAGCGAAACTAAACAATTTGGTTACAGCTTTTGCTAACTGTTCGATGATCCAACTGCCCACAGGAACCTTGATTAAAAATAGGGATAAAACTAATTGTGCCCCTAAAGCAGTAAATACAGTTCTTTTATTAATAGCTTTTTTATTATCAGATAAGAGATAAACGATCCCCAACATAACTATAATTCCTAAAATCGTGATTAATCTGCTCATTTATTTCTTATCTCCATCTCTGCTAATTTATCGTTAACCATTGTTACAACTGTATAGGCATCTTCGGGATTGTTTACTACGTCGATCTTATCTATATTGATAATCAACACCTCTGAGGCATCATAATATTTGGTGACCCAATTATCATACCCTTCCCAAAGCGTTCTATAATAATCTAGTAACCCTTGATCTTGCTCAAAGTCTCTGCCACGTAAACCGATACGGTAAACAATCGTCTCAAAGGATCCCTTTAAATACACCATTAAGTCTGGTGACTTTTTGGGTAATTCTTGTAATTCTTCCATCATATTATTGAGCAATTTTTGGTATATGCTGAATTCTGTTTCTGAAATACGCCCTAAATTCATGTTTACTTTAGCAAAATACCAATCCTCATAAATTGAACGATCTAAAACATTATTTTTGTTATGTAATGCCTCTTTAATGCTTTTAAACCGACTATTTAAAAATTCCAATTGTAATAAAAAAGGGTACCGTTTTACTCTTTGTTCCTCTTCACTTGCCGTGTAAAATAAAGGCAATATTTCATTATCGTCTACATTTTCGTAGAATACCTCACTACCTAAAGAACCTCCCAAAAGTTCAGCTACACTTGTTTTTCCTGCCCCGATCATTCCACCAATTACTAAAATCGCCATCTACCCCTCTCCTTATGCCAAGGAAAAAGAGTAGCTCTAGTGAGCTACCCTTTCTCTATTTAATTACTACTTTAACTTTATGGATGTTCTACATACTTATCTATTATTTTTAAATATCTAACTACATATTCATCAGTTACTACCTTTGCTATGATACTATGATATTATAATTATTTCAACCTAAAATTACACAACATATGCTAGTTTTTTTCAAAAAAAACACAACATATAGTGTATCGACTATTCTTAAGCTGTGAAAGCGATTGATTTTAAATTCTTCATTTTTTTCTATATCCGAAAACAGAGTTACAGCAAATAGTTACATCCAAAACTTTAAAAGAAGGCAAGTAAAATGGACAAGCCAGAGAATTTTTTCTTCTGACTTGTCCATTTTTAGTTATAACTAAACGATTTAATTAAGTTCTGGTGTAGTGCTTGTATCGTCTTCAGTCGGTCTTTGCATATCGCCGTTACCAGGCTGTTGCATATCGCCGTTACCAGGCTGTTGCATTCCGCCTCCCATTTGACCAGTTGTAGTGCCTACTGTTGTGGCAATTGAGTCAACTACCACTTCAAAAGTTTCATCATCAATTGCTAATGTGTAGGTTCCATCTTCCTCTAAATCAGCTGAACTAAATTGTACAGAACTAAAACTTTTATCGGCCGTCCATGATAAAAGAACTGTTCCATCTGCATCAGTTAGTTCGATTTCGCTTCCCGCTTCGTAAGTCGTTTCAAATCCATATAATACACTCACTTGACTAGAACTGTCTCCAAAAGTTACGGCCATACCTGAACTTCCAGCAGCCATTAATGTTCCTCCAGTAATAAGAGTGTCCCCATTTGAGTCAATTGTTCCGTTGCCGTCATTTTCTGGTCCACTAACTGTAGTAGTACCGCCAGAAATTTCAAGTGTCCCATTTGAATCCAATCCATCCCCACTGCTATTTACCGTCAATGTGCCTCCGGAAATGACCAATGAATTTTCACTACTGCTAGCAGTTTCACCGGGTACAGCTTGTTCGCTAGTTGTCGAAGTTCCGCCAGCTGCATTTAGTCCATCATCACTCGCTACAACCGTAATTTCTCCGTCGCTGATCGTGATCGTCTTGCCTTCAATTCCTTCATAACTCTCTGTGATTGCGATAGTTGACCCGCTTAATTGCAAATCATTGTCCGCATGTAAGCCATCATCGCCAGAAGCTAATGAAAGTGTTCCACCTGTCAGTGTCAAGTTACCATCAGTATGAACCGTATCGTCAGCTGCATCAATTGTGATTGTTCCATTATTGATGATCAATTCACCTGTAGCTTTCAACCCTTTCATACTTGTCGAACTAGTATCGTCAGTATCCAGATTTTCATCTGCCTCTGTCTCTGTCTCTGTTTCTGTCTCTGCTGTTTGTTTAAAGAAATTCATACCCATACTTTCCGATGCTTTCGCCACTGCATTAGTGCTTCCGCCACCTGTTGTAATATCAAGCGTTCCACCGTCTACTTGAAGCAGCGTTTCAGCTTGAATACCATCTTCCTCTGCATCAATCGTGAAATCTCCACCTGCTATATAAACAAATCCTTTACCTTCTTCTTCAGCGTTATCAGATTGGATACCATCAGCACCTGTAGTCATGTTGAATGTTCCATCTTTTATTTTTACTGAATCTTTTCCTGAAAAACCCTGACCAACTGCAGTAATTTGATACGTTCCACTTACGATAGTCAAATCATCTTTTGATACGATACCATGATTTGTATTTCCATTTATTGTTAAGCTTCCAGAGCCATTCAATGTTAAATCAGCCTTACTAAAGATTGTTCCATCAATAGTCGTTACATCATCGCCTGTTCCAATAGTTGCTGTACTTCCAGCTTTATCTGTTAGTGTATTTTCTGAACCTTCTGCAAGTGTCACAAAAACTTTTTCTGCTTCTTCAATAAGGAGAGGTGCACTGGTTGAAGAAGTAACGTCTACTCCGTCTAAAATCAAATGAACCTCTTCCGTATCAGGAGCTGTTACTTTGATTTGACCATCCGAAAGCATTCCACTGATTAGATACGTTCCACCAGCTGTAATCGTTAAGACATTGCCATCAACGCTCGCTCCTTCTCCACTAGTCGTACTTTGATCATCAGCTAGTTCGATAGTCGTTAAATCAGCTTCTTCATACCCCACTTCAAGATCATCCGAGCTAAATTCTAAGTCATAATCTACTGTACTAGTAGCGGTGCTAGAATCAGATGTCGTACCGGATTCAGTACTTTGTGCAGTAGTAGAAGAAGTTGTTTGGCATCCTGCCAACATTCCTATGATGGCAAGGGAAACAAGGATACTCATTTTAGATTGCTTTTGCTTTTTTTTCATTATAATTCTTCCTTTCCAGATAGCGAACGGCCGCAAATAATTTCTAAATTTCCATTTCTGCAACGCAACGCATCGATCAATTGTTTTTCCTGATTTTGATCTTTCAATTCAATGGTATATTCTAAGCGAAATAGACTGCCCATATTGGTTGTTTTTACTCTCATCATTTGGTAGCTAGACAAGTATTGGCCGAAAATATCATCAAAAATCGTACTGTAATCTAGATTTTCAGGAATCGTTATTTTTAGTATACGGATCTGCTCACCTACTTCACCAAAACGAGATAGATTCAAACCTACCATTACCCCACAGATAATTATGGCAAATACAACTGCAAATCCAATATAGCCCATTCCACTTGCTAAACCAATTGCCATTGCTAGAAAAATACTACTGATTTCTTTAGCTGAACCTGGAACTGAACGGAATCGAACGAGGCTGAATGCCCCCATAACGGCAACACCAGCTCCAACGTTTCCATTGACCAACATGATGACCATTTGTACCATGGCTGGCAATAGAAACAATGTACCTACAAAACCCTTGGAATAATGATTGCGATACATATAGGTCCATGCTACGAACCACCCTAATACCAAACTTGCTAAGGTACAAAAAATAAAACTTGTGATGGAAAATGCAGATGCACTTTCCATATATACACTATTAAATAATTCACTCATGCACTATAAACCTCTCTTTCTCTTACTTCCATTATTGTTTTTTCTTGCGTTTTTAGATGATTTTGGTATCCATTAGCGTATTTTGAAAATTTTGCCGGGAAAATTTTATTTCTTGATAAAATACGTGCAAGCCATACTGGCATGGCACCGCAAATTTTGATTTCCATCAATAAATGATTTTCTGGCAAAATCGGTTGCCCATACGATCCGGATGACAAAAACAAATCTTCCGTACGGTACAAAATTTCTTGATCAAAGGTGATCCGGATACTGTCATCCACTTTATCAAAATAAGCCAATCTTTTATAAGATAAATACATAGCTGGCTTTAAATCTGGATAAAAAGATAGAACTGATTCAAACTCGTGTATCTTTTGGTTATCGCTGACAACAGCTAGTTTTTCTTGATGCGCTAAAAACGTTTCTGCTTGGTTTAATCGCATTTTTGCTCTTCTTTTATAGACTGTCCCATCAAATTTTTTCTTGATTTCAATATATACTGGATCTTTTTCAGTTGGTACCCCGTAGCTACGCAATCGAACTTTTTCTTTGTAGACCGGCTTGCTCATTGAGTGGCGTATCAAATACCAATCTTGGGTATCATAGTAAATATTTGTGATCAAATATTTTCCGTATTTATCCAATTCCATATGCGGTCTAAGCTCCTTCATCAATTGACCCCATTGATCATACGTAATTAAATACTTCGTTTCTTTGCGTTCAAAAACACTTTGATAATTAGCCATATCCATTACCTCCTTGCTCGATGGATATAATATAAAACTTGAACCTTAATTGAACCTTAAGTTTAAAATTTAGAGATGAGTTTGTTTATAAAATACGTATTTATTTAGTGAGACCAATTTGATAAGGAGGTTTGACTTTATGTTTCGTTCACGAGAAAAATCCGATTTATTAGTGATAATGGAGACTTTAGCAATAAGAGGGACCCTGTCCAACAAACAACAGCAATACCTGCAACACTTACAGAAAGGCTTTGCAGGTGAACAAGCCTTTGACCAAATGACTACGCAATTAAAAGATAACTTTTTCATTTTAACTGATTTATTTTTACAGCCTCATTTATCAAATACATTTCAAATGCATTTCAAATGCATTTCAAATTGATTCCATGATTCTGACTGACAATACACTTTATTTGTATGAAATAAAAAACTATAGTGGAGAGTATTACTACGGAGAAGAAATGCTAGTCAAGATTCCAGATTTTAAAGTGAGTAATCCTTTAGTTCAAGTACAAAATACTAAAAATAAACTCACCATCTTTTTGAAAGAACTCCGCTATGATATCGAAATCAAAGCCTTTGCTGTCTATGTTAACCCAGAGTTCACCTTATTTAATGCACCAAAAGATGAGGGCATGCTACTGCTTTCACAACTGAAAAATCATTTTGATCAACTTAAAAAGGAAAGTAAACCCTTGACTGCAGCCCATAAAAAACTAGTTGTGGATCTAATTGATTATCAAACTAACCCTATGCTATTCATCAAAGACATTCCAAACTACTCTTTTGTTAGTTTACGCAAAGGGATTGGCTGTGAAAAATGTAGCTCATTTGATTTAAAGTTGCATCGAACCTACTATCATTGCCGATCATGCGATTATGAGAGTTCGATCAACTCTGCACTTTTATCGTGCATTAAGGAATATCAACGCCTTTTCCCGAATGATAAGCTGACTGCTGCGATACTCTATATTTGGTGTGCTGAAATGGTATCGAAAAAAAGGATCCAAAGAACGCTTAAATTACTTGTTTAACAACTAAAGGACAAACAACGGGCTTTTCTACCGTTGCTTGTCCTCTTTTCATGCTTTTGGGACAAACAACGGGCTTTTCTACCCTTGCTTGTCCTTTTTTCATGCTTTTGGGACAAGCAGCGTACTTTTCTACCCTTGCTTGTCCTCTCTCCACATTTTTCGGCAGTTAGTTGCCTCATTATGTACACAAAAAAGGACAAGTTCATTGCTTTATACAAGCGACTTGTCCTAATAGGAAAACTATTAAAGAGTTTTTTTATTTTGTTGGCAATTCAACTTCAAATACGATTGTTTCATTGTCTAATGGTTTTGCTTTGATATGTCCATGATAGCTTTCGACTATAGCAGCAGCTAATGATAAGCCGATACCATAGCCTCCAGAACTATGTTTTCTTGCTTGATCTTCCCGATAAAAGCGGTCAAACAAGCGATCAAAATTTTCAGGTATTTCATTAACTGAATTGGAAATGCTCAGTCTAACTTTATGTCCTTGAGGACTGCCTAAGCGAACTTGGATACTTCCCGGTTCTCGCACATATTTATTAGCATTATCCATTAACAATGAGCATAGCTTGTTGATTGAACCACTTTCTGCTTGAATGATTACATTTGGCTGGATATCTAAGGAAACAGCGACCTCTTTTTGTTTACCAATCAAAACATATGGCTCACAAGTCTCGTATAAAATTTGCGAAAAATTGATCGATTCAATTTTAGGCCTATAAGCTTCTTCATCCATTTGTGTAAGCTGGAGCATACTTTCCATTAAACTATCTAAACGGCGAATCTGTTTTCCAGTACTTTTGGTCCATTCATTATCGCCACTAAGCATCTGTTGAACATCGTTGTTAGCTGAAATAATAGCCAAAGGCGTTTTTATTTCGTGACCCATATCGGTAATAAACTGCTTTTGCCGATCAATACTTTCTTGAACCGGCTTAACAATTTTTTTAGAGAAATAAAAAACCAGTATAAAAATAAAAACTAAACTAATCAATCCGATAACAATTGAATTTTGTAAAAAGGTTCTCATGGTTTGTAATTCTCGTTGATCATCGACAAATAACGCTAAGAATGTACCATCCTCTTGCTTGACAACTTTGTAGCGCAAATCATCTACATAGCCTTTTGTTTCGCCAGAAGATAAGATATCTCCAGCATAAATTTGTCCAGTTTCAGAATCTATTGACCGTATTCGTGTTGTATCTATTTGAGTAATTTCTCGATCTGCATTAGCCATTACTGTAAAATAGCGCGTCTCAAAAGGAGTCTCTGCTGATACCGCTTGATTTGGAGGAAAGCTATCTGGTTCGTTTTCTGATCCTTGTCCTAAAAATTCTTCCTCTGGAAAACTTCCATCGTTCTCAGCTAAAACGGTTAATATTTCATCCGCCCGCTCAACAGCATGAAAGTAATTTGTAATATTTAAGGTTACTAAAACCACAAACATGACGAGAAAAACGATGGCCATTGTAACTAGTATAAATTTCCTTCTCAGTTTCTCAATCATCGAATGACCTCCAATGAATAACCCACACCTCGTGTAGCAACGATCCTGACGTGAACTTCTAGTGTTGCTAATTTTTTTCGCAAATTACTTAAATGGACCCAGATGCTATTCATCTCAATGTCTGCATCCCATCCCCAAATGCGTTCGATCAGTTGTTCCGCTGAAAATAATTGTTTCGGGTTCTCCATCAATAATTGCAATATTTGAAATTCTTTATTCGATAATTTCATTTCTTGCTTACCATTGCTGATATGAATAGAATCACTGTTTAATTCCAAATCTTCAAATGTTACTATTTTGGCTTGCAATACTGTCTTTCGACGTGTCATAGCCCGTATACGTGCCAGTAATTCACCCATAGCAAATGGCTTGGTTAAATAATCATCTGCTCCTAGATCCAGTCCACCAATTCGATCATCAATAGCTGACTTTGCTGTCAAAAGTAAAATAGGTATTTGTTTGCTTTCCCTTCGCAATTTTTCTAAAACTTCTAATCCAGAAAGTTTTGGCATCATAATATCAAGGATCAATCCATCATAATCTACTAACGATGCGTACTCATAAGCCTCTTTACCATCATGGACAATGTCCACAAAATAGCCTTCGTTTTCTAAAATCACTTGAATAGCACGTGCCAACTCCTGTTCATCCTCTGCAATCAATAGCCTCATGTCTTGAACCTCCTCAAAAACGTCTTTTGATTAGCATATGCCACTCGAATAAGATATACAAGAAAATTTATGACTATCTTATTCGAGAAAGCTTAACTGTTCATCTCTCTAGTGAATTCATGAAATTAATCTGTTTTTACGATATAATTAAGATAGAATTAAACCAATGGTTAAGGAGGATTTTTATGAATACGACAAACCTTGATAAACAGAACAGCCATCTTGATTTAAACGATCCAGATGTACAAATGGTTTTTTCCCTATATGAAAATCACGCTGAAGTTCCTTATATTTCACCCAAGCGTAACTTGAAAAAGTGGCTGGATCTGGTAAATATTGGTTCAGAAAACCTCGTTTCTAAACAAAACATGGTTCGATTTGAGGAAGATATTCTTCCAGGTCACCTCATTTTGTTATGGCGTATCAATTTTGGTACATTCACAACAATCAGTGGATATCCAAAATATTTTGAATACGACTACGGTATCAATGCAGAACAAGCCTTAGATGAAATTCAGCAGAAAGGATATGCAAAAGAACTCTCAGCAATCGATTCATTACCTTATCTGAATGCCGCACAATTAAAAGCCATCTTAAAACAATTTGGAATAACCGGATACTCTAAATTAAAAAAATCCGAACTTATGGATCTCGCCAAAGAAAAATTAACTGAAGAGCAACTTGCTCCAAATTTCAACATCCGAGGTTATCAGATTACACCCACAGGCGAAGAATTACTGAAAAAATATCCTGAAGCAGTTGATCGCCATCCTAAAAAGAAATATTGATTGAACCTTTGCGGTTAAAAAATAGTTATTTTGCAAATGATTATTAGCGTTTCACTAAAATTAAGCAGAAGTTACGCTACAACAAACACGATAATTTGGTCGTCGCTTCTGTTTTTTGGAACACTTTCTAGCCTAGTCATTCAGAATAAAGGAAAGGACTGGGAACATTTCTCCCAGTCCTTTCCTTTTCATTATTTTGCATCTACTTCTGATTGCACTTCTTCAACGGTTTGTTCTACTTCTGCTCGGGACATTTTTTTCTGACCCTTTTTCATTGCTGCTAAACTTTTGTGTGCAAAAGCTAAAGGCAAGCGGCAAAACAAAACGGTACTTCTTTCATTAAGTGTTTCAATATAAGCGTTCGCTTCGGCCAAATTTTCATCTGCGTATGCAAAAAGTTGCTCTCTTGTCCATCCATCTGGAGTAAAGTTGACACCGCGTTCTTCTCTATCTTCTTTTTGGTTACGCAAAATATTAACAGCTTGAAGTCCTCGACCAAATCCAATCGCAAGTTTTTCATTTGTTTCTTGACCATAAGACCAATTCCACAATTTAGAAAGATACACTCCTACACAACCTGCAACGTAGTAAGTATAGTCGTCTAAATCTTCTTTGGTGTGTATTTGCCAGTTTTTATTTGCCCATTTGGCCATTCCAAATGCCATTTCACTAGCTGTTTCCATCATCAATGAAAGCGAACCATCTGGACAAACTTGGATCCATTCATATAAACGGATAGAAACTTCGGGTAATTGCTCTTTTATAGGAGCGATAATTTCCAAATACTCTTCTTCAATGAACGGTCGTTTAAAGAGTTCGCTCAACTGCATTAAAAGATCAAATTTAGTCTCATTAGAGATATCTTCATGGTCCTCAATCTCATCTATAGCTCGTAAAACTAAGTAAACCGACGCAACTGAGTACTTCAAATCAGCTTTCAAGAAAGTAATGGGTATATAAAATGTTCGGCTGGTCTCTTTTAAAACGCGCATTGCATCTTTAGGATATTTTTCTTTTTCCATCACGCGCCTCCTCTTAAAATGGGTTATCTCTATTGTACAGAATATATGTATAAATTTCATAATTCTAAGAAATTAATTTCAAGAAGAAACTTAGAAGTTTTTATGAATAATCAGTAAAATCATTTTGTGTTACTTTATACTTAAGACCCAATCAACACAGCAGTTTAACCTTAATCAGGCTAAACTGCTGTGTTGATTTATTTAATAATTATTTTTTGACTAACTTAGATTAATGATTAACTCATCAGAAACTATTTTTTTTACTAGATGGTACTTTATAGCTGCTTGAGCAGCAGCTAAGCGTGCGATTGGTACACGATATGGTGAGCAAGAGACATAGTTCAATCCTAACTTTTGGAAAAATTCAATTGATGCCGGATCTCCACCATGTTCGCCACAAATACCAACCTTTAAATTTGGTTTGATTCGGCGACCTTTTTCAGTCGCCATTTCTACTAATTGACCAATGCCTTCTTGATCAATAGTATCAAAAGGTCCATTTTCAAGAATTTCTTTATCCATGTATTCAGAAATGAATTTACCGGAATCATCTCTTGAGAAGCCAAATCCCATCTGAGTTAAATCGTTGGTTCCAAAACTGAAAAAGTCTGCTTCCTCTGCAATTTTATCAGCAGTCAGAGCGGCTCTGGGAACTTCAATCATTGTACCAACATGATAATCCAGCGTTTCACCTTTTTCATTAAATACTTTTTGGATTTCATCTTCAATTTCTGCTTTGATGTAGGTCAATTCTTTTACATCGCTGATTAAAGGAATCATAATTTCTGGTTGGATCTCACAATTCCTATCAGCCTTAAATTCTAAAGCCGCTTCTATGATCGCTCTAACTTGCATCCTACTGATCTCAGGATAGGTTATCCCTAACCGGACACCACGATGCCCTAACATCGGGTTCACTTCATGAAGATCCTCGATACGTCCTTTCAACTCTGCTAAACTAAAGGACATCGTTTCAGCTAAATGGCTTATATCTTCTTCTTTTACAGGCATGAATTCATGTAAAGGCGGATCTAATAAACGGATCGTTACGGGCAGTTCACCCATGACTTGATAAATTTGATAGAAATCATTTTTTTGGATTGGCAATATTTCGTTTAGTGCTTTCATACGTTCCTCGACCGAGTCAGCTAAAATCATTCTTCTGACTGAAGAAATGCGATCTTCTTTAAAAAACATATGCTCAGTTCTAACTAGTCCAATTCCTTCTGCGCCAAAATCTAAGGCTTGTTTCGCATCTTCTGGCGTATCTGCATTGGCCCGAACTGCCATTATTTTTACTTCATCGACCCATTCCATTAATTGAACATATTTGCCGCCTAAAGTTGCTTTGCTCTTTTCAATTTCGCCTAAGTAAACTAGCCCGCTTGCCCCATCCAGTGAAATCAAATCTCCTTCATGCAATGTATCACCATTATATTTTACCGTTTTTTCTACTTCATTAACCTTTAATTCTGAACACCCAGCAACACAACATTTCCCCATACCGCGAGCAACGACTGCAGCATGTGACGTCATACCCCCTCTAGCTGTCAAAATACCTTCTGCTTTTACCATGCCAGTTATATCTTCAGGAGAGGTTTCTTGCCTCACTAAAATCGATTTCAGTCCTTTTTCGAAGGCTATTTCTACTGCTTCCGGAGTGAAACAAATGATCCCTGAGGCTGCACCGGGCGAAGCGGCAAGTCCTTTTGCTAAAATAGTTGCTTCAGCAACAGCTTTTTCATCAAAATTAGGGTGGAGCAATTGTTCTAATTGTTGCGGTTTGATTCTTAATAGCGCTTCTTCTTTGGTGATTTTTCTTTCATTGTACAAATCAACTGCAATATTAATAGCAGCCTGTGCCGTTCTTTTCCCACTTCGTGTCTGTAATAAGAACAGTTCATCGTTCTCAATAGTGAACTCGATATCTTGCATATCTTGATAATGGTCTTCAAGAGTGTTCGCTGCTGTTTCCAATAATTTATAAATTCCAGGCATCAGATCGATTAATGTTGCAATATCATTTGGTGTACGTATACCAGCAACAACATCTTCTCCTTGAGCATTCAATAAAAATTCGCCAAAGAGTTCATTGTTCCCATTTACGGGATTTCTAGTAAATGTCACACCTGTTCCAGAAGTTTCTCCCTTATTTCCAAATACCATTGCTTGAATATTCACAGCGGTACCTATTAAGGTAGATATCTCATGCATATTTCTATAGAATATCGCTCTTGGATTGTTCCATGATGTAAACACTGCTTTGATAGCCAATTCTAATTGCACCATAGGATCTTGCGGGAAATCTTCTTTTACCTCTTCTAAATAAACATTTTTATATGCTTCTACTACTGACTTTAAATCATCTCCGCTAAGTTCTTTATCTAGCTCAACGCCTTTTTCGGCTTTTTTATTTTCTAATATCGCCTCAAAGCGTGTTTTGGGAATTTCCATGACCACATCCGAAAACATCTGGATGAAACGACGGTAGCTATCATATGCAAAACGGTCATCAGCTGTATTCTTGGCCAATCCAATAACTGAATGATCATTTAACCCTAGATTTAAAATAGTATCCATCATACCTGGCATCGATTGGGCTGCCCCAGAACGAACCGATACAAGCAGCGGATTTTCTAAATCCGAGAATTTTTTTCCCGTAGCTTGTTCGAGTGCTTTTAAATGGACACTTATCTCTTCTTCTAAACTAGACCAAATCGTTCTTCCTTCGTCAAAAAAGCGGTTACAAGATTCTGTAGTTAAAGTAAATCCTGGCGGAACAGGTAGAAGAAGATTCGTCATTTCAGCTAAATTAGCCCCTTTACCACCAAGTAATTCCTTCATTTCTTTTTTACCTTCATTAAAGTTATAAACGTATTTTTCAGTCATTAGTTCAGCCTCTTTCTCTATTAGGATACCTGCGCTTTAACTATTTAATACCATTTCTATTTTCAATCAACATTAAATACCTTTTTATCCATTTTTTTCATATTTTCAATAATTAAATTTGCCGTTTCTTCGATCGCGTTATTCGAAACATCTACGACTAAACACCCAATTTTTTTCATGATTCTGTCCGCATAATCTAATTCTTCTAAGATACGATTCGTATCTGCATAGCTCGCATTTTGCGGCAGTCCTAATGTCTTTAACCGTTCTCTCCTAATACTATTTAATTTTTCTGGTGAATTAGTTAAACCAATGATTTTAGTCGGTGAAATTTGATAAATTTCCTTCGGCGGATCTGATTCTGGAAAAAGTGGGATGTTTACGACCCGAATGTTTTTATTTGCTAGATAAATAGATAACGGGGTCTTTGATGTTCTGGATACCCCTAAAAGAACTAAGTCCGCCTTTAATATTCCTCTTGGATCTTTCCCGTCGTCATACCGGACGGAAAATTCGATTGCTTCGATTCTGCTAAAGTATTTTTTATCCATCTTACGAATAATGCCCGGTTCACCTAAAGGTTCTAAAGAAGTAACTTTTTGGATGGCTGCCATGCCAGCTCCTAATAGATCAACTAGCATAAATGGGTTATTCTCAGAATATGCTGTTAAATATTGTTTCAGCTCTTTTTGGACTAATGTATAAAAAACAACAGCGTTTTCTTCTTCACCAATAGCGATAAGTATAGTCTCTAACATTTGTTTAGTTAATACATGCGTAAACTTTTTGATTTGCCCTACTTCAATCGAATACTGGGATAAGATAGAATGAATTACTTGTTCACCCGTTTCCCCTATCGAGTCAGAAATAAGATAAATGGTTAAAGGTTTCATATGATCCTCCTAAATTTCATTTTCAATAACGTTTAAGAATAGACGACTAATTAATGTTTTCGAAAATTTACCAGTTACTTTTAATCCTTTTCCATCAGTGTTGTCTATTACTGGCAAACTATCAACTTCATGAGCTAAAAGTTTCTTTGTCGCGTATTCAACTGAATCATCACTAAGGACGTAGACCACATTAGGCACTCTAGTCATTGCCATGCTGACAGGCATTTCCTCAATATTCATTTTTCCCATGACTGCTTTTAGTAGATCTTTTCTAGAAACTAAACCAATAAGGCTATGATTTTCTGTAACATAAACCGATCCGACATCTTCTAAAAACATTTTAATGATTGTATCCTGAATAGAAGTGTTAGAGCTTACAATTACGGGAACGCTCATAACGTCTTCTACTTTTTTTTCTTTAATAGCTTTTATGATAAAAGGGTCTACTCTATGTGCATTATAGAAGTAACCTACTTTTGGTTTTGCAATCAACAGTTCACTCAATGTTAATAAGGATAGATCTGGCCTTAAAGTTGCACGAGAAAAACCTAATGTCGAAGCTATCTTTTCGCCTGTAATGGGTTCATTATTTTTTACAATTTCAATAATTTTTGTTTGTCTTTCACTCAGTTCCATTAATTAACCCCTTTCAATAAGATGCAACATAAACATATAGTATGTCACATTTAAAACAAAGTCAACAATTTAGACCGAACATTAAGACGAAAAAGTTTATATTATGTTGTTTTCAAAAAAAATACGCTTTATTTGTAGTGGCTACTTATAAAAATATATCTAAATAGACACACTGCATGAATAGCAATGTGTCTATTTAATAACTATTTAGAAATCAACTTTTTAACCAAACTTACTCCATTGGAAAGAATTCGCCTCTAATTATCTACTTTTCATCAACAAATTAATAGCTTGTTGGATACTTTCTTCTCCTGTGCCGCCATCTTTACTATTTTCTTTTACACATTCTACCAAATTACCAGCCACAATCAGGCTAGTAGCACGATCGATACTAGCACGTACAGCAGATAACTGAGTTACAATTGATGCGCAGTCTTGTCCTTCTTCAATCATCTTCAATACACCATGAAATTGGCCATCTGATCTTTTTAGACGGTTTACAATTTTCACATCATATTCCACTATACAGTTTCTCCTCTCCAAGCTGATATTCCACCCATTACATTAGTTACTTTATATCCTTCTCTCGCTAACTGCTGACAAGCCATTGCAGAACGCGCTCCTGAATGACACATAACGTAGTAGTCTTGTTCTTTATTTAATTTTTCTTTAGCATCTGTTAAATCACTTAGCGGTACGTGGATAGCTCCGTCTAAATGTCCCGCTTGCCATTCATCAATTTCTCGTACATCTGCTAACAGAAGTTTTTCTCTTTTCCATTTTTGCTCAAACTCTTGCATTGATATTGAATTATACATTATTTTTCCACCTTTTCTAATCTGATTTTTTCTGGTCTGACTGTTGAGTAAAGAGCGAATGCTCCATCTAGATTTTTCACTTTATACCCATTTTGTTTTAAAATTCGTTCAGCAATATAACTGCGCAAACCACTGTGGCAACTCACAATAATTGATTTATCTTTAGGCACTTCTGATAATCGTTCTCTTAAACTATTTAAAGGAATATTAATTGATCCATTTAGGCGACCATTTTTTTCAAGTTCTTCTTCTTCACGAACGTCCAGTAGTAAAGCCCCGGCTTCTTGTTTTGCTTCAAGTTCATGCCATTGAATAGACTCACTAACACCTTCAATCAAGTTCAATGCAGCATATCCAGCCATATTTACCGGGTCTTTTGCTGATCCGAATGGTGGAGCATACGTAAACTCTAATTCTGGCAAATCGTGAACAGTCATACCTGCTTTAATAGCCGTTGCAATGATGTCAATGCGTTTATCTACTCCATTTTCCCCAATAGCTTGGGCGCCATAAATTTTTCCGTTTTCAGGATTGAATAGTACTTTCAATAATATCGTACCGGCATTTGGATAATATCCTGCATGACTTTTCCCTTGAATATGAACAATTTCAAACGTTTCTTTTGCTATTTGTAGTTGTCTTTCATTTAGCCCAGTTGATGCTGCTACTTGGTTAAATACGCGCACAATGGCAGTACCGATACTACCTTTATTTTTTCGAGGTAATCCACTGATTACATCTGCCACTTGTCTGCCTTGGCGATTCGCTGGAGCAGCTAAAGAAATCATTGTATCTTCTCCATTGATTTGTTGTTTCACTACGATTGCATCTCCAACAGCATAAATATCTTTTTGACTCGTTTCGTAGTTCTCGTCGACTAATATGCCACCACGTACACCCGTTTCAACGCCTGCTGTTAAAGCCACAGTCGTTTCAGGTTTAACCCCAACTGACATTAATGTCATATCGCTTTCTAAGCGTTCGCCATTTTCAAGCACAATCACTTTGCCTTCTTCTTCAAACGATTCAGCAGCCAATCCAGTATACAATTTAACACCATTTTCATGCAATTCTTTAGTGATATACGCCGCCATTTCTTCATCTAGTGGTGGCAGTACTTGTGGTGCTTTTTCAACGATTGTAACATCTAATCCACGATGAACTAAACTTTCGGCCATTTCTAAACCGATAAATCCAGCTCCGATGACTACGGCTTTTTTAGGGTTATGAGCATCCATAAAAGCCGTAATTCCATCTACATCCGGAACAGAGCGCAATGTGAAAATGTTCTTGGCCTCTTTTAATCCTTTAGCTGGTGGGATAAACGCTTTAGCTCCAGGGGAAAGAATCAATTTATCATAGGCTAATGTGTACTCTTCTTCTGCTGTTCGAACCGTTACTTCTTTTAAAGCAGCATCGATTGATACGGCTTCACTATAAGGACGTACATCTAATTCAAAACGTGCTTGCAAAGTTTCAGGTGTTTGCACCAATAAGCTGCTGCGTTCTTCAATTTCACCAGCCACATAATAAGGAAGACCACAATTGGCAAATGAAACATAGGGTCCTTTTTCTAATATAATAATTTCTGCTGTTTCATTCAATCGTCTTAATCGAGTAGCTGCTGACATTCCGCCAGCTACTCCTCCTACAATAACAATTTTCATTATAGTTTTCCTCCCTTTGTAGCTCCAGCCCAAGATGACATGCCACCACGGACATTTACCACATCATAGCCTTGTTTCGTTAATAATTTTGAAGCTTTTTTACTGCGCATACCTGATTGACAAATGACATAAGTTTTACCTTTGGGCGTATGATTAGCTATTTTACCTAATGGTACATTTTTTGCTCCTGGTATGTGACCTCCTTGAAATTCATGTGTTTCCCGCACATCAATGATTTGCGGTTTTTCTGCAATGATTTTTTCTAATTCACTTGTTGAAATGGATGCTACTGTTTTAAAAAACATACTCTTCCTCCTAATTAGTACTACTCTTTTTATATTGATCTTTCGTTGCTCTTATCTATTCTATATACCCTGCTACGTATTCAATATACCTCACGGGGTATATTTTGTAAAGCATTTTATCTTATTAACCCATTTTAAGTTGATTTCTTCTTGCAAACTAACAAATAACAACAAAATAAACATAAATAGTTATATTTTGTCAGTTTAATATTATTTAATGTTATAATTAAATTAAAATAGAAGCTGATTCTCTGAAAATGGAGGTAGTACAATTGAACCAAACGAAAAGACAAGAACTTATTAACGATTTATTGAGAGTAAATGGAGAAATCAATTCAAAAGAATTAGCTGATAAACTAATGGTTTCTATGATGACGATCAACCGGGATTTAAAGGAATTAGCGACAAATGAAGATATCCAATTGGTACATGGAGGAGCTATCTACCGAGGCGTAGATACCCTTGAAAATCCTATATCCTTTAAAGAAGAAATCAGTATCCAAGAGAAAAAAGACATCGCTAAGTTTTGTAGAACCTTAGTTAAGCCAGGCAGTTCTGTTTTTATTGAGACTGGTACTACAACATTGGCTGTTGCAAAAGAAATTTTCACTATCGAAAATTGTCAATTCTACACCAATTCTTTATTGGTTATGAATGCTTTATCTAAATATGAAGCGATTCACCTGCATAGTGTCCCCGGAAAATATAGAGATCTTTCGAAAGGTTTTCTAGGCTTAGAAACTGCTGAGTTTATCCAAAATTTTAATTTTGATATTACTTTCATGGGAACTGAAGGCATTCATCTTGACTCAGGCGTTTCCCTTCCAAATGAAGAAGATGCCTTCACTAAAAGAGCAATCCTAAAACAATCCAAAAAAACGATTCTTGTCGCTGACCATAAAAAATTCGGTTTATCTTATTTGCATAAAGTTGGTACAGTCAGTGACTTTGATATGATCGTCACTGATTTGCCAAGTAATCAAGAAGTCTTTAAAGAAATAAGTACCTTTGCCAATATAAAATCCGTTAGAAAAGAGGAAACGAAAAATGAAAATTAATTTATCCACAGTAGCCTTGCCTACGATCCACAATGACCCAAAATCTGTTCTATTGACTGATGAGACTATGAACTCCAGAAAAGAACATTTCTTAGCACAAATGCACCATCATTCTATCGATACGGCTATTATTTATGCAGATCGTGAACATGGTGCGAACTTTGAGTATTTTACCGGCTTTATTCCACGATTTGAAGAAGCTTGTTTAGTGATCCACGCAAATGGCGAAAGTCATTTATTACTGGGAAATGAAAATGTAAAAATGGCTGCACATTCTAGAATCAAAGCGAGCCCAGTCCATGTTCCTTTCTTTTCTCTTCCAAATCAGCCAATGACCGGTGAAAAAACATTAGACTATTATTTTAAAGAAAGTCATATCGCTCCTGATGCTAAAATCGGTATCATCGGTTGGAAACTTTTCACATCAAATCAGTACATCAATAGTGAGCTATTCGATTTGCCATTTTATATCATTGATAGCCTACTAAACTATGTTTCCAATAAAAATCAATTACAAAACTTCACTTTTTCTTTGCTTTCTCCAAAAGTCGGATTGCGTACAATTTATAACGCAAATGAGATTGCTTACTACGAATACGGCGCTTCTCTAGCAGGAATTGCGATGTTTCGTGCGATTCAAGAAATTTCTGTTGGAAAAAGTGAAAAAGAAATTGGATCTTTCCTAGCGCAAGACGGTCAACCCAACTCGGTCACAACGATCAGCGCTACCGGTCAACGCTTTACGCATGCTATTCTCTACCCTAGAGATAAAGCGATCTCTTTAACAGATCCTTACTCTCTAACTGTAGGCTACAAAGGCGGTTTGAGCAGCCGAGCTGGTTTTGTGATTTCTTCAGAAACCCAATTACCAGAAAATCAAAAAGATTATTTGGTAAAAGTTGGTAAACCTTACTTCAAAGCTTATTCCACTTGGTTAGAAACCATTGCTATCGGTATTTCCGGAGACGAATTTTATACAAAAATCCAAGAAGTCTTTCCTTCTGAAATTTATGGCTGGACTTTGAATCCTGGACACTATACTGCAGACGAAGAATGGCTGTCTTCCCCATTTTATAAAGGGTCAGAAGCCGTTATTCAAAGCGGTCAACTATTACAAATTGATATGATCCCAAGCGTTCCTGGCTATACTGGTGCAAGCTGTGAAGAACCGATTGCACTTGCTGACAAAACATTAAGAATTGAACTCAGCCAACAGTATCCTGCAGTTTGGAAACGTATTGAAGCTAGAAGAACCTACATCAAAGAGGTTATTGGTATCAAACTTTCGGATGATATTCTGCCTTTAAGTGACACAGTTGCCTTTTATACACCGTTTTTCTTAAATAAAACTCTAGCCTACACAAAAGAAGTATAATGTTAAAAAAGAAACGAATGCTTTCTACAACTATTTTGTAGAAAGCATTCGTTTCTTTTTTTATATAGAATGATCAACAATAAAAAGATCCTTTCCATTTAGTGGAAAGAATCTAAAATCGTAAGCATGCAACTAACTGTTTTCTCTTCTCTTTTTCATCTCTTTATCTAAAATTTTTTGAGCTTTTTTAGAACCACGATCTAAGTCTTTCCGTACCTTTCTCGTAAGAAAATCTGTAAAGAGGCTATCTAAATCATAACCTTCTGGATACAATTCTTCAGCCATAGTCAATAACTTGATTCTTTGTCTAGGTACTTCTACAACATCCTTATCGATATAAACAACAACGTTATCTGAACCACTGTCTTCATATATTAACCCTTTCCGCTGGCTTTCTGTAAGAAGGATGCTGTCCCCTTTTCCGAAAGTAGGGATTTTTTCTTTAATCATTTCAGATTTTATTTCATTTTTTGCAAATTCTTTTTTCTGGATTTGATAATCTTTAGTATCAATATATTTTTGCGCTTGTTTGATCAAATTGGATGCCATATTAACTTTTTTAGCAATCCAAAGTGCTTGGCTATCGCCACTTTCACCTAAATGTAAAATGAACTTAGGCGTCAAAGACTCTCGATCAAATTCCATTGCTGCGGGAATAAAATCTTCATGTTCTTCAGCAAATCGCTTAATTTCTCCATAATGGGTTGTGGTCACGACTAAGGCTCCCTTAGCATACAGTGCTTCCATAATCGCGATAGCTAAAGCAGCACCTTCATTTGGCTCCGTTCCACTACCAATCTCATCTAACAGGACCAATGAGTTCCGTTTCACTTTATTCAAAATAGAAGCAATGCCATCCATGTGTCCAGAAAAGGTACTTAGGGCATTTTCCATACTTTGTTGATCACCAATATCCACAAACACTTCATCAAAAACTGCAATATCGGTCCCTTCTTGAACAGGAATTTGAATTCCAAACATCGTCATCAACGTCAATAATCCAACTGTTTTTAATACAACAGTCTTTCCACCAGCGTTCGCACCTGTAATTACTAACCCTCGATGCCCTTCTCCTAAGGTGAAATCTAACGGTACAGCACCTTTAGGTAAAAATGGATGAATACCTTTCTTGATATGGATCACTTCATTTTTATTTACCTTTGGAGTAATACCGTTGATTTCTCGACTATATTTTGCTCGGGCAAAAATAATATCAAAAGCAGTGATCGTTTCCATGATAAAATCAATAATGGTTTCTTTCTCAGCCAAGTAACCTGTTAATTCAGCTAAAATTTGATACTCTTGTGCAACCTCTTCAGCCTTCAGCATAATCAATTGCTCATTTAATTTTGCTACAGCTGCAGGCTCAACAAAGACCGTTGTCCCTTTATTAGATTGTTCAATCATATTTCCAGCTACTTTATTCTTGTAGCTTATTTTGATTGGAACGGTATAATGTCCATCTTTTTGAACGATTATTCCGTCTTGGATCATCTCTTTATTGCTAGAATTTTTTAAAAATCTCGTCAGCTTATCTTGGATTTCTTTTTCATTTTCACGAATTTGTTTACGGACTTTTCTTAAGTTGCTTGATGCCACATCACTGACTTTTTGATGTTGAATTTTTTGATAAATTTCTTCCTCAATCTCTAACAAGCTTGGCAGACTCTTACTATACTGATAAAGAAGTGGCGTTTGATATTGATTTTTCCCAAAAAAATTATCAATCATGCGACTGCTTCTAAGAAAATCTGCATATTCAATCAAATCATCAGGGGCTAAAACCATACCCTTTTGAACTTGTGCCATCAAGGAATCAATCCTACTCAGTCCCATGAAAGGCACATGCTGATTGCTATCTAAAATCAAACGTGCTTCTTGTGTTTCTTGCTGCCAAACTTTTACGGTTGCTAAATTCGTTTGTGGTGAAAGTTCTCCAATCCTAATTTTACTATAGTTTCCAATTGCTTTAGCTTGTACTTCTTCTTGAACGTTATTAAACTGCAATTTATTAAGTGTTTCTTTATTCATAGCTCTCTCCCTTTCGTTGAAGAGATACCCGTCCTAAAATAAATAATTAAACCTAGAGAGTACAAAAAAAGACGATAGTCGTCATACTATCGTCTTTAGAATATAAAATTCTATTTATCGACAGGTATCACTTATAAGCATGCCAAATAAACTTTCAGTTTACTGGCTATTCAACTTATTGATTAGATACCTGCTACACTCACAAAAAAATCCCCATTCATCTAGGTTTTATTTATTCTCACTGAGAATATAGCAAGATAAACTGTATTTGTCAACTAAATTTATTTTCTATTTAAGAAACGCTCAGGCTAATTTAAAAGTACTTTTTTGCAGCTATTTGTTTTGGAACACACTCCTACAAAATAGGCAAAATCCAATTGATCCATATCCAGCTCAGTGGCATGATGATAATCATTGCTGGAATCATGTCGGCAGTTGGAAACATTTTTACTTTAATCATCCGAAATCCAGTTGCTAACATTAAGAAGCCTCCGCATGCCTTGAAATCAAGAATCATATCAGGGGTGGTCAAAGGATAAATAAATTTTGCTAATAAGAATAAAATATAAAAGAAAATAAACTGCGGGATGGCAATAATAGAGACTACATAACCTAAATTACAAGCAAAAATTACTGCAGTAAAAAAATCTAGAATGGACTTAGAAATTAAAACAGTATTGTCTCCAGTCATTCCTGCATCCAGACTACCATAAATCCCTGTTCCGCTGGCACAAAAAAGAACAATAATAGTGACTAAACTATTAATAAATTCCTCATCCGATATTTTTAGATTTTCATTTGGGAATAACTTTGAAATTGGTTGCTGCATCAACTTTGCACCTTTATTAATATATTCTCCTAAGTGAATAATTAAACCAATTCCAGTTCCAATTACTAATGCAAAAATCACGGCAGGCATATATTTCATAGGTCCAATGGAATAGATTCCCATTCCCATAGAACATACCCCAAAAATTAATGTAATGTCAGTTTTAAATCCTTCTGACAGTTTGTTTCCTATTAATCCTCCTAATAAACCTCCTAATAAAATTGAACTTGTATTGATGATAATACCTGTTGGCATACAAAAATCCCCTTTCTACTCATTAAAAAATTATTTCTCATATTAAAATCAAATCAACTTTATACCTGAAGTTGATTTGATTTTAATCATCATAAAAAAATAAGTGCATTATTATTTTAACAATCACTGTTACGAACAACCATTCAAATTCCGTGTTATACTATTCTTAAATGGAATAGGTAGGAGAATAGCTAGTGGATATTCATAAATTAGAGATTTTTATCGATCTATCAGAAACACTAAATTACACAGAGACAGCTGAACATCAATTTACTACTCAAGGAAATATTTCTAAAAAAATTAAAGCTTTAGAAAAAGACTTAGCCGTACAATTATTCAGACGTTCTCATAGAAAAATAACTTTGACAGAAGCTGGTATATTAGCACTTCCTTATGCAAAAGAAATAGTCATCTCTTATCACACGCTTAAAGACAACCTAAACAGTTACCAAACAGCCAAAAATCTTTCTCTGACCATTTATACACATCCTACTATGTCAAATTATCAAGGCTTTAGTTCGATTATGAACTTTTTAAAATTACATCCAGAAATTACAGTTCATTTACAAGAATTCGAAAGCAATGAGTTAGTTTCTTATCTAATAGAAGAAAAAAGCGATTTAATCTTTACTCGAATCTTTGATACTCTTGAAAAAAACTTAGAGCAAATCGTGACTGAAAATGACCAACTTGTAGCCATTTTGCCTTCAAATCATCCTTTAGCTGCTAAAAAAGAAATTTATTTAGCTGAATTACAACTTGATCATTTTCTACTATTGGGCAAAGATACCAATCTTTTGCATCCAGTTATTAATTTGTGTCATGAAGCCGGATTTGAACCGGATATCACACACGAAGGCACTAGGGTTGATTTAATCATGAATATGGTATCAAGCGATCTAGGTATTTCTATTTTAATGAAAAAAGCGGTTCAGCATCATTTAAACTCAAAAACGGTTGCCATTCCAATCAAGCCAAACCTCTTAAGTCAATTGTCGTTTATTCGCAAAAAGGGGGCTAATTCTAAAGCTTCTAATATCTTTTGGCACTATCTTCAAAATATGTATTACCACTGAGGTTCTATTCTCAGAAGCTCTTGCTTAAGAAGTCATTCTTTTAGCTACTGACGATGGATTCGATATTCGTAAATTGATTCCTGCACCAACAAATACTGGATTGCCTAAAAAATAGTGAGTTTTTTACTTCAAATCCTGTCTATTACACTGATGATAAAAAAACTATAATAGTGCAAAATACTTTAAGATTTGTGTTACTAATTCAATCGATTTATAGAAAAATAAAAAAAAGTTCAGTATCTAAATAAATAGATATTGTACTTTTTTATTACGAGATATCTCTTACAATTCTTTATATGTTATTAATTCAATAGCCTCTTTTTGGATTACCTTTTTTAATAATGGATAAATCAACATTTTAACCTCTAATACTTTTGAAACCAATAAAAAGGAATGATTCTAAATGTAAAAATCTAAGTAATCTAGATGGAAGACACTCCTGTCCACACCATCGTTATGGAGGTTTGACAGTCTTTTTATAAATATTTTTAAGAGATTATATTCCTCCTTCATACTTTCTATTGTCGTATAGAATTTTGTTTGATTCACTTCAATAAAAGTATCTTTCCTTAAGTTATTTGGTTTTTTCCCTTTAGGTCAATCAAGATAGTTGAAGTCATTTTCTGTGGTGAAAAATAAATATATCAAGCAGCGGAAAACATTCATTTAATCAAAATAACCTTGTAAAAGCCAATCAAACGTTATAATATGAACTTAAAGACACTAAACAGGAAGAGGCAACAAAATTATGGGAATTATTCAAGCAGAACCAGCTAATATAGAAGAATTAAAAATCAAAGCAAATACAAAAGACAATTGGGAAACAAGATTAGCAGCCGTTAATGAATTAGCAAACTACGATTGTCAAAAATCAAGATACATTTTAACGAAACTTGCATCAAGTGACCGTGTTTTTGCTGTTAAAGAAGCTGCTTTCAATGCTGCTCAAGCAATGGGCGTCACTAAAAAAGGTTTGCCGCTAGTGGCTAAAAGAAAAGATATCGGGTACAGCAGTAAAGACTTTGCTAAAGTTTTCAAACGTGTTAAAAGAGACACTCAAATGGAAGAATTAGATTTAGCTGTTTTCAAGAAACAATTCCAAATTGTGAGTCCTGAAATGTATGATGTGATGCAATACGAAGAACAAGAAAAATTCGATTTATGGATCAGTGCATCTTACGCAAATTTAAGCTGAATTTTGTACGTAAAACTAAGGGTACAACTACTTTCTCATTTAGAAAAAGTAGTTGTACCCTTTTTGCTTTAAAATTTGATATTTTGGACGATTATAGTTTCCTTTTTCTCAGCCTTTAACAATAGATGTATCCTGACCTCCCTATTAAAAAAAACTCTTAATCAAAAAATAAAGGAGTATATTCTTTTATTCAAATATTAATGAATTACAGCAGATATAGAATTACTTTTTGTACAGTTTTATCTTATTACCAATTTTTTTAATAGGCTTAATGAAAGCCCCTAAAATAAACTCACCTATTATTAGATAATAACAGCTGAGCTTACTTTTTATTGTTAGCCAATAAAGCCTGCAACGATACTCGTGACTAATACTGAAGTGATCGTTACCGTCGAAAATCCGGCAATAATCATTTTTGGCAAAATTTGCTCTTCTATGACTTGAACTTCTTCTTCCGTTTCACCTACGCTCTTGGCAGCTTCTTGACTTAATATCATTGTTCCCGGAAAACCATACAAAGGCGTCAAACCAACTGCAATAGACATCGGTAAGCTATACCCTAATAATTTACCCGTAATCACTGAAAATAAGATACTTCCACTCACTCCTACTAAAAATGAAAGGCTAATGGGTACAATTAATTCGAATAAGGCTTGTGGTTCAATCGTTGCTAAAGGACCAAATATAATTATCAAAAGGGCCAGCATCATTAAACCGTATGCATCGATCCCACTTAAAATATTTTGTTTCAAAATACCAGTTGCCCTTAATAGTACTCCTAATAGCAAAGCTACAATGAAAGTATTTAAAACTCCATTGGTTAGGTTATCAATATAGGTTGACACTAAAACAATTATCCCTACAATAAATAACGTCCCTGCTGTTGTTTGAAACATCTCAGGCAATTTACCCTTTCCTTCATCGTGACCTTCTTCTTTCTTTACCATTTTCAAGTTGCCTGCACGATACTCTCCTTGCAATCGACGTGCTTCTTTTCTCAAAATCAGTGATGTGAAAGGAAATCCAATTAACCCTTGTAAGGCGGAAATTAAGACTGGTAAAACGGCTGCCGACAACAAACCGGCTGCCAAGGCTGCTTCTTGAACAATAATGATAGAAATTGTTCCGCCACTTACGCCTCCTATTGCTGCAATTGCGTAGTTACGACTTTCAAATAATGGACCGATCAATAATAAAGATACCGTTATTCCTAGAATCGCAGAAATTCCTACTAGTACCGTCTTCCATTGTTGTTTCAGCTCGTCAATACTAATCATTGTACCAATATGAACAATAATAAATCCAACAATGGTCGTTCCTAAACTTAGTAATGATGAACTTTGCAAAAGATCCTCAGGCAATATACTTGTCTTAAACCCAATCAAGAAAATTAAGGAAGCTACTAGTAAGGATGAAATCAATGATTTTGTCTTTTTAGAGACAAAGTCACTAATTGTCCATACCAACATAATAACTGTAAAAGCTAAAACTGCATTCATTTTTATCACTCCTATTTTTTACTTTTTTAACCCATTGGCAAATAAGTAAAACCTAATCCGTGAACTTCTGAAACATTGTACGCAATGACAAATGCATTTTTGTCAATTTCATTAATCAATTTTTTGACTGTTGAGTACTCCTGATTGCTTAAAATGATCATTAACATATCCTTCTTTCTTCCTGTATACCCACCTGAAACAGAAAACACTGTAATCCCACGACTAATATCTTTTAGTAATTTTTCTTTAACGACATCGATAGACTGTTCGCTCATAATCAAAACGGCTGTTTTTCGTTTAAGACCGGTTTCGATATACGTCATCACGATTGAAGTGATAACTAAAGAAAAAATCGCTAATAAAAACTCTTCGACACCAAAAACAAATAAATTGAGAATAACAATAACTGCATCAGTTGCTAACAATCCAATTGAGGTATTTAAGCCAAAATACTTTTGAAAAATCAACGGCGGAATTGTCGTGCCACCACTCGAGGCTCCAATTCCATATAATATAGCTACACCTATAGCAAAAATTGCACTTCCGAAAATCACTGATAACAATCGATCAGAAGTGACCATTATCTCAGGTACTACCGCCAGAGAGATTGGTAAAAAGATGCTGCCAATTATCGTCCGGATAAAGTAGGGATTCCCTAAAAAGAAAAAAGTAATAATCAACATAAAACCATTTAGAACTGATACAATGATCGCTCGATCGATTCCAAAAACTTGTTCAGCTAAAATTCCAAGCCCACTTACCCCTCCTGCTGCAATATGATGAGGTGCTAAAAACATATTAATACTGATCCCGATTAAGGCAATAGCCACTGCAACAACAGGTGTCTGTTTTATCAACTTATTCACTATTTTAGCCTCTTTTCTTTAAAGAGTAGGCTTATAAGCTTGTTTTACTAATTCACATGATAATTCAACTGCTTTCCTTAATTCGTTGATTGGCAAGTATTCATGAGTTGTATGGATCTTTCCATATCCGATTGATAAATTCAACGCTTTTTTACCATTAGCATTAAAAACATTGGCATCACTACCACCCCCGCTGCTATCGTAAACAGCAGAACGTCCCACTTTAGAAATAGCGTATGCAGCTTGTTTAACTAAGTGATCTTCTTTCTCAAAATGATATCCAACAGACTTTGTGTCGGTTGAAAAGTTGAACTCACCACCTAAATCAATACTAGCAATTTCGAATTGGCCGATCATATGGTTAATCTGCTCTTGGCATTTTAGTTTAGAGATTGAACGCGCTTCTGCGACAATGTTTACCTTATCCGCTACAATATTACTTGCGACTCCACCATGAATTGTCCCAATATTTGCAGTTGTCTCAGAATCCAAACGTCCTAATTTCATGCTTGCTATGGCCTTTGCAGCAATTTCAATCGCTGAAATCCCTTTTTCCGGTTCTAATCCAGCATGTGCTGTAACCCCTTTGACTTCAACAGTTAACCCCATTAAAGTTGGGCTGTCCATTGTGATACTACCTACCGGACCTCCATTATCTAAAACAAAACCCTGATTTGCTGTCAACTTTGCCATATCGAAGGCATTAGCTCCTACTAGTCCGATTTCCTCGCCGGGAGTTAGAATAAATTCAATCGTTCCATGAGGAATGGCTTCTTCTCTGATTACTTCAATCAACTCCAACATAATTGCTATACCTGCTTTATCATCTGCTGCCAAAATGGTTGTCCCATCGGAATAAATGATTCCTTCCCTAATTTGAGGGTTGATTCCTTTACCGGGAGCAACTGTATCTACATGTGCCGAAAAAAACAGTGGTGCTACATCTTTTTCACCTTTCAAGGTACATAGCAAGTTGTTAGCTCCTAACCCGGTTTGCTTGAGAGTATCATCTTCAAAGACATCTAGTCCGAGACTTTCAAATTTTGCTTTAAGAAATGCTTGAAACTTACCTTCATCTTTAGCTTCAGAATCGATTTCAACTAACTCAATAAAAGTTTCAACAACTCGTTCATTCATTATTTTTTCCTCCTGATCTTTGTATAACTTACTAGCAGAATCTTTAATAAAATTTGATTTAACCATTTACTTATGATCATTTGGGTAGGTGGTTACTGCGTGTTGTGCAAATTTTGAATTCAGAATATAAATGAAGTTTTTTTATACTTTACATTATGATAGATGTCACCTTTTTTCACCATTATTCTACCTCACTATTTATGCTGTGGATTCCAATCAAATTAATTGACTTTTTCAAGTTACAATTATAAACTCGCCGTATCAAGAAATAGGAGGAGTAAACATGAAAAAGGAACGATTGAAATTTCTAGCTCAAGGAATTCTTTTGTTGATTTTAGGACTGTTATTCCTGTCAAATCCTATCCGCCAAGGCTCTTTATTTCTAATGATTATCGGAATTACACTTACTCTTATAGGAATTATCATTATCATTGATGGGATAATTTTAACGCAAGAACTCAAATACAAATTATTGCGTATAGCAGAGGGAATTTTATTTAGTGGCTTTGGTATAGTCTTCTTTTTAAGAAATCCTGCAAGAGGAGCAGCTTTAATGATTTACTTTGTTGTTATTATGATGATTGTTTTAGCCGTTGTAAATACTGTAGCTGTTTTCAAATTAAATCATAGTGTGAAGTGGGTGGCTATATTGTTAAATATTCTAGTGATTTGGTTTGGATTTCAATCCTTACTCGATCCACAATTAGCAGTAGCTATTTTCTATTGGACAGTTTCCTTTCAGCTAATTTTTACTGGTATCAACCATATCATTATGTACTTTATCATACCCGACTTATAACCTCATAAGAACTCAGACTAAATCAAGCTTTCTGACTTTATTTAGTTTGAATTCTTTTTTATTTCGTGAATATATAATGGTGGTTTTACAGTCTGCTACGATTAAGTAACAAAATAGTCAAGATTATATAGTTTGAAAAAAAATCGTCAACATGCGTAACAACAAATTTTATTGCATAGAAGAATCACTTTAAATGACAAAAAAAGCCTGATTATGGGATGATAACCTTAAAAAGGAGAATCATCCATCATGCATGAAAAATAAAAAAGAGGATTAATATGATTTAGCGACTACTATTATTCAGTTAGTGGGTGGCAAAAAAAAACATTAATAACGTTATCCATTGTGTAACGCGTCTTCGTTTTTATTTAAAAGATGACACCCAAGCAAATGAAGATGAGTTAACTCACTTAACAGGGGTTTTGAGTGTAGCAAACGCTGGTGGTCAATACCAAATAGTCATCGGAGCAGCAGTCGAGGATATCTATAAAGAGGTTATTTCTCAGATGGACCTTTCTGATGACCAATCCAACATTATGGAAACTGCAGGCACTTTATCTGAAGATAGCACGTCTTTTGAAAGAATCAAACATAGCGGTGATCAATTGATCGAAATTATAACTGGTTCAGTGATGCCTATCATCAATTTACTTGCTGATTCAGGAATCATCAAGAGTCTTCTGGCTGTATTGACTGCTTCAAATCTGGTTTCTGCTACTGGAAATGTTTATTTAATCGTTAGCGCAATGGCTGATGCAGTCTTTTATTTTCTGCCAATCCTTATCGGTTTTAATGCTGCCAAACGTTTAGGTGGGAATCCCCTGTTAACGGCCGTAATCGGCGGAATCATTATTCACCCCACTGTCCTTGAAGCTGCTAATAATGACCTGAACATCTTATCTATTGGAACATTTAGTTTCCCATATGTCGCTTGCTTTTTGTGGCATTACTGAGCCAGCCATATACGGAATTAATTTACGTTTCCGCAGACCTTTTTTATGTGCCAGTATGGCTACTAGTGCAGTGGGAGGATTTTCAACAGGTTTATTCCAAGTCAATATGTGGAGCATTATTGGATCTATCATCGGACTACCTTTTTTTATTGACCCTGCAAATGGAATCACAACGAACTTCTGGTATACCTTTTGGATAACCGCTACTACTTTGTTTTCAGCTTTTACCCTCACATATGTTTGAGGTTACAACGATTCCATGGTTATGCAAGAAAAACGCGCGGAACCTAAAAATCCAGCAAAACAAAATTTTATTTAATTTATAAAAACCTTCAATACTATTTAAAAATACGGTTTTGAAGGTCTTTTTTTCGATTAAAAATTTTTCGTGAAATTTGGTTTATTTGCGCCTGTTGATAGTGCTTGATAGTTTACTAAACTGAACGCTTATTCATTATAAAAACTATATTCTATAATGAATAGCTTAATTAACGAATCTTATTTAAAAAGTAGTTCAAGACAGCATGATCTTCAGTTAGTTCAGGGTGATAAGCCGTCACCAGTACGTTTTCTTGCTCTGCAGCTACAATTTTTTGATTGATAGAAGCTAGAACTTTTACATTTGGTCCGACAGATTGAATGTAAGGAGCACGGATAAACACCGCTTCGACTTCTTGATTGATACCTACAAAATGAAGAGAAGTTTCAAAGCTGTCTACTTGTCTTCCAAAACCATTCCGTTCTACTTCCATATCAATAAAACCCAAACGCAGATCGTCCGTGGCATGACTTTCATCCGTACTGCAGAGTATAAGACCCGCACAGGTTCCAAAAATGGCTTTTTTTTCTCTATGGAAAGAACGCAGACGGGTCTCCAACTCTTTTTCTCGAATCAATCGACCAATTGCTGTTGATTCTCCGCCTGGTATAATTAGGCCATCTAGAACATCAAAATCTTTTGCGTTTTTGACAGATACTGCATTTACTCCTAAAGCTTTTAAGGCCAGAAGGTGTTCCGTAACGGCACCTTGTAGATCGAGGACCCCTATGGTTTTTAACATACTTACCAACCTCTTTCCTGCATCCGTTCAGATTGAAGTAATTGGCTGATTTCTATTCCTTTCATCGGTTCACCTAAACCTTTAGAAAGCTCAGCTAGCAATTCATAGTCTTCATAGTTCGTAGTTGCTTGAACAATAGCATGAGCAAATTTTTCTGGTGATTCGGATTTAAAAATACCAGAACCGACAAACACACCATTTGCTCCAAGACTCATCATTAAAGCAGCATCAGCTGGTGTAGCCACTCCTCCAGCAGCAAAATTTACAACTGGTAATTTACCAAGTTGTTTTACTTCTTTTACTAATTCATAAGGGGCTCCAATCTCTTTGGCAAAAGTCATCAACTCCTCATATGACTTAGTAGAAAGTTCACGTATTTGACTATTTACTTTACGCATGTGGCGAACGGCCTCCACTATATTTCCAGTTCCAGGTTCCCCTTTAGTTCGAAGCATCGATGCTCCTTCGCCAATGCGCCGTAAAGCCTCACCTAAGTCTCGGCAGCCGCAGACAAATGGCACTACATATTCCGACTTCAGTAAATGAAAGGTATCATCTGCTGGAGTCAAGACTTCACTTTCGTCAATATAATCTACTCCCATAGCTTCCAAAATACGGGCTTCAGAAATATGTCCAATACGTGCCTTAGCCATTACAGGAATACTAACGGCATTCATGACTGCTTCAATAATAGTCGGATTGGCCATGCGGGCAACTCCACCTTCTTTGCGTATATCCGAAGGTACGCGTTCTAATGCCATGACGGCAACTGCTCCTGCTGCTTCTGCAATTTTAGCTTGTTCAGCATTTACCACGTCCATAATGACTCCGCCTTTTTGCATTTGAGCCATTCCACGTTTAACTCTCATGCTGCCAATAATGTTTTCATTCATATTAATTCCTCCTCGTATTTTTACTGCGCTAGTACTGATTAAAAGTATACGTAAGAAAAAAACATCAGACTACATCCAATTGGATTGGAAATATACCATCCAATTCGTGCTATAATAAAAAAAACATTTAAGAAAGAGGAAATAGCATGAACAAATGGAGTATTAATCAAGCTCATAGCATGCCTTTATATCAAAAAATCATGTTGTTAACGGAAGAGAAAATTAAGTCTGGTGAATTAAAACCTGGAACCCGTTTGCCTTCGGAAAGAAAGTTAGCTGAGTATCTGAAAGTAAATCGATCTACTGTCATCCACGCAATGGAGGAATTGACAGCCCAAGGAGTACTGGCAAGAAAAAAAGGGAGTGGGACCTATGTGAACCCAGACAAATGGGGATTGCAAACAAAATCTTTGATCAACTGGGGTACTTCACTCACTACTGATAGTTTTAAAAAAAAAGTGACTATCAACAGACTGTTGCCAGATTTAGGGAGCAGAAACAGGACAGAGTCATTGACTTATCCAACGGAAACTTGCCTGCAGATTTATTGCCGGAACTTCAGTCACCCAGTTTATCCTGGAAAGAATTAATCCTACAAGAAAGAAAACAGAGTCCCGACAGTGAAATGCATTCTTTAAGAGAAAGTGTTCAGTTGCATCTCAAAAAAACCTATCAAATGGAAGTTCCGATAGAAGAAATTATGATTACTTCTGGGACGCAAAACGCATTATTTCTCATTTCACAAGGATTATTAAAACCAGGAGATGCAGTTGGTATCGAAGCTCCTTCTCATTTTTATTCTCTCCGCTTATTTCAAGCAGCAGGTCTTCGTATTATACCCATTTCTATGGATACTGAAGGTATGACAATTAAAGGATTGCAAGAAGCGTCCATAAATTATCCGTTAAAAATGATATTCCTAAATCCTATTTTTCAAAATCCAACCGGATTGGTGATGAGTGCTAAACGAAAAACGGACATTCTTGATTATTGCTTGATGAAACGGATTCCCATTGTAGAAGATGACGCATATGGCGCCTTATCTTTTGATCAGTCAGTCGATAATAGTCCTTTAAAAAAGATGGATCAACAGCAACAGGTTATTTATTTAGGCACTCTATCCAAATTAGCTGGAAATCATTTGCGAATTGGTTGGATGGTCGGACCCAAGAATATATTGAAGGAACTGGCAGATATACGATTCCAAATTGAATCAGAGCTTAGTTTCCTACCTCAATTTATGGCCGATCATTATTTACGAATCGAGATGGACGAGCACCAAAAAAAGCTCAAAATTAATTTAGCGGAAAGAGCTCGCATGATGGAGAAATGGTTAAGAATAGAATTTGGAGAAGATATAGAATTTTTACCAGCTAAAGGTGGATTCCACTTATACTGCCTTTTTCCGAAAAAAACAAAAGCAGAAGTAGACAATATTTTGCAAGAGCTACTGAAAAAAAATATTATTTTTTTGGAAGTACAAAAATTCGGTGACCAAAAGAATGGATTCCGACTTAGTTTTGCTCATTTCAGGGAAAATTTTGTCTGAAATGAGCAGCAATAGGAAATAGACTAAAGGACTATCTTATCTGGTTGTTGTGATTCTACTCAATTAGAATGAAAAAACGCCGAATCAGTTGGCCCAAGAGTTTGATGCACTGAAAAGAGGCACTTCGATTTAAAGAAAGATACTGCCTATCCAAGTTATTTCTCATTCGATCATACATGTAAACGAAAAACCTACATTTGCACTTATTGTAGTCTCTCAGAAAAGATTTTTGAAGCTAGCAAACGATTAACAGAGATTTTCAAGATGCTACTCCCTGAGTTTCTATATCAAAATGTCTCGTTTGTGAATATTGCTACAAATAAAATGATGAGCAACACGTCTAACTAGTTTTGAGGCTTTGGTCATTGTAGCTACGAATCAGACAGGGTGTGAGCCTAATGGTCATTTGACGAATAAAATAACTTTAATGATTAAATAGGCATCACGCTACACTTTTGATTGATTACTAACCTTTTGTTTCGTCGTAAATTTGCAACCCACCACTATTAGTGAGATAATTAGAGTGTATTTCATACTATTTTATACATAAATAAATAGGAGGTTAGGAACATGCTGCACAAACATTTGAAAACTATCGGATTTGTCAACAGTCACAAACTCGGAGAGAAGCGGATTGCCTTACTGCCTAAAGAAATCACGCACATAAAATACCGGGAAGCTTTATATTTTGAGGAAGGTTATGGAAGTGATTTAAATATTTCGGATACTGAATATGCTGCTTTAGGTTGTCAGGTAGTTCCGCGGAGCATAGCCTTGGAACAAGATATTATTTGTGATCCTAAAATTGGAGACGCTTCCTTTTTAAAGGATCTACATCCAGGACAAACGTTATTTGGCTGGGTTCATGCTGTCCAAAATAAAAAAGTGACCAATACATTATTATCTAATGAGCTTTCTGCTTACGCTTGGGAAGATATGTATGAAGATAACCGCCATTCTTATTGGCGCAATAATGAACTAGCTGGTGAAGCAGCCGTTATGCATGCTTATCAACTAAATGGTATTATGCCTTATGACACAAAGGTAGCTATCTTAGGACGCGGAAATACCGCACGCGGAGCACAACGTATTTTAATCGGATTGGGCGCAGATGTTCGAATCTATAACCGTGATCAAGAAAAATTATTTCGGAAAGAAATGACTGAATATGATGTGATCGTCAATGCGGTCTTATGGGATAATTCTCGTGTAGATCATCTTATTTACCAAAATGATTTGAAGCGATTCAAACCTGGCACAATGTTCATTGATGTCAGTTGTGATGAACATGGAGCTATCGAGACTACTATTCCTACTTCATTAGATAATCCAATTTATGAAATAGATGGCATTGTCCATTATGCAGTTAATCATACTCCAACTATTTTTTATCGTTCTTCTTCAAGTGCTATTTCAACTGAAACCGTTAAATACATTGATGATTTGATCGAAAGCCGTCCAAATGTTATTTTAGAAAATGCTCTGATCATTGACCAAGGTCACATTATGGATAAACGAATCAATCAATTTCAACATCGATCTACACCAGATTCACTCATTGATCCAGATGAACAAAATACTGTAGCCAATCTTTAATCAAAAGACTGGCTTTATAAATTTGGTTAAAAAGCTAATAAGCCGTTAGACGTTCGGTCACTACCGAATGTCTAACAGCTTTTTTTATTAAAGATCCCATCTAGCTTTTTAATTTTAGCTAATTGAGACCATTAATAAAACAGCATCAGTCTTTTACTAGCTTATCTTCTTATTACCTAGTGTTTGTTCAAAATGGACCACGGCCCCAATCAGATTAGCATCGTTGTGAAATTTGCATACTTGAATATTCAATTTTAAGTCTTGCACGTTCTGACGTTCTAAATAATAAGACGTTCGATCATGCAAACGCTGAATAAGATCTTCACGTACAGATATGCCACCACCGATAACGACCATGTCGGGGTTAAAACTGGTAGTGAGATTATAAATTCCATGTGCCAAAGCATCAATAATGCCTTCTACATATTTCATAGCAATTGGCTCTCCTCTATTGGCTTCTTCGAAAAGGTATTTGCCATCCACCACAGTATCTAGACCGATTTCTTTCCCATAACGTTTTGCAATTTGAACTGGGCTGCCCATGTCACTTAACGTGTGAACGTCATCTAAGAGCATATAGCCAAATTCTCCTCCAAAAAGATCTCTCCCTTTGAATAATTTCCGATCAATAATAACAGATCCACCAACACCTGAGCCGATGATAAGGAATAACGCATTTTGAACATCTTTTGCGACTCCTCGCCATACTTCTGCCAAGGCAGCACAATTGGCATCATTTTCCATTGAAACAGGTACACCAAATAACTCTTCCCACTCTTTTTTAATTGAAAAAAAATGGAGATAAGGAACGGAACTGATTCCTTTGATATTTCCCTCTTGCACATCAACAGCTCCTGGAGCGCTAATTGCAACACCTTCAACTGATTTATCATTAGTAAAGTTATGGTAGATTTTTTTCATTTCTTCTTTCATATCTTTCCAATTTTCAGGTGTATAAAAAGACCCTTTATTGCTTAAATTTTCATTTTCCCATAGACCATATTTCACTGCAGACCCACCAATATCAAACACAACAATGCTCATTTGTTCACTCCCCCGTTCCTTTGGTCAAAAGCGTTATTCTTTATTCTAACAACACTTATTTAATGATGCCTTTTTTTATATTCTGTTATTGCTGCACCGATATTTATTTATCTAGAACTGCAGATTTTATCCACTACTTAGTTCCTCACTCACTATTATTCCAATATGTGCTTCATATTTAACATAGTTATCACCATTTCAACCAAGTAATGATAATAGACTAAGTTGATTCTTGATTGATTACACATTTTACTACTCTACTATAACAAAAAGTATAGTTTTTGAGAAGTAAGCGTATTTAGTTTCATTTGACAAATCAGAATATGAAAAAAAGCCTCTCAACTTTATGATAGACTTTTCTGACTGACTATGGTGACTTCTGTTTATCTACATTATTTTTTAACAGTGAACTCTAAGTTTGAGTTTAGATGCTGTTAATGATCAAATTTCTACACTCTGATTCCTATCAGCGGATCAATCATTCTTCCAATTTTATTATGCACAGGTACAATCGTAATTTTCTGTATAACGAATGGTTGCATCTATTGATTATCTGTTTTTATAATTACCCAAGTCCTTATTTAGAATAACCACTTTTCCAAAGCTGTGATTGCTTTCAATAAAGGCATGCGCTTTACTGCTATCTTTTAGTTCAAATACTTTCTCAGGTTTAACCGTTAGCTTATTTTTTTCAATAAATTGGAATAGCTCGCTCAATTTACTGCCATCGACGTTGTCTGAATAAAAACTAGTCAAATAACTATTGGCTTTAATATCTGTAATAGGGTCAAAATCTTTTAAGAACCATTGCCCGCCTAATTGTCCAGTACTACAAACGATTCCATGTTCATTAATATGATTAAAGCTATCTTTTACAGTTGCTGGTCCAATCAATTCAATAATTTTGTCATATGTTTTCTCAGTTTGCAATTGACCATTCTTATCTTCAATCACATCATCAAAACCAGTTTGAATCAACAGTTCTCTTGTAGCTAAATTTCGACTGGTTCCTTCTACATGAATTGTTTTAAATTGACTTCTTATTAGATTTAAAAAAGCAATGCCCACACCACTTGTTGCTCCACGTACTAAAATCTGATCACTTTCTTTGATCTGCAAATTTTTCATAGAACCAAAAGCAGTATAGTACGTTTCAGGAATCGTAGCTAACTCCTCCCATGAAAGATCCGTCTCTATAGGATAAATCTGTTCATTAGGAAGCAACACATATTCGGCATAGCTTCCATCAAATGATCTTCCCATTTCTCCCATGATAGAAATTACCTTTTGACCAACTCGAAATAGATTTTCATCGCTCGTTTCTTCAATAATACCCACACATTCAATGCCTAAAATACGAGGAAAATGAACGCTTGGTGATTTGCCTTCTCGAGTGAAAATTTCAGAATGATTAACGCCAAAACCCATTACTTTGACTAAAGACCACTCTTTTTTAAGAATAGGCTTTGGTACTTCTTTATAAACCAATTTTTCTGGTCCACCGGCTTCATAGACAACTACTGCTTTCATGTTAGTCCCCCAATTCCAAATTCCTTAGAGTAAACTTTTCAATTAAACGCAACACACCATTACTGCAAACACACAAGAAGATTGTTAACAGTGATCCCCATACAATTTTTACAATACTTTGCGTTCGCAAACCATCAAATAAAACAGTTCCTAAACCGCCCGCATTGATTGTAGCCGCAATTGTTGCTATTCCAATGATTGAAGTTAGCGCTAATCGAATTCCACTGAAAATCGATTTAGAGGCTAAAGGCAACTGAATTCTGAAAAAGACTTGACGATCTGTCATGCCCATCCCTTTAGCTGATTCAATAATCAATGGATCAATTTGTTTTATGCCGGTTGAAAACGTTCGTAATAGAATGTATTCACTGTATAATATTAAGACAATAATTGCAGTGTTTCTTCCTAATCCACTTAGCGGTATCAATAAAGCAAAAAAGGCATAGCTAGGGATGGAATAAAGTGCTGAAAAAAAATAAATCAAACCACTTAACCATTTACCTTTATTTAAACAAGTAAAGATGACCACCATCGCAATGAGTAAGGCAGCCATTAAAGATACTGTCACTAACTGTACATGTATCAATAAAGCTTCAATTAATCTTGTATGATAATTGATCCAGTAGTCGATCATTTTAATTCCCTCCATAAAACCTCTTCTTCATATATTGTATCTAACAACTCTTTAACAAAAGCTGTTTCAGGATTCTTAACGATATTTTTTGGTGTATCATATTGACTGATTTTCCCATCATCCATAATCATTACTTTATCCCCTAGATAAAAGGCTTCATTAATATCATGTGTGACAAAAAGGAAAGTCTTCCCCATCAACTCTTGATGAATCATTTTTATTTGTTTTTGCAACTCTTTCCGAGTAATTGCATCAACAGCACCAAAAGGCTCGTCTAACAACATAATTTGCGGATTAGCTGCTAGCGCTCTAGCAACTCCCACTCGCTGTTGCTGGCCACCGGAAAGTTGTTTAGGATATCGTTTGCCATATTGCTCATAAGGCAATTTAACTAGTTCCATCAGTTCTTTTACTCTAGACTGAATTTTATTTTTATCCCAACCAAGCAACTCTGGCACAGTTGCAATATTTTTTTCAATAGTTAAGTGAGGAAACAGACCAATTTGTTGCACCACATATCCAATATCTCTTCTCAATTCAATTAAATCAGTCTGTGCTATACTTTTCCCATTGACTTCAATTGTTCCTCCATCTGGTTCAATCAAGCGATTGATCATTTTTAAAGTTGTAGTTTTACCAGATCCTGATGAACCTAATATTGTAATAAATTCCCCAGATTCAACCTCAAAGGAAAGCTTCTCAATAATGGTTTCTGATCCAAACTTTTTTTCTACATTTTTAAACTTAACTGCTAAATTCGACACGATTTTTCGACACCTTTCTTATAATACTGTCCAAAATAAACATACTCAATAAAGAAAGAATTGTAACGGTTCCTCCACCAATCACTAACAGATCCATTCTGTATAACCCTAAACCTGTAAAAATAAGTGTTCCCAGACCACCAGCTCCAATATAAGTCGCAAGTGTAGCACTAGCAATAATTTCCACTAAAGATAATTTGATTCCGTTTAAGATGAACGGTGTCGCTAAAGGAAATTCAATTCTTTTCATTAGTTGTTTGGTATTCATTCCTAATCCTTCAGCCACTTCTTTTGTTACAGCTGGAATCTCTTTAAATCCAAGAATTGTATTTATCAAAATGGGTGGAATTCCTAAAAATACTAATGCAATTAAGGCTGGTAATTCTCCTACTCCAATAATTGGAATTAAAATGAATAAAATGGCTAAGCTTGGAATGATTCTCAACAATTGAGATGTGGTTGTAAAAAATTCTGCTACTTTTTGATGTTTGTAGCTGATGTAACCAAGTGGTACCCCAATCACCAAGCCAATCCCTAATGCGGTCAAGCTTAATTGGATATGTTGGATTAGGTACTCTCCATACTGGCTTCCATTATTGCTAAAATAATCCACTATTTGTTTAAACAAACTATATTCCCCCATAAAACTGATGCATTTTTGACCAATAAATAAACTTGTTAAAAGAAATGTTTCTATCTTCATTTTCTTACAAAAATTTTAAAATCGCAAGTTTTAGTGGATGATTGATTACTGGAAAAATAATTTCTAGAGAATCTATTTTTAAAACCTCTCACTCACTATCTATTATAAATTTTTTAAAAGAATAAAGAAGTAGGCACCTTTTTATCAGATAGTTACCTAAAGGTAACTAACCTGCAAAAGAGTACCTACTTCCCAATAACTATTTATCACGATATAATAGAATTAAGAAAGTGGGGAGTGTAATTATGAAAAAGAGAATAATGACAGGTTTTTTCACAGCAGTAATTGGATTAGTTTTAGTAGGTTGTTCTTCTACTTCATCAAGCGAAGCGATAAAAATCGGTTCAAAAGATTTTACTGAAAGCTTAGTAGTAAGTGAAATTTATGCTTTAGCATTAGAAGATCAAGATCTTGAAGTTGAAAGAATACCCAACATTGCAAGTTCAGTAATTCCTCAATCTATTGAAAACGGGGAAGTAGATCTTTATCCAGAATATACTGGAACATCTTTATTAACTATTTTTGAATTGCCTTTGCAAACCGATCCTGATGCTGTTGCAGAAACAATTCGTGAAAGTTATGAAGAAGATGGTATTCTAACTACACTTGACTATGCGGAAGCAAATGATTCTGCTGGAATTGCAATAAAGACGAGTGTATCAGAAGAATATGGTATTAAAACAATAAGTGATCTACAAGAGAATGCAGATCAAATTCGTTTTGCTTCTCAAGGTGAATTTGATCAACGCGAAGATGGCTTACCTGGTTTAGCACAAGTCTATGGGGAGTTCGACTTCCTATCAACAACCGTTTATGATAATAGTTTGAAATACCAAGTTCTAAACAGCGATGAAGCTGATGCAACTCCCGCTTACACCACAGAAGGCCAACTATCTAATACCGAAGAATTTACTATTTTAGAAGACGACAAAAATTTCTGGCCACCATACAATCTTGTACCTGTTGTTCGACAAGATATTCTAGAAACATATCCTGAAATTGAGACCATTATCAACGGTATTAATGAGAATTTAGATACAGAAACGGTTATTGAATTAAATGCTAAAGTCGATATTGATGGAGAAGACTATCAACAAGTAGCACAAGATTACTTTGATTCATTAAATTAAGAAAGCTTTATTAAAATAGTGAAGATATGACAACCATTTCAAGTTTTTCTCATTAAGACAAATTAAATATTAATTTGTTAAAATCTACAAAAAAATCATTTAAGAAATGTTATTTCTTAAATGATTTTTTTTAATGTAATTTGTTCCCCTATCACTCATTGAATGAATGGTTGGACTTAAAGACTACTCCACTTTTCGAAGACCCAATTGCATATGCTTTTCAATTGATAATGCCATATTTTTCTATCTTGCAGAAATTTTCCGTTAAGAATTTTTAGCTAATGCCTTCTATAGCTTCATGTAATTTATTAAATATTTTCGTTTCTTTCAATGACTCATCTACTAATCTAAAACGAAATTCTATCTATTAATCTTTTATTACGTAAAGAAAATCATGCTTATCGGCAGCTATTTTTATTGATTTCTATACATTATTCAGTTCTTGTGATATTAACCTTTTTCAAGGAGCAATTTAAAATAATTTGATTTTTATTTATTTTTTGTTCGTAGTTGGTGCCTTGATCCCCATTCATGCATATCATTCAGAATAGGTTCTAAAGTTCTCCCGTAAGAAGTCATGCCGTATTCTACTTTTGGAGGCACTTCCGGATACACTTTTCTATAAATAATTTCCTCTTTTTCCAATTCTCGAAGTTGCTTTGTTAGCATCTTTTGCGTTATATCGGGGATTTTTCTTTTCAATTCACTGAAACGGAGATAATCTACTGATAATAAATTAAGTAAGATTACCGGTTTCCATTTGCCAACTAGTATTTCTAATGATGTACTAATTTGACAATAATTCTGTACTTGATCTTCCACTCAATTCTCCACCTTTATCTACCTAAGTATATTTTAGGATACTATACCACTTAATAGTACCTACTTCCTTTTAAATCACTGCGTCAGTATACTATAGTCAAGAAGATACATTCAATAGAAAGAAGGATTATGAATGAAAAAAAATAATATCATTCCCAAATTTGACAAAAAAAAAGGAATGGAATTTGGATTATACTCTCTTGGTGATCATTTGATTAATCCCCACACTAATAAACAAATCTCTGCAAAGCAGCGTATTGATGAAATTATAGAAACAGCTAAATTAGCTGAACAAGCAGGATTGGATGTCTTCACTCTTGGAGAGAGCCATCAAGATAACTTCGTATCACAAGCACATGGAATTATTTTATCTGCTATTGCTCAGGCTACAGAAAAAATAAAAATATCTAGTGGTGCTACAATCGTTAGCACTTCAGATCCTGTTCGTATCTATGAAGATTTCTCAACGATTGACCTAATTTCGAATGGAAGAATGGAAATAGTTGGTGGACGCGCTTCTCGAATTGGTTTATTTGATTTGCTTGGTTATGATTTAAAAGATTATGAAGAATTATTTGAAGAAAAGTTTGAACTTCTCTTAAAAATAAATCGCGAAGAAGTTGTGAATTGGGAAGGAAAATTTCGTGCGCCCCTAAAAAATGCCCATGTACTCCCTCGTCCTTTAAAAGGCCACTTACCTATTTGGCGTGCTGTTGGGGGTTCTCTTGAAAGTGCAGAGAAAGCTGGTTTTGCTGGTGTTCCAATGTACCAAGCTCATCTAGGTGGTCCCGCAATTGTCTTTAAACGTGCACTAGATGTTTATCGTGAAGCTGCAAAATCACAAGGATATGATTCCACAACATTACCTGTAGCGACCGCCGGATTTTTTTATGTTGCTGATACATCGCAGCAAGCACTTAAAGAATATTATCCACATATCAATGAAGGTATGAAAAAAACGAATGGCCAAGGATTTCCCAAGCAAGCTTTTGCCCATTCACAAGATAAGACCAGTATCATTAATGTTGGAAGTGCTCAGCAGATTATTGAAAAGTTGTTGTACCAACATGAAATGTTTGGGCAGCAACGCTATATTGCACAAATCGATTTTGGTGGTGTGCCATTTGATAAAATTCAGAAAAATATTGAGATTATCGGAAGTGAAATACTTCCCGCAATTCGGAAATACACAGCTGAATAAAGGAGGAAAACACTCATGAAAGTTGTTTTATTGTCAGGTTCTAACATTGGAACAAAAACAAGGATTACAATGGATGCCGCAAAGCACATTATTGAAGAAAACTATCCTGGAAATGACGTCACTTTAATTGATTTAAAAGACTATGAGGTAATTTTCAGTGACGGCAGAAATTTCCTTGATTATACAGGTGATACGAACTATGTCATTCAACAGTTGATGGATGCAGATGTAATATTTATGGGCAGTCCTATTTTCCAAGCTTCTATTCCTGCCTCTTTAAAGAATGTTTTCGATTTACTTCCACAAAATGCCTTTTTATATAAAACGGTCGGCATTTTAATAACGGCTGGATCTCAAAAACATTATCTCATTGCAGAACAGCACTTAAAACCTATTTTAGGCTATATGAAAGCCATTATTGTGCCTAATTATGTATTTATCGAAGAAATTGACTTTGCACAAGGAACAATTGCTAATGATGCCATTACTTTTAGAATTGAAAAATTAATAGAAGATACTTTCATATTAGCTAGAGCTTACAAAAAAATTATCGAGGAACAAGAAGAAAGTTATGGGTTCTAGAAAAATCGAATCATTATTTTTTATCTAACTTAATTTTACAATCTACGGAAGTTGATGACAGTGCAAAGGGTATTCGAATTCAGTTTAAATAAATGGCTATTTGGGCAACTGAGATATTTTGCTAGTAGTAAGTATGATTCTATCATCACTAGCTCATCAATCGTAACATGTACAAGTCATTCGTGATCACTGCTCTGTCTTCTTTAGTCAGAAATACAGGTTGAGTGTACCACGAATGGCTTTTTTTATTTGTCTAGCTTTATTTTAAACTAGGGGTTTCTAACAATACTCAATTGATGCACTTTTTAACCTGTACAATTATTCTCCTGAATCATTATTATGCAACTAGGCAGTATGAGATAGATAGCTAACGAATAAACATGCTTGAACTAAACTAATTGAAGGATAAAATGACTTTAGTTAGAAAAAACTAATCACTAGCATCACTAGTAAATTTTCTTAGTCATGATCCAATCCGTTTGTTCGTCATCTCCCATGAAAAACGAATGCGAACTTGTATGAACAAACCCCTTATTTTTATAAAATGCCATAGCACTTAGATTTTTTTCCCAAACACCTAGCCAAATCATTTCTTTATTCTCATCACGTGCAAACTGTTCAGTTTTTTCTATCAAACTTGTCCCATACCCTTTTCTTTTACGATTGCTTCGAATATAGATTCTTTCAATTTCCAAAGCATTTTCAGCAATATCTTCTGTTTGTGCATTGCCTATGTTTAATTTTAAATAACCCACTATTACTTTGTTGTCTAATAGAAAGAAAAAAACAGAATTTTTGTTTGTGAGTTCCTTTTTGAGTTGCTCCCTATTGTAGGCATTCTCTAAATAATTTTTTAGATCTTCCTCCGTATTTTGATCCTTAAATGTATCAGTAAACAATTCAATACTGATTTTTTGAAGCAATTCTAAATCCTCTAAGGCGCATTTTTTTAATTCCATATCAACAGTCTCCTTTAATAGTTTCGCTTATTTCCTTTTTTCACATAATCCCAATCACATTCAGTGTTTTGTTTTATTTTGTTTAAAATCCGAGAAAAATTTTCGACTTCCTCATCCGATAAGTCTTTTAAAGCTACTTTATTAGAATAGTTATTTTCTTTCACAATGTATCTCGCTAACTCATCACCTTTAGCCGTAGTAAATAGTCTTTTAATTTTTTTATTCACTGAATCAGCTCTTTTTTCAATCAATTCATTTCGTTCAAGTTTTTGAATAGCTCTTGATACAGTCGTACGATCCACTTTTATGATTTCGCTCAAATTTTCCGGGATAATTCCTGGATTCTCTTTAATTCTTACCAAATAGAGGTATTGACCTCTTGTAAGATTAAGTTCTTTAAATTCTATATTGGCAATAGAGTCTAACGACCTTGCAATGACACCAATATCACGAAGAATATCTACCATTTCGTTCCCTCTTTTCATCCTTAATAATTTTTATTTTATATTATTTTTGTTGTAAATGCAACAAAAAAAGACATTCCCCAAAAACGGAAATGTCTCACATAATTAATAGAAGACAAGGTGTAGCAATTATAAAAAAGCTTTAATTTTATCCATTATTTCATAACTTTTTCTTCTTATATAAAACTCTTAGATTTTTGAGTTATACCTCTTTTTCAATCAACTAATTTTTGAGGTATTCTGACACTAGCAGTTTTCCTTTTATAAAGAGTATTTAACACTAAACCAACGATGACAACAACAATTGCTACATAAAAGGCTTTAGTATAGTCACCATTATTAGAAACTGAAATAGCTGCAGATACTTTTGGGGCAACAAAGGCTGCCGTTGAATATCCGATAAACACAATACCATAGTTGACGCCTTGGTACTTAGGTCCAAAGTTATCCATGACCAGTGATGGAAATACTCCCATAACACCACCGAAGCATAATCCTAGTCCAATAATCCCAATGGCAAATCCCAGAGTCGTTTGAAAGAGAATTAAAACAACAAACATTAGTGCAATGATACTGTATATAATAGTAATAGTATTAGACTGTCCTAGTTTATCAGAGATAGTTCCCCAGACGACCCGACCTAATGTATTGCTTAGTGAATAAAGGCTGACATAAAATGCGGCTGTTGCTGCGGTTAAACCAAAGGTAGATTGACCAATAGCCGCTGCATTAGAGGCAATCATTAGACCAGAAAAAGCTCCGGTTGCAAACATCAAGATAATCAGATAAAAATTGGTCGATTGAATCATTTCTTTCCAGTTTTTACTGCTGTTTTTCAATGGCAAGACCGTATTTTTTTTCACTGCCGCCTTACTTAGCATACTTTCTTTTGGTGCAACTTTAATAAACAAACTACACATAAATCCAATCAGAATATAAGCTGTTCCCATCCAAACAAACGCTGTTCCTACACCTCTACTTTGAATCAATTGATTAGCAATAGGAGCTGCTATGATAGCTGCGCCTCCCATTCCGGCAGTGATCAACCCAGAAGCCAACCCTTTTTTGTCAGGGAAAAAACGAATGGTATTGCTTAAACAACCAGAATAAGCAAATCCTTGTCCGAATCCGGCCAACACACCATAGTAAAGATACAATTGGAATAAACTAGTTGCTGTACCTGTTAAAGCAAATCCAGCTCCAAATAATACCACTCCAACCATAATGCTCCATTTAGACCAACCTTTATCAGTTAAAAACCCCCCAAGAACCATAGGGATCGGTCCTAAAGCCGCATTGATAGCAAAGGCTGTCATTACTTCTCCCATTGTCCAACCATTTGCTTCAGATAATGGTCCTGCTAAAACACTAAATGCATAGATGGCACCTGTACACATTAAAATTCCCATTGAACTAACTAAGACTACCCACCGATTTGGTACTTTAGACATGAAGTAATAGCTCCTTTTCTGTATTAGCTAAGATAATATCTTTTAATCCGCCCCATTTTTCTTCAAACATAGTTTTATCCATTTCTTTTAAGTTGTTTGCAATTAAAGGAGTGAAGTCCATTTGTGCTAAAATATCTTGTTCTAAATCGATTCCTGGTGCTATTTCAATTAAACGCAACATTCCATCTTGTAAATCAAATACCGCACGTTCCGTTACGTATATAACTTCTTGGTCAGTACTTGATGCATATTGTCCACTAAAGGTAATTTGTTCGACATTTTTCAAGAATTTCTTTACGCGACCTTCTTGTACTATTATTAATTTACCCTCTTTCACTTCTTCTTTTAAACCACCTGCTGTGAAGGTACCTGCAAAAACTAATTTTTTAGCGGCTTGAGAAATATTGATAAACCCACCACAACCTGCTACCCGACCACTAAATTTTGACACATTCACATTTCCAAATTGGTCAGTTTGAGCTAATCCTAAAACGGATAAATCTAAGCCGCCACCATCATAAAAATCAAATTGAGAATGATGATCAACGATTGCCTCACTATTATAAGCATGCCCAAAATCTTTTAGTCCGGCAGGAACACCTCCGACTGATCCGGCTTCTGTTGTTAAATTCAACTGGTCGCTAACTCCTTCTTCTGCAGCTACTGTTGCTACGTTTACAGGAATACCTACTCCTAGATTCAAAATGGTTTCTGGCACCAGTTCAGCAGCCGCACGTCGAGCGATTATTTTTCGTTCATTTAATTTTAAAGGAGCAACAGAATCTAGTGGAACTTTTATTTGACCTGAAAAAGCTGGTTCGTATTGTGTATTCTCTGTTTGAAAATGATTTTCAGGTTGTGAAACGACAATATAGTCAACCAATATACCTGGAACTCTTACATCTTTAGGATTCAATGTGCCTGCAGCAGCTAGTGATTCCACTTGAGCAATCACGATTCCTCCTGAGTTTTTAGCGGCTTGAGCAACAGGCAATACTTCCATATGCAGACCTTCTTTTTCTAATGTAAGATTGCCTTTTTCGTCTGCAACGGTCCCTCTGATTAAACCAACGTCAACAGGAAAGCTTTTATAAAATAACCATTCATCTCCTGCAATTTCAACTAATTCTACTAACTCCTCAGTTGTACAGTCCGATATCTTCCCTCCTTCTAAGCGAGGATCTACAAAAGTACGCATACCTACTTTTGTAAATAATCCAGGACGTTTGGCAGCTATTTCGCGGTATAATTGCGCAATGACTCCTTGAGGTAAATTATAGGCTTCACATTTATTTTCCATGATCAAATCGCTAATTTGAGGAGAAGCATTTACGATTCCACCAATCCACCGTTTGATTAATCCCTCATGTGCCATGTGGCTCATCCCTTTTGTTCTACGATCTCCAACTGCACTTGCATGCATAACGGTTAAACTTTTTGGTTGTGCTTCCTCTTTAAACCGATTTTCGATAGCTATCAACATCTCTTCATTTACACATGACATCCCAAAACCCGTTACTGCTACCGTGCTATTGTCTTTAATTAATTTTGCAGCTTCCGCTGCTGTAATTACTTTTGTCATAATGGTCAGCTCCTATTTGTGATTTAATTAACATGTATTTTTAAAAAAAAGCATTATGCTTCTTTCTTTTATTTAAGTATTTTTTCTGACGAGAGATTTATCAATTATGATTCATAAATTCCTTCTTGCAATTCTTGCTTCATTACTTTATTAATACGTAATTTTTAATGAAGCTGCTTTTTCTTCCGCTTCATTGAATAGTTCTTCAATAATTTGTTTAGCTGGACGTATATTTTTGATCATACCCGCAATTTCGCCTGCCATTGCAGATCCTGTTTCCATATCTCCGTCGTAAACTGCTCTAGATAATGAACCAAGCGTTAATTTTTCCAACTCTTCATGAGGAGCATTTTCCATTTCCAATTGGTAAAATTTTTCCAACATGCTATTTTTTAATGATCGAACAGGGTCTTTTGCTTTACGACCAGTTACAATAGTATCTGTATCAATAGAATTGATCAAACGTTGTTTATAGCTATCTGGAATCGGACATTCTTCTGCTGATAAGAATAATGTTCCTACTTGAATTCCTTGCGCGCCTAATGCGTAAATTGCAGCAAGCGAACGTCCGTCACCTACACCGCCAGCACCTAATACAGGTATGTCTATTGCGTCAACAATTTGTGGCAATAAAGACATCGTTGACGTTTGACCGATGTGTCCCCCTGCTTCTTGACCTTCTGCAACAACTGCATCTACCCCTGCTGCTTGCATTTTAATAGCATGTCTCACAGAAGCGATAACGGGAATCACTTTTATGCCCGCTTCTTTAAATACTGGAATATATTTTTTTGGAGATCCAGCACCAGTCGTAACAATTTTTATATTTTCATCCAAAATAACCTGAGCCAATTCATCACAATTTGGCATTTGCAACATTAAATTAACAGCAAACGGTTTTTTAGTGATTTCTCTGGTTAATCTGATTTCTTCACGCAATTGATCTGCTGACCAACCGCCTGATCCCAAAATACCTAAACCACCAGCTTCAGAAACTGCTCCTGCTATTTTATGGGTTGCAATTCTTGCCATAGCTCCTTGAAAAATAGGGTATTCGATTCCTAACATTTCACATATCGTTGACATTATTTTTCCTTCTCTCTTGTTAATCTATTAACTTTATCTATTTATTATAAAACAGAATTTAGATATTGTGAAATTACTCTTTTGTTAATAAACCTATTCCTTTTTGGTTCTGTATTTTTCAAAACTCTACTTATAAATTAACTATTCCTTTTAAAAACGGCATCCAAAATCGATAATCGTCAATTATTCTTTCGAATAAAAAAAACCACTCTTTCCAAATAAGTTATAAGTTGTTATAATATTAATAACCTATTTATTATGTATTGTGAAAGTGTTAATTTTCACTAATTAGAAAGGAATTTAATTCTATGTATAATAATATGATTGTTCGTTATTTAGAAGCTCTGATAGCCGATGGGACTTTTACTCAAGCAGCTAAATCTCTCTATATTTCTCAACCTTACCTCAGCAAGTACATCACTAAAATTGAAGAGGAGCTAAAGACTTCTCTTGTAGATAGAACACACAATCCAATTGAATTAACTTATTCAGGTGAACGCTATCTTTCACACATGAAGTCTATTCAAGTACAATACGATGATATGTTAGACGAATTGTCTCTTATAACCAACCTAAGAAAGGGCCGTATAAGAATAGGAGTCCAATCTCTTATGGGAACCTTTTTGCTACCCATGATCTTACCCTCATTTCAAAAAGACTATTCTGAAATTGAATTTAAAATCTTAGAACAAAGCCCTAAACTAACTGAACAAGATATACAAGAAAATAAAATAGATTTTTATTTAGGTTTGATGCCTAAAAAAGATGACAGCCTATCTGCTATTGTCTTAACTGAAGATCGTTGGTGTGTGATCGTACCAAAAACAAGTGCTCTTTATCAATCTGGTTTGAAAAAAATAACCCTTTTCCCTTATCCCTTAACTATTTTAAAAAATGAAAAGTATGTCCTGACAAATCAAGAATCAGGCATTCGCAGACAAACCAATGAGTTTTTTAAAAAGCTTAGCATTAAAGCTAGTATTGTACTAGAGAGCAAAAATATTTTTACAGCTTCAGCTCTTGCCAGAAAAGGAATGGGCTTAACATTTTTACCAGAAAGCGCCCTTTCTGAAATCGAGTCCTTCCATCACTATAATGTTTTTTACATTGATCCTAAAATCATGTGTGTTAGTTACTTTATTGCTTATAAAAAAAATAAGGCCTTGTCAACTTTAGAATTAACGTTTATTGACCACGTAAAAACTCAATTAAAAAATTATTCATAAGTTGGATCTAACAAGTAAACACTAAAAGCGATTGTACTTTCTAACATTCTCTTTAGGCAGATTGTTTTAAAAAAACCAACTTAAGTGTTAAGGTACATTTGTACTAAAAAACTTTATTGGGGGCCTTTTTTTGAAAATTATTGTTGTCGGAACATCACATGCTGGTTATGAAGCCATTCAAACATTGTTAAAAGAACAGCCAGATGCTGAGTTACATTTGTATGAACGCGGTGACACCGCATCATTCTTATCTTGTGGAATTCAAAGTTACTTAGAAGGATTGGCTGATTCTTTAGATAGTTTGCATTACGCAACTGAAGAGTCATATATCAAGCAAAACATAAACGTCCATATGAATAGTGACGTTACTGGAATCGATCCAAAAGCTAAAATGATTACTGTAAAAACAACTGATGGTGAGACTCAAGAAAGCTATGACAAATTGATTCTTTCTCCAGGTGCAGTGCCTATTGAAATTCCTATTCCTGGTGCTGACTTAGACAATATCTATTATGTACGTGGCCGTAACTGGGCTGGAAAAGTTAAAGCGCGCATGGACCAATCGAAAAAAACGGTTGTTGTCGGTGGAGGGTACATTGGAATCGAAGTAGCTGAGGCTTTTACAAAATTTGGGATTGAGACTACAGTTATTGATTCTTTAGATCGCGTACTAAATACCTATCTCGATAAAGAATTTATTGATACCTTAAATGAAAACATGCACCAACACGGACTTACTGTTCGCACGGGTGAAATGGTAAAAGAAATCATTGGCAAAAACGGGACCGTTACTAAAGTGGTCACCGATCAAGGCGAATATGAAGCAGACACTGTTATAATGGCTGTTGGGGTCCGTCCAAATACGAAATGGCTTCAAGGAATCGTTGACTTGAAGCCAGACGGCACGGTCGTTATTGACGATTATTTAGAAACGTCTGAAAAAGATATTTTTGCAATGGGAGATGCTACAAAAATTCCATTTGCGCCAAACCATGGGTCTAAACTAATTGCCTTAGCATCTAACGCTCGTCGTCAAGGTGTGATCGCAGCTAAAAACATTTTAGAGAAAAAGGTAAAAATGCCTTATGTTTCTGGTACTTCTGGATTAACACTCTTTGATTACAAATTAACTTCTACGGGGGTTAAAGATATTGATCAAGATTCTATTGACGCTGAAGTAGACAGCACGTTTGTAGTAGAAAATATTCGCCCAACTTTTATTGATGACGAAAAAGTTATGATGAAAATCCATTTTGAAAAAGAAAGTCATCGTATTGTTGGTGCTCAATTGTTGTCAACTTATGACGTTACAGCTTCCATCAATGCTCTATCTGTAGCTATTTCATCAGGCTGGACACTCGAGCAATTAGCGTTTGCTGATTTCTTCTTCCAACCAGGGTTCAACCGTCCTTGGAATTACCTAAATGTCCTTGCTCAAAAAGCATTAGACGGTAATTTTGATGGTGAAAAATTATAATTCTTGTTCGTTAAAAAAATGTGAAAATTAAAACACTCCCTGCAAAGGAAACCTTAGAAAGACTAACTATTTCTAAGGTGCTTTGTAAGGAGTGTTTTTGTATGGATCAGAATCAATCGACTGGATTATTCTTTTCATAAAATATAGCCCGTAGCGCAAATGCAAACAGTATAAACTTTATACTTGTCCTGATTGTAAGAACCAGTCTATTAAAAAATAGTAATAATTTTTTTAAAGGTGGACAGATTGTTTTGTAGTAAAAGGACACAAGATTATCTTTTTGTGAAATTTTCAGTTAAATGAATTTCAATACAAAGTATATAATAAACACTCCAGTTAAAACATACATCATTTTTGATACAGTTTTATGCTTTCCAGTGCTTACTTTAAGAAATGTATGGAATGAGAATCCCCATCCGATTCCATCCGCAATATTAAAAGTCAAAACCATCATTAAGACCATTAGAATTGCCGGGAAATATTCGGTGAAATCAGTAAAATCGATATCTTTCAAATTGCCTGCCACTAGCAGTGAACCTACAATCACGAGCAGCGCAGAGATGACCGCTAGTGGAATGAGTGCGATAAAAGGAATAAATAAGATGGTGAAAAGAAAATAAATCCCTACTAAAAATGAAGTCAATCCACTTTTTCCACCTACAGCTATTCCTGTTGCACCTTCTGCACTTGTACAAGTAGAGCTGCACCCTAGAACACTTGCCATAATAACAGATAAACCATTTGCTTCTAATGTTTTCTTCAAAACTGTTGGATCTTCAGAATTCAAAAAACTAATTTGGGTTCCTAGATTTTGAAAGACAACTAAAATCAGTAATGAAAAGACTGCGATCCAATAGTTGAAAGAAAGGACACTAGAAAAATCAAACTGAAAAATAAAGGGTTCTAATGACCGGGCATCAATCAGAGAATAAGAGAATGAGCTAATATCCGTAACTCCTAAAAAGATTGAAATGATCACTCCGAATACGATCGTTAACAAAAAATTTCCTCTAACATTTTTAACAAACAAAAACAGTCCTACTAATAATGTAGCTAACATCGTCAACGGAATCGGTTGGAAAATATTATTCAAAGCCACGATCGTGTCTGGCGAAGAGACAATAATTTCACTGTTTTTTAAGCCAAGGAAAATCAAGAAAAACCCGACTCCTGCACTCATTCCCTTAATCATTGTAGCTGGTATAGCACGCAAAAGCTGACCTGTGATGTTAAAATACGTCAATAAGAAAAAGATAATGCCCACAATGAAAACGATCGACAAGCTTTCTTGCCACGTAAAAGCAAAAGCACCTACTAAGATATAAGCGAAAAATGCGTTGTCGCTCATGCCTGGAGCTAAAATTAACGGTGACTTCGCATATAAGCCCATTAAGATATTACTAACAGCCGTTGTTAAGATAGTTGCAATCATAACGGAATTATAGTTCATTCCTGTTTGCGATAGAATAAGAGCATTAACTGCCACAATGTAAACGATCGAAACAAAAGAAGTAACACTAGCTTCTACTTCTGTTTGTAACGTACTGCCTCTTTCTTCTACTTTAAAAAATTGTTGCACCGTTGCCATTACCTCACACTCGCATCATAATGGATTCCTAAAGCTTTTGGTCCACGAGTTTTTCTACCAGTAAAGATAAGAGCCAATAAAGTAACTAGGTAAGGCAACATGTAAAATACTTCTGTTGGGATAGAACTAGCGAAATCTAAAATTTGAATTTGATCTTTGATTGACTGAGCAAATCCAAAGAGCAAAGCACCCGCTAAAACACCATATGGATTCCATCGTCCTAAGATAACAGCTGCGATCGCAATATATCCTTGTCCAGCAATCGTATTAAATGAGAAATTACCGTTTGTCGTTAAAACAATCGTCGCCCCCCCTAATGAAGCAATCGAACCACTCATCATAACAGCCCAAAACTTAATTTTCATCACATTGATCCCAGCTGTATCAATAGATCCAGGGTTTTCTCCGACACCTCTTAGTCGCAATCCTAAAGAAGTCTTAAAGAAAACAAATCCGATTAAAAGTACTGCTGCAAAAGCAATGTAGGTCGTAGGATACGAGTTGAACAGTGCTTTACCGATTATCGGGATATCTGATAGAACTGGAATAGAAATTTTTAAAAACATATTTTTCAAACGAGGTGTTTCTGCTGAGCCATCGAATAGCAGTTTAACTAAGAAAAAAGTAACATTAGCTGCTAATAAATTAATAACAACCCCACTAATAACGTGATTTGCTTTGTATTTCAAGGTTGCTAAAGCATGCATTCCTGAGAATATTGTGGTAAATATAAAAGCTGCCAACAAACCAATAAAAGGACTTAAGCCTCCCATGCCAGCTGATTCAGCATAATAAGCACCTAGCGCTGAAAAAAATGCTCCAGAGATCATGAATCCTTCTATTCCTAGGTTGATAACACCAGCTCTCTCACTCAACATACCGCCTAGGCCACCAAATAATAAGGCTGCGGCAAAAATCAAACTTCCACTTATAATATTGGCTGTCATCTTATTTTACCTCCTTTTTAAGCGCCTTTTTTTTCGGTAACAACGCTTTAACAATTCCAGGAGCTGCAACGAAGAAGATTATAAGTGAAATAACGATTCCAATAATTTCACTTGGTACTCCTGCACCAAACTGCATTCCTTGTGATCCATAATCTAATGCTCCAATCAAAATACCTGCTAAGGTCGTCCCTAATGTTGAGTTGCCTCCTAATAAAGCAACCGCCACACCATCAAATCCTACGCCACTTGTAGAAGATACGATCGCTACATATCCGTAAACGCCTAATGTATCCAAGGCGCCAATTAATCCACCTAATGCGCCAGAGATAAACATTGTCCGTATTAAGATTCCGTTTACTTTCATCCCGGAATAATTTGCGGCATCAGGATTTAACCCAACTGTTTTAGTTTCATAACCCCACCGCGTTTTTTCAAAGAAATAATAAAATCCGAAAATAACGAATGGGATAATTATGAAACCCCAGTGGATACGTACACCGCTGAACAGATCATTTAATGAAGGAAAACTGACACTAGCTGATTCTTTAATAAGAGATGAGCGTGCTGTTCCCTCTTGTGCTGCAAAACTTTTGATTAACATATGACTCAGATACAACGCAATATAGTTCAACATGATTGAACTGATAACCTCATTGATCCCGAACTTAGTCTTAAGACTAGCGATCAAGACCCCCCATAAACCCCCAGCAATCACACCAACTATAATAGCTACTATGCCATGTATAACAGGAGGTAAATCAATTAATGTACCTACTAAGAGAGAGCTGACTGCCCCCATAATGATCTGTCCATCAACCCCGATGTTAAAAATACCAGCTTTACTAGCAACCGCAACTGCAAATCCACTTAAAATAAGCGGAATAATAGCACGGACGGTTTCACCTATGTCGTAAGGTGAACCAAAAATCTTTAAAACTAATGATTCATAGGCTGCTATTGGGTCATATCCACCAATCAGCATGACGATTGCTCCAATAACTAACGCAATGAAAACAGCGATCAGTGGAATAGTTGCTTGGCTATTCTTAAAGTCTTGTCTAATTTTTTCCATGGTCTCATTCATCACCCGATCCTTTACCAGCCATCATTAGACCTAATTCTCTATCATTTGTTTCATTTGGTTTTGTTTGTCCGACTATTTGACCATCAAAAATAATATCTATTCTATCTGATAAAGTTAGTATTTCTTCTAATTCAAAAGAAATAAGTAAGACCGCAACACCTTTATCCCGCAAGCGAATAACTTGACGATGGATAAAATCAATCGCGCCAATATCAAGTCCACGAGTTGGTTGTACAATGATAAGCAGTTCTGGATCACGGCCAATTTCTCTTGATAAAATGACTTTCTGTTGGTTCCCACCAGACATACCACGTACAATCGTTCGTTCATTTTCAGCGCGAACATCATAATTTTTCATAGCAGCCCTTGCTTCTTCGTACATCAATGTTTTATTTAATTTGATCCCTTGATTATACTTTTCTTTGTAATATTCGATTAAAATTAAATTCTCTGCAATATCGTTATCCAATACTAATCCATGTTTGTGTCTATCTGCTGGTACATAACTCACACCAGATTCATAGATTTCACGAGTTGACTTGTCTTTTTGAGAGACACCGTTAATTAATATGTCCCCTTCTTGGAAATCACGCATTTTAACAATTGCCTCTGCTAATTCCATCTGACCATTTCCATCAACACCAGCAATCCCTACAACTTCTCCAGCGGCAACAGATAGATTAATGTTATTTAATAGTTTCTTTTTACTCGGACTTAACATTGTAAGATTTTTGATTTCTAATACATTTTGTTTAGGGTCGTATGCCTGTTTATCAATCTCACGCGAAATATTTTTACCAATCATCATTTCCGCAAGTTCTTCTTTATTTGAATTTTTTATATCGACAGTAGAAATGTATTTCCCCTTACGAATAACAGTACATTTGTTAGCTACTTTCATGATTTCATTTAATTTATGCGTAATCAAAATAATGGATTTACCTTCTGCTACCAACGTTTGCATTACTTGTAATAACTCACCGATCTCATCGGGGGTCAAAACAGCTGTAGGCTCATCAAATATCAATAGATTTGCTCCACGATATAAACATTTCAAAATTTCAACTTTCTGTTGCATGCCGACTGGTAAATCCTCAATTTTACTATTTGGGTCTACTTTCAAACCATATTTTTCAGATATATTTCTAACTTCTTTAACAGCAGCCTTCATATTTAAGCGGATGCCGTTTTTTGGCTCCATACCAATAATGATATTTTCCGTGACCGTAAAATTTTCAATCAACTTGAAATGTTGGTGAACCATTCCAATACCTAAATGGATCGCATGGTTTGGATTTTCAATTTTTGTTTCATTTTCGTAGACTGAAATGCTGCCTTCTTCAGGTTGGTACATACCGAAAACAACATTCATTAAAGTAGATTTCCCTGCACCATTTTCGCCGAGCAAGGCGTGGATCTCTCCACGTCTTACAGTCAACGAAACGTCATCATTAGCAACAAAATTACCGAATCTTTTTGTAATATGTTTTAATTCTAATACTTTTTCAACTCGTTTTTGTTCCATCGTATGACTCTCCTTTATGGTTTCTCAGGAACTGTAATATCTCCAGAAATAATTTTTGTTTTGTAATCTTCAACAAGATCTAATATGTCTTTTGGCACATTTTTATCTGATGTTGTTGCTAAGCCTACGCCATCTTCAGCTAAACCTAAACGAACAACTTCTCCACCTGGGAAGTTTCCTTCAGCTGTTTTTTCAGAAATATCATATACTGCTCTGTCTACATTTTTCATCATAGAAGTTAGTGTAATATCATCGCCGAATTCTAGTGATTGGTCTTTATCAACTCCGATCACCCAAACTTTTTCTCCATTATCAAAACGTTCTTGAGCTTCATTAAAGACACCATTTCCAGTACCGCCCGCAGCGTGGAAGATAGTATCTACACCATCGTTGTACATTGTAGAAGCAGCTGATTTACCCATATCCACACGGTTAAAGACACCGACGTAGTTTACAACTACTGTTGCTTCTGGGTTAACAGCCTTGACCCCTGCTTCAAAACCTGCATGGAAACGTTGAATAACTGGGATTTCCATTCCACCAACAAAGCCAACTTTGTCTGTTTCAGTCATACTAGCTGCAACAACACCTGCTAGAAAAGCACCTTCGTTTTCTTTAAATGAAACCGAAACAATATTTTCAATCCCTTCAATATCTGAATCGATAATACCTAATTTTGTATCTGGATTATTAGAAGCAATCGTTGTCACAGCATCTGCTAACGTTGCTGCAGTGGCCCAAGTCAAATCTGTTTGGCTATTAACAAATTGAAGTAAACTTGGCTCAACTTCTGAATCTGCTTTAGGTTCTAAGTATTTCACTTCATACCCTTTATCTTTTTCTAATTGTTGTAACCCTTCCCATGCGCTTTGATTAAATGACTTATCATTCACACTTCCCAAATCAGTTACCATGCCTAATTTGAAATCCGTTTTTTCACTTTCATCCCCAGCTTCACTGGCACTGTCATTTCCACAAGCTGCCAATACTGTCATTGATAATAAAGCGAACCCAATAGTTTTAATAGTTGATTTTTTCATTTTTATCACTCCTGTAGTTTTTTATTTTATCTTTTAATTTAGTTCTGCTAAAAAGCTTTTGCCATTTTCTAATGCTGGTAAATCAAAGTTTGCAGCAATTGTCGCACCGATATCCGAAAAATAATTGGCTGTTTTCAACTCTTTTGCATTTTTAAATTGTTTTGAATAAGCAAGCAACGGAATATATTCGCGTGTATGATCTGTTCCTGGAGCGGTTGGATCATTTCCATGGTCTGCTGTTATCAGCAACAAATCTCCTTCTTCAAGTCTAGCTAGAATTTCTGGTAGACGCCTGTCAAAATCCATCAATGCTTCGCCATAACCTTTTGTATCTCTGCGATGTCCGTAAAGAGCATCAAAATCGACTAGATTAGTAAAAGACAACCCTTCAAATGGTTTTTCCATTACTTTTAATAATTGATCTACTCCATCCATGTTGCTTTTTGTCCGAACTGCTTCAGTAATGCCATGTCCATTAAAAATATCGCTGATTTTACCAACTGCAATAACATCTTTTCCGTTAGCTTTAAGTTTATCTAATACTGTAGAACCAAATGGGCTTAGCGCGTAATCGTGCCGGTTAGCTGTACGTTTGAATGCACCCGGTTCTCCAAGATAAGGACGTGCGATGATCCGACCAATCATATAAGGATCTTCTTTTGTGATCTCACGGACATACGCACATATATCGTATAACTCTTCTAAAGGGATAATTTCTTCGTGCGCTGCAATTTGAAGAACTGGATCAGCTGATGTATAAATAATCAAAGCTCCCGTTTCCATTTGCTCTTCACCTAATTCATCAAGAATACCTGTTCCAGATGCTGGTTTATTTCCAATAATTTTTCTTCCTGAATATGCGGTAATTTTTTCAAGCAACTCCTCTGGGAATCCCTCTGGAAAAACTCTGAATGGCGTGTCAATTTGTAAACCAGCAATTTCCCAATGACCCGTCATTGTATCTTTACCCACACTTTTTTCAGCTAACTTTGTCCAATACGCTTCACTTGCTGCTACCTTATTGATCCCTTTCAAATCTGCAATATTTCCTAAACCCATTTTTTCTAGGTTTGGTAAGGCTAACTCCATTGATTCCGCGATGTGTCCTAGTGTATGTGAACCTGTATCATTAAATGATGCCGCATCTGGTGCTTCACCAATTCCAACTGAATCTAACACGATCAAATGAATCCGTTTGCTTTTCATATTTCTTTTCCTCCCTATTTAGTGGTACAATCTTATTGCTATTAAAATTTTATTGAGGTGAAAACATGAGCAAGGGTATTAAATTGTTTGATGGTCTTTCAGATGAACAGATCAAAACTATCTTAAATTCCATCCCATCTAGAAAATATAAAAAGAATCATATCCTCATTTTTGAAGAGGATCCCATTGATCAAGTCTATATTATTAAAAGCGGTGCTTTAAAAATTTATAGAGCGTATGAAGATAAAGAAATCATCCTTGACTTTGTTAGAAAACATGAAGTAATCGGAGAAGTTGAACTTTTTTCTAAAAGCCCAGCTCTATCTTCTGTTGAAGTCACTGAAGATGCTGAAATTCATCATCTGTCTCAGGCTGATTTTATTGCTTTAATCTATAAAAATAAAATAATTCTGGAAAATATTTTCCGGATCCACCATCAACGCTTTGAAACTTTGAATAAACAAATAAGAAATTTAACTTTCTATAGTGTCCACACTCGCGTTTGTCGTGTTTTACTTGATTTTATCGAGAACAATGAAAAACCCAATGATTTAACGATAAAAAATATCAACCAAAGCACGATTGCTAGTATGATTGGTGTAACACGTGAATCCGTTTCTAAAGCCTTTAAAGATTTACAAGATGAACATATTCTCTCATTACAGCCAAAGACGATAACCGTCCTTGATATGGATAAATTACAAGCATATGCAAATTTTGATTAATGCTCTATCGGCTTGTCTTTATAATATAATAGAAAGCGCTTTCTTTCGATGACTTATCCAACAGCTTTAGTGTGAACATGATTACTTCTTATTAGATAACGCTTTCATAACGTTTATCGTTTTTATCCTTTATTATAGGTATTAACCACATAAGAGGAGGAATTTATTTATGAGTTTTCACATTAGTGCAAAAGAAGGTCAAATTGCTGACATCGTTTTATTACCTGGGGATCCGCTTCGTGCAAAATATATTGCTGAAACATTTTTAGAAGATGCTGTTTGCTACAATACTGTTAGAAATATGCTTGGTTATACAGGAACCTATAAAGGTAAAAAAATTTCCGTACAAGGTACTGGAATGGGAATGCCTTCTGCAGTCTTGTATATTCATGAATTAATTAATGATTACGGTGTTAAAACATTGATACGTGTTGGAACGTGTGGAGCTATTCAAAAAGACGTACATATTCGTGACGTTATCATTGCTCAAGCTGCAGCGACAGACTCCTCCCTTATTTTTAAAGACCTAGCGCCAATATACTTCCCACCAATTGGTAATTATGGTTTGATCAGTAACGCTTTCAATATCGGAACTGAGAAAGACATGACCGTTCATGTTGGAAACGTCTTTTCTTCTGACACATTCTATAATGATACTGAAGATACAATGAACAGTATGACAAAACTTGATGTATTAGGTGTAGATATGGAAACAGCCGGTCTTTATTACCTAGCATCTAAATTCCATGTGCGTGCTCTTAGTATCTTAACTGTTAGTGACCACCTGATTACTGGAGAACAAACATCAGCTGATGAACGTCAAACAAGCTTCAGCGAAATGATTGAAGTCGCATTAGAAGCCGCTATTAAATAAATCAATGAACAACAGAAAAAAACCGTTATAAAGTCTTTTTTCAAAAGACACTTATAACGGTTTTTATTTTTTTGGCAGTATCAGGGTCAATCAGTCTAAAGTATTCTTATAACAGCTAATTTTCGCGTAGTCTGGTCTGATTGATTCCGATATAAAGCAAAAATTGACGGGCGTGAGTCCAATTCAATACCGCATCCACGCCAGCCAATCAGCTGCTCAATATTAAAAGACCTATAATTTTTAGTGTTGATAGACTTAATCTAATGGCATTACTTACTCAAAATTTATGGAGGAATAGGGTTGCTTGTAGCCATGTAGAGAATTCAATGAGAATTACACAACGGTAGCACTTCAGTGCGATTACGGTGTGTTTGAAGCTTGAAAGCCGGAAGACTTTTTTAGGCTTCAGGCGTTCCCTTGGCTCTCCACAAGCAAACCCGTCTATTCCAGAAGAAATTTTTTTGAAGTATTCTCACCATTTGATGTAAGACTATATTAAAACGTTATCTTTCGGGGGTCAGAACATAGCTGCTAAATCTAGCTATGAAACAAATTCAAAGAACTAAACTTTTAGAATGATTCTTTCTACCACCATTAGTTATCATTATCTATTTTTAAATACTTTTTATTTGAGTTCTACGGTTTAGTATCGACAATACAATCGATCCTAATCCAAAGGACACAGTAATGAAACCGAGGATCCAACCAATAAATGGTATGATCCCTAAAACATTTAAAATGATCAGCCCTAGTAAGAACACCCAAAAAGATTGTACATTGGACCAGCTAAATTTTTTCTGGAACCAAAGACTTATAAAAACGGCAAGAATGATCGTTGAAACATAAAGGGATAATCCGTATAGCGTTAATAAGATAAAAGCTAAAGGTATTCCTATAATGGTAAGCATCAAAAGCAACGAAACTATTGGAACTACTACAACAGCTAACGCTCCAAAACCAAGTGCTTTAAGTTGAGAAATCGTTATTTGTTCGGCTAAGTTAGTCCATAAATCCGGTCTGATCCATCTGACAAACAGCCATACGACTAAAGAAGCTGCTATGCTAAAGAGAACTTGCATCAAGATTGCGGTAGTGAACATCGCTCTTGAATCTTTATAAGATTCAAGTTCCATTTTTTTCCAAGTTGTTTCGCCTGCGACTTCAGAATTCCCTGAAAAAACAGCCTTATTTTGACTACTATAGTCTAAATCTCCGCCAATTTTTCCGCCAACAGATAGCGATTCGCTTGAGCTAGATAAATCACCATTGATCACACCGTTTTGATAGGCTTGAGATGCACCCACAAAAGCATCTTTCTCAATCACTGCAGCTTTTTCAATGGAGACATTTTGTCCTGCTAGAAAAGCACTCCCATTTGTTTGAGATCCCACTTTTAAGGTGGCTCCAGCTAGATAAATAGTATTTTCAACAACACCGTTTACGGTGATATTCTGTCCTGCTACAAATACACTCCCATTGACTGTGCCGTTTATAGTAGCGTTTTGACCTATAACAAATAAATCTCCATCAATCGTCCCGTTAACCTCGGTGTTAGCAGCTGTTATAAAAGTAGTCGCATTTATATCTCCATCGACACGGACATTTGACCCTGAAAGAAAACTAGTTTTTTCTAAAGTCTCATCTGACTCTACAATGACGTTATCACCAGAAATCGTTTCAGCTAGAACGCTTACAAAAGGAATCAACATAAAAGCAACAAGCAGAATCAATAGAAGCAGAGCGTTGCGTTTTTTATTCCCTTTAATCTTCATTATGAGAGCACCTCTTCCTTAACTAATTTGAAAGAATCGTTAAGTTAAATAATCCTGTGCACATTACCTATCCCAAAAGACAACAAACCAATTATCAACTGCTCACGAGAGTCCTGTTAAATTTTCCCTGCTTTTAGTATCCTTATCATTTGCCGTTTATTTTAGACCAGCTCCAAGTGGGAATAACTACTATAAATAATCCTGACAAAATAGCGTCAACCGCCATGAAGTGTACCACTTAGACCCCTTGTTTTGTGTCCATTTCAGCTCTTCTCTTACAAATCAATTATACTACATCGATCTTATAAGAGAAAATAAACAGAATCAGCTTATGAAGCCCTCTAAAGATTTGTTTAGGCGACTTGCAAATTGAGGAGGCTACATCTTTCTTCCATCTGTCAAACTGTCAAATTATTATCAAAAAGAAAAAAAGTGTAGAACTTATAAAGCTAATTTAGACAGTCAAATTATAAGTATATAAAAAATCACCCCAAATTTATATTTGGAAGTGATTTTTTCGTACCCTATTTTTAAATCCATATCATTAGATCTGTTTTTTTTTGAAATGGCGTACAGTCCAACAGACAAAGCTCACTGTAGATCCAATAGCTACAAGACAAGGCAGCCATAATTCCTTAGGTTCTGTCATATTTGTTAATAAATTAGAAGCTTCGGTTAGCAATGCTATCGGATTCCATTTGATAGCTGTCGGAATGATTGCAGCTAAAGATAATGCTCCAAATGCAAGTAGGGCTGCAATAACTCCTCCAGATGAGTTAGCAAAAAATGTATTGCCCCACAGTGTGATCGAAAGAAGGAGCAGTCCGACCAACAAAAGACCAAAAGCAGCGAAAACCGTGTGATAGACAGTTCCTTGATCCCAATAATAGGCTGTATAGCCATAAGTGATCAGAAAAGATAATGAAATAGCACCAATCCAGTACCCACTTATTATAAAGAACTTAGTAGTGATCACGGTAGTACGCGATAGACCCTTCGTCAAAAGCATCGTTAAAGTTCCTTTTTCCAATTCTTTAGATACAATTGTACTAAATAAAAGAATAAAGAATATCATCCCTGTTTGTGGAACATTCTTATGAAACTGCATCCACGAATCCAGCGCACTAGGTTCAGGTAAAGAAATCATTATTTCAGGAAGAAACTTCTCGAACAGAACAGGAGTTATCTTAGCGGTAAAAGGATTAAGAATACCTAGAAATGAAAAACAAGTGATGATAAGCAAGAGCTTATATGACTTTATACTTTCAATCCACTCTTTTTTTAAAAAACCGCTCCATTGATTCATGATAACACTTCCAGTACAAGTTGTTCTAACTGGCGGCTTTGTGGGTGAAGAGATTGGAGAATGAGTCCTTGCGCAACAATTTCCCGCATCATCACTAATTTCTCTTGATTATTTTGCAGTCGAACTAACAATTGGTTGTCCTTCACTTCCATAAGAAATGGGAGTTTAATTAAGCACTTCTGGGCTTCACTTGCAGCTACAGTAAAGGTGTATACAAAGTAATCATCGAATTTCTGTTGTAATGTCTGCAATTGGTCTTGAAAAATAATCGTTCCCTCATGCAACATAGCAACGGAGTCGCAAATCTGTTCCGCATCTGAAAGAATATGGGTAGAAAAAAAGACAGTCGTCTCTTGCTTGACTTCTTCTAATATAGAAAGGATCTTTGAGCGTCCTACAGGATCCAAGGCTGAAGTCGGTTCATCGCAAATAAGTAATTTAGGACGGTTAAGCAACGCTTGTGCAATCCCTAAACGCTGTTTCATTCCTCTTGAATACGAACCTATCAACGCACTAGTATCTTCCAAACCAACTAAATCTAACAGTTCATTAATTCGAGATTGCCATTCATTTTTGGGAAGACCTGTGATCACTGCACATAACTCCAAGTATCCTCTTGCATTATAAAAAGGATAAAATTCAGGAACATCAGGCAAATAGCCGACCTGCTCATTCGATTTGGTTCCTCCAAAAATAACCGGCTCATTTGCAATAGTAATAGTTCCAGCGCTAGTGGGCAGCAAGCCTACCATACATTTCATGAGCGTCGTTTTTCCAGCACCATTTGCTCCAATAAAACCAAAAATAGAATGCTCCGGAATAGATAAATTGATGTCTCTCAGCACTTCTTGGTCGCTAATTTTTTTAGAGACTCCTTTGATCTCAACGATCATGTTCATCGCCTCTTCCAAAAACAAAATAGACTAGCGGGCCAATCCACTGAATAAGAAGGACTATTAGCAACCACATCATCCGATTTCCAAATCTATAATTAGGATGACGAACGACATGAACGGCTGAGAAAATAGCAAGACCTATCTGCAACAAAATAAGTGGAGCAATAAAGGGTAAGTACTCGATCAGTAAATCTATGTTTGTATTCATTGATATTCCACCATTCCTAAAAATAACTATTTAAGTAACTTTTATATTCTTTCTTCTACAACTTTTATCGTCATTTGGAAACAGAAGCCTTAGACAATCGGCACTAACGAGCTAACACGAGCTCTGTTCCTTAGCGTTATTCTCGCTCTCACAATAAATAAGAACATTCCTAATTGTAACGTCCGGTCATGTTCTCTATGCACCCTATTATATAGTTAAAAAACAGTTGATTCAATAAGCTGTTAAGCGATTCTCAAATAGATTAATAAACTAAGGGACAAAAATGCTTGGATACTGAAACGTTCCAAAAAAATTCGCTCCTCCGCTGTCTTTTTGCGCTCTTTTTTGGTAGACTGAATTGCTTAGATTGCTTATAAAGCTCTCTATTTTATATAACTAATAAGTGAATACTAAGGAGAAAAAATATGAAAATTGCTATTATTGGAATGGGCGTTGCCGGTATTAGTGTACTAAGAGAATGGACAAAAGAAAAAGAAAGCGATTCTTCAATAGAATTAACGGTCTTTGGAGACGAAAATACTTTTGGAACTGGTACACCTTATCAAAAAGATAACGAAGTTTTACTCATGAACCAACCTTCAGAAACGATTACTATCATTCCAGAAAACAAGAATGATTTTGAAGAATGGGCACAGAAACAGCAAAATCAAGAAAATACAACAGCAAACCATTATCCCCGTCAATTATTTGGCGCTTACTTAACCGATCGAATGAACGATTGGCTTTTAGAATCAAAAGCAGAAATCATAAAGGAAAAAGTTGAGATGGTTCAGATGCTGCCAAATAACCAACTCAGATTGACTTCGTCTTCCAGTGTAAAAGATTTCGATGCAGTCCATCTTTGTATCGGCGGTCTGGCTTACAAAGATTACTATCAACTGATCAACCATCCTAACTTCATTGTTAATCCTTTTCCCGTCGAAAAAAAACTATCCATTATTCCTCATGGAGCAACAGTCGGTGTAGTGGGTACTGGTCTAACTGGTATCGATATTTTTCGATACACTTATTATAACCGACCTGATTTAAAGGTATCGTTCTTTTCTCCATCTGGAAGATTTAAATCCATCCGAGGCAAATCTAAGGCAATCGACTATCGGTTTTTTACAGCAGAGAACATCAAGAACGCTAAAGAAAAAAACAATGGTTTCATTCCATTAGAAACGTATATCGAATGGTTCAAAAATGAAGTAGACTATCAACAATTATCATTAAAAAACCATTGGAAAAATGATCAGCTAGGTTCTAAAGATATGCTCAAAGAAGAATTACGCGATGCCACAGAGATTGGAGCAATCCAAAATCTGCTTCACGATATGAGTCCATTTCTAGCAGAAATATGGATGGCTCTTTGCGAATCAGATAAACAAGTTTTCTTTGACAAGTACTACGAAAAATGGGATAAACTACGCAGTTCGTTCCCTGCTGCTACTGGCAAGGAGTTGGTAACTGCTTGGGAAGAAAATAAAATCAGCGTATTTGATAACATAATAGATATTGTTGAAAACGAACAATCATTTGAATTTATTCTAAAAGACCAAAAATCACAGCACGCAGACTATCTTATCAATGCTGCAGGTACAGAAAAAAACATTTCATTCAAAATGGGTCGGATGCCGCTCGTTAGCCAATTAGTCAATGAACGTCTTCTTCAACCCGAAACATTTGGCGGTGTTCAAATTAGCTTGCCTAGTTTAAGTGCTGTCAGCCAAAAGTATGGTATCCTTCATACCCTAAAAGTTCATGGTGAATTGATTTCTGGGATCCAATTTGGAAATAATTCAGTGAATATTGTATCTGAAAGTGCTCGACCCGCCGTCCGAGACATCGTACAACAGCTCAAAGATAAATAAAGTCAGTTGAATGTATGGTCGCATATTTGATATAAAAAAAAGATCTTACTACTTTTCAACTGCCGGAACAAGATATCCAGGAAAGTAAATTAAATCTTAATCTAAGTTTAATGCTTAACAATGATGACAATCTTTCTTCTATATCGAATGTTGATGTGTAGTCGCATCAAAAACAAGGGCTCTTTATCAATCGTTCCCAAAAGTGATTAGGTTCTTTCCGTAACCTTTAAGCATTAAAAATGAGCAGTCTATTCTGACAACCCATGAGTCCGACATTCGTAGATAGACAAATGAACTTTTTTGTATCTAAAGAGGTTGCTATTTTCAATTAAAGAGGGGACTGGGAGAAAATCCCCAGCCCCCTCTCCTATATCTAAATGATTATTCTAGAACGTGCTCCAAAAAGCAGATATAACAAAGAGGATTCTTTACTCAATACCATTCTCTTCTTTTCCTGGTAGCTTTTTTAAAGATGTTCTTTAATTCAACTTCATCACTATCTGCTAGTGTACGCTTCATAGCATTGAGTTCAGTTTCGAATTGTTCAATCGACGCTAATAAAGCTATTCGATTGTTTAAAAAGAGTTCGCTCCATAATTCAGCATTGATATCGGCAATCCTTGTAAGTTCTTGGAAACTATTTCCAGCAAACGTCAACGTTTCTTTTGAGGCTTGTTGACTGTTTACAACGGATACAGACAAAACATGCATCAATTGACTGACATATGCGATTTGATCATCATGTTTTCCGGGAGAAACGCGCGTCACTTGATTAAATCCAACCTCTTTATAAAGTTTTTCAATGAGTTGTAAAGAGGCTTCTTTATTTATTGGAATAGGGGTAATCAAAGCATTCGCTCCTATAAATCGTGTATGGTCTGCTCCAATGATTCCCTTTTTTTCACTGCCACGCATCGGATGAGCAAATACAAAGTCGACTGTTGAAGGAAGAACATTAAGTACTTTTTCAATAATAGTTGTTTTAACACCCGTCACATCTGTTAGAATGGCCCCCTCTTTCAAGTAGTTTTTGTACTGCTCAATAAAAGGCGCTATTTGATTCGGGTAAAGAGAAATCATAATAATATCCATGTCGTGCAAAATATCTTTAGCCTCTACAAAACCCTCTTTGATCATCCCTTGATTTACAGCTATTTCTAAGGTTGCTTCATTGACATCTATGCCGTAAATATTGGTGTATCCAGCCGCCTTAAAGCCTTTAGCAAATGAACCTCCAATAACTCCTAACCCAACAATTGCTATGTTCATTGTTCTTCACCTTTATTTCTGACTTCTTTCAAGGCTTGAATAGCCAATAAGTAACCTACTGCCCCAAAACCTGATATTTGCCCAACACAAGCCGGTGCTACTACAGACTCTTTACGGAAAGACTCACGAGCATGGATCGCACTTAAATGCACTTCAACCGTTGGCACATTTACTGACTTCACTGCATCGTGAATAGCATAGCTGTAATGAGTATATGCAGCAGGATTGAGAATGATTCCATCTGCCTTATCCATATGTGCTTGTTGGATCCGGTCGATCAATTCCCCTTCAGAATTGCTTTGAAAAAAGGAACAAGCTACTTCTTGCCTTTCAGCATATTCCTGAATCCTATTTTCGATCTCATCTAACGTCTGTCTGCCATAAATATCAGGTTCACGGGTACCTAAAAAGTTTAAATTTGGTCCATTAATAATCACGATTTTCATGCTATCTTCTCCTTTTTTGCACAATAGTTTCTGGAAGGCTGTTCTTGATTTCAAGGATAACCTCTTCTAAGGCGAATCGATTCTCCACTCTGAAATCAGCTGATGATTTGTACATTTCAAACCGTTGTTCGTGTAATTGGTATAGTCTATTTTTACCTTGTTTTAATAATGGCCGATGCCCAATCTCGATATCCTTAACAATGTGTTCAATCGGCCGATCAATGAATACGATCCAGCCTGTTTTTCTTAATGCCTGAATATTTTCCTGATCAAGAACGACTCCACCACCACACGAAATGACCGTGTGATTTTCTGTTGCTGCTATTTTTTTACAAGCAAGCGTCTCAAGTGCTCTAAAGTGAGCTTCGCTCACTTCAAACAGTTCCGGAATAGACTGCTTAGTCGTTTGTTCAATAAACAAATCGATGTCTTTAAATGGCATCTCTAGTTGTTGACTGAGTTTTTCTCCAATAGTGCTCTTCCCGCTTCCAGTCATACCAATCAATACAATATTTGTTTTCATAAGCTCTCACCCTGTTGGTTTTTCCACTCAGTAATCAGCTCTTCTGTAACTTTTTCATCAATCGAACAGTTCTCCCAAATTTCTACTGCTCGAACCGCTTGACCCACCAACATATCCAGGCCATTGGCCGTTTGTTTGCTATTCTCCCGTCCCAATCTTAAAAAAGTTGTCTCACTAGGGTTATAAATCAAATCAATCAAACGATCAAATCTCTTAATTGTTTTTTCATTTAAAGGAGTTGCTTTATTATTGGGATACATCCCAACAGGTGACGTATTGATCAGAAAATCTCCTGTTAAAGATTGCACCTCTTCATAATTGGTATACTTCTTTTTTGATGTGTTTTTAAACCGCTCGGGATTTCGGGAAACAATATAGAGTCGTTTGATTCCATGATCCATCAAGTAGGCTTCAACCATTTTTGAGGAGCCGCCAGATCCTAAAATAACTGCAATTTTCCCTCTTATCTCCCATCCCCTACGAGTCAAAATCAAACCAAAGCCATCATAATCTGTATTGTGTCCAATCAATTTTCCATTTACATTTTCAATCGTATTTACCGCACCCAATTTTTGGGCAAATAAATCAATTTCGTCTAAATAAGATATTGAGGCTTCTTTGTAAGGCATCGTGACATTGACTCCATTAATCGATAACGTCCTAATGCCGTCCATTGCTTGCTTTAATTGTGTTGGTGGAAACGCAAAAAGCTGATATGCAGCCTCCAATCCTATTTTTTGATAAATCAATTTATGAAGGCTTGGTGAGTAGCTATGCACAAGTGATTCTCCGAATAATCCGTAAACGTTCATAAAGCACCTCTTCCCATCTTTTGATAATGTGTTGAAGTATAGACAAAAAAAACCTAAAGTTCAATAAAAATAATTAACGAACAATTATTCAAAATGACTTTAAATCGTTTGCAGCCAGTTGTTCCGCACACTTTTATAATTATTTTTCAAAACATCTTTTCATTTTGTTGTTGACAATGATTTTTTTAATTGCTAGTATTGGACTCACAGTTGGCGAACAGCTGATAATACTCAATTGAGGAGAGACCACTATGAACTTACTAACAAAACTTCAAACTGCAATGGACTCACAATTGAATAATTATTATTTTAGCTTCTTTATGAGAAAATCTATAGAGGCTAAAGCTTTTTAAGCTGCTAACAACAGTTGCCCTATAGATTTTGAAAGAAATCGAAGGGGCAACGAACTAATCCGATATTATACTATTAGTGAACTTACCTAACGCTACATTCGATACTCTTTCATAGACTATCGTGTGTGGCGTTTTTTCGTTTTTTAATAATTTTAGTGGGGGGAAAAGAGATGATCATTCATACGCTAGGACCAAGCAGCACGGATAGTTATGCAGTTGCAGAATCCTTGCTCCAGTCAGAAAACGATGGTATTGTTGCCTATCCATCTTTTGACAATCTACTACACACTATTCATAAACTAGCTGAACAATACGTGTTATTTCCTGTGGCTTTTAAAAGCGCCCGAAAAGAGTATGGCTGGAAGGAGTTTAATTATGATTATTGGGATAAAGTTGAGTTGGTAGATGTTTTTCAACGAAAAACCAAGCCGATGGTTTTAGTCAAAAACAACTATTATTCTGAAAACCGAGCAATGATTCATCCAGCAACCACTATTTTCTTAAAAAAATATCTAATCCTAAAAAACGAAGACACTGTCATTGAATTTTCAGACAGCAAATTCAAAGCTTGGTCAGGATTTTGTAAGAAAAATTTGAAATACACGATCATTAGCGAGGATGTGCTTGAGAAAGAAAAGAATCCGAATTACACAATTGAAGAACGATATGAGCCAGTAATGGTATGGTGTTTGTACAAAATAAATTAAACATTACAAATGAAAATAATTAACGAACTATCATTTAACGACTCTAAATCGTTTACCACCAGTTGATCCAGACACTTTATAATTATTTTCCGATTTTTTCATCTAGCTTGATTGAACAAATAATGAGATGAATAATTGGATTCTAAATTTTTTCGGTGTCAATGCAAAAAGTACATGAATCCTAAAATTTTACGGTTGACTTTCAAAAAAGGACTCGTTATAATGAGAAAAAATTAAGAAAACTATTAAAAAGAAAGGAGGGTCACTCAATTATGACTAACAATTCATTTATCAATTTGACTGTGCACTATTCATGGCAAAACCAAGGCGTCGACGTACGCGCTGGTTATTGGCGCTGCACAAAAATTGAATGAGTGAATCGTAATGAGTGATTCTTCGATAAATACAAGGTATAGCTGTAGCTAATTTTAGGTTACTCGCTTTTTTCAACAATGGGCGGGGGACCAATCTAAAATCTGTGAATAGCTGTATTCTGCTTAGGCAGAAACTCATTTTAAATGGGTTTCTGTCTTTTTTTTTACGAAATAATCAATAATCAAGAGTAAGATAGTCAACCACCCCATTACAGAGAACTAGCGAGACTGAAAAAATAGGGTTTCCGATCAAGAAGTGTGTTTTTTAAAAGCAATTAATGCTCACCGTTGATTCGTGACACATGAACGAAATGATCAGTAAAGAGTTCCTTACTAAATTAAACGGGGGAGAAGAAAATGAGTATTCAATATAGAACGAAACAAATCAACGGAGATATGCTGACGCCCATTTCGGTATTTCAACGATTGAAAGGCAAGAAGAAATTTATATTAGAGAGTTCAAGTGGGCACGGGGAAAAAGGACGGTATTCGTTTATCGGAATGGATCCCTATAAGGAAATCGTCGGAAATGAGCAAATCGTCATCGTGAAAGAAGGAATCCATGAGGAAACATTTTATGACAAGCCATTAAACGTTGTAAAAGCGCATATTCCCCAAGTATCACTGGATTTGCCCTTTCCATTCTATGGAGGCGCAGTTGGTTACGTTGGATACGACGCAGTGCGTGAATACGAAGAAATTGGTGAGCGACTAAAAGACGAAATCAATATGCCGGATATTCATTTGATGTTTTATCAGGAACTGGTGGTATTTGATCATAAGAAACAGGAAGTCACTATCGTAGCGTTGGCGATTGATGGGATTGAACATTTGGATCAGCAGATCAGAATCCTTGAAGAAATGATACAACAGCCAGCAGAAGAGCTGATGAGCGAACTAACGCCTCTTGAATTTTCGACTTCTCATGATAGAGAAAGCTTTATGAAGCTGGTCAAGAAGGCAAAAGAGCATATCGTTGAGGGGGATATCTTCCAGGTCGTACTGTCCCAACGAATGAAAGCACCGTTTGAAGTAGATCCCTTCACGTTTTACCGAAAATTAAGAGTAGCGAATCCATCTCCTTATATGTTTTACGTGGATTTCGAAGAGTATATTGTTCTTGGAGCCTCACCGGAAAGTTTAATCAGGGTCACAGGCAATAAGGTCATCACTAATCCGATTGCTGGAACGCGACCAAGAGGCGAAACGATCGCAGCAGACGATGCGTATGCAGCAGACTTGCTCTCAGATGAAAAAGAATGTGCTGAACATAAAATGCTTGTAGATTTAAGTCGGAACGATTTGGGGCGCGTTTCACAGATTGGATCGATTTCAATAAATAAGTATATGACGATTGAACGGTTCCAGCATGTGATGCACATTGTCTCCGAAGTTAGTGGGACCTTAGCAGATGGACTGACAGGATTGGATGCACTGACCACCACCCTACCAGCAGGAACCGTGTCAGGTGCACCGAAAATACGAGCGATGCAGATTATAAATGAGTTGGAAGACAATTTACGCGGTGTTTATTCTGGTTCAATCGGGTACATTAATTTGAATGGAGACTTGGATCTAGCATTAGCTATTCGAACAATGGTAATAAAAGACAACCTGGCGTATGTTCAAGCAGGTGCAGGAATCGTTTATGATTCTGATCCTGCAACGGAATACCAAGAAACATTGAATAAAGCAAAATCCTTACTGGAGGTTGGAAAAAAATGATTTTACTAATCGATAATTATGATTCGTTTACGTATAACTTGTACCAATATCTAGGTGAATGTGGAGAAGAAGTAAAAGTCGTGCGAAATGATGCACTGACCATCGCAGACGTGCGTGCACTAGATCCAAAAGCCATCGTACTTTCTCCTGGGCCAGGAACACCAAGTCAAGCAGGGATTTGTGTTGATATTGTTAAAGAATTGCAGAGTGAAGTGCCTATTCTAGGGATTTGTCTAGGGCATCAGGCGATTGGTGAAGCGTTTGGCGGGCTTGTCGGTCGTGCCGACGAAGTCAAACATGGCAAAACAGCGCGTGTCCTGCATCATCAGGCGGACCTGTTTAAAGGGCTGAAAGCAGAAATTGAAGTTATGCGTTACCACTCGTTAGTCATTCTAAAAGACACTTTGCCAGAATGTCTAACCGTTACAGCAACGTCGATTACAGATGGAGAAATTATGGCAGTAAAGCATAACTCTTACCCAATTTATGGCTTACAGTTTCATCCAGAATCAATTGGAACGAGTGATGGAAAACAAATGATAAAAAACTTTTTGGACACGATCAATAAAACAATAGCGAGCGCAGGATGATTCATTCGGCAACCCCTATTTTATTAAAAAGTAGTTAATCCAAAAAAACGAAGGAACGATCATTGAATTTTCAGACAATAAATTCAAAGCTTGGTCAGGTGTTTGTACAAAATAAACTAAACAATGCAGAGGAGAATAATTATGATAATCGTTTTAAAACAAGGAATTAAAGCTAGTGAGGTTAAAGAATTAGCTACTAAATTAGAAACACAAGGAGTAGCTGTGAGTCATTTCACCGATATCAAACGCGATTTCTTAGGTCTGATCGGCGATACTAGTGGGATCGATATTCATCAATTGCGTGCTTTTCCAGAAGTTGAGCAAGTTATTCGAGTAGAAGATCCTTACAAAAGAGCGAACAGAAAGTTTCATCCTGAAAATTCTATCATCAACATTGGCGATGAAACGATTGGCGGCACTAAGTTGGGAATCATTGCGGGGCCTTGTTCTGTAGAAAGTGAAGAACAAATTGTGACGATTGCTAAACAACTGAAACAAGCTGGCGCAAACTTCTTACGTGGAGGAGCATTCAAACCAAGAACTTCCCCATACAGTTTCCAAGGACTGGAATTAGAGGGATTAAAAATGCTTCAAGTTGCTAAAGCGGAAACAGGAATGCCCATCGTAACGGAATTGATGTCGACAAAATGGGTCGATCAATTTGTTGATTCAGTAGATATCATTCAAATCGGAGCACGTAACATGCAAAACTTTGATTTGTTAAAAGAAGTTGGGCGAACAAATACACCGGTCCTTTTAAAACGAGGCCTATCTGCAACTTACAAAGAATGGTTGATGTCAGCTGAGTACATCATGGCTGGAGGGAATGAAAATGTTATTTTATGTGAACGCGGCATTCGTACTTTTGAAACAGGAACGCGTAACACATTGGATATCCAAGCTGTTCCAGTCATCAAAGAACTTTCTCATTTGCCGATTATTGTCGATCCAAGTCATGCTGGTGGAATGGCTTACTTAGTTGAAGCTGGTGCAAAATCTGGCATCGTTGCTGGTGCAGATGGCTTAATGATCGAAGTCCACAATGATCCAGCAAACGCTTGGAGTGATGGCGAACAATGTTTGACTCCAGATGAATTCGCTCGATTGATGGAGAAAGCTCGTAGATTAGCTGATTTCGAAGGACGTTCAATCAATGAAGCAGCTAGTATTCTAACAAAATAAGCAAGGGAGGAAAAATGGATGTCTGTATTAACCGTTAAACTTCCACCACATAAAGTAGCATACGATTTAAAAATCAAACAAGGATTACTCGACCGCGTCAGCAGTGAAGTCACAAAAGTTTTTACTGGAGCTAAAATTGCCCTTGTTACTGACGAAACCGTCTATGAGCACTATGGCAAGTCTGTAATAAAAGATTTGGAAGCAGCGAATTTTGAAGTGAGATCCATTGTCTTACCTCCTGGAGAACAGACCAAAACCTTTGACTCACTCCCCAGAATCTATAGTGCATTCACTGAATTTGGCTTGACCCGGAGCGATTTGATCATTGCTTTAGGTGGCGGAGTTATAGGAGATATTACTGGTTTCGCAGCTTCGTCCTACTTAAGAGGCGTTTCTTATATCCAAATTCCCACAACACTGCTAGCCCAAGTGGATAGTAGTGTTGGAGGAAAAGTTGGTGTTGACTTACCTGAAGGGAAAAATTTAGTTGGCGCGTTTTACCACCCCCTACTCGTCTTGATTGATCCTTTAGTCCTAGCGACTTTGACCGATTCTGCCTTTGCGGATGGGATGGCTGAAGTGATTAAGTATGGTTGCATAAGAAATCTAGATTTGTTTCATCGTCTCATGGAAATGCCTTCTCGACTGGCAGTTATGCAACACATTGATTGGATTATTGAGACCTGCTGCACGATCAAACAAAGAATTGTTCAAGCAGATGAAAAGGACGTAGGCGAACGAATGGTGTTGAATTTTGGGCATACTTTGGGACATGCTATTGAAGCTTACTATCATTATGAAAAATATACACACGGACAAGGTGTGGCTATTGGCATGGTGGCTATATCAAGAATTTCAGAGGCTAAGCAACTGACGAAAGTTGGAGCAACAGATAAATTGATCACTCTCTTGCAGCAACACCGGTTGCCTACTGAGTTAGAGAATCCGGAAGCTTATCCTAAACTATTGCCCTATATCAAAAAAGACAAAAAAAACATTGAAGGCCATTTGTCCGTGATTGTTTTAGCTGACGTCGGACAAGCTAGCAAGCATCAAACAGCACTTTCCTTCTTTGAATCTTTAAACACTGGAGGAACACTATGACGCATTTAACTCTTATTCCTGAAAAAATAAAAGGAACCGTTACTGTCCCTCCTTCTAAAAGTATGGCGCATCGAGCTGTTATCTGTGCTAGCTTGGCCAAAGGACGAAGCATGATCACGAATATCCAATTATCGGATGATATGATTGCCACTATTGCAGGGATGCGGTCATTTGGAGCGGTTATTTCCTATAACGATCGGACGTTGACTATTGAAGGGGTCGGTAATGGGTCCGTTCAAGAAAAACGGATAGTTGATTGCAATGAATCCGGTTCTACCCTACGTTTTCTAATTCCTTTAGCGACATTATTTAAAGGTAAAACACACTTTATCGGTCAAGGTCAGTTAGGCAAAAGACCGCTTGAACCTTATCAAGAATTATTTGACGCTCAATCACTCCATTATCAGCTAGCAGCAACTCAAAATTTGCAGTTGAGTGTCGAAGGCCCTTTAACACCCGGTATTTATGAAATGCGTGGCGATATCAGTTCCCAGTTTATCACTGGCATGTTATTGACTTTGCCTTTACTAGCAGGTGACTCTATCTTAAAGATCACGACACCTATAGAATCAAAAGGCTACATTGATTTGACCCTTTCAGTCTTACGATCCTTTGGCATCGTAATTGAACAAGCTGAGGATGGACAAGAGTTTCGCATCAAAGGTCAACAAGTTTATATCGCTAGCGATTACACAGTCGAAGGCGATTACTCACAAGCGGCTTTCTGGCTGAGTGCACATGCCTTAGGAAATGACCTTTTGGTAAAAGGCCTAGACACTGCTTCTCTACAAGGTGACCGGGCTATTGTCTCTATTTTAGATACATTGAATAACTGTTCAACTGAAAGTGAATGCGTCATAGATGGAGCTCAAATACCTGATATTATTCCAGTAGTAGCTTTAGTTGCTGCCTTAAGCAAAGGAACAACAAAGATCATTCATTTGGAACGTCTGCGAATCAAGGAAAGTGATCGATTAGTCGCCACACAAAAGGAACTGGCTGCTTTAGGAGCAAACATTGCAATCGTAGACGACTCACTCTTGATCAAAGGAGTTTCTGAACTGGCTGGCGGTCAAGAAGTATGGAGCCATAAAGATCATCGCATGGCTATGATGCTGGCGATTGCTTCTACTGTATGCAAAAAACCGATCCACATCAAAGACACAGTTTGTGTCAAAAAATCTTATCCCAATTTTTGGGAAACATTTGAGAAACTAGGAGGAAAAATACATGAGTGGAATATGGGGTAAAAATTTACAGCTTTCACTATTTGGAGAATCACACGGTGTGGCTATAGGTATTACCATCAACGGTTTACCTCCAGGATTAGAACTCGATATGGAGCAAGTGGCCTTTGAAATGGCCCGTAGAGCACCAGGAAAAAACGCATTAACGACACCTAGAAAAGAAAAAGACCACCCAGAAATTTTAAGCGGCTTTTTAGATGGAAAAACGACTGGCGCACCTCTGACAGCACTCATCTGGAACACGAATACACGCTCAAAAGACTACAGTTTATTGAAAGATGTTATGCGCCCTGGACAAGCTGATTACCCAGGACGTGTGCGTTACAATGGCCATAATGATCATCGTGGCAGCGGTCATTTTTCTGGCAGGATTACTGCTCCTCTCGTTTTTGCTGGCGCTATTTGTCAGCAATGGCTCAAACAAAAAGGTGTAACAGTAGGTTCTCATATCCAATCGATTGGAACGATTGAAGATGAAACTTTCGAGGATCAAGAAACAGTCACTTTGAAGCAAATTGAACAGTTCAAAGAAGAACAGCTTCCTTTATTTAACGCTGGAAAAAAAGCGGAAATGACTGATTTGATTTTAGAAGCTAAAGAAGATGGCGACTCGGTTGGCGGCGTCGTTGAAACCTTCGTCTTAGGATTAGATGCTGGGTATGGAAACCCCTTTTTTGACTCAGTTGAATCTCAATTGGCTCATCTTGTATTTGCCGTTCCAGCCATCAAGGGTATTGAATTCGGAACAGGATTCGACATTACTAAAATGCGCGGTTCAGAAGCAAATGACGAATATTACTATGATGAACAAGGACATATCAAAACACGTTCTAACAACAACGGCGGAATCATTGGTGGGATTACTTATGGCATGCCTATTGTTTTTAGAGCTGCTGTTAAGCCACCTGCTTCTATCAAGAAAAAACAACAAACAATCAATATCCAAGAAGGAACTGAAACTGAATTAGAGGTCGAAGGACGTCACGATCCTTGTATCGTCCCTCGCGTTTTACCAGTACTAGAAGCCGTTACCGCTATCGGTTTAATGGATTTGATGCTTGGAGGACAGACCGATGACTGAACTGGAACAATACCGCGAAGAAATAGATGCGATTGATCAGGAGCTAACTCGCTTAGTTGAATTGCGGCTAAACACAGTACTAAAAGTTGGCCGCTACAAAAAGCAGCACAACCTCTCTGTATTAGATGCCAGTCGGGAAAAAGCTATTATTGAGAGAAACGTTAGTTGTTTAAAAGACTCACAATTTGAACCACAATTATCACAGTTTTTTCAATCTCTGATGACTATTATGAAAGAAACGCAAACAGCTCTCCTTAAGTCAGAAAAGTGATTGATCGTTTGTTTATGTAAAAAAAATAGGTTATTCGTGAACAGATATGTTCGACGAATAACCTATTTTTGTACTGATTGCATATTTTATTCCTTTAGAAACTGAACTTGACTAAATTTACTTTATCAATCCAAGGTGGTGAAAGGCTTTTTCTAGTCCATCTTTATCAACACTATCGGTTATATAATCTGCCATAGCTTTAATTTCTCGATCGCCATTTCCCATTGCAACACCTATCTCACAATACTCAAGCATAGGAATATCTATTTTGGCATCTCCAAAAGCCATCGTTTTCTTTCGGTCAACTCCATGGTGTTCTAAGAGTTTTTTGATAGCTGTCTGTTTTGTAATATTTGCCAAAGCAATATCGCCAAACAAAGCTTTTTCACCTACACCTCCCCAAGTACCCACTTTAAAGTCAGAGAAAAAATCAACTGCAGCTAGGTAATCGTCATACTCTTCCAAAACGAAACTGATTTTATTCACATCATCGCGATACATTTGACCAGCAAAAATCATTTCTGGAAATACTTGCCTTACTGTCATCGCTTTTGTGCCAGAATTTTCTTTATAGGCAACATAGTCATTAACTGCTTGCTCTCCTTGTGTCTCAAGATGTTCACTTGCAAAGAGTCCATTATTGGACTCCAAATAAAAAGCTAATCCCCGATTGTTCAACCAGTCTACGATTGCTTTTTCTTGGTCTATGGTCATTAATTGATGTAACACAACTTCATTACCACTTTCAATATAATTGCCATTTCCTCCAATGTACCCATCAAAACCGATCTCCACTATCTCAGCATACATTTCAGCCTTACTGCGCCCAGTTACCGGATAAACTTTATGCCCATTGGATTGTGCAGACTTAATAGCTTTAATTGCGGAGTTCGGTAATTGGTTAGAATAATTCACTAATGTGCCATCTACATCTAAAAAAATATAGTTTGCTTCCATATCCTCATCCTTTATATAGAAAATCAGCCTGCTAACAGCAGTATCACATTCATCACTTATGATCCTTTTGTATAGTCTACATTTTCACCATTAGAAGCAATCACTTGTTTGTACCAGTCAAAAGATTTTTTCTTCGAACGCGCCATTGTTCCATTACCTTCGTTGTCGCGGTCTACATAAATGAAGCCATATCTTTTTTTCATTTCCCCAGTTGAAGCGGAAACTAAGTCGATACATCCCCAAGGTGTATACCCTAAAAGTTCAACACCATCTTTGTCCACAGCTTCTTTCATTGCCTCAATATGTTGTTTTAAGTAATCAATACGGTAATCATCAACAATAGAACCGTCTTCAAGAGGTGTATCGACTGCTCCTAATCCATTTTCAACTACAAATAGCGGTTTTTGGTAACGGTCATACAATTCATTGATCGTGATACGGAAGCCGATTGGATCAATTTGCCAGCCCCATTCGCTTTCTTCTAAATAAGGGTTTTTAATGGAATCAAATATGTTTCCACCTGCTTTTTCTTGGCCATCTTGAGCAGCAGAAACGCGCGAAGAATAGTAAGAGAACGTAATGTAGTCAACCGTATGTTCTTTCAATAATTCCTTATCTCCTTCTTCAAAAGGAATATTGATTCCTTCATTAGATAAGCGTTTCAAAGCATAGTTTGGGTATTCGCCACGAGACTGTACGTCAATAAAAAAGTAATTTTCTTGATTATCTACTTGAGCTTGACGCACATCTGCTGGATTTGGTGTATTCGGATAATACTGGCCAGCTGCGATCATACAGCCTACTTTATTTTCCGGATCTACTTCATGCGCGATTTTGGTCGCTAACGCACTGGCCACTAATTCATGATGAGCTGCTGTATATTTTACTTGCTCTTCGTTTTCGCCCTCTTCAAATACTAACCCAGCTCCCATAAAAGGTGCATGCAACAGCATATTGATCTCATTGAAAGTGATCCAATACTTTACTTTTCCTTTATAGCGGTTAAACAATACAGTGACTAAATTTCCATAAAAATCGACTACTTTACGACTGCGCCATCCCCCGTATTCTTTGATTAAATGGATTGGCATATCAAAATGTGTGATTGTAACAATAGGTTCGATCCCGTATTTAAGACATTCATCAATGAGGTTATCATAAAATTGTAAACCTGCTTCATTTGGTTCAGCCTCATCACCTTTTGGAAAAATACGTGTCCAAGCCAAGCTAAAACGATAGGATTTAAATCCCATTTCGCCAAATAAAGCGATATCTTCCTTATAATGATGATACATATCAATAGCTTCTTTAGCTGGATAAAAATGATTCTCATCAAAGTCCAGATGTTTCATTTGACCCGTTATGATTGGATACCGGTCTTCTCCAATTGGAACGACATCAACATTCGCTAATCCTCTGCCACCAGCGTTATAACCACCTTCAATTTGATTAGCAGCAGTAGCTCCACCCCAAAGAAAATCTTTATTAAATCCCATCTTTTTTCCTCCTAATAAAATCATATCTTATTCTCATTTTATCTAAACGGTTTCATTTTTTCAATCGTCTATCTACAATTAGAAGTTTCCAACACACACTTTCTAAATTTAGCGATTGCTCTTGTAAAACCCCTACACAAAAATATATACTATTTGTGTAGGAAAGGAGCTTTTTTATGTTACTCATTGAACGATTAAAACACACTTCATTTTCAGGTGCTGAACAAGCACTAGTAAGTTATCTCACCGATTACCCTGAAAAATTACAAGATATGACGACTCAAAAAATTGCAGATTTAACTCATACAAATCCTACGAGCCTTATTCGTGTAGCGAAAAAAATGGGCTTTACAGGTTGGATAGACTTGAAAGAAGCTTACCTTGAAGAATGGCATTACTTGAATAGCCATTTTACAGCTATTGACGCCAATCTACCTTATGAACAAACGGATCATTTAATTTCTATCGCCCATAAAATAAGCACGTTGCAACAGAATACTCTGCAAGATACTTTATCTTTAATAACTTCTAAAGATTTGGACTATGCACAAAAACTTTTACTAGATGCTGATGAGATCAAAGTATTTGCGAGCCAAACTAATGCCCTTATTGCTCAAGACTTCGTAACTAAGATGCGTAGGATCAATAAAAAGGTCACTATTTCTTCTACTTACGATTACAGTACCTATGAGGCTTTTAATAGTAGTAAAAAAACGTGCGCTCTTATTATTTCATATACAGGTGAAGATGATTCCTTTATAAAATGCATGGACATTTTGAAAAAGAATGGAGCCTCCACGATTAGTTTAACTAGTATAGGAAATAATCCTATTGCAACACATAGCGATTGTTCATTAAAAATCACTACTCGAGAAAAGCTTTACTCTAAAATCGGAAACTTCACCTCAACCACATCTGTCATTTATCTATTGAATCTTTTGTACTCTATTGTCTTTACTGCAGATTATGAAATGAACTTGAACCATCTCATTCAAATTGGTCGTTCAACAGATATCCGCAAAACAAGCATCGACATCATTAAAGAACAACCTTCATCGGATAAATAAACTTGCGTAAGAAGTTAGTTGAAATAATCCTATTCATCCTCTAACGTAGATTTTAGATCGATTAGTATACGATTACATTTTTCTATTGACTTTATTACTATTGTTTAAAAAAATTCAGCCTTTATTCTCATTTATAGACACAAAAAAACGGGAGCAGTAAGCTTCCCGTTAATTAGACTTTTATTTGATACTAGAAAAATGTTCTAAGGTACTTACCATATTCGATACAAAGCCATACTCATTATCATACCAAGCAACCGTTTTTACTAATTGTCCACTAGAACCTTCGATTATTCTTGTTTGAGTGGCATCAAAAATGGAGCCTGCAGGTACCCCGATAACATCTGAAGAGACAATTTCGTCTTCAGTGTACAGGAACGCATCATTTGCAGCTTCTTTCATTGCTTTATTTACTTCGTCTATTGTTACTTTTTTGTCCAAAACAGAATATAGTTCTGCCATTGACCCTGTTATTGTAGGAATTCTAATAGCTGTTCCATCAATTTTCCCATCTAATTCAGGAATCACTTTTCCTACCGCTTTGGCAGCACCTGTTGAAGCCGGAATAGCATTTTGTGCACCAGCACGGTTTTTACGCCCACCTGGTGAATCTTGCAAGGCTTGCGATGCTGTATAAGCATGTATGGTTGTCATTAAAGCACTATTGATTCCGTATTTTTTATTCAAAACATTTGCCATTGGCGCTAGACAATTCGTGGTACAAGATGCTGCAGAAATGATTTCATCATTTTCATCGAGTGACTCATGATTTACACCATAGACGATTGTTTTCGTATTGTCCACTTCTGATCCTGAAGCTTTTACTGGAGCAGAGATCAACACCCGTTTCGCCCCTGCATCTAAGTGAGCTTGTGCTTTTTTCGCTGAAGTATAGAAACCAGTACATTCTAGGACGATATCGATTCCTAGATCACCCCATGGCAATTGACTCGCATCTTTTTCTGCATAAGCTTTGATTTCTTTTCCATCTACCACAATCGCGTCATTCCCAACTGTTACATCATACGGGAATCGGCCTTGTGAGGTATCGTATTTTAGCAAATAAACTAAGTCGTCATTATCCGTCAAATCATTGATTGCGACAACCTCTAAGTCTGTGTTCTTTTCCAAAATCCGACGCAATGCTAAACGTCCAATACGGCCAAATCCATTGATTGCTACCTTTATTGACATGAATATTTCCTCCTTCTTTATTTGAATCTATTTTTATGGTACCTCTTTTGTAAAAAAAATTCCAATTCTTTGCATCAGCCATTTTGACAGTTAGGAACAAACTAACCCATTAATTCAATTCAACCGAATTGGAGATATAATACTTCCATCCTCTTTCAGTCGCATATTCCTGGATGTCTTTACCCAGCTCTTTTTTCGTAGTGTATTCCAGTAAATAAATCTCTTTTCCAGCTTTATCAACTGTATCTAAATAATTTAAGTAGTAGGTTTGATTTTCTTTTGTTTGACTAACCAGCTTATCTTCCTCAAAATCAATAGCTGAAAAGACGGTTTCTTGGTTTACACCAGTCAAAATATCATCTATTTGCTGATTTTGCTGTAAATACGCACTAACAAATTCATTTCCTCCATTAATAAGAACCGGTTTGTCATAGCTCATGAGTGTCTTTAAGATCTGTTCCACCCCAACATACGTTTCTTCTGTTGGAAATTGCCAGTATATATCTACATTATCGATCCAAAAGCCATCAATTCCTTTATCAAGGAATTCATTAGCTAAAGTAACGGCACTAAATTCTTGCCAGTCTTCGTTGGTTACATCAACCCAATATTCTTCTTCCCAATTTTCGTAAGGACTCAATGTAAGATGCTGAAATTCTTTATAGTAAGGCCTGAAAGTTTCCAATGATCCTACATTTAAATAACTATAAACTTTTTGTCCTCGAGCTTGCATCTCCGTAATTTCTGCTGCAGAGAGATTTTGTGCATCAATAATAACCGTTTCGTAACCTTCACTAGCTGTGATGGCATCTCTTCCATCTAAACTCAAAAACACACCATACTTACCTGTATTTTCGCTTATACTGTTGCCTTTTCCTTCTGATTTTGCACAACCTGTTACTGCTAAAATAACCATTGCTCCTATCAAAACGCTTATTACCCTAGTTTTCATGTACTGGCTCCTTTATCTCTCTAACTATTCATTTTAAACCAAACTAAAATCTAATTTAGGTCCTGCTGGAACAATACCGGTCGGATTAATATTTTTGTGGCTACGGTAATAATGATTTTTAATGTGCTTAAAATTCACGGTCTCCGTTATTCCTGGCCAGTTGTATAATTCTCTAGTGTAGCGCCATAGGTTCTTATACTCTGTAATGTGTTTGATGTTGCATTTGAAATGACCATAATAGACACTGTCAAAACGAATCAGCGTTGTAAATAAGCGCCAATCAGCTTCGGTGATTTGGTCACCTACTAGATAACGTTTCTCTCCCAGTCGTACTTCTAACTCATCAAGTGCATCAAAAAGTTTGCTAACCTCTTCTTGATAGACCTCTTGTTTAGTAGCGAATCCGGATTTGTATACGCCGTTATTGACCGAATGGTATACTTTTTCATTGATTGCATCAATTTTTGGACGTAATGCTTCAGGATAATAATCGTCTTCTTTTGCACCGACTTCATTAAATGCAGAGTTCAAAATGCGCATGATTTCAGAAGACTCATTGTTTACGATTTTATTTTGTTTCAAATCATACAAGACGGGTACAGTTACACGTCCACTATATTCTGATTCCACATGCGTATACAGCTCATAAAGATAGTTTGCATTGATTACCGGATCCGGAATCACGCCTTCTTCTCGTTCAAATGTCCAACCATTTTCAGCCATTATTGGATTCACAATAGATACCGAAATCAGCTCTTCTAATCCTTTTAGTTTACGCATGATCAATGCACGGTTTGCCCAAGGACATGCTAAAGCTACATACAAATGGTAGCGTCCAGATTCAGCTTTAAAACCGCCCTCACCACTTAAACCAGCACTTCCATCCGGCGTGATCCAATTACGGAACTGTGATTCTTGACGAATGAATCGCCCACCATTGCCTTCTGTATCGTACCATTGGTCATGCCACTTGCCATCTACTAATAATCCCATTGTTATTCCCCTTCCATCTATTAATCCTCGTAGCTCATTTTATTTATTTTCTATCTCCATTGTAGGTAGAGCCTATTCTATAATCCAGGAATCGGCTCGATTAACAAAGCTTGATGATTCGTGTCATAATAAACGACTTGTTTTAATACTAAATCACTTGTCCAAAAGGGAACTCCAGCTTGTCCAGCTAGCTCACAAAAAGTTTCAAAGTCAAACTCGCCAGCTTGAGCTCTTTTTACAACCGCTTTAATGGTTTCATGATCACTTTGCGCTGCAACTTCTTTAGGTTTCCCATTCAACGGTAAGTCGATTGAACTTTCGTCATCAAAATAACGATACATGCCTTCAGCAACTAAATAATCATAGCGTTTAACACCCATTTTTTTGAATTCCTGCATCAATTGAGGAAATTCACCAGCGTTTTTTTCGGCATAGACCGCTTTTTCAATCTCTTGTTTAGTTAAACTCATGACTGTTCCTCCTTTTAATGAGTGGTTTGTAATTTTACACTACATCTACTTCTAAATGGTCAACTTCACTAGTAACCTTTTCTTGGTAGTTTATGCCCCAATCCTTCATTGCATCCAAAATCGGTTTTAAACTTTCCCCTAATTCTGTCAGCGTGTATTCAACACGTGGGGGAACTTCTGCAAAAATTTCACGCTCAACTAGTCCATCTTCTTCCATAGAACGCAAATGCGACGTTAGGACTTTTGGTGAAACCGTTCCAATTGCTTTTCTTAATTCGCCAAATCGCTTCGTTCCATCTAACAACTCTCTTAATATCAAAATTTTCCAACGATCATTTATCAGTAAAAGGGTCGTCTCTACTGGACATCCTACTAATTTATTACGCATAAAAACCCCATCCATTCACACTAGTTACTTTTGAGTAACTAGATTACTTCTAAGTACTTACTTTACATAAGTTACTTAGAGTCTTATTATAGTATTAGAACGTGATGGAAACAAGCATTTTAAAAAAACTAAGCATAGAAAGGTTGATAATAAATGAAATACTTATTAACAGGCGCTACAGGAGAATTAGGGACTCATGCTTTACGTTATTTGAAAGAACAAATTGGACCAAATGAAATTGTAGCTTTAGCACGAACAGAAGAAAAAGCTGCTAAACTGCGTGAACAAGGAATCGATGTTCGAATTGCTGATTTTAGTGACTACGCAAGTTTACTTGAGGCATTCAACGGAATCGATCGTCTATTATTTGTTTCCTCACAACCAGGCGGAGCAGTTTCACGTGGAGAACAACACAAAAATGTAGTTCATGCCGCTAAAGAAAAAGGTATTTCATTTATTATTTACACTAGTTTCCCTAAAGGTGCAGAATCAACCAGCCCTTTAGCTCAGGATCATATATTAACGGAAAAATTGATTTCTGAATCTCACATTCCTCATACTTTTTTACGCAATAATTGGTATATAGAAAATGAAGCAGACACACTACATGCAGCAGTAGAAGGTCATCCTTTCACTTACTCTGCTGGAGAAGGTAAAATTGGTTGGGCATTGAAGCGCGAATTTGCCGAAGCTGCCGTAAATGTCTTGACTGGAAAAGCTGCTGCACCAGAAATACTTGAGTTATCCGGCACCCCAATGACTTACGCCCAACTAGCAGAAGCCCTTAAAACGGCTAGTGGTAAGAAATTCGAGGTTGTTTCAATGACTGACGCAGACTACAAAACTACATTGATCAATAATGGTGTTCCAGAATCTGTCGTTGGTTTTATTTTAATGATTCAAAATGATATTCGCAATGGTGAATTAACTGTCATTTCGAACGATTTTGAAAAAGCATTGGGCAAACCATTAACTCCACTAGTTGAAGCTTTAAAAGAGTTTTTGAAAAATTAATCATTTACATGTATTGTTGATTCCTTTAAACTCATCGAGCAAAATTGAAACGAATCAAATAAAAAAAATGAAAAAGAACCTATTTTCTAGCTTTATTTAGTCATTTGTAACATTCTCATGTATAAAGCTAGTACTTCTCCTTAAGAATGTATACCCTTAAAGGTAAACTAACTAAATAAAAATAAAACGTTGTTTTAGCAACTTTATTTATTGGTTTTTTTAGCCTTGACTATCATACCCCTGTAGGGTATATTTGAATTGTGAAAAAACAAACAATTTCAAAGGAGACTTACCTATAGTGAAAAAAATACTAATTATCGGCGGTGTAGCCGGTGGCGCGACTGCAGCTACTAGACTTCGTCGTTTAAACGAAGAAGATAACATTATTCTATTTGAAAAGGGTGAATACATTTCATTTGCGAATTGTGGTCTTCCTTATCACATTGGAGGGGAAATTAAAGAGCGTGATAACTTACTGCTACAGACTGTTGAAGGAATGGAGCAGCAATATGCATTAGATATACGTAATTTTTCTGAAGTAACCAAAATTGATCCAGCAAAAAAGGAAATCATTGTTTTAAATCACCAAACAGGCAAAACTTATACAGAATCTTTCGACCAACTAATTATTTCAACTGGTGCAAAAGCAATCACACCAGCTATCCCAGGTATGGATTCTGCAAAAAATGTTTTTTCATTAAGAAATATTCCGGATATGGATCTTATCAAAGAATATATAGCTGAAAATGACATACAAACTGCAACCATCATTGGTGGTGGCTTTATCGGATTAGAAATGATGGAAAACCTTAAAGTCTTGGATCTTAACGTCCAACTAGTAGAAATGGCTCCTCAAGTTATGCCAAATATAGACTTTGAAATGGCCCAACAATTACACACTCAAATCAATATGCATGGAGTTAATCTGCTACTAAATGATGGCTTAAAAGAATTTAAAGATAACGGAAAAAAATTATTATTAACGAGTGGCAATGAACTAGAAACAGATCTAACTATTTTATCTATTGGTGTGACTCCAGAAAATACTCTTGCTAAAGAATGTGGCATCGAACTTGGTTTCAAGAATGCAATCAAAGTAAATGATCAGCTTCAAACCAATTTTCCAGACATCTACGCTATCGGAGATGTTATCGAAGTCAAAGATTTTGTGGATCAATCTCCTACAAACATCCCTCTTGCATGGCCTGCTAACCGTCAAGGACGTTTAGTTGCGGATATCATCAATGGGATTCCTGCAATATACCCAGGAACACAAGGGGCTTCTGTTGCAAAAATTTTCGAATTAACAGCTGCTTCTACCGGAAACAGTGAACGGATGCTTAAAAACAAAGGCATAGACTTCCAAGTGATCCATATCCACCCAAATTCACATGCTGGGTATTATCCTGGTGCTAGCCCTATTCATCTAAAATTACTTTTTGGAAATGATGGTAAAATTTTAGGTGCTCAAGGTGTTGGAACAAAAGGCGTTGAAAAACGGATCGATGTTATTTCAACAGCTATGAAATTTGGCGGAACGGCTGATCAACTAGCTAGTCTTGAATTAGCTTATGCCCCTCCTTATTCAAGTGCAAAAGACCCTGTTAACATGTTGGGGTATACGGCTGATAATATGATGAACCAAAAAGTCAAAACGATCCAATGGCACGAAGTCGATGCTTTATTAGATCAAAATGCTTACTTCCTAGATATTAGAGAAGACTTTGAACTTGCAACAGGTTCATTGCCTAATAGTACATTGATTCCATTAAATCAATTACGAAATCGACTAGATGAATTGCCAAAAGATAAAACAATCTACGTATATTGCCAAGTCGGTTTGCGTGGCTATAATGCTGCAAGAATATTGATGCATCATGGTTTTGATGTAAAAAATCTTGATGGTGGCTACAAGACATATAAATTAGCAACCTATGAAATGAAAAATAAACCTTTTAAACTAGCACCTAAAAAACAAGTTAGTACCTCTTCATTTGATAATGCGTTAAAAACGATCGAAGTAGATGCTTGCGGATTGCAATGTCCCGGACCTATTTTAAAAGTAAAAGAGCATATGGATCAAATGACTAATGGACAAAAAATGGTTGTTCAAGCTAGCGATTTTGGCTTTAGTGCTGACATTGAGTCTTGGGCTAAAAGTACCGGAAATACGGTACTGACAAATGAGATCAAAGGAGACAACGTGGTTGCTACCATAGCTAAAGGAAATAGCTTACAAGCAAATGTTGCTTCTCTTCCTAAAGACGGTTTATTGAGAGAAACAAAAAATGGCGCAACAATGGTTGTCTTTAGCGGCGACATGGATAAAGCTTTAGCATCAATGATCATTGCTTTAGGCGCAGCAGCAATGGGTAAACAAGTCACGATTTTCTTTACTTTTTGGGGATTAGGCGTTTTAAAAAAACAGAAAGTGAAAAAACAAGGTTTAGCAAAATTATTCGACATCATGCTGCCTAATAATGCAGAAAGTTTGCCTATTTCTTCTATGAATATGGGTGGAGCTGGCGCTAAAATGATCAAATCAGTCATGAAACAAAAAAACGTAGATCCTTTACCGGTCATGATTGAAAAAGCTAATAAATTAGGCGTTAAATTTATTGCTTGTACTATGAGTATGGATATCATGGGCATCGAAAGAGAAGAACTATTTGATTTTGTTGAATTTGGTGGTGTCGCAGCTTATCTTGGTGACAGTGAAGATGCTAACTTAAACTTGTTTATTTAATTCTCTATTTGCCAATTCTATTTAAAACGGTATAATAAAAATGACTTTTAGAAAGAAGGTATATGATGAACATTGACACTAAACAGGTTGAGCAAAAAAAAATCATTCATCGTTTAAGAAGAACTGAAGGACAAATTCGTGGCGTTCAAAAAATGATTGATGAAGACAAAGAGTGTATAGATATTATTACACAATTAAGCGCTATTCGCTCTAGCATTGATCGTGTGATGGGGATAATCGTTGCTGAAAATCTGAAAGATTGTTTTGAGAATCCAAAAAATGATACTCAAGATCAAACTAAAAAAATTGATCAGGCTATTGCTATGATCATAAAAAAATAGCTGAGTAAACTATCAAAAAAGCTGATTCCATTTATATTGGAATCAGCTTTTTCGTGTATATATATATATCAAAAATTATCTTTAATATCCGACAAATTCTCTTTTTAAATACCAACTGTATTCAACCTTATTTACGTGACTAAAATAGAAAACTATCCCAATTTATACATAAAGAAGTTTTTTTACATACTCACTAGCAACGTACTTTAGATGAAAAGTCCGATCGATTATATGTGTGTTCTCATCAATCCAAACTAAAATCCAATTTAGGTCCTGCTGGAACAATACCGGTCGGATTAATATTTTTGTGGCTACGGTAATAATGTTTTTTAATGTGCTTAAAATTCACGGTCTCCATTATTCCTGGCCAGTTGTATAATTCTCTCGTGTAGCGCCATAGGTTCTTATACTCTGTAATGTGTTTGATGTTGCATTTGAAATGACCATAATAGACACTGTCAAAACGAATCAGAGTTGTAAGTAAGCGTCAATCAGCTTCAGTGATTTGGTCGCCTACCAGATAACGGTTCTCTCCCTACCGTTCTTCTAACTCGTCAAGTGCATCGAAAAGTTTGCTAACTTCTTCTTGATAGACCTCTTGTTTCGTAGCGAATCCGGTTTTGTACACTCCATTATTGACCGAATGATATACTCTTTCATTGATTGCATCAATTTTTGAACTATTATTTTATTCTTGAATCGCTTTATACTCGCTGATAATTTTTATACCCGAACTTGTTCCTAGTCGCTCAGCTCCAGCTTCCACCATAGCTTTAGCCGTTGCAAAATCACGTATGCCTCCTGCCGCTTTCACTTTGACGTCTGGTCCAACGGTCTCTTTCATTAATTTTACATCGTCAACTGTTGCGCCACTAGTACCAAACCCGGTTGACGTTTTCACAAAATCAGGTTTAACTCTTTTAGCAATTTCACAGACAGCAATTTTTTCATCGTCTGTCAGATAACAGTTTTCCAAGATTACTTTACTTACTGTATTATTTGCTCGACAGACTCTTACGATTTCTGCCATCTCCATTTCAATATAAGCTAGGTTCCCATCTTTTAATTTGCCAATATTGATCACATAATCGATTTCATCAGCCCCATTTTTGATTGCATCCATGACTTCAAAAGCTTTCGTGGCAATAGTAGTCTGGCCCAGTGGAAAACCAATGGCTGCTCCTATGTGGACGGGACTTTCTTTTAATAACTCTTTGCAAAGCGAAACAGGTGCTGAATTAATAGCCACCATTTTAAACCCAAATTTGTCAGCTTCTTGACACACTTTTTCAAATGCTGCTTTCTTTGCATCTGCTTTTAATAAAGTATGATCCACCATATTTGCTAGTTCTGCTACGCTAAATTGGAATACCATTTTTTCTTCCTCCTCTAATTGAATTCGGTTTCATTTTACCACAACTAAGGTTACAGTTTTAGGTAAAGATTCTATCTATATCATGAAGCATTAAACATAATGTTTAGAATACCTCATTGTATGTAGCATTAAAAAGAACAAAAGAACCTTAATGACTGAGTAATGGGTTATTACGCTCATTTTCATATATAATCTAATTACCACATACTATAGGAGGTTTTTTATGTTAACAATAGCTTATATTGGCAATGGAAAAAGTACGAATCGCTATCATTTACCTTTTTCACAGAAATCAGAAAATATTAACGTGAAAACTATCTATTCTCGTCATGCAGATAGCCCATGGGATAAGGTTCCTGGAGTTCATTACACAACGAATTTAGAAGATATCTGGAGTGATCCAGAAATTCAATTGGTTGCAGTTTGCCTTCCAAGTTCATTACATTTTAAATTTGCAAAATTAGCTTTAGAAAACGGGAAAAACACTTTGGTTGAAAAACCTTTCACCGAAACGTCTAAAGAAGCAAGGGAACTCTTTGAGTTAGCAAAATCAAAAAATCTACTCGTCCAGTGTTACCAAAATAGACGCTATGATTCAGACTTTCTGACCGCTCAAAAAGTTATTGAAAGTGGCCTGATAGGTGAATTACTAGAAGTTGAAATGCATTATGATTATTTTAGACCCGAAGTTCCAGAAAGTTGCACAGAATTTTCGGCCGCTTCAAGTTATTTGTATGGGCACGGCTGCCATACGATTGATCAAGTTCTTTCCTATTTTGGAGATCCCGATTCCATTCATTATGATGTAAGGCAATTATTAGGCCCTAGTCGAATGAATGATTATTTTGACTTGGACTTTTATTATTCAAAAACAAAAGTTTCTGTTAAATCAAGTTATTTCAGAATCAAACCGCGTCCAAGTTTTGTTTTATATGGTAAAAAAGGGATGTTCACTAAGCAAGAAAAAGATAGACAAGAGGAACATCTGAAATTATTCTATATGCCTACTAACCCTGATTTCGGTATTGATACGCCTGAACATTATGGCACTTTGACCTATGTAGATGATGAAGGAATCTATCACGAAGAAAAAGTCGTTTCAGAAATTGGGGATTACAGCCATGTTTACGATGGCTTATATGAATCAATTATAAATGGAAAAGACCCACTAGTGAAAGATGAAGAAACCATTCGTCAACTAGAAATACTCGAAGAAGGTATTCAAAAAATGAGCAACTAATTTATTCTATTGGTTAAAAAGATACGAATGACTCACTTAAGAAAGAAGGCTTACCATGAAACTTGCGATTATAGGATCTGGAATGATAGTAAATGATTTTTTAACGATGATTGGCGATATCCCTAACATTCAGTTAGAGGCGATTGTGGGGACGGATAGAAGTAGTGATAAAATGGAACTTTTAAAAAACAAATACGGCATTCGTCAAGTGTTAACTAGCTATGAAGAGTGTTTAAAAAATAAGAACATCGATACTGTTTATATCGCATTGCCTAACCATTTGCATTTTTCTTTTGCTAAACAAGCCATTCTTAGTAAAAAAAATGTCATTTGTGAAAAACCCTTTACCCTCAAATCATCTGAAATGAGAGAACTTAGAGAATTGGCTTTAGCGAATAAAGTCCTTTTATTAGAAGCTATAACCAATCAATATTTAACCAACTATAAAAAAATAAAAGAATCGCTAAAGGCTATTGGAACCATCAAAATAGTTGAATGCAATTATTCACAATATTCTTCACGATATGATGCTTTCAAAAAAGGAGAAATCTTGCCTGCTTTCAACCCTAAAATGGGTGGCGGAGCTTTAATGGATATTAATATTTATAATATTCATTTTGTAACGGGACTTTTAGGAAAGCCAAAAAAAGTGACTTACTTAGCAAATATTGAAAAAGAGATTGACACTTCGGGCATACTAAGTCTGGATTATGGGGATAAAAAAATAATCTGTATAGGTGCTAAAGATTCTACCGCTCCGATCCGAACCATTATTCAAGGAGATAAAGGAGCTATCATCATTGATGGCCCTACAAGTATTATCGATAAATTTACTGTAATAGACAATCAAAATAAGAGCGCAGTAGTTGATTTTAAAGTTCATACGCATCGAATGTATGAGGAATTCATTGAATTTGAAAGGATCATAAGTGACTCTGACTTTGAAACGATGACGAAACACCTTGACCACAGCGAAATGGTTATGGGTATTGTCGATCAAGGTTTAGAATCTGCTGGTATAACACTAGGGTAATTGACTAGAAAAAATCACACTATTTTATAGATAACGATTTCTATATCTCTTCTGCTAAAATTCCTTTTTCAATCAGCGCTTGTTTTTTCTTCAAATTTGCTAAATTATCTCTATATTCTTTTGCATATAGGATAGAATATAATGTGTTTAAAACATATTCAAACGCAACTTGTGAGGCAAACGTTCCAATCTTTACAAAATCGTATTCTTCTTGAACGACTACTATCGTTTTGGTAGCTAACTTAATCAAATCAGAGTTTGGATTCCCCGTTATCAAAATTGTTGGAATCATTTCATTAGAAAAATGTTGTAGAATACGATTATTATGTGGACTAATTCCCCCATACGATAGAAATAAAGCACAATCATTTGGGGTAAGATTGGATGCATTCCAAGCTACATCCGCATATTCTTCAGAAATAATAGCAAATTTGTTGATTTTTATTAATTTACTTTGAAAACTTCTCGCTCGGACTTGTGAATCGCCACGAGAGAACAGAAAAATACGTTCAGATTTGTAGAGCATTTCTGCTACTGATTGTAAAAGTTCTTCATCTAATTGAGCTAACGTTCTTTTAACCGTATTAATGGTTAAATCGGCCATATTTTTAGCGATATCCATGGTCAGATCTTCTTGTTTAAATGGGAAGTTTGCATCTACTTCACCCGGTAGATGCAGCTGATTATAAACTACTTCTGAAATAGCGATTTTAAAACTTTTAAATCCATCATAGCCCATTTTTTTACAAAGACGGATGATTGTTGAGTGGGAAGTATATGTTGATTTTGCTAGGACCTCTATATTTATCGTAGGAATCTTCGTGATATTCTGAATAATATAGTCAGCCACTCTTATTTCTACATTTGTAAAGTTCGTTTGATTTTTCAATTTGTTTAATACTTGCATCACATTTAGCAACTCCCTTATAAAATAATTCTATATCATTTAACAGTCGTTTACTATATAAGTGTGAGTGTAAAATAGTCTCTTTTATAAACCAACTCTTGGACTATGACATAAATCTCCATATCTCAAAATAAAAAAGCTGTGAATCTACCTAAAAAATGTAGATTTACAGCTTTTAAATTTTTTATTTTTATTTTTCTTTTTATTTTTTCTATTGTATTCATATCATTATAATTAACCTTCATTTTTACAGGGTAACTATTATAGAAGCAGATACCTTTAGCTCTTTATGATATTACTTTTCCAGTCTTTTCCTTGTAATCTCTGTTCATAATTTCCCATGATTTTTCAATATCTTCATCTAATCCAAATAAACCACTACGACCTACAATATAAATATCAGGATCAGCTGCATCAATTTGTTTATATGATTTCCGATTGGATGAGCCATCCATTTCAATGACATATTGGTAACCATTTTCTTCTCGTAATTTTCTCAAAGCAACAATTTTGTCTAGTGTACTATCAATAAAACGTTGTCCTGCAAAACCAGGATCAACCGTCATAATAGTGATTTTATCAACTAATTCTATATAAGGTAATATTGTCTCAATAGGAGTTTCAGGATTTAATACTACACCAGCTTTTAAACCAGCGTTTTGTATTTGATCAATCAATCGAAATGCCAAACCATCAAGTACTTCTGCATGCATGCAAATCCATTCACACTTTATATCAACTAATTGTTGAACCCAGAAACTTGGATCGGTTACCATAAGATGAACAGACATAGGCAAATCGCTTATTTTTCGCACTTCTTCGATAAACCATGGGGACAAAGTAATATTGGGAACATAGTGTCCATCCATAATATCAATATGGTAAGAACCTACATGATTGTTCAAAAAAGTAATTTGCTCTTTAAATTTATCTAAATCCATTGTCATTAATGAGGGTGAAAATTCCACTTTTTTCATATCTTATCTTTCCTCCATCTATTGCTATCTATTTTTAATTATTCTATAAAATGGTATATATTTTTTTGAGTTCATTGCTCTGATTATTCTCATGTTCGTATTAGAAAATTTGAATATCGTCTAAATTAATATCCGTTTCTTCAATTTCTGATTGCTTATTAATGTCCTCTTGAGTCACTTTTTTCTTAATTAACGCTAGCGTTAATCCCGTCACAAGAATATTTACTACCAGTGCCGCAACTCCTGCCCATGGTCTAGACATAGTTGGTATCATCAACACTCCACCAAATGGCACAGTTGCATCTGCTCCTAATACCATGGATACTGCTCCACCGACCGCTCCACCAACTGCTGTTGCAATTAAGCAACGAACAATGTCATTCATAACGATTGGAATTACACCTTCAACAATATTAATAACACCCATTGGAACTGCTGATTTTAAAGTTTCAACTTCTACTGGTGTATAGATATTTTTTTTGAATATTTTTGCTATAAAATAAGCTAATCCAAATCCGATTGGTGTTGCTGTATTTACTAATTGTAATGCTGTAATTGGTCCATTAAGTCCTTCTGCTTGCATGGTCAACACAAAGGCAAATACCGTTTTATTAATTGGTCCACCATAGTCAACTCCACTTAATAAGCCTATAACACCACCAAATAGCAATAGTGAAGAAGATCCTAAATTATCTAAAGCATTTGTTAATAGCGATGTAAAAGCAGCAATTGGTAATCCAATAACGTAAACCATCATTAACCCACCTATAACTGAGGTTAAAAATGGAATAATCAATGTTGGCATTAGTCCTTTAGCCCACTTAGGTACTTTCACGTATTTTAAAGTACTTAACACTAGATAGCCGGCCAAAAATCCTCCTAAAAGTCCACCAATAAATCCAGCTCCAATTGCATTAGCTGTTAAACCAATAATAAAACCTGGAGCAATCCCTGGTTTCCCAGCAATTGAGTAAGAAATCCCTGTAGCGATAACTACTGGTAACAAGCCTAGACCAGCTCCACCCATTGTTGCTAGAGCATCCCAAATTGAAAATTCACCCTGAATCAATTGAGCTTGACTAGTACCTCCAAAAGCCATTCCAATTGCTATTAAAAACCCAGCTCCACAAACAATCGGAATCAAATATGAAATCGCTGTCAATAAATGACCTTTAAGATTCAATTCTTTAATTTTCTTCATTTTCCCTTCCCCCTATACAGTTTCTTTATTACTTTTTTTAATAATCTCTGCTGCTTTTTCAATCAGTTTATTCGGTGATTTTATCGCGATTTCTGTTGAAACTTGAATGATTCTTTTTCCTTCAAATCTCTCACGCCCAGAAATTTTCACATCTACAGCTAAAATAACCACATCTGCTTGAGCAATCTGTTCTGCAGTTAACTCATTTTCTATGCCAATTGTTCCTTGTGTTTCGATGGCAATTTCGTAACCTAATTTTTTTGCAGCATTTTCTAATTTTTCTTGTGCAATATACGTATGGGCGATTCCAACCGTACATGCTGCTACTCCTACTATTTTCATATTCTTTCTCCTTTTCTAGTTACTGAAAGCTGCTTTTACATCTTCAGCTTTTTTTGCTTGCAGTATATTTTCAACAACTTCATCATTTCCTAATTTCCTTGCAAATAAGGATAATAATTTCAAATGATTTTGTGCCCCTTCATTATCATTACCAACAGCAAAAAGAATAATTGCTTTTACTCCTTTACCATCTAGTGTCTCCCAAGGGATTTCTTCTTCAATGATTCCAATAGCTACTCCTATTTTTTTCACAAAATTACTTTTACCATGAGGAATAGCAATATAATTTCCAATTCCCGTTTGACCCTCTGATTCTCTAACATAAATATCTTTCATAAAACCCTCAGCATCAGTAATGTATCCATTTAATAATAATAATTCAGTTAATTCTTTCAATGCATCATCTTTATTTTTAGCACTCATATTGGTCTTGATTGTTTCCAAATCTACAATATCTTTTACTTCCATTTTTTTCTCTCCCATCTCACTTAAAAATTAGTTGTTTTGCATAACAATTTCTAACGCTTTTTCAATTAGTTTATTTGGTGATTTTATAGCGATTTCTGTTGGTACTTGAATAATTCGTTTTCCATCGAACCTTTCACGTCCAGAAATTTTAACATCTAAAGCTAAAATGACAATGTCCGCTTCAGCAATCTGTTCTAAAGTTAACTCATTTTCTATTCCAATGGTTCCTTGTGTTTCTATGGCAATTTCATAACCTGCTTTTTTTGCGGCATTTTCCAATTTTTCTTGTGCAATATACGTATGTGCGATCCCAACCGTACATGCTGCTACTCCTACTATTTTCATAATTTTTCCTCCTAAAATCTTTTGATTTCTTGTTCAAAATTTTTTTCATCATTAATATTCAACAATTTATTTAAATAGTCTTCATCTGCTAACGTCCTAGTAAATAAAGAGATTTTTCTCTTTATTTGCTCATTTTCGTTTTCCTTCAATAAAATAACAATTAATAAGTGAATATCCTTTGTCTGACAATCCCAGGATGCTATTGGTTCAGCTAATCGAATAAATAGTATTTGACTCTTCTTTACTTGACTGCTTTCGATATGAGGCAATAATACATGTTCAGCTATTAACGTGCTACCTACTTGTTCTCTTTCTTTCAATTGTTTTACAATTTCCTCTTTTTGAAAAGAATCATCTGGACAAACTGTTTCAGAGATAAAAGAATACACTTTTTCTTTTGTTTTCAACTCACAATTAAAATAAACTTCATAGAATAAATTAACGTCCATGGTGAATCTCCTCTATCTTTTTCTGAAGTCTTTTCTGATCATCAACGGTAAACATTGCACTCACCAATAAATAAGGAATTGGTATACTATCCTCAATATGAACCGTACTCAAAATCAATTCAACATCTGCATATTTCCCTTTAAATACTTGCATATTTCTTGAGGCTACTACATCTACAACTTCTATTTCAGGAAATTTCTTCATTACTTTTGCTCTTATAAGTTCTGAAGTCCCAATTCCTGTGGTGCACATGATAAGTGTTTTTATAGGCCGTTGATATTGGCTTGTTTCAATGATTTTCGCAAAATAAAGAGTAATAAAACCGTTCTCATCATCATTTATTATAGGTAAGCCAAATTTTCCACTTACAAATTTAGATACGTTAGTAACGTCCCAAAATATCTCTTCGTAAGTTACCTTAATTTGATTGAGCAAGCTATTTTTAATTCGAATTTTATGTTCTAATCGATTAAGCATTGGTTTAATATGATTGGCTAAATCAATAAAAATAGATTGATTTTCTATATCAATTCCTAACTTAATACTCATTTCTTCAATATATACTTTAGTTATTTGGATAACTTTTGTTGAAAAAGTGGAAGTTTTAGCGAGAGAGCCTTGCATTCTTGATGACACCAAATACTGATAAAGAAAGTAGATTTCAATATCAGGTAAAGAACTGTTCAAATATTTTTCAATATTATTAACAGTAACTTTTGCAACTTGATACAAATCAGCATCTCTTTTCATATTATCCATTTCTTCATTAGTAATCTTATCCGTAAACAGTAAAGCAGGAATTTTTCTTGAACGACTTAACAGTATATACAAATGTGAGAAAATATTTATATTATATGGATAAGGAATCGTTATCTCTAAATCTTTTTCAATGATTCTTAATTGATCTAAGATAAATAAAACATCATATTTATTGAAATTAAGTTCTTGATTATTTTTTAAATCCTCTATATCGATAATATTAAATATTTCAATAATATCCTTGATAGCCTTTCTGATATTCACTTCTTCTCCTAAAATAGCTAAAGTTCTGTTTTTTCGCTCTAGAACCAAATGATACTTTTTAAGTTCTTCACTCATTAGTTGTTCATCATTAAAAATAACTGAATCTCCTACATAGTAGTCACTAAATAATTGATAGATAGTTAAAGGTTTAGGCGAAGATAACAACAATTCTTCCATAATACGTTTACGTCTCTCATCAGTAGAAAAGCCATCTTCTTTGTAGGACTTATTCCCTTTTTGATGATTGATAAATTTTTCGTAGTTTAGCTTATACCCCCTTCCTTTCTCAGATACAATTAATGAACCATCTAAATATTCATCGTTAATTTTTTTTATTAATCGGTAGACTGTTTTTTTTGAAACAGTTAAAATCTCAGTTAATTCTTCTGATGTAACGTAATCTTGATTTTTTGAAAGAAACAGCAACAGCTTTTGTTCACGATCATTTTTTGAACTCAAAGCCACCCCTCCTTGTTATATTTATATTAACTCAGTTTAAAGAAAACGCTTCCCTGATAAATGACCGTTGCAACGGTCATTTATTCTTTACCTACAATCCTGTTTATCTCAAGAATCACTTTTGTGATCTTTAAATTTATGAGATACTACTAAGCGTGACTGAAAATGGAGGGAACTACATGATTTATATTAAAGAAGCTATTTTACACATTTTTGATTTAAACAGCAATGAGCCTATTTTTTCTTTTGCAGGGCTAGACCTTAAAGAGAAATTCACCTTTGATTATCTTCATGCCATGATTGAAAAAGTAGAAGATTCAGATAATATGAAGACGGGTATGTTAGCAACTGACAACCCTTTGACCCAAGCCTTTTCTTCTGCTCAAACTGATTTCATTGAGACAACTAAAACGTTGACCGATAAATTCTTTTCTATTACAAAACTTAATCCAGAAATACCGCCAGCTGATTTATTATTTGTCTATTTTACGTTGGATGAAGTGCCACATTTAGGGCTGTTTAAATTAAATTATTCTGACAGCATCACTCATTATGTTTCATATGAAGAAGAAACGCTGACGAATCAGTTGATCATCAATCGTTCTATCTTACCGAGCGCTCGCCAAGCGATTCATGAAGGCATGGTATTAAATTTATCAAATATGGAGTACCACGTGATTGAGAAAAAGCATTTGATTGCTGAACTAGCCGAGAAAATTTATTATTTCACCGAACTGTTTTTAGAAGATAAACCTCAACCAAGCCTTAAAGAGAATATTTCGATCATTAAAAAAGCCGTTCAAAAAACCAGCAAAGCCTTTGATGATGAAGAATTCCAAGTACTAGCTGATACAAAAGATGCACTTGTTCATAGCATGACAGAAGAAAACGTCATTGATAACCAAGTAATTGCTGAGACCCTTTATGGCGATAACCATGCAAAAAAAGAAAAGTTTTTTGAAGAAATCAGAGAATTAGGTTATGTGGATCGCGCTCCTGCTGAAGTAACTGTAGCTGGACCAAAATATTCCAAACAAAAATTCCGGTTGGATAATGGAATCGAGCTAAGCATTCCTATAGAACTTTACCGAAATCCAGACGTTGTTGAATTTATTAACAATCCAGATGGAACAACTTCTGTTATGATCAAAAATATTGAAAAGATAAAAAACCTATTTTAAAAAATCTTCCTTTGTATGAGCTCTTTAATGCTCAATACAAGGGAAGATTTTTCGTTATGCAATGACTGTCTATCAGTGGTCGGATGGTAGAAAATTTTGTGATTCCATTATACATAAAATGTAACTATCAAAAATTGAAAAGATTCTATTTATTTTTTACCTGAATAAACGCATTTACATTTAGACAACATTCATTGAGTCAGTTGGATCTACTTCTTCTAAGTTTTCATACAACTGTGGATACTCATGACACTTATTATCTCTAGACGTACAGATTTCTTTCCCAAACGAGATCATCGATTGATGTGCTCTCCCCCAGTATTTTGCCGGAATAATTTCTGTTATACGTTCTTCAATTTGTTTGGGAGTGGCATTTTCTTCTACTATTTTGTGATGCTTACAGATTCGGGTAACATGTGTGTCCACTGCAAATGCGTCTTGGTTAAAAGCGACATTCAATAATATGTTAGCTGACTTAGGTCCGATTCCAGCTAATGACTGCAATTCCTTACGTGTATTTGGGACTTCCCCATCAAATTTTTCAAGTAATTGACCGCTGCTCTTATAAATATACTTTGCTTTATTTCGGTAGAGTCCGACTGTTTTTATGTAGGATTCAATTTCTTCAGGCGAAGACTTGATAACAGCTTGAGGATTTGGATAGCGTTCGAATAACTGGTCTTTCACTTTGGCGACGGATATATCGGTTGCCTGGGCACTTAATATAACGACCATCAACAATTGGAAAGGGTTTTGATAGCGCATCGTTGGTACCGCATCAGGATAAAGTTTCATAATTTCATAAATAACGTGTTGCGCAGCTTCTTTTGTTAGCATAGTGTTTCCTTTCTTTGTTTATTTTTTTAATATACCATATTTTCTATAGCATTAAAATCAAGTTTATAGTATCTTAATTTCTATGAGAAGCTATAATCAGTAGAATTGTTTTACTTAGAATTAGGTCATTCTGACTTTTTATATTTAAAAATGAAGTTTCAACAGTTTTTTAGCGTCGCTGGCTGAGGTATAATAAATAAAAGAACCGTTCCTCAAAATATGCCTATGGGGGTACTCGATATGAGACAGAATAAAGAAGAAACACTTAATCATTTATATAATCTGATCCTAAATCCTGCTACTCGGGACTGGGAACGGTCATTATTATCGTCGACTAAGAACGCCTTAGAAAGTGGGTCAAATTTTGATGAACAACTTTCTAAGCTTGAAGCTGAGTTACGTCCGCTTGCCTTAAGAAATAATTTAACTCCCAACATGTCAGATTTTTATAACCAGATGACTGGCAACACTACTGCCACAGCACAATTTGATTTTACGAACCACTCCATTAATGATTTGAATCATCAAGATTCTGCAGTATTTGCAGGAGGGTGTTTTTGGTGTATGGTAGAGCCTTTTGAAACCCGTAAAGGAATTGTTTCTGTCTTATCTGGGTACACTGGAGGGCACATGGATCATCCCACCTATGACCAAGTGATTGGTCAGTATACCGGTCATGTCGAAGCCGTCGAGATTATTTTTGATACACGGATCATCCAGTATGAAGATTTAGTTGAACTATATTGGCAGCTGACAGATCCTATAGATGCGTTTGGTCAATTTCAGGACCGAGGCAGTCAGTATCGACCAGTTATTTTTGTTAATAATGAACACCAGCGGCAAATTGCTGAAAAGTCTAAGCAGCAGTTAGAACAATCTGGCAAATATAAGCGTCCCATTGTTACGTCCATTGAGCCCACTTCAAAATTTTGGCCGGCCGAAAACTATCACCAAGAATTTTATAAAAAAAATCGCACAAGGTACAAAAGAATTGAACGCGCTCGTCAACAACATTTAGCTTTCCAACGACTACAAGGTAAAATCCGGACGAAACTCAGCCGCTTTACTAAGGAACCTTGATAGTTGATATACTTTTCTTTATTTTACAGCATAAAAATACCCCAAAGACTACAAAGCTTAGTTTTTGGGGTATTTGGTTTGTTATTTTAAAGGTCTATTTATTATAAACTGCGAATAGCTTCTTCAACAGCTGTATTACCAGCTAGAACTTCAAATTCTTGTTTGATTGTGTTGTCATTATGGAGTACAGCAAGCAAAGTTCGAGCTACGTCTTGACGTGGTACTTCGTTAATGTCTTGTCCCATACCGACTTTTATTTGATTGGTACCTGGTTCATCAACTAATATACCAGGATGCACAATTGTCCAGTCCAGCTCTGTACGATTTTTTAACCATTCATCAGCATAATTTTTTGCGATTGTATAAATTTGTAAACTCTGTTCTTGAGCCATTGCTTCACGTCCTGTACGGAAAGTACTGACCATAATAAATCGTTTAACATTTGCTTGTTCTGCAGCCGTCATTGCTTTGATAGCTCCATCTAAGTCAATCAGAATCGTTTTGTCGAGGCCACTTCCGCCAGCTCCAGCAGTGAAGATAATTGCGTCGACATTTTTCATGGCTTCTGCCAATTCAGCTACTGAATTTTTAACAAGATCTAAGAGAACTGTTTCAATTCCTCGCTCTTTGAAAAAACTAATTTGTTCAGGATTGCGAATCATTGCTAACTCTTCAATAGCAGAATCCTCTTTAACAAAATCAGCAAAATGACGAGCTACTTTTCCATTTGCACCTATAACTAATACTTTCATTTTAAAACTCCTCTCAATGATTATCTCGAATGATATTCAGTATAACGTATATCACTTATTTTTTATTGTATTGTGAACTAAATACAGGCATAACATCATCGTCACCATAAGTTTCGATAAGTGGCAACTCGTTTAAAGTCTTCATATCTTCTTCCGAAATTGTAAAATCAACCGCAGCATTCGATTTCATATGATCTTTATTAGTCGATTTTGGTAAAGCAACTGTGCCTAATTGTAAGACATAGCGAATACTTAATTGCGCAGGTGAAGCATCGTATTTGCCAGCTATTTCTTTAACAACGGGATGATCAAGAATAGCACCATGAGCGATTGGTGAGTAGGCTTCAACAACAATACCTTGTCTTTGACTATACTCGATGATATCGGTAGGAACATTTGTAATGTGTGCGAGAATTTGATTCACCATTGGTTTAACTTTCCCATTGTTTATTAAATTTTCCAAATCTTCTTTTTCAAAGTTAGAAACACCTATTGCACGTATCTTACCCGCCTCATAAGCTTCTTCTAAAGCACGCCATGCTTCTAAGTTCCCTTCAAAGTAGTGGTTGCCATCACGGAAGTTAGCCCATGGTTGAGGACTATGAATGATCATTAAGTCGATATAATCCATATCCAAGCGTTCAAGCGATTCGGCGATTGCTTTGACCGCTTCATTATAATTTTTGATATCGCCCTCAAGCTTTGTAGTGACAAATATGTCTTCGCGTTTAATACCTGACTCTTTAATACCAAGACCTACGCCTTGTTCATTACGATAGGCTTCAGCTGTATCGATATGACGATAGCCTGAATCAAGGGCATCTTTTACAACTTGAACAACTGCCTTATTATCAATTTTCCATGTTCCCAAACCTAATTTAGGAATTTTAACGTCATTTAATAATGTATACGTTTCTTTTAATACCATTTTATTGCCTTCTCTCGTTTAGTTTTCTTAACATTTTGCTCTATTGTCTTTGTTTCTTCAATTTATCCAAATATTAGAAACAGACGCTGCAATTTTCTAATATTCAGTATTTGTAATGGGTCCTAGTCTTAGATCGCTATGTTGTTTAGGAACTATAACTTAGGTGAAGGAAAAAGAACTGATAAACTAAATCAGAAATTCATTCCTTTCTGAGTTTCCTCTCCCCCATACACAGTATCTTAGACCTTAGAGTTAACTCGAGGTCAAGTAATATGCTTTATTTTCTTTAATTCCAGAAAAATGGATGTATTTATCTATCTAATTAATTAGCTAACTATTCGGGTCGGTCAAATATATTTTTTTCTTTAGTTTACTGCTAGAAATTTTTGTCTTCTATAGAATTACTTTTTGTTTCAGAATGATTTTAATGAGAACGAAGATTAGTCAACCTGAGCACTGCTCTAACTCCCAGCTATAAAATTTCCATTGCTAGAGTTTTGACGCATCAGAAAAATCGTGCTAAACTTTGAGTCTACTCTATTAGAGTTGGCTCAAAGTTTAGTTCTCTAGAAAGGAAGAAAAATTGATGGACACCTATTCTATTAGCGAAGTAGCAAAAAAATTAAATCTTACCGCGTATACTCTACGTTATTACGATAAAGAGGGTCTTATGCCTTTTGTTAAACGCACGCCGAGCGGAACAAGATTGTTTAAAGATTCTGATGTCGATGCCTTAAAAATAATTGAATGTCTGAAATCAACCAGTATGCCGATAAAAGAAATCAAACATTTTATTGATTGGTGCTCGATAGGAGACTCTACGCTGCAAGAAAGATACGACATGTTCTTGGAACGCAAAACTATTGTAGCAGCACAAATCAAAGAGTTAGAGCAAGCTATGACCCTTATTGAGCATAAATGCGATTACTACAAAAGCGCACTTGAGGCCGGAACAGAGGCCATCCACCAGACGAATAAAGTAGAAGTTTTCCATCGTTAAAAAATACATTTCTAAAAACTGCTCTATGTATCTCAGTCTATTATAAAATATCTGGTTGGTTGGATAAAGAAGCAAAAAAAAGATTGCTCCATTTGCAAGTTGAAAGCCAAACTTATTCCAACCCATTTTACGAGCGAACCTTTATTTGTTGATCAATTATTTTGACTTTCTCTTTCTTGGCCATCGTTCAACCTTATATAGTTTGAAAGGAACTGTTCAAAAATGGAAATCGAAAATGTGCTTAGAATTAAAACTAGACAAGACTTAAGAGATTGGCTTGAGGTACATTCAACGACAGAAAAATTTTGTTGGGTAATTATCAATAGAGCTACAGGAACCTATCTTGTACAGTACTTAGATATTGTCGAGGAAGCATTGTGTTTTGGGTGGATCGATGGCATCAGTAAAAAGATATCTGATACTGAATTAGCTCAGCGGATCTCCCCAAGAAAGAAAAAAAGCAACTGGACGGAATTAAATAAGGAAAGAGCAAGAAGGTTAGCTAAAATGGGACTGATGAAAGACAGAGGTTCGAAAGTTCTTCCTGATATGCGTCTTGAATCCTTTATCATTGATCAAGAAATTGAGACTCGTTTAAAAGAAGATACCCATGTCTATCAGAACTTCCTGAACTTTCCAGAACTATATAGAAGAATCAGAATTGATAATATACAAAGTTACAAAAATAATCCTGATATTTTCAATAAACGATTGGATAAGTTTATTGAAAATACCAGAAACAATAAAATGTATGGTCAGTGGAATGACAACGGTCGTTTGTAAAATCGACACTAGTTCTCGGGATTGACCAATTTAATAGTTTAGATAAGAAAGAGGCCCACCACCTTATCAGCAGTCGACCTCACCTTTATTCTATGTGGCTCTAATAGTTCTACCCACAAAACTGTTTAAATTAACCAAACAATTCTGCGACTATTTTTTTATTTAACTATCATGCGTTTGCGTTTAATTTTTACTGTTGGCTATTTATATATTCAGCAGCTTGCTGACCAGCTTGGCGTCCAAAAATAATAATTTCGGCAACAGAGTTTCCACCAATTCGATTGTTCCCATGTAATCCTCCAACCAATTCGCCGGCAGCGTATAAGCCTTCAATTGGTTGACTTTCTTTATTCAACACTTCGGTTTGCGTATTTATTTTAACGCCACCCATTGTATAGTGAATTCCTGGAGCAATTTGTATCGCATAATAACTTGGTTCAGCTAAGTCATTTTCCATTGCAGTAGTGCGTTCAAATGCTTCATCTGTCTTATTAGCAACACTTTGATTCCATGTATCAACTGTAGTCTGTAATTGACTAGCCGGTACATCAATCTGTTCTGCTAGCTCTTCTATACTTTTCCCGCTAACAACATACCCTTGTTTTTCATAAAAATCGACCGCTTTTGCTCGATCACGTACTCCTTGGTCAAAGATCAAATAAGCCGATTCTTCCGGTAAACCAGTAATAGCTGCAGAAACTTTATCTCGTGTATTCATCTCATTAACAAATCGATTTCCCTCTTGGTTCACGAGGATAGCTCCTTCGCCACGAACGACTTCGCCTATTAAGATTCCTTTGTCTTGTTGAACTGTTGGATGAATTTGGATTTGATCCATATCGATCATTTGACCGCCTAGCTTTTCAATCATTGTAATGCCGTCACCAGTACTGCCTTCTTGATTAGTTGTCACATAATCGGTTATATCTGGTCTAAATTCTTCAATCATTTCTTTGCTTGCCCCAAATCCTCCAGTGGTAACAATAATTGCTTTACCTGTTAGCGTTTTAGGTTCTTCTCCATTAATTTCAACTGTCACTTCATTAACTTTACCGTCATTTTCATTGATAGCTGTCACATCTGCATTTACAAAGATTGAAATTTCTCGTTCATAAACATTTTTTAATAATCCTTCAACTAAATAACCACCAATTGCAGAGCCGTCTGATGGACGATGGGTCCTTTTTTGACTCATTCCACCAGTTATTGTTAAGTTGTCTAATATGATTCCGTTCTCATCTAGCCAATCAATTGCTGCGGAAGAGTTATCCACAAAGTAACGTAATAATTCTTTATCATTAGTTCCTTTTCCGCCCTCTAACGTTTCTTCATAAAAAGCATCATTACTATCTGTAATGCCTTCCGCTTCTTGAACTTTAGTAGTTGAAGCATTCATACCACTTGATGATTTCGCAGTATTACCACCAGCAACTGGCATTTTTTCTAAGATAACTGGATTCAAACCAGCATCTTTTGCTTCAATGGCTGCAGTCATCCCTGACCCACCTCCGCCAACAATGATAATGTCATAATTATCTTCTAATTCACTAATATCTGTATAAACCTGTTCTGAAGCACCTGATTCAACTTCAGTTTCTTTAGCAGAGCTTTCTTTGGCTTCGCTATCTTTTGATTGTTCTTTTGCTTCAGACACCCCACAAGACACCAAAAAAATACCAACAAAAAACATAAGTACTACATACCAAAAAGATTTCTTTTTCATAATTTCCTCCTTAAATCTATAACCCAAGTTACCCCTCACAACTCTCTTACTTTACCATATGATTTGTGAAAGAACAATCAATCTTTTTGTGTTTCAATAACATATCGCCAAAAAACAGTATTCAAGTCTTTATACACCTTATTAATAACTATTTTATTAGCAATTAAATTTGTTACTAACTGAACAAATACAAACGTTTTTATGATTCACAAGAATTTTAGATATCATCAATGACCAATTATTTCTTTATCCGACTATTAATCAAAGAAAAAGTCTTTTTAACTTCTTCAGTAAGAATAGTTTCAAAATTTGTTGATTTGAAAAATAAAAAAAGATACGAAATATCATTCGCATCTTTTTCTATTGTTGAATTACTTTACTTTATAATTGTACATGCTCTTTTAGAAGATCACTTGATACTAGTGGATATAAACATAGATGCATCTTGATTCGCAAAGATTTGATCTCCATGGTAAAACGTTTTAATCTCAGTAGATTTAAAGCCAACGTCGGATAATATATGGTTTAATTTATTATGCAAAAATCCATTATGGATTTTAGGATGATTTACTTTATCATTTTTATCAAAATCAATAATAATTAGATTACCATCTTTGTTTAAACTATTAAATAGGTGTTGTAAAATCAACTTGGTATCCGGTATATGCAGAAGGACTAAGGAAAGCAATACTATGTCTGTCTTGAATTCAGGAATGCTTTTAGTAAAATCCGAACAAAGTATTTCGCAATTAGTAATTCCTCTTTCAGTAATTTTAGTTGCTGCAGCCTCTAAATCTTGTTTTGATGAGTCTACTAGCAATATAGAATCTACTAGATCCATTAATTCTAAACTAACTAATCCAGTACCGCTCCCATAGTCTAGCAATTTTTTTGATTTGCTATTTCGTAATGCTGGTCTTACTTCCTCAATAATAACCTTGACTAATTCCATTCTTTTTTCGGTTTCCATATCTCACTCTCCAATTCTACTTTATGAACCGTCTATATCCATCTATCAAATTCACAGTACTCTTTTTTAACTAGATACATAAATCACTTAAACTTATATAACCAAAATGCTGCTAAATAATAATGACCCTCAAAAGTTTAGATTTCACTCTAACTTTTTGGGGTCACTATTTCTAAAAAATTTAATTATGCTCTTCTAAATAGTTATTCTGTTTCTTCTGTTTCTTGTTCTGGAACATTGATTATAGCTGAAGTACCTTCTCCTTTAACCAATGGTTCTTTTCCGTCCCATTTTTCAATGTACTCTTTTTGTAACAATTCAGCAGAAATAGATTGTTGCAATATTTCGTTTGCTTTAGCTTCACCTTCTGCTTGAATAATACCAGCAGCGGCTTCACCTTCTGCAACGATTCGCTTTTGTTCGGAATCTAATTTAGCATTTTCAATTTGGGTTTTCTTTAATTCATTTTCTTGAGAAGCTTGAACACGAGCATCAATACTTTTTTGTGTTTCAGCATCTGCTTCAGGAGTACCAAGCGTTACATCTGTGATGATAAATCCCATTTCTTTCACTTCTTTAGCAAAACTATCTGTTATCTTCTGAGACGCCTCACCAGATTTAGAACCATAAATATCAAGAACAGTATAACCACTCACAACATCACGAGAAGATTTGTAAAGTTTATTATACAAGTAACCCTCTTGAATATCTTCTACATTTTGAGAGCCTAACTCTTTAAAGATATTTAAAACTTTCTTCTTGTCTACCTGCATTTGGTAACGAACAGACATTTTCAATTTCTTTCCATCTGTTGTACTTACGGATACATCATTCTTCATTGTTTGAACACGTATTGGGTACTCAGTTGTTTTCTCCATCAAACCAATTGGGTGCCAACCGGCGCTAAGGACTTCCTTGCTTCCACCTGAAGGGGAATAAACCACAGCTACTTTACCTTCGTCAACTTTTTCTACAAATAATAAAAATCCAAATACCAAAATAATTGCTAAAATAAGACCAATAACCAAATTTCTAATTGCTTTATAATTCATCTTTCTCTTCATCCTTTTCTTCTTTCAAATTTTGTTTCTCTGCTACATGTGCGATGTTCTCAACTACTGAAAAAAATTTATTCAATAACGGCAGGATGATTAAAAAAACGATAATCACAGCAATGATCACGAATACAGCCATTCTCAACATAATAAATATCGTGCTCCTTTCATTTAGTGCTTATACCCCTAACTAAGTATATATGATTACTATAAAACAGCAAACGTTATTTCACTAACCCATCTTCAACGTCTAACAGAATATATGCACAATTTATTTTTCATTTTTAGTAAGTTTAAATTTTGTGCTTTTCGGATATCAACATAAAGGGAATAGTACTTTAGATATGGAAACAGTTTGAGCTTCTTCTTATAAAAAAATAAAATAAATCCTAGTCTAAATTATACTTAGACTAAGATTTATTTTATTTTTCTCTTTCATTTATTTTAAATTTTTTCAGCTACTTTGAAAGAATTCGTTCCAATAAGCTTACTTTCCAGCACTTGATCAATTCTTTCGCAATCTACTTCAGGATGGAGTTCTTTTAATAATTCTAGCGTCTTTCCTGCACCCTGATCCATCGAATGGGCTCCTGAAATCAATAGAATATCCTCCATGTTCAACTGTTCAACGCCGAATCGCAATGCCTCTTCGAGTTCCTTAAAAAACATAACCTCAATTTTATTCCGTTTCATCACTTTCAAAAAAGCAGCTAATTCTTCTTCAGTGACTTCATTAATTTTGTCTACCTGTGACAGCGCCGTCGTCAGAATAATTTTTTCAACTTTCATTTTATGGAACCACTCTGTTAAAGACTCTGCAATTTCTGTATTATGTGCAGGACCATTACTTCCTCTGATGGCATGCACAAGATGCAGTTCATTATATTCAAAATGACTAATGGTCTCCATACATGAATCAATATTGTTTTGATTCAATAATAAGTCATCTATTACTTTGAATTCTTTATTATAGAGTATCTGGAAACGTCTTTCTACACCTCGGAAATTTTTAATGCCTCGCTGGATATCCTCGATTGGTATATCATTGACCAATCCTGTAACAACTGCTGTGAGCACATTATAGATAGAATGATAACCTGGAATCGACAATTCTAAATCAAAACTTGATGTCTGAATTTTTTTTCGACTTAGAGTTTTAAATGGTTTTTGAATTGTCACTGTAAATGATGGGATTCCCGAGGAAAATAGAATATTTGAGACTGTGATTGTACCAGACTTATTTTCGATTCCGAAAGTAACAACTTGAGCTTCTGTTTCATCTTGCAAAGGAACAAGCAGCGGTTCGTCAAGATTTAAAATCGCGGTACTTGTTTTAGCTGCATTTCTTATCAATGAAGCTTTAGCATTAAAGTACGCATCAAATGATTCATGCAATCTGATATGTTCTGGACTGATATTCATAAAGGCTACAACGTCAAAATCGGTATTATAAACGCGTTTAAGTTCTAGCGCTGAGGAAGAAACTTCCAAGGAGACATGTGTGATTTCACGATCTCTCATCTTTGCAAAATACTGCTGCAAATCAAAGGATTCAGGAGTAGTTAATCTACTCATTTCAATCTCTTTATCAAATTTAACTAAAATAGTTCCTATTAAACCAGATTTCAATTGATAGGCTTTAAAAATCTCTTCTACCATGTATGTAATCGTAGTCTTCCCATTAGTAGCAGTTACTCCGAATATACTCATTGACTTAGAAGGATTCCCAAAAAAATTACTTGATAAAACAGCTAAAGCTTCACGACTATCCGAAACTTTAAGTTGAAGAACATCTATGTCTTCAATAAATTGTTCAACGATGATAACCGTTGCACCTTTACTGGCAGCATGTTGTGCGTAATTATGTCCGTCTGTTTCGTGTCCTTTAATACACACAAATAGAGTATCTGTATCTACTTCTTTTGAATGATACGCAATTTTTTTAATATCGATTTTATCTAATTCTATTTCAAGCTGATTATCGCGTCTTGAATCGATCTCCACCGATTTCAATAGGTCATTTAGATTCATAATACTCATGACTCCTCCAGTAATTGTCTACATAATCTGATGAGTTATATTTTTGGGCAGATTACGTCTATTAATAATTTAAGTTTACTATCTTATCTGCTATATGTCATATCATTTGCTCACTGATCCTAAATCTCTAGCCATTCATACTATAAAATACGTTTAGTTTATTCAGTTTCAAGTCAAATAGAATAAGGGTTACAAAGCTCACACGATTTTTTACGTGAGTTTTATGACCCTTATTTTCTATATATACCTGACGCGAATCTAAATTAATGATTTAGCGCTTTTTTTTCTATTTAAGAAATATAGAACTATTTTTTCCAGTTATCCCCTATTTAAACCATTAAGGGGCTACAAGTTCTACTTTTATTCTATCTGGATCTTCAAAATAAACAGCATAATGATTTTCCCCTCCAGCGAAAGGGTGCTTTTTTGTATAAAGGATAGAGACACCTTTATTTTTTAATTTTTCAGTCATATCATCTACATGCTGTCTTGAACTCGCATAAAAAGCTAAGTGATTTAACCCTACTCTAGCTCTATGATAAGGATTATCTAAAAAAGGTTCTTTCGTTTGAACAAATACAATATAAGTTTCATCTAGTTTCCAGCTTTGCCCCTCTTCCCATTTTTGGAAAGAAGTGTATCCCAATTCCTCAAGATACCAACCCCAAAATTCAGTTGATTTCTTTAAATCAGAAACATAGATTTCAATATGATGTAGCAATCCTTTTGACAAAAGAACCCTCCTTTTCATTATATAAACACATAAAATTACTCAGCATTTTGTATTTAGACATTAGTTTGAAAAAGTTATCTCTAACTTAAAAAATCTAATTTTATAGTATTATTTATCTCCTTGAGAAGTCAAAATAAGTGGCCCATTTTTGGTAATTGCTAAAGTATGTTCAAATTGGCAACTTATTCCTCCATCTTTTGTGCGAGCTGTCCATCCATTAGCATCCATTTTTGATTTCCATGTTCCTGTGTTTACCATTGGTTCAATAGTAATAACCATACCTTCTTTTAAACGTAATCCTGTTCCTGCTTTCCCGTAAGAAGGAACATTAGGATCTTCATGCAATGAGGGTCCTACACCATGGCCTAAAAACTCTCGAACAACGGACAAATTTTCGTTCTCAACATACGTTTGAATCGCATAACCAATATCGCCGATACGGTTTCCAACTTTTGCTTGTTCAATACCTTTATATAGAGCTTTTAAAGCAACTTCCATTAAACGGTCTTTCTCAGGAGTAGATTCTCCAACTACATAACTCCAACAGGAATCTGATAATGCGCCATTTAAATTAATAACGGTATCCACTTTTATTAAATCGCCATTTTTAAGAACTTCTTTTCTTGGAAAGCCATGACAAATTTCATCATTTATACTAGTACATGTTGCATATTTATACCCTTCAAATCCAATTTGTTCAGGAATAGCTCCATTATCCAAGATAAATTTATGAGAAAATTCTTCAATATCCCAGCTAGTTATACCAGGTTTAATAAAATCGCGTAAAGCAATATGCATGTTTGCTAATAATGTACCCGATTTATCCATCGCATCAATTTCGCGTTCAGATTTTAACGTGATCAAGTAAATTCCTCTTTTCTCTATAATTAAATCAATATCTAATAGTATAGCTTTTTCAAAAAAATGGAAATATATTTTTACGTTGATTTTTGATACCACTATGAAAATTGCTTAAAAGCATGTGCCTAAAACCTTTACAAAATAGGGATCCTTATTTGCTCAGATTATCGATATACTGTTTAGCTTCAAGTAACCCAGCTCCAGTAGCCAATCTATATTCTTTAACAGCCTTAATTTTTTCTCCTTTTGAGATGAGTCCTAAAAGAATTGTTTTTAGTTCATTATTTATTGGATCGGGTAAATCAACATGCTTATTGATAGCAGTCAACTTTATTTTCATAAAATAAACATCTGTTTTTAATTGGTCAATTCTTAGAATAAGGGATAGTAATACCACAAATATCGTTATAATAAGGGAAAAAATAATTATATTATTCATTTTTAAACTCCTTATAATTTATTTTTATTAATTATCTGATTTGTCAAATTAAGCTAGAAAAAATATCTTGTACTGTGTGTTAATAAACATGTGAACTACTAAAATTGGCAATCTCATCGTTAAAAGAATAGCTCTTACTGAATGTTTATAAAAGTATAATTTGAAGATAATCATGATTTATTAAGCAATTAGATATTAATTAGGTATTCAAAATAGGATGAAAAGTAGCATTTATTCTCGCCATAAAATATTCGTTTTCATATTTTCCTTCTCTTATTGCTGCAAATTGTTTAAGTCCCTCTTTTTTAAATCCGAATTTCTCATATAGATATATAGCTCTTTCGTTTTTCTCGAATACAGTAAGTTCAAGCCTAACAAGCATTAACCAATTATCTGCTACATCTATAAGTGCAGACATTAAAGCAGTACCAACACCTTTATTTTGGTAATCTTTATGGATCATTATGCCTATATTCCCACTATGCCGCGTACGATAATTACCATTTACAGATAGTCCAGCGGTTCCTACAATTATTTCTTCGTTACCTTGAGCTTTTGAAATAGCGACAAATTGGTGCTGATTAGCGTCCATATGAACAACAAAATCTTCATTTTGTTGTATTCTTTCTGACGGAACACCTAAAATATTTTCAAATACCCCTGGCATACGCCTCAGTGCATTTAAACCTTTACCATCCCCACTATTAATTGGTCTAATATAAAATTCCATATGTACTCCTCCTCAAAAATGTAAACTACTAATTAAGTATAAAACCGCTGATATTCATTAATTTTATTATACAGTTATTTCTCTTTTAAGGTCATATTAATTAAGTCCTTTTGTTCTTAATTTGTCTTATTTAGGAGGAATGGTATTGAAATAATTATGATAAAAAATGATTGATTAGGTAATTTGAAGTAAACTCAGTAAACCAAACAAACTAATGCCAAACGAAGCTAAAAAAAACACCAATTCATACTTTTTCGAAAAATATGAATCATTCAGGTTAATATAAACCATTTAAACATTCTGTTTTACAATTGTTTACCCAACGTTGCACACGGTACGCCATCTTCATAATAGACGTCAGTCCCTTTGGTGTAACCCAGTTTTTCATAAAATTTAACGGCACTTAGTTCGCCGTGTATGACAGACATCGTACACCCTGATTTTTCACCTAAGGCTTCCAATTCTTTAACGACTACTGCTCCCAGTCCTTTTTTACGATACTCTTTGAGAACGGCGATTCTTCCAGGGCGGATGGTATCCGCGTCGATTTGCTTATAGCGTCCGGTTGCCACAGGTTTCTCCCCATCGTAAATGACTACATAAATCGTCTCGTCATGATCCTCCGAATCAAATTCTTCTTTGAGCGGAATACCTCGCTCCATGACAAATACTTCCATGCGAACATATAAAGCAGCCGCTCGATTCCATTTTTCTTTCCCAATGCATATCTCCATTGTCAGTCCCTCTTTCTTAAAAAATTTTTTTAGGAATTAGTTATATGTAATTATAAAATTTTCTAACTGAAATACATACAAGGAAAATCAACATTTGAAATCTAGAAAAAATAATTGAATGATCTAATCATTTTTTTGAAATAATTCTATTTCTCTTACTAATGCCCTAATGTGAATAAGCGTAGAACTAACATTATAATATGGCAAACCTATAAACTGCGGTTACAGTAATAAGTGCCGCTAAAATATAATTTAATTTCCCAACATGAAATTACTTTTTTTAGCTATTGTATGCTTCATGGTAGCTTAACAAACATGGTAATAAAAATTATTATTCTCTATACTATAAATAGATCGTTTATTTTTACTAATTATAATTTATTTATAGAGGTGCTGTAGATGTCGAGAAAACTGATTCTCATTTTGAGAGTGGTATTTTATATCACTTACTTTTTGAATAACAATTATAACTTCTTATTAGGATACCCAATGCAAGTATTCAATATAATAGTATTTTTTATTTTTGTATTTGATATTATTGAGTCTTATAAAAGATTAAAGTTAGAAAAGAATTCAAATGAAATTAATGCAAAAGATTGATAACGATGAATTTACATAGAATCATATATTAAATCAGATTTCATTGCTGGATTATATAAGCAATTTGCTAGATAACAGGATTTAAAATACACATTGTAGTAAAAAAAGGAGAATATTTATACATTAGTGTATTTTGATATTTCTTCAAGAAATATTTTCAAAGTGTTTTCATTTTCAAATATTCTTTTGGGTATTATATAAGCTGAAATCGAGGAATTATAGATGTATATATACTCGTTCGTTTCGTCCACTCTATTTACTTCATTCCATTTCGAGTTTAGTTCACCAGTAACGCTGCTTTCGCTTATTCCTTTATCCGTTACTACTATTTTTATTTTTTTTAATAAATTTTCATTATTTCCTTCTTGAAGCATCTTTACTATCCTCTTTCTCATTTCCCAATCAAAGTATCTTGGATAAAAAACAAACCAAATTAAGCTAGCGATACTAAATACAGCCATCCAATACCATATTGGTATTGCTGAAAACCTTATAACTATAAATGGAGCTATTAAGAATACTATAGGTCCTACTAATCTTTGGACATTTATACTTCTTTTTAGAGAAGGTGATTTTTTAGTATGATCAATATTAAAGTTTATGTAATCTTTTTCCAATAATTCAAATTCAATTTCCATTTATTTTCCTCCTAAATGTTTTACTCTACCATTTTGTTGACTCCAAAAATATAAATTACTGTTTATTTAAATACCTTTTAGGGAGCAAATCCATAATATAAGATTTCAAAAACAGGTTGTCCTAGTATTAAAATTCCAACTAATGCACCTATATAGACAATTCCGAAGATTTTTTTTAATAAAAAGAATTGATCTTGTTCCATTATTTTTTTGATTCCATACTATGCAAAAAGAAATAATAAAGGGATAAATAAAACAAAATATGAACCATTAACAAATGCAGCAAATTTTTCAAAGCGTTGAAATCCTTCATTATGGATAGTTTGTAACACAAGAAATTTCCTTATCCAAAGAAAGAGAAATGATAGCTGTAGAAGACAAGCAAAAATAGAAATACTGTATTTAATGGCTTTTTTTTCTTTTCTGACTAATAAATGGATCATCCCAATATAAGTGATACTTAATAAAATCGCATAAAATGGTTTAAATATAAACAATACTATCGCCCCTTTTTTTAAGCACTATCAATTTTATTGTACTACTTTAAGTATGCTCATTTAAAAAAAGAGCGCTTCTATGCAAAATACCATACGTTGAATAATTTTTAAAAAATTAAATACATGAAATTGGCTAAACTTTAGTCGGACATTCGCTTGTTCTAATCATCTTCTTTTTAGTTCTAAAAGTATCGGGGTTACATTTAATAAGATTGATATAATCGTTAAAATCCATAAAGCTATTGCCATAGTAGGTACTACATCTAATAAAGCAGCCCAATCTTTTACCTTTACCCAATTGGATATCATGCTGTGGATTGCAACAAGCGTCAGTGCTGTGAATAACAATCCCATCGCCATTGCTAGTTTGTAATCTTTGCCTATTTTATACAAATAAAGATTACAAAAAGTTGCTAGTATAGCAATAATCCCCAATATTAGAAACATAATTATTCCTCCAATGTTTTTTCATTTGGTCACTTTCAACTAAAAACTTAGAACTATTTCATTCAGATAATCCAGCAATAGACTACTCCAGATTTTTTGATTTCACAAAATTATAGAGTAATCAAAAGTAATAGATATCATACAAATGATAAATTAAACGTAGGTATCTTATCTACTTTATATCCTAATAGTTTTATATTTTCCGCTAATTTCGGATCAGTTATAACATGTATATCTTCATGTATTACAGAGAAGAATATACAATTTCTATTTTTCAGAAAAAAGACATCTATATCCTTTTCTTGTTCTTCACTAATTAATGAAGTTGAGTTCTTGAGTGCATTATAACTAAATTTATTGTAGTTATATATGTCTGCCTTAGCTTTTGTTTTTTTTCTAGGAAGTTTAGTTCCTGGCCATTTTGTAAGCCACTTTGTTTCAATTTTGAATTCATTAAGTTTAGTTTTGATTTTCATTGCAGTATTATTCCCTACAGGGTATTCTACTATAACCATTTCTGTAGAAAAGTCTTTTAAACATTCTATTATCTTCAAATAGTCTTTCTCTTTTAAAGTACTTAGTATTCTATAAAACAAGTTATATTTCCTCCATAATCGCAAATTTTAATAATTAATTATTTTTTCAAGACATCTGAAATAATTAACCCTACCCCAATTAGCAAACCAACGACCAGCCACAGACCCAAAAGTGTAATTGCAACTACTCCGATTACCTCCTTTGGTGAGTGGCTTAACTCTTTAATAAGTTGACTAGTTTCTCCATAATCAAAGATCAGGTTTTTAATCCCATTGAATCCCATAAAGAGTAGTCCATACAAAAAGCCTTCTCTTAATCGGTTTAATTTAAATTTTTTCATTTTTTATAATTTCTCCTTATGTATTCCAGCTCCACCTACTGCGATATGTATTCTTACGGTTCTTTATTTTGACTGCATTAAAATGTTTTTATCGGCTAATGGTTCTTTTTTATATGGTTTAGTACCATTATTGCAAAAAGAGGGATGAAAATTAAAACTTGTAAAGCTAAGGTTCTAAAGATTGCACCCAAAAAACCATTACTATTTGAAAACAGATAAGTATTGATGAAAAGTATTATAAATGAGATGAAAAATAAGTTTATACATCTTCTTAACGTCATTTCATTCTCCATTTGTTTCTTCCTTTCAGATTATTATTTATTTAAATCAAATAAGTAGCTATTTATAGTCAATATTATCCGTTATACTTTATGTGTTTTTAAAAAATTAGTTTTTTAGTTTATTGCTACACCAAAAGTACACGCTAAGTAAACAAACTTATGGAGAGAGTTTGTTTTTTTATTTCTCTTAATAATAACGGGAGCTAAAATCAAACCAATTGGAGGAATTAAGGATCCTATAGAAGCAATAATCAATAATAATAAACCTTCATCTTTTTCATTGTTTCCATGAATAAAATTTAATTTTTGACCCTTTTCTTCAGTTTTTTTTTTAAGTTTTTGATTCTCTTTTAGCAAATCGTCAATTGAAACTTCGTAATAGGCACTTAACTTTACCAGATTATCTAAGTCAGGATAACTGTTACCATTTTCCCATTTCGAAATAGATTGCCTTGAAATAGTTAAATGAGCTGCTACGTCTCCTTGAGAATACCCTTTATTCATTCTACTTTTCTTTAAACGTTCTCCTAATGCCATCTATCTTCCTCCTTCTTTTTCTCTTTGTTCTATCATACCGAAAGACAGGATCATTGACTATCAGTTATTAGTTGCATGTTAGCAACCATTGGTTGCTAACATGTAAACTACTGCGTTCTTTACGTTTGATAAGATTAGAGAGATAATTTAATTATGAATTACCCGGTTAGGAGAATGTGTATGGAAGATATCATAGTGGAAAAACAGCTAAATGAAACGGTTAATACTTACTTAGAAAATCAGAATTAGAAGATTGAATGGCTTTAATTAGTGCAATAGAAACGAATGGTTGTTAATATGTAGGAAACAAGGAAAGATATTATGGAAAGTCATGAAGTTGTTGTTTCTATGAAAACCCAAGAGAACGCTCTAAATGTTGAACAAGCAGTCGCAAAAAAATAAGAGTGCCTTTATTTGTAGTTCGCGTACCCTGGTTAATATAACGAATATGAGGAAGTGGATTAAGAAATGGAATATAAAGAACTTTGTTTTAATAACTTTAATAAAAACGATTTACTAGAAGCAGTAGAAGTTTATATACGAGTATTTTCAGCTGATCCATGGAATGATGAATTAACATCTGACCAAATTACAACTTATGTTAATCAAATGCTAGAATTAAATACTTTTAAAGGGTATGTCGTTAGAGAAAAGCGTACAGGTAAATTACTAGGCGCTGCTCTTGGCTTTATTAGGCCATGGTATATGGGACAAGAGTATCATTTAGATTCTTTTTACATTTCAAATGAATACCAAGGAAGAGGCGTAGGTACTCAATTTTTGAAATTCATCAAAAAACAGTTAAAAAATATAAGTATACCTACCATAATATTAGACACTGATCGAGGATATCCTGCTGAATTATTTTATCTAAATAATGGATTTAAGTCTTCGGATTCGTCTATTATACTTTTTGGAGATACCTCTAGCTAATCGCTAACGTATTATAGGTTTTACACAGGTGGTAGATACTCTAATTATGCTATTTTTTGTATTGCTTAGCTGTTGGTTCACTTATGATAATACTAAAAAAAAGATGAAACGAATCGTAATTAGAATAGACCACGTTATAAAAAATTGTTACCCCTATAAGAAGTTTTCAATGTGAACCGGATTGACGGAATTGTCTTTACACTTACTTAGATCATTCTAACTTCTTATACGCTTTTTGAGACTAATATTCCTATTGGTATCAGTCTTTTGTTAGAAAATCAGATATTTAAAAATAACATTTCATTCAAGGGGAGTTAAACATGAATACAAATTTATCCGATTTTATAACTATATTTTTTGAGAAAATGACTAAAATTTTAGCATATTTTTTACTTCTATTAATTTTGTACAAATATTTCTTTGTAAGAAATAATCTAATAATAAATATCACTTACAAAGAACTTTACATTATTGTATTCGTAAGTATTATATCCGGTATCTTTTTATCAATTGCTAAAAAAAATAAAATCAGTAGTTAAATTCAACCAATTTTAATTATGTTGTACTTTCCGTTTTCACTTATTCTGGGTACATTGAATTAGCAAGAGGTTTTTAAGTAGGACTATCACATTGGAAGCGGAGTAATATAAAGGTAAAATCTATAAACAAATGAATTGAGGGATCTTTTTGAGAAATTATATAATTCTAACTTTTTTATCAATACTTATCCTAGGCAAGCTTATTGGCATATTCAATATTCTATTAGGTAAATATACATCTCTTTCTGTAAGTTACTTTACAGTAGCGCCTATTGACTCATACCAAATCAATGATTTAGCTAAAGAAAAACAGACTAAATTTAAAATTTTAACTATTTCAAATGCACTGATAGATATCTTTATTTCTATCAGTTTGATTCTAATTCTATCCAAAGTAGAAACAGAAATGATACTACTCTTTGGATTTCTTTTCTATGCGAATGCCACTTTTTTTCAAAAATATTTGGAAAAAGTTTTACAACTCGACTATTAACCTTAAGTTATTTCAATATTATTAAGGGACCAACTAAAACAGTTTTTTTACACAGTAAGTGAGTTTAAGCAGCTGGAACGATTGGGATTACCAATACTTGCTTTAAAAGGACTACTGATTGCAGCACAAGCGGCTCTACTCTTCCACATTATTTGACGTAAAGTCCTACATACAAAACGAAATAACTATCTAGGTTAGAGGTGAGTTTATGTTTAATAAATACAATGGATTTGCAAAAAGATTCCCTTATGCTCATATCATACTAATAATGGTATTTAGTAGTCTTGTTGGTATTCCAATAGAATATTTAGTAAATCAAAACTTTATCGGTGGAGCATTATATACCACTAGTGCACTTACTGTAATTGAATTTATCAGAGTCAGAAAAAGGAATAAATCAAAAAACTAATTTTTTCTTATCATCTAAAGTATGTTCAACATGATTCCTAATTATTACTAGTTAACAGATCTTTCAATAACTGTTTTACGGAATTTTCAAATCAACAGATTAATTACTTTTAGCCAAAGAAAAGGTGTAGATGTTTATTTGACTATAGAAAAGGAGCTAAAAAAATATGGATAATGAAAAACTGCCTGCTCTACCGATGATTGATTTTCCTGATTATAATGAAGACACTCAAAATTATTTATGGCCAGTTATAGTAAAGTATTATGGGAAACCAGCTATTGAATTTTCCTGTTCAAAATCAGAAATAATAAAGGCGTTTCATTTATTGGATACTTTAAATGAAAATGACTCAGTTAAAGCTATTACGATAGATAATCGCACCTTTGGATTGAAAAATTTAGATTCTATGCAATTTGAGGGTCGAACATATGATTTCGCTTAATACCAAATGGATTAGTATATTTAAATTTGATTTTTTCCTTATGTATTCAGTACAAACAAAAAGGATTCTCCCGCTTATAAATCGGTAGAATCCTTTTTTAATTCAGACCATAATTTTTTTAAGCATGTGGTTTTTTTGATCTATGTACCTACTCAACTATAGATAAAGTATAGGATTACCGGAGTAAAAATAAGTACAGCCAACAAGATCAATAAAACAATAAGAACTTTTTTATACCATTTCATTTTAATACCTCACTTTTCTATTTGCTTAATTTCTTCTAACTCTTTTTATTGATTAACTTATCATTGTTACTATTAATTCACTTATCTAAAATAATCTACCGCTTAAGTTCTTTTGAATAGGTAATGTCAAAGAAGGCAATACCAAAAGAAAACCCTAAGCTAGTAGAAAAATTTCTTAACAAGTCTATTTTTTCGGGTCTAATAAAGAAGTCAAAAGCATAATTTGAAATACTGAACACTATAAATAGGATAATAAATCTAAGGATACTTTTTCTTACATGGACCCATTTGGACTTCCTTGCATTTATAAGGGTTACAAAAAAAACAGATATGAGCATAAAGAAAGTAAAAAATACATACCCTGCTAAGAATACAAAAGAACCATTAGTGTCTATCTTTTTATAAATGATAAAAATGGATATCATAGTTGCTACTATAAATAAGGCATTAAGAATTCTCATAAAAAGTACTTTTTTCATTCTATTCCTCTTTCAAGATAGATTCTAAGCCAATATATCTTTTTTGCTAAACGAATAATACGCTATAGCTAATAACAAAATAAAGTAAATACTATTTATTATTATCGAAAAAGAAAGTGTCATACCTTCTATTGAAGGATTATTTCCGGGCAAATAGTTTGTTAAATTCCAATTAGCCATTAATAAATATTTTGTTAGCTCTGTTTTAGAGAATAAATAGAGCGTCAATACTGGTCCTAAAAATAATATTCCTAATGTTGTCCCTAAAGATAGTGATGTATTTCTACTAACCGTCGAAAGAGAAAAGGCAATAGTAGCAATGATAATGAGATAAATTAAATTACTTGCTAGTATTCCTAAAAAATACATCCAAAAATTAGAATGCATATAAGTCCCATCTGATGACATATAGACATATTCAGTAGTCGTGTTGATTTCTGAAGTGAACAGTGCAACTACACTTGTGCCTATGTATAAACTCATATAGTAAGTCACGGTAATTAGCAGTGTAGCAATATACTTAGAAGTTAATATCTTTGATCGAGAGTAGGACCGTATAAGCAATAGTTTTATCGTTCCCATTGAAAATTCTTTCGAAACCATAGCACTTGCTATAATCGTAACAAAAATACCTATCAATAAATTCAAACTAGATGTACCTATTAGAGAATCATATAAATTATTTATAGCCGGTGGTTTAATTCCCTCTTTTAGATGATAATTTAATCGTTGTATTTCACTTTGATTAATGCTGGCCGTAATTTCATTGTCAAATGATACTTCTGATTCACTAGTCAATAGTTTGGTATTCTCTTCCTCTAAGGTAGTAATTTGATTCGTTGCTTGATCTTGCCAGTCCTTACCGTACGAAATATCCTCAAACGCTGCTTCATCATTAAATATTAGTGGTACTAGGCTTGATAAGGCAGCTACTCCTAAAATAATGATCAACGTTATATAGTTATTTTTTCTAAAAAAGACTTTATTCCATTCATTGATAACAAGATTTAACATAGTTTACTCCTTCTTATTTCAGTGTAAGATTCATAAATTTATCTTCTAATGTATTTTCTTTTGATTCGATACTGTAAATAGCGATATTATTTTCAACAAATAATTTAACGATACTTGGGATTTCCACATTTGAAGCAGCTAATTGAAATTCAAGTAACTCATCTGTCACTTGGCTAGTTAGTTGGTATTCTTTCGCTAATAATTCTTGAGCTTTATCAATAGGTGTTACTTTGAGTTGATAATTTCTATGATCCGTTTTTTCTTTTAAATTTTCAATCGCTATTAACTCGCCTTCTTTAATGATTGCGACTCGATCACACATTAATTCGATTTCACTGAGCATATGACTCGATACGATAACTGTAACCCCTTTTTCGTGAGCTAATTTTTGGATATATTGTCTCAATTCTTTTATTCCTGCAGGATCCAACCCATTAGTCGGTTCATCCAAAATTAAAACTTTTGGCGTATTTAATAAAGATTGGGCAATACCTAATCTCTGTCTCATTCCTAAAGAATAGGTTTTAACTTTATCGTTTATTCTGCTTTTTAAATTTACAAACTCGATAACCTCATTTATTTTTTCGGATGAGATATCTTGGTGCATTCTGTTAAAGTATTTTAAATTTTCCAATCCTGATAAAAAAGGATACATTTCAGGGTTTTCTACAATTGCACCAACATTTTCCAAAGCCTCTTTATGATTCGTTTTCACATCATGGCCGCAGATTTTTACACTGCCGGCAGTTATTTCAATAAGACCAACAATCATTCTTATAGTCGTCGTTTTCCCAGCTCCATTAGGACCCAGAAGTCCAAATACTTCTCCCTTTTTTATATTAAGAGATAAATCTTTAATAATTTTCTTCTTACCAATAATTTTTTCTAAATGATTTATTTCTACATTAAATTCCATAGTATCTCCTTTGTCTTTTAGTAATTGTTTAGTCATTATTCTTCCGTTTCAACTTTTACCTTCCTTCTAGGCGATACCTTATTATCCACTGTTTAGCGCTTATTTAAAAGAACTGATTGGTTTACATAGTAGCAACCATTGGTTGCTACTATGACTTTTTCTGTTTTTTTTGTAAAAGTGATAGTAATAACAGTCCAATCTACTTTATACACTAAAATTTATTAATGACTATTCGCCAAGATATTCAACAGTTGTTGTTCCCCAGCTGAAAATATCGCTTAAAATTCCATAACCGATAAATAAATTGTAGGCTATACAACAAATACATGCTAAGTAAACGAACTTATATATTGTATTTGTTTTTTTATTTCTAGCAATTAGAATGGGAGAAGTAATTAAACCTAAAGGTGTAATTAGAAAGCCTAAAAAAGAAAGAACTAATAAAATCAAACCTTCATCTTTTTCATTAGATCCATGAATAATGTCTAATTTTTTAGGATTTTCTTCAATTTCAACTTCTTCTATTTTGAGCTTCTGATTCTCTTTTAGCAAATTATCAATTGAAATTTCATAATATGTACTTAACTTTACTAGGTTATCTAAGTCAGGATAACTATTATCATTTTCCCATTTTGAAATGGATTGCCTAGAAATAGTTAAATGGGCTGCTACATCTCCTTGCGAATAACCCTTATTCACTCTACTTTCCTTCAATCGTCCTCCTAAAGTCATTTGTCTTCCTCCTTCTTTTTCTTTTCACTTTATTCATACCGAAAATAGTAGTCATTGATTATCCACTATTAATTGCCTCTTCATACCTGCGATGATTGCTACTATGTAAACTAGTGCGTTCTATTTATTTTTGGATAATTATAACTATTTAAAACAACTGTTAGTGATCCTTCTAAAGGTATATACGCTACTTTACACCTTCAATATTATAATAAATTTATAAAAAAAACACATAAAATAACAATTACATTTTAATTTTCTAGCAATTATCATTATGATGACATTGTTGTTGGATTTGTTAATAATTATGATTTCAACCTATAAAAATCACAATTGTGATAAATTACACAATTATGATTTTATGATAATTATTGATAAGTTAGGTTACAGACAATATTATCACAAATTCATCTAAAGGAGATTGTATAAAATGAAAAAAAAGATCCTAGTAGTGTCATTGGTCTTTCTTATCTTGATTTTGTTACCTTTTATTTAGATGTTCAGTCGTGAATATCTTTTATCAAATCCTGATAATCGTTACCGTGCACCAGGAGTCTCATTAGATGCGAGTGAAATAAGAATAGATGATTATTACAGCGTAAATTTCATTTCTGCTTCTTTTTCAATCCTTGAATATGATGATGGTGAAAATTATATTGAATTTTCTGATAGTGTTAACAAAATAAACTGAAATAACGACTATATTATCGCAGCTAGCAAAACGGATAAACTTGATGTCTATTCAAGTTATTATTACTTAATCATTAATAAAGATACTAAAAAATCTAAAGAATATAATTCATTCAAACAATTTGAAAGTGACCTAAAAGAAAAGAATATTGATTTAGAACTGAAAAGAAAAGTAGCGTTTGATTGGTATTAACTATTTAACTAAAAAAATTGTTAGTATATTTTCTGGATAGTATGATAGGTAGCCTGTTCAACATAAAAATCAGTAATAAAAGTGCCTTCTTTAAAATTATTAAGATGAGACAATATCCGCACGCACTGTGGAGAACATCTGGCTACCAACTTTGAGAAAAAAATGAAGATACCGCAACATTCATGAAATTATTTAGTCACAGTAGTGGAAAAATAATGTAACATTGTATCAGATAAATGAAGATGAAATGAGCCAGGTATTGTTAAATTTTAGACTTGGTCTTTAAATTTTGCTATGTAGAATAATCATAAAAAGGAACGGGGCTGAGAGTTTTATTTCAGCCCTTTTTTTTTAATTATTTAGTTTCATTTTACTTTTCGTTTAATTTTTTTCATGATCTCGCGTTTTAAGAACATAGAAACGGCAAATAAAGTTACCAAACCAAGTAGTTGAATTTCGAATGTTGCTTTTATCCATAGTTTAGCGGTTATTAAGATGATAAATAGTAAAATACCAATTAAAATACCTGTTTCTTTTTTCACACAACCCCTCCTATTGGTCATTATATTTTCCAATTTTTTTGTACAAGAATAAAATCCAAATTAACTAACAGAGATCTCTCTATTTCCGAAAATTTTTTACTTGCACAAAACCTTTTGAGTCAAGTACATTATATAACAAATTCAAGAATTGCAACAAAATTCTGAATCCAATTACCCAAGTTCTTCAGGCCTAATTTTATTATCATGCAAGTAATCGAAGAGATTTAAAAAAACAAAAAGAAACCTATACCCTAGATAATTCATACTTCTGAAACGCTCTGAAAAAACTGTTCTAGCACTAGTTTGAGTTGAATTTCGCAACACCCTTTGGGTATGTAAAAAGAACTCCAATTTGTTACGGTTAAATCACCTACATGTAACAAAAGAATGGAGTTCTCTCTATGGCAACTTTACGCGAAAATCGTTTACTTTTCAATTCAAACATTACGTTGTCTCACTCTGGGGGTAATTTGTCCTCAGATTCCGGGTTGATATTGGTTAAAGAGTTCATGCACACCATTAATTTCTCTAGCAGTTTAAAACAAGACCTCATTATTAATGATAATCGACTTTATCATAAACATACTAATTTCCCCATACTAAATCGTCTCCAAATATACTTTAAACAATAAAAGTAGTAACTCTTCTTCTTTTTAGTATTCTCATCGATAAATTCTAATTTTTGACATTTCATTTGAATTTTCTGTTTCATTATTTTGCAAAATATTTTTTGATTTTACTATTCATCAATTTTCATCTTAATCATAAACATCTTTTTCCTTGATCAGTACTTATCCCTATCTTACTAAAAGCAAATATCCCTGCCCAACAACCAGTGGTTTACATAGTAGCAACCAATGGTTGCTACTATGTAAACCACTGCGTTCTTTTAGTTCTAAGAGATTAGAGAGATAATTCTATTAAGAACCACTAGATCAAGAAAATGGCTATAGGAGATATCGTAATGAAAAAAACAACGAAAAGAAATTGTTATCATATTTTATCAATTCTTATTTTTAGTAGCGCTATTTTGGCTGTATCTACCCAAAGATTCATTTTTGGATACGCTCTAATTATTTTAGGTTATTGCTTTCTTCGAATATCTGATTTAGAAGACTAAAAATACCTTATAGCTTATTTCAGGTGTTTTATTTGACTTGTTATTACTATAAATAAAAATTGTCAATACTCTTAGAATAATCTTCATATGTTAAGATGAATTTGAACGTATGTTCGTTCAGTGGTATAATTACCATGCACTAAGATAAATACATATAGGAGGTCAAGTATGTTAAGTAAAACTTTTTTTGAAGTTATCAAGCACGAAGGTGTCGTTTCTGTTACATCATGGGGAAGCAGTGATGCTCCTCATGTTCGTTGTACTTGGAACTCATTTTTACGTATAACTGAAGACAAACGTATTCTAGCTCCAATAGCTGGATTTACAAGCGTTCAAGAAGATATGGTGAAAAATGATAAAGTTATTTTGACTCTAGGTAGTCGAGAAGTCGAAGGTTTCAATGGTTATCAAGGAACAGGTTTCTTAATTGAAGGACGAGCACGTTTCCTTGATGCTGGTGAAGAGTTTGACCAAATGAAAGAGGACTATCCTTTTATGAATAAATTACTTGAAGTTACCGTAGAATCTCAAAAACAATTGCTTTAATTTCTTATTATCAGTTTGATCATTATTGATTGCTGAGTCATAATTAGTTTTAAGTCATTCTGTAAAATTATAAAGAGATGTGACGAATAATTTTTCGCTACACCTCTTTTTTAGTTGGTTGATACCTTTCTTATCTATATACAAAGCAAAAGAAGCCAAGGTCAGCTCACTGCTTACCTTGACTTCTTTTAACTCGCTAATGAAAATTCTTTTTTTATTTACTACTCCATTGAATAGCAGCTTTTGAACGTACACGCAAAGCTTCGGAGTTTCCACCTGCTTTTTCGACTGCATCAGCCACTCCATCAATAAGGCTTCTTGAAGTCACTGTTGCACCTGAGATGATATCTACTTGCAACGTTTGCCCATCAATAATCTCTTCTGGCAACCGCTTGAAAACGGAAGTTGCAACAGCATCAGTTTGCTCTTGGCCGTCCAATTCTATTGCCATAATTTTGGTATCCGAAAAAGTCACTTTCATTGGGATGTCACTTCCATCATGACCTTCAGCAAAAGCTTCATAGGTACCAGGATTGAAAGTGATTTTCACATTTTGCAATGCTTTCAAATGTTCATATTTTTCTTCATCTGCTTGTACATCTCTAATCATAAAATCCATCACATCCCACAATGGTTCAGGGACGTGCAACTGGTCTTGCTCATTGATATCTGCAAAGTTTTTGATTTCTTTGCCCATCTCTGCTTTCCCAACCCAATTCGGTTCAACCAAAAACGCTTTTCCAACAGCAACTAAATCATATCCAGCTTCAAGCGCAGCTTCTGCATCGCTGCGTTGTCCAATTCCTCCTACACCGATAAGAGCAATCTGAGCTAACTCTTCCGATTGCTGTTCGCCATATTTTTCGAGTAACGACTGGCTGTCTTCTTTATCTCTGATCGATGTTCTGTCCCATTTACCCATTGAACTATGGAAGTAATCCGGGTTCAGTTTAGCTAAGCGGTTCAATAAGTACATGGTATCTTCAAAGCTGATACCTGGCTCTTCAATTTCTTCTGGAGAGAATCGGTAACCCACAATAAAGTGCTCTGCTTGCTGTCTCTTGGCTTCTTCTTGCACGGCTTGCATCACTGCTTCTGGAAATCTAGCGCGTGCTTCTCGGTTGCCGCCCCAGTTGTCTTCACGACGATTCGAATGAGGGGAGAAAAATTGCTGAATCAAGTACGTATTGGCGCCATGGATCTCAACTCCGTCAAATCCGGCTTCAATCGCACGTCGCGTTGCGTCTGTAAAACACTGAATCATTTTATCAATGTCTATTGGCATCATTTGGCGCGGTGTAACCGCATCTGGGCGCAACGCTGCCACAGGACTAGCTGAGATGGGTGCAGCTCCCCCATTGAGTTCAGGGGCTGCCATTCTCCCAGCATGATAAATTTGCAAAATAGCTTTGGAACCTTTTTCCTTGATTGCACTAGCCAATTTTTGCAATTCTTTCCCTTGAGAGTCTTTAGTGTTGCCTAAAGCTCCCGCAAATCCTCGTCCTTTATCCTCCACAAATGAACTCTCCACGATGATTGCACCCGCTTCTCCAGAACGATGGGCATAATAATCAATCATCTCTTGTGTGACCGTTCCATCAAAATAGGCTGCTTGAATAGTCATTGGAGCCATCATAATGCGGTTTTTTAAAGTTACTCCTGCTTTTAGTTCAATTTCCTCGAATAGTTTATTTGACATGTGTGCAGTCCCTTCCAGCGATTTAATGTATCTCTGTTTTTTTTTCTTCTGTTTCAAGATGAACTTCACGATTTGGGATAACGAATAATACCCCAACGGTTAAAGCAATGGTCAGCACCACTAACATTATTTTAACCGGTTGAAACGGGGCAAGTAATATGGAAATGCTCATCAGAATATAAATATTTACTAGTATTTTCCATTTTTTATTCTTCGGAATGGATTTTGTTTCAGCATAATCTGATACGTATATTTGATAAACTTTCGTGTCTTTTAACCAGTCATTAAACTTGCTGGAACTGTGTGCAAAGCAATAACCAGCTAACAATAGAAATGGTGTGGTCGGTAAAATAGGCATCATGACACCAATCAAACCCAATAAAAACGAAATAACCCCAACACTAACTAAAAAATAGCGTTTCATCTGCATCATTCCTTTTCTCTATATAACATAGTGCTGAATTCTTTTATTTGTTAGTTCAATCCCATTTTTCACGGGCAAATGGATTTGGTTCAGCTGGATCGCTTAATTCACCGCGGCGATTTGGTTCATTTATTGAGTCAATAAATGGCGTTCCATTTTGTACGTATTCCATGAATCCGATACTTTCACCTTTACGATTGAAAACTGGAACATAAGAAACAAAAATTTTACGGTCTCCACTTTTTCGTGTGAACCAATGCGTTTCACTCTTACGTGTACCGTTCGCTAATTCTCCAGCTAATTTACCAACAAATTTACGTAAATGAGGTGGATGGCAATCAATAAAGTGGCTTCCTAGACTTGCTTGAGAGCGATGGAACTCATGATGCTCTTCATTGAAATATTGGAATCGCAAATCTGGTCCAACAAATGTAATTTCAACTGGCAGTGCATTTAGAATAGCTTCAATTTGTTCAATTGTCAGTGATCCGCCTTTAAATTGGATACGAGGTTCTAAGTCTTCTAACTTTGGTGCAGCATCTGGATCGATTTCCCCTATCGCTATACCTAAAGCATAATCTAAAGCTTCTTGTGCTCCTCGAGAAGAAAAAGTTGCTCCCGAAATCGTATCAACTTGAGAAGATTGTTTACGTAGAACATTTGCAATAATTTCCTCTATGGCTATACCACCGACGTCTGCCGTTTCTTTTCCTTGGTATTCAATTTTTTCAATCTTATTTTCACTTACCGTTACATTCAGGTTGATTTCACCTTTATATCCATCACCGTTTCCACTGTATGTTCCAGGTGTGAAATTATGCTCGATTATTCCTGTTTCTTCATTAAATTCACCATCAATAGGTGCTCGTTCTCCACGTGCCACACCTAGTGCATAGTCCACGGCCCGCAACGTACCTTCTGAAGCATATGTAGCACCGGAAACTGTATCAATTTCCACTGATTGTTGTTTGATAATATCTTCAACCATTTTCGCTACGGCTACTCCACCTTTATTGGGGGTTTCATTTTCAGAGTAGTTAATTTCTAAAATCTTTTCCTCATCAACTTTTACATCAACGGTAATATAATCATGGTACCCGGTTGATCTTCCTTTGTACGTTCCTGGTTTAAGATTAATCATATTGACCTCCTAATTATTGTTATTAATTTCACAATATATTATTTGTTTACGTATTCATTATAAATGAAAAGAAATTTCAAAAAATTGACCTAGATCAATTTTTTAAATTCAATAGAAAGATTCTCAACTCGTTATTAGAGTATGCTAAAATGCAATTAGAGATAGTACAGTAAATTTTCAATCTTACAGATAGGTGGATGAAAAAAATCAAACAGAAAATAATTGAACGAATGGGCACACAAATCACCCTTTCCATAGTACATCCAGAGGCAGAAAAATTATTGGAACAAGCTGATCACCTGCTAGCAAGCTACGAAAATCGGTTTAGCGCAAATGATTTTAAAAGCGATTTAATGGCCGTGAATCAGCAAGCGGGACTGAATTCCGTTCGCGTCGAGCCAGATTTATATGAATTGATTCAAATCGGCAAGGAATATAGCCTATCTTCTAACCTTGCACTTAACATCACAATCGGACCGCTCATCAAGTTATGGAAAATTGGCTTTACTGGCGCTCATGTGCCTGAACAAAGAGAAATCGAAGAGCGCTTAAAGCTGATTGATCCAGCTGATATTGAACTAGATGCAGCTAAAGGAACAGTATACTTAACGAAAAAAGGAATGGAAATAGATCTTGGTGCCTTAGCAAAAGGGTATTTTGCCGATCAACTTAAAACCTTCTTTCAAAAAGAAGGTGTGAAAAGCGGCTTAATAGACTTGGGCGGGAATGTATTGACTATTGGAGAAAATCAAAAGCACAAAGATGGTTATTGGCGTGTAGGCATTCAAAAACCTTCACCGATACGTGGAGATTTAGCTGGAGCTATATTAGTTAAAGACAAGTCAGTAGTAACATCCGGTATTTATGAACGGTCACTTAAGGTAAATGGAAAAAAATATCACCATATTTTTGATTCAAAAACAGGCTTTCCGATTGAAAATGAATTAGCCAGTATAACTATTGTTTCAGACAAGTCGCTTGACGGAGAATTGTGGACCACCATGGCCTTTGCGCTTAGTCCCACCGCTGTCATTCAACACATTGATAACATTCCAGGTATCGAAGCTCTCGTCATCACGAAAGCCAACGAAGTAAAAATAACACGTGGTCTTGTACCGTATGTTATCTTGCTTTAGAAACTGAGCATGACAAAATCATAAACGAATGAATTGCTTAAGTCATTTTATAATAAAAACAGGTAAGAAAAGGTGACCTACCCTTTTCTTACCTGTTTTTAGTTTCTTTTTTTTTGAAAATTCGTTGAACACTATTGAATTTACGAAATCTATAAATTTTGGCTACCTTGATCCATCTTTTTTTCATGGTTTTTAAAAAATTAAGTTATTAAAAGTGATAATCATCGTCTACCATTGTTTCAGCATTCCCCATAAGGTACCCTGCTCCAACTTGAGAGAAAAAATCATGATTTGACGTTTCAATGGAGATACCATTCATCACAATAGGATTAACGTCGGCTAGATCAGCATGCTCATAATAAGCTGGGAAGCCCATATTTTGCAATGATTTATTAGCATTATAGCGGACAAATGTCTTAACGTCTTCTGCTATATCGATTTGGCTATAAATTTCCTCCGTATAAGCTAATTCATTTTCCATCAAATCTTCTAATAATGGGTACATCCAATCGAGCAACTTCTTTTGCTCTTCTTCAGGTAATTCATTATACGTTAATTGGAATTTATACCCTAAGTAAGTCCCATGCACTGATTCATCACGGATAATTAATTTGATCAGTTCGGCTAAGTTAGCAAGCTTATTACTACCCCGATACCATAGTGGAGCATAGAAGTTGCTGTAGTATAAAATACCTTCTAAAAAGATACTAGCAATTTTCTTTTGTAGGCCATTACCGGTTTTGTAGATATCATTGATCCGCTTTGCCTTATATTGCATCCGTTCATCATTATTCATCCAATCATAAATTTCACTGATACTCTTGATACTGTTTAAAGAAGTTAAAATTGTTCCATAACTCTTCGCATGAATCGACTCCATAAATAAAAAGTTGTTAAGAATGGCCGCTTCTTTATGCGTACGCACATCCTCTCGCATAGCATTAACGCCTTTTTCAGATTGTAATGTATCTAATAAGGCCAGACCACCCACAACCTTATTAATCACTTTCTGTTCAACAGATGACAGTTCTCGCCAATCTGCTAAGTCATTTGAGATAGGAACACGCGTATCTAACCAAAATTGCGAAGTTGCCTTGTCCCAAACGTAATCGTCTAATTCATCTTCAATTTTATTCCAATTGATTACCTTATGATTTGAATGCATTGGTATTTCCCTCCTTAAACTAGCATGCAGTCTTTTGAATCTTACATGCTAGTTTTAATTATTAAAAGTTGTAATCTTCCTCAGCCATCGCATCTTCTTTATCAAATTTAAAACTGACGCCTGATTGGCTGCCTGCTTCATGATGCGTTACTTTAGTCAAAATTGTATTGATTGAATCTATATGGGTATTACTTGCACTTATTTCTGGGTAAAGCGGTTCGAAACCCAAGCTTATAAGTGCTTTGTTAGCCTGTTGTCGAACAAAATCTTTACTTTCCTCGACCCAATCAGTTCCCTTATAAATTTGCTCTATATAAATCAATTCGTTACTGACTAGATCAACCATAAAATCGAAGGTCCAATCTCTCATACTCACCTGTTCTTGCTGAGATAATTCAAAAAAACCTAGTTGGAATTTATGGCTAATGTAAAAGCAATGCAAGGATTCATTCATAAGAACTAACTTAATCATTTCCGCAACGTTAGTGAACCTTTTTTGTGTCCAGTACATTAACGGAGTAAAGAGACTACTATAAGTTAGTACTCCTTCTAAAATTAAGTTTGCTACTCGTTTTTGAAGAATATTTCCAGTTTTATAGACTTCAAGAATACGATTTAATTTGTATTGCAGTTCGGTACTGTTATCTGCCCATGTCAAAACAGTATCAACCCCTTCGGATTCATTAAATCCAGTCAAAATTGTATTGTAAGCTTTAGCATGAACCGACTCAATAAATTGAATATTATTGTAAATAGCAGCTTCTTGTTGAGTATGTTTTTCTTCTTGAATGACCATATTCCCTTTTTCTGATTGAAAGGTAGCGATTGAAGCTAACCCAGCCAATGCTTTCATGAATACTTCTCTTTCTTTTTCTGGAAGACTTTCCCATTGCGATTTTTCATTCGTAACAGGGATTCGAGTATCTAGCCAAAATAAAGATGTTAATTTCTCCCAAGTTGAATGATCTAACTTATCTTCAATTTCGTTCCAGTTGATTGCCTTATAGTGTAAGTACGACATATTTTCCTCCTATTAAATCATGCATGATTCACACGTATTTGCCATTGAAAATTCGTCATCTTCGGTATACGTTCTGATGTAGTAGAGCGATTTTATTCCTTTTGTCCAAGCATAATTTCTTAGACGACTCAAGTCTCTAGTGGTTAGATTCAAAGAAGCTCCCGTTTTCCATTCATATAAACCTTCAGGAAGTTTTGAGCGCATAAATAAAGTCAAGCTCATCCCTTGGTCGATATGCTTTTGAGCAGCAGCATAAATATCAATAATTTTACGCTGATCGAAGTCATAAGCTGATTTATAATATTTAAGTGTTTCATTTGAAAGGAACGGTGCTGGATAGAAAATAGAGCCTACTTTTTTCTCTTGTCGATTCTCAACAAGTTGAGTAATTGGATGTAAAGACGCACTCGTTTCATTTACATATGAAATAGAACCATTAGGCGCAACAGCTAAACGGTTACGGTGGTATAACCCATGCTCGTATATTTTTTCTTTTAGTTCTTTCCAATCTGCTATGCTTGGCAAATGGACGTTAGCAAAGAGGTTCTTCACTTTTTCATTTGCTATGGTAAATTCACTTGCTAAATAAGAATCGAAATAAGATCCATCAGCATATTTAGACTTTTCAAATCCAACAAAAGTTTCTCTACGTTCTTGAGCTATTTCATTACTTGCTGCCAAGGAATGATAATTTAAAGCCAAGAAGTACGCTTCAGTAAATTCAATCGATTCTTTTGAACCATATTCAATCTGATGAATAGCTAAAGCGGTATGCAACCCCATAGCCCCTAAACCAATTGTATGGTACATTGAATTGCCTTTGATAACAGTCGGCACTTCTAGAACCTTGCTTGAATCTGTGACAGTTGTTAGTGCACGAATGGCTAAATGAACTGATTTGGCAAAATCAGGAGATTGCAACATGTTCATAATATTGCTTGAGCCTAAGTTACAGCTAATATCTGTACCTGTTTGATCATAAGATAAGTCTGCATTAATTTTTGATGGTTCTTGCGGTTGAAGAATCTCTGAACACAAGTTACTCATAATAATTTTTCCATCAACAGGATTTGTGTTATTAGCAGTATCGATATTTAGAATATATGGATAGCCAGATTCTTGTTGCAAACGTGAAATCTCTTGCTCTAATTCACGAGCGTTGATTTGCGTTTTTTTAATAGTGTCATTTGCAACCATGTTGTCATATTCAGCAGACAAGTCTATGTACGAGAATGGAATACCATACTCCTTTTCAACACTGTAAGGGCTAAATAGGTACATCGGTTCATTTGTTTTTATTAATTCATAATATTTATCAGGAACAACTAATCCAAGAGAGAGTGTTTTAACCCGTATCTTCTCATCCGCATTTTCTTTCTTAGTCGATAAGAAATCTAAGATATCTGGATGGAAAACATTTAGATAAACTACTCCGGCACCATTACGTTGCCCAAGTTGGTTGCTATAGCTGAATGAGTCTTCTAATAGTTTCATCACTGGAAGCACTCCGGAGGAAGCATTTGCGATTTCTTTAATTGGATCACCAGCAGCTCGAAGATTGGATAAATTAACTCCCACTCCACCACCAATGCGAGAAAGTTGTAAAGCAGAGTTAACGCCTCGCCCAATCGAAAGCATAGAATCAGCAATATCAATCAAGAAACAAGAAATCATTTCGCCCCGTTTTTTCTTTCCGGCATTTAAAAAAGTAGGTGTTGCAGGTTGGTAGCGTTGCGAGATCAGTTCTTCAGCAAGCTGAACAGCTAACGTTCGATCCCCGTTACCTAGATATAATGCATTAAAAGCAATCCGATCTTCAAATCGTTCCAAATACTTCGATTGATCATTCGTTTTCAATCCATATTGTGTGTAAAATTTATAAGCACCCATAAAACTTTTAAATTTAAAGTTAGCAGCATAGATTTGTTTGAATATTTTTTTAATAAAAATAAAATCATATATATCTCCATCAGCTTGCTTATAAAGGTTTAGGACTTCTACGTCAATGTAGTTGTTATCTACCAAGAATGCCAACTTTTCTTCTAACGAAGGAAAGGTTAAGGTATTGGGAATGATCTCCTCTTCAAAATACGCTTTTAACGCCTCTTGATCTCTTTGTAAAGGAATTTCGCCATTAACTGGGATATTAACAAGATTATTTAAGTAAAAATAAGTTTTGGCACTGTAATTAGGTTTTTTTTGATTTAGCAAATTTTTTCACTCCTTGATTTTTTCTAACATTATTTGAGAAACTCTTCTTGACGTTGAACAATCAAGTTAGCAATTCGTTTTACATCTGAGTGTGTTCCACGTATTTCAAAAACATCGATTAGTGGGAAATCAAATCTTTCTGTGTATTGTTTAGCACTTAGGCAGAATTGGTTGCCAAAATTGCGATTGCCACTTCCGATAATGCCATAACAGAATTTGAAGTTATCGTTAGATGCTATAAAGTCTCCTAATCTGGTTGTCAAGACTTCCTTATCTCCTGTCTCGATTCCATTTCCACCGTTTAGATAAGATGGTAAGAAACTTACAAAAGGTTCAGTGACCGAAAAAGTCGTTCCTTTTAGATCTTTAACATTCAGTGACTCTACAACTATGTCATTAGTGGCTTCTATGTGTTCACTTAAACGCTCGACAAAATTTTTCGTATTCCCACTTAAACTGATATAAATAATCTTTATTTTTTTTGCCATATAAAAACTCCTTTTACATATTAATTTATAGCTCTATGTCTTTCGTTAACATGAAAATACCATATATTGTGTTCGCCAAATAAATATAACACAACATATAGATTAAGCAACTGATTTTTAATAAAAATTAAAAATAGTTCCTTTTGTTCATTTACACTAAATCATCAAATACATCACTCTTTATTAACTTACTTGTCGAGACTGTTAACTGAAATAAATTCACACATAAAAAAGTTTGAGCAGCAATCAATAGCCTGTGGCCAAAAAATTTGGCTGAGTCATTTAATTAATTTATCAACATTTATTTTGTCAAACTAAACTAGTCAAAATTAGAAGTTGCCAATTAATGGATAGCTCCAAACAACTGAATTCTAAGCAAAAACAAAAAAAACAGAGCATAGATTCCACACTTATGGTTTCTATACTCTATTTTATTTGGATGGATGAATATTAAATGAGTTGCCCAAAATTACTGGAGGAATAGGGTTGCTTGTAGCCGTGAATTGGATTCAATGTGAATTACAAAGCGTTGGCGCTCTAGCGCGATTACGGTTTGTTTGAAGCTTGAAAGTCTGTAAGACCAAGGCTTACAGCGGTACCCTGGCTACACAAGCAAATCCGTACATTCCAGAAGGAATTTTATCTTGAAGCATCCACACTATTTGATTTTGAGTCTTTTATTTTTACTTATCAATGTGTAGTTCGTTTAATTGCTGTTCAACCATATCTTGAGTTACACCCGCTTGTAAGAGTGCTGCTGCGGTATAAGCTCCTTCAACTACTGGTACATCGTAGATAGTGATAGTTTTATCACTAAGCTCCTTAGCCATATCCAAATTCATTTTGGCGCTACCCAAATCATAAAAGGCAAGTAAATTGTCTGAGGGATGTTTATTGATAGCTTCAAGAATACTATCAAAACTTGTCCCAATTTCAGTTTCGGATAGCCCTCCAATCACTTTAATATCAACGTCACTAGCAACTTCTTGAATTAATCGGTTGATTCCTTTTGCAATTTCGTATACGTGAGAGACAATAATAATTCCAGTTGTTGTCATTGTCCAGCCTCCGCTTCTAGCATCGTATGAAATAGTAAAGCAGAAGAATAAGCGCCTGGATCAATATGTCCAATGGAGCGATCACCAACGTACGAAGCACGTCCTTTTTTAGCCTTTAATGGTTTCGTTGCTTCAACGGCTTCATCAATAACTTCATTCGTTAATTGATTTTTTTCCATTGCCTGAACAACAGGTTCCCAAACATCGAGCATTGTCTTATCGCCAACTTCGGCTTTTCCTCGTTTTTGGATACTCTCTAATCCACCTTGCAGCACTTTGCTCCATGATGATCCATCTGCTTGATAAGTTTTCAGCATACCCATAAAAGCTGAACCATATAGTGGACCTGATGCACCCCCAACTTTACTTAATAAAGTAGTCGTAACTAATTTTAGAAGTTCTTCGAGTGACTCCGGAGATTGTGCCTCAATTGCTTCGACAACATGAGACATGCCTCGTGACATATTATTGCCATGATCGCTATCCCCAATTGGTGTGTCTAGCTGCGTAAGATAGTCCTTTTCTTGTTGAATCTTCTCGTCAAATAATCTCATCCAACGAATACCTGTTTGTATATCCATAATGGGTTTAGACCCCTTTCATATAGCCTATAATCTGTCTACACACTTACCAGCTTATAGTTGTAACTGGTGCGTTTAACGCTTCAATATAAAAATCATTTTCTAAATAAAGTAAAGTTAATGATAACCCTTGCATTTCAAGTGATGTCATGTAGTTGCCTATTTTGTAATAGTCAACTGACAATTTACGTTCATCCATAAGCTGTTGAACATCATTTGTAAAGACATATTGTTCCATTAAGGGTGTTCCACCTAGTCCGTTAACGATTACCGCAAACCGGTCTGTTGCTTTCACATCAAATTCGTTGACTAATTTCGTCAATAACTCATTTGCCAGGTTGTGAGAGGTTTGTAATTTTTCCCTACGATAGCCAGGTTCGCCGTGTATTCCTACTCCGTATTCAATTTCATCATCAGCTAAAACAAAACTTGGCTGAGTGCTTCCTGGTGTAGTTACGCCAGTCAGTGCGAGTCCGATGGATTTGATATTCGGAATTAAGTTGTCAGCTAATTCTTTGATTTCTGTGATTGACTTTCCTTGCTGAGCTGCATAGCCCACTATTTTGTGAACGAGAATCGTTCCGGCTACGCCGCGTTTGCCTTGCGTATATAGACTATCTTCAACAGCAATGTCATCATCTACGACAACACTTGCAACTTCTATTCCTTCCATTTCAGCCAATTCTTGAGCCATTTCGAAATTCATGATATCTCCAGAGTAATTTTTGATTACCATGAATACGCCGGCACCCTCATTGGCTACTTTAATGGCCTCTAAAATTTGATCTGGCGTTGGAGAAGTAAATACTGCTCCGCAGACAGCAGCGGACAACATCCCTTCACCAACAAATCCTGCATGAGCAGGTTCATGTCCACTTCCACCTCCAGAAATAATAGCTACTTTCCCTGATTTTGCCGATTTACGTTGGATAATACCCGTCTCTGGAATTCTTTGGATCAATTCAGAATGGCCTATGATCATGCCTTGTAGCATTTCATCAACTATATTACTCGGATCATTTACAATTTTTTTCATCAGTTCCCATCCTTTGATCTATAATTTAAAAACTAGTTTATTTTACTGACTTACGTTTCTTGTAGTCTCTGCCGATTGCGTCAGCTGCAATGATGGCTTGAGCAACACTTTCAGGTGTTACTTCAAAGGGCATTGCATGAATAGATTCTTCAGGAATGCATGCTTTTTCGGCTACTTTAAGGATTTCTTCATACTTCACTTCTGCTACGTCTAAATCTGCTAACGATACTGGTAAACCAACAGATAAATTAAAGTCTAATAATGCTTCAACTTCATCATTGGGTGCGTTCTCAAGAATTAGTTGGACAAATGTTGTAAATGCTACTTGTTCCCCATGGAAGTAATTGTGAGGACCTTCTAAAACTGTTAAACCATTATAAATGGCATGTGCTGCAGCTAGTCCACCTGATTCAAATCCAAGACCAGATAATAATGTATTTGCTTCAATGATATTTTCTAATGCTGGCGTCACAATGTTGTTGTCACAAGCAATTTTTGCATTGTAGCCATTCTCAATCACTGTTTCATAACAAACTCTAGCTAATGTAATGGATGCAATTGTCCCTTTAGCAGGTGCGGTATCTCCTGTATGGAATCCATTAGGTAAGCCAGCGTTTACATTTGAATTTGAACGACGTGTTGCACGCGCTTCATAAAAAGTAGCCATTGCATCTCCCATGCCAGAGATCAAGAAGCGAGTTGGTGCTTGAGCAATGACTGTAGTATCCATTAAGACTACGCTAGGACTTTGTATGAAGTAAGCGTATTCATCGAATTGATGATCTTTTGTGTATAATACTGCGGAATGGCTAGTTGGAGCATCTGTAGCTGCAATTGTAGGGCAGACAATCAAATTATGACCATTGGCGACTGTTTTAGATGTATCAATTGCTTTCCCGCCACCTAATCCAACGATGATATCCGTTCCTTTTTCTTTCGCTAGTTTTTTAAGACGATTTACTTCTTCGCGTGTTGCTTCTCCACCAAAATCTGCAAGATGTAAGGTTATGCCAAAACGTTCTGCTGTTTTATCCAATTTATCTTGGACTCGTTCAATATCGCCTGGATTTCCGATAATTAAAGCGGATTCACCAAAGGATTTAACATAAAAACCTAAATTCAATAACTCGTTTTCTCCTTGGACATACTTTGTTGGACTAATAAATGCTTTTCTCATTTCTATTCCTCCTATTTTTTAAAAAATTTGATTTATCAAATGATTTATCAAACAACTTGATTAAATGATAATTGGCTCTCTTTAGGACTAAACAAATCTTAATCGGGAAGCGCTATCATTTCAACAGACAAAAGATTCTCTTTGTCCGCTTCATTTACTTTTGAGTATGAAGTATAATGAAAAGTAAATGAATGTAGTAGTTAATAGGTTGTCGAAGGGGTCACAAAAAATGAACCAACAAAATACAACGAAAGAGATTATTTCTTATTCTCTCAAACGTCTGTCCAGTGAAAAAGTTGTTGATAAGATATCGATAACGGATATCATGGATCAAACTGATTATCGTCGACAGACTTTTTATGACCATTTTGATGACAAATACGATCTAATCACTTGGATTTTTTCTCATGAAGTTTCTGAATTGATTCAATTGATTATGAATTGGGAAAAATGGGAAGAAGTCTTGTTCCTATTATTGGAATACCTTGAAGAGAATCAAAAATATTACAAAAAGATATTCTCAAATATCAAACTGGATTCCTTTAAAGATTATTTTAGGTATTATATCAAACACGGTATCCAAAACCTCTCGGATGATTATTTTCAATCGCACGTTACTACTGAAAATAACCAAACTTTCATGGAAGCGACGACTGATTTTTACGCTTACGGCTTATCTGAGATGCTCTATCGTTGGGTACTTGAAGACTGTGAGCCGGATAGTAAAAGCTATCATGAGTTGCTTATTCAAGTGATCCACTACAAATTTTAGTTGTAAACGATTTTTGGTTAACGACAATTTTCAACAGCATGAAAATGACTGTTTACTATGCAATCCATTTAAGGGGATAATTACTTATGGCAGAATATATTTTAGCAATTGACCAAGGGACAACCACAACACGCGCAATTATTATTGATCGTCAAGGAAATTACATAAGCACAGCAGCTCAAACTTTTGAACAGAAGATCCCACAGTCCGGCTGGGTCGAACAAGATCCAAACGCTATTTGGCAGTCCGTCCGTGATGTCTTTCTTAAAGTTATCAAACATTCCGGGGTCTCATTCAATCAGATCAAAGCACTGGGCATTACAAATCAACGCGAAACAACTATTGTGTGGGATCGTAAAACTGGTCAGCCTATCTACAATGCAATTGTCTGGAGTTCCAATCAATCATTAGCTATTGTTAATCAGCTTAAACAAGAAAACGTCGAAGCCTCTATCCACGAAAAGACCGGTTTAGTTTTGAGTCCTTATTTTTCTGCTAGTAAAATTCGTTGGATCCTAGATCACCATCCTGGTGCACAAGAAAGAGCAGATCGCGGAGAGTTAGCCTTTGGTACAGTTGATAGTTGGCTCATTTGGAATCTGACCAATGGCAAGTTGCACTGCACCGATCATACAAATGCTTCACGAACAATGTTGTTCAATATCCATACGCTGGAATGGGATCAACAGTTACTTAATCTATTTAACATCCCTGAGAGCATGCTACCTAAAGTTTACCCAAGCTCTCATCTTTATGGAACAACCGATTTAGATTTGTTTGATGGAGCAAACATTCCAATTGCTGGCGTTGCCGGAAACCAACAGGCCGCGTTATTTGGTCAATTAGCTTTTCGATCTGGACAAGTAAAAAGCACTTATGGTCAAGGAACCTTTATCGTGATGAATACCGGTTCTGAACCAAAACTATCTGAACACAAATTACTCACTACAATCGGATACTCATTTGATAACAAAATAACCTACGCTCTTGAAGGTTCGGCTCTTATTTCAGGTAGTGCAATTGAATGGTTAAAAGACGGCTTAAACTTATTTGAATCGATGGATGATTCAGAGTTATTGGCCCTTGAAGCAGCGACGAATTCGGGCGTTTATGTTGTACCTGCCTTTCGAGGAATTGGTTCGCCCTATTGGGATTCAAGCGTAAGAGGAGCTATTCTAGGAATTGATGAATCTACAAGCCATCGGGAAGTTGTTCGAGCAACTTTAGAGTCCCTTGCTTATCAAGTCAGTGACATCATCGAATTAATGGAATTAGATACTGGTATCGACGTAGATATTCTTCATGTCGATGGCGGAGCCGCACAAAATAATCTGTTAATCCAATTTCAAGCAGATATTCTTGGGAAAACTGTTAAACGTATTGAACGTTTAGAGACAACCGGACTAGGGGCTGCATACCTCGCTGGATTAGCGGTTGATTATTGGCGCAATCAAGATGAGCTAACCGCTTTAGTGTCTGCGGATGAACAATTTGAACCCCATATGACTATTAATGAGCGGCAAGATAAGCTGCATGCTTGGCATAGCGCTATCGAAGCGATTCGTTATTATGCTAAATTGCTACATAACTAATCATTGTGTAAGAATTAGAATAAAATATAAGGCGCTATTAATAAATGCATTTATGAATGTTGAAAAATAGACAAAAGATGCTCAGTATTAAATAAAATGGACACTGTGTTAAGGACATTAAAAATAAATTATGAAACAATAAAAGCAGCTTCCTGTTTATTACAGGAAGCTGCTTTTATTAGATTTACCCTATTTTTTTTAAAATCATTAATACAAAAAGGCCCACATACTTTTCTAGTATGTGGGGCACTTTAAATGATCAGTTTTATTTTATCAAGTTTTTTGGTTTTTCCCAAGATAAATCTGTTCCATTTGACGCTATGACCTTGTTGTACCATTCGAATGAATCTTTTTTATAACGATTTAGTGACCCATTTCCTTCGTTATCTCGATCGACATAAATCATGCCGTATCTTTTTTTCATTTCTCCAGTAGTAAAGGAAACTAAATCGATAATTCCCCAAGGAGTATAACCCATTAAATCCACACCATCGTAGTCTACTGCTTTTTGCATTGCTTCAATATGTTTAGTCAGGTACTCTATTCTTTCTGGATCATGAATTTGGTTATCATCTTCTAGTTTATCGATAGCCCCAAAACCATTTTCAACGATAAATAGGGGCAATTGATAACGGTCATACAGACGATTCATCGTATAGCGTAATCCCTCTGGATCAATAGCCCAACCCCAATCACTGGTTTCAATATAAGGGTTGATTACCGCATTCGATAATCCTCCATTGACTACGTTACCTAGATTATCATTCACTACATCCGTCTTAACAACTGTTGACATGTAGTAACTGAATCCAACATAATCTACGGTCCCTTTTTTAAGGATATCTAAATCGCCTTCTTCAATCCCTATCGTATACCCTTCACGTTCAAATTCTTTTAGAGCATAACTTGGGTAATATCCTCTAACGTGAACGTCTGAGAAAAAGAAGCGTTGGTGCATAGCTTCTTCTGCAGCCATAACATCTTTTGGATTACATGAGAAAGGATAAATAGGAACATGTGATATCATACAACCAATTTCAAAATCTGGATTGATTTTCTTCCCAATGATCACGGCTTTAGCACTTGCTAATAATTCATGATGTGCTACTTGATACATGATTTCCTTTGGATTCTCACCTGGTGCTACTGTTACTCCAGAGTTAGTCCACAGAAAAATAGGATTATTTGTATCCATTTGGTTATTGATTTCATTGAATGTCATCCAATATTTCACTTTATCTTGATAACGCTCAAAACAAACTTCTGAAAATTTAGCAAAGTAATCAACCACTTTTCTACTTCTAAATCCACCGTATTCTTTTGCAAGATGTAAAGGCATTTCAAAATGAGACAATGTGATAACTGGTTCGATACCATGAGCTAATAATTCATCAAATACAGCATCATAAAATTTCAAACCTTCTTCATTGGGTATTTCTTCATCTCCATTTGGGAAAATTCTGGTCCAAGAGATAGACGTCCTTAAACACTTCAGTCCCATTTCTGCAAATAAAGCTATATCTTCTTTATAGCGATGGTAAAAATCAATCGCTTCATGGTTAGGATAATATTTATTAGGATCGATCGTTTCTGTGATTTCTCTAGCTACGCCATGGGCTCCTGCTGTCATAACATCAATGACGTCAGGACCTTTCCCACCTTCATTCCATCCGCCTTCAAACTGATGGGCTGCCAAAGCGCCGCCCCATAAAAAATCTTTTTTCATGTATTATTTCCTCCTAAGTTTCTATTTTAAGCATTATACAATGCTAGAATTGGTTCATTACTAATTGAGTCTGGATTTGTTGCTATTGAAATATTCTCATACTCATTAGAGTTGGTAATGACGACCATAGTAACTAATGAAAATCCTTCATCTCTAATAGCATCCATGTCAAATGTGAGCAATAGATCACCCTTTTTCACCTTTTGATTTGATTTTACTGCATAATCAAAGTTTTGACCGTTCATTTTCACCGTATCTAAACCAACATGGATCAACAACTCTATTCCATCATCGGATCTCAAACCAATAGCATGTTTTGAATCTACCAATACTTCAACAGTACCGTCAAAAGGAGCATAGACTTTATTATCTGTTGGTTCAATGGCTACGCCTTTTCCCATTGCTCCAGAAGCAAATACTTCATCTGAAACTTCAGATAATGGCATAATTTTTCCTTTAAGTGGGCTAAAAACTTCAGAGTTTAATAGTTTAGAAACTGGATTACTTTCTTTTAATTCATCACTTTTACTCTTTTCACCAAATCCAAAAATTTGAATCAAAATGATTGGTCCAATAATACCGATCAAAGAACCAATAACGATTCCAATAAATGAACTTGGATTTTCAGAACTAATTCCATTAACAATGGTTAGTAATCCAGGCAAACCTGCGTAAGCATAGTAATAAGGGTTAAAGAAACTTGCTACAACTCCTCCAACTGCTCCAGAAATACATCCGTATATAAACGGTTTTTTGAAACGTAGAGTAACACCATAAATAGCTGGTTCAGTAATTCCAAAAATCCCTGTAACAAATGCAGATAAGGAAATTCCTTTTAATTCTTTATTTTTCGTTTTCAAAAATACACCTAATACAGCACCAACTTGTGAAATTACAGCAATTGTTTGAAAAGCTTGAAAAGAATCTCGGCCGTAGATATTAAAGTTTTCTAAAACTACGGGAGTAATTCCCCAGTGGACTCCGAAAATAACTAACACTTGCCAAAATCCACCAATGATTAAACCAGCCAACGGAGGAGCATACTCAGCAAGGAAATTATAACCATTTGCAATAGTTTGTGCTGCTAGAGATGAAGCAGGTCCAATTAAAATAATTGTTAACGGAACCATAATGACTAAACTTAATAATGGAACCAATAATGGCTTAATGACTTCTGGTATTCTTTTTTCAATAAATCGTTCGAAATAAGATAAAAACCAAACTAGAAGAAGTGGCGGTAAAACAGAAGACGTGTAAATTGTTTGAGATAAAGGAATGGTTAAAAATGAAATTGGTGTCCCACTAGCAATTTGAGATGCTAATTCTGCCCATGTAGGTGATACCAATGCGGCACAACAAGCTACTGCTATATACATATTTGATTTAAAATGCTTTGATGCAGTAATCGCTATAAAAATTGGTAAAAAGGTAAATGGTGCCCAAGAAATAAAACTAAAAACTTGCGCAGTTCCTGTAGCAGCAAAACTTGGAAAAGCTAAATTTACTAATATGAGCATACCTTGTAGAATACCTGCAGCGGCTAAGATATAAATAAAGGGTGCGAATACGGCTGACATAGTTGCAATAATTCGATTTAGAATACTTGTTTTGGGAGCTTCGACAACTTCGGCTTCGTCTATACCGACAAGTTCAGCAAACTCATCATATACATCCCCAACGTGTGTACCAATAACTATTTGAAATTGACCACTATTTTCTACTACTGTAATTACACCGGGCATTTCTGAAATAGTAGCTTTAGCATCTTGTGGAGTTTGCTTTAATACAAGGCGCAACCGTGTAGCACATCTAGTTACCCCAGCAATATTCTCTTTCCCGTTAACCGCTTTCAATATTTCTTTTGAGAGTTTTTCATAATCTCTTACTTTGCTTGTCATATTCCCACTCCTTAGTTATGTCTTCGATTGCGACCTTGTACCCTAACATTGTAATTGTATATGTACAATTTGTCAACACACGAACAAAAAAAATGTGCACAGATACATATTATAAGTTATACTAGAAATATAACTATGAAAAGATGTGGAGATAACTATGCTTAAATACCAAGAAATAGCTTTAAAAATCGAAGAAAAAATCCATCTTGAAAATTTAGAACAAGGAAGTCGATTACCTAGTTTGGGAGAATTAATTACTCATTATCAAGTAAGTAAGAGTACTATTATAAAATCTTTAGCTATTTTAGAAAATCGGGGTATTATTTTTCAAGTTCAAGGAAGTGGGATTTTTGTTAGACAAAGAAAAAGAAAAGGCTACATTAGTTTTATGGAAAATCAAGGTTTCACACGTGACTTAGAAGAATTCCATTTGACTTCCACTGTTTTAAACTTAGAAATCATTTATCCAAATGAAGAGATCATGAATAATTTAAACTGCTTATCTACCGATGAAGTATATCGAGTAAAAAGAATCCGCTACGTTAACGGGCAAACGTTATGTGTTGAAGAATCATTTTACAAAAAAGAAATTGTCCCTTATCTGAATAAAGAGATCGCAAATGATTCTATTTTTGAATACTTGCAAACTGCGTTAAATATTAATATTGGTTTTTCTGATAAGTATTTAAAAGTTGGAAAAATCAATACCGAATTAGCCGCTCAATTGCAACTTCCTAATAAATCACCAGCCTTATTCGTAGAAGAATTATTTTATTTGAATACTGGCGAACCTTTTGATTTTTCTAAAACCATTTACAATTATGAACATTCACAATTTTTCCTTCAAGGAAGTACTTCAAAATAGTATTTCAAAAATTTTTTTTAACTAGAGGTTAAATTGGCTAGAAATAATTCCATAAAAACGAATGTGCACCACCATTGTCGAATTACATCTTTCAGCTTACGGCAGTGTATTTTGTTTTTCATTCGTTAGTGCTAAACATTGAAATGAATATGGCATTAACTAAATAAGACAGCTAGTACTCTATTAGCAAGTACTAGCTGTCTTATTTGATTATGACAAATGATTTAACTAAATTTCAGGTAATGTGGTGTGTGTAAGGAATATTTGTTAGACTGATAAGAGATTAGCTTTCTGGTTTTACAATTCGTGGAAAATAGGTTTCATTTTATCAAAAGTGCAAAAATGTGTATACCCAATACCTTTTAACAGTTTTTTTGATTCTTCGATGTGGAAGCCTAAATGTTTGGGCTTATGACTATCACTACCAATCGTAATAATAGTACCTCCCAGTTCATGATACAATTTTAAAATTTCTATAGAAGGCGTTAAACCATTAATTTCATAACGAACAGAGGATGTGTTTACTTCTATTCCTTTATTGTCTTCTATAACTTTTTTTAGTATCCTCTCTATTTTATCTTTATTATACTCAAACCTGTCTACTTCTTTATCTAAGTAACGTCTCACTAAATCCATATGTGCCAAGACGCTATAATCTTTATACGCAGTAATTAAGTGATACATCTCATCATAATATCTATCATAACTTTCTAGCTGAGTGTGTCCTTTTTGAAATTCGCCTGTCCAAAATTCTTTATTCTCAATTTGATGCACAGACAATAAAATAAAGTCAAAATCATGAGACTGAAAGAGTTTTTCAAATTGAGGAATGGTGTGAACTTGCATACCAAATTCTAGACCTTTTTTCACTTTTATCTTTTCTTCATATTTCTTAGAAAGTTTGTTTAACTCTGAAAAATAAAAATCGTAGTGAACATTTTTTACTTCTTTATTCATCCCCACTTGAAATTTTTCATCTGATTTCCAATCAGGTTTAACTCCATAATCAACATGATCTGTAAAACAAATTTCTTCTAGTCCCAACTGAATAGCATCTTTTACGACATCTTCCATTAAATACCAGGAATCATCACTGTAATCACTATGGACATGATAATCTGCATAAATCATCAAAAAACTCCCTCATCTTATCAATTTTTTCCTATCAGAAAACAACAGCATCTCTTTTCAGATTAACTATGATCGTCATTATTATCAACTATTAAGCGATAATTCCTAATTTTTTGTGCTATTTGCCAGTTTGAGTTCATTCAATCAGCTAGATCTTGTAGCATATTTTCAAAAGAAATACTTTGAGTATCTTCTTTGTGCTTAGTCATAGCTTGATTGTATAAGCCCAAATCAATTTCATCTTCGATTTTTTCAAGAACAGCATTTCTAAATAAAGCTGAACCTGAGATATTATTAGCTTTTGCATATTCTTTAATTAATTGTTCTTCTTGAGCATCAATTCTTAGCGCTAAAACAGTCATTAGACTCAACCCTTCCTTGTTTTCTTACATACATCGTAATACAATCACAGGAAAGATTGCAATTTTCCAGATACGATAGCTTATCGAAATAAAAATTATTTAGTGTATATAAGATTCTATTATTAACTCTTCGGTGTTAAGATGAGTCCAGGTTATTCATAATCATTCTTTTCTTCTTTGGTTGGCAATACATTTTTGAGTGTATTATGAATGGCTTTTCTAGTCACTTAGCTTAGTTTTACAATCATCATAAAATAAGTTTAAACAACATTGCTAAAGGATACAGATCTAATTTGTAGTCCTTTTTAATGTATCCAGGAGGGAATAGCTATGATCAAACTTAAACCCGTTACAACATTAGAAGATGTTCAACTAGTCGTCCAATTAGCAAAAGAAATATGGACTGAGCATTATACTTCTATTATCGGAGCCCAACAAGTTCATTATATGCTCACCAACTTACAGTCTGAAGAAGCTATTTTAAATGACTTGAAGCAAGGGAAAATATACAATTTAATCGAATCAAATCAGCTACTTACTGGGTATATTGGGTATGAATTAATGCATGATGAACTCTTTCTCAGTAAGTTATATTTAAAAGAAGATGAACGCGGCAAAGGTACTGGATATTTTCTTATCAATCAATTAAAAGCTATCGCTCAAAAAGATAAAAAACGCGCTATTGTTTTAACCGTCAATAAAAATAATCACGCTAGTATCGCTGCTTATAAAAAATTCGGCTTTATTTTACTAAAGGAACAATTAGTTGATATCGGAGACGGTTATGTTATGGATGATTATGTTTTCCGTTATCCCCTTTCTACCTAAGATGTATCCAAAAAAATAAATTGAAGAAATGATAGATTAGTAGAACAAGTTCAAAATAAAGAGTTTTCTACTAGTCTTTTCTAATTTCATTAGAGAGGACTAGTATCTTTATTGAACTCAAAAATTAAAAACTCTATAAAGTAAGCGCTTTATGTTATACTGATAAAAGATTCTACTTAAAAATATGCTTCATGGAAGGAAGACCGCAATGACACTAACAGATGTACAGTTAGATTCACACTATCAACTTTTGATTAATGGAGAATGGACTTCTGGTACGGGAGACAAAAAAATCACTGCCTATAATCCATCTAATGGAAAAGCGCTGGCAGATATTGTAAATGCCACTAACGAGGATGTTGACGCTGCAGTTACAGCAGCTCAGGAAGCATTTAAAACGTGGTCTCACACTTCGGTTAAAGAACGTTCCGCATTGCTCCTTGAAATTGCCGATCGTATTGAGGCAGATGCTGATCGTTTTGCTATGATAGAAACCTTGGATAATGGAAAACCGATTCGGGAAACCGCTGGGGCAGATATTCCTCTAGCCATTGATCATTTCCGTTATTTTGCTGGGGTTATCCGTAGTGAAGAAGATACTGTCAAAATGATCAACGATAATACTATGTCGCTTATTATCCGTGAACCACTTGGAGTTGTCGGTCAAATTGTTCCTTGGAACTTTCCTTTCCTAATGGCGGCTTGGAAACTAGCCCCAGTGATTGCAGCAGGAGATACATCTGTCTTTAAACCCTCCTCTACTACTTCTCTAAGTGTGTTAGAGCTCGGGAAAATCTTTAAAGAGGTCTTACCACCAGGAGTGATAAACATCATTACCGGAAGCGGTTCTGGAACTGGAGAATATTTGCAACACCACAAAGGCTTAGATAAACTGGCCTTTACCGGTTCAACTGAGGTAGGACGTCAAATCGGTATCTCAGCAGCAGAAAATCTTATCCCTGCTACTTTGGAATTAGGCGGCAAATCAGCTAACATCTTCTTTGATGATATGGATATGGATCAAGCACTTGAAGGCGTGCAATTAGGCATTCTTTTCAACCAAGGGCAGGTCTGCTCTGCTGGTTCTCGTATTTTTGTTCAAGAGTCCGTCTATGATGAATTCATGGAACGGTTGAAAGAGGAATTTGCTAAAGTAAAAGTAGGCATGCCTTGGGAAGAACAGACAATGATGGGTGCTCAGGTGAACGAAAAACAAATCCAAACCATTGAAGATTATGTCGCTATCGGGAAAGAAGAAGGCGCCAAAGTGATTACTGGAGGAAGCCGCTATGATGAGGGTGATTTGTCACATGGAGCATTCTACAAACCTACGCTACTTGAAGTAACGAATGATATGCGAGTAGCACAAGAAGAAATCTTTGGACCAGTCGGCGCAGTCATTAAATTTAAAGATGCCGATGATGTTATTGCCATGGCCAATGATAATGAATATGGATTAGCAGGTGGCGTTTGGACGTCTAACTTAAATACGGCCTTTAAAGTAGCTCGCGGAATTCGTACTGGACGTGTATGGGTAAATACCTATGCTAATTTTGAAGCTGGAGCACCATTTGGTGGTTACAAAAATTCAGGTATTGGCCGTGAGACGCATAAAATGATTCTCAACGCTTATACACAAACCAAAAATATTTATTTGAATTTAAATGAAGGTCGTCAAGGAATGTATTAATTAATAAATAACTCAAAACACTTAAAGATTCCGATTGACGAGATCTTTAAGTGTTTTATTTTGTTTAAACAGTAACGGTTTGATTAGTTGCGGACAATCTTTTGTAGTGCTACAGTTACAGTAACTTATCCATAGCCAGAGAGGAGTTTTTATATGAAAGCAATTGTAATTGAAGAATTTGGTTCAGCCGAGCAATTAAAAGAGGTGGATATGCCTAAACCTTCGATCAAAGAGCATCAAGTATTGATTGAAGTCCGTGCCTTTTCCATTAATGCTATAGATTGGAAAAGACGTAGCGGGAAAATGGGTGGCAACTTACCTCTTGTTCTTGGCGGGGATGTTGCAGGAATCATTAGTGAGGTCGGCGCAAATGTAACCGATTTAAAAATTGGTGACCGTGTTTTTGCAAATGCTGCTAGAACTTATGCTGAATTTACAAAAGCTCGAGCTGAAGTAACAGTAAAAATTCCTGACAATCTTTCGTTTGAAGAAGCTGCTTCTATTCCTCTAATCGGCCAAACTGCCTGGGAATCTTTAGTGGAGCAAGGACATTTGCAAGCTGGAGACAAAGTATTGATCCATGCAGGCGCAGGTGGAGTGGGTTCATTAGCGATTCAGATTGCCAAACACTTCAATGCCTATGTAGCCGCAACTGCAAGTGAAAAAAACAGAGAATTTTTGATTGCTTTAGGTGTAGATCGTTTTATTGATTATAAAAATGAAGATTTTGAACAAGTACTAACTGATTTCGACTTAGTTCTCGATTTAATTGGAGGAGAAACGCAAGAAAAGAGTTTTTCTGTACTTAAAAAAGGCGGTCGCTTGATTTCTTTAGTTCAAGAACCAGACCAAAAAAAAGCTAATTCTTTAGGTATCACTGGCACACATTTCAGTATGTCTCCTACTGGCGAACGTTTGAAAGAATTAACCGAACTATTAGCTTATGGAGCTATTAAGCCAATAGTTACTCAAACCTATGCCTTCACAGAAGAAGATCTTCGAAAAGCACATGAGCAGATTGAAGCCGGCCATACAAGAGGAAAACTCGTAGTCAAAGTAAATTAATAAACTTTTATAGCGATTCTCGAAAAAAAGCACCCCTTTTTGTCATCATTACATGACAGAAAGGGGTGTTTACTTTAGTTAATTTAATTATTTTTTTCTTCTTCTAGCAATTCTTTTTCAGAACCATAGCCTAAATCATCTAACGTTTCATCCAATTTATCAGCCGGGATCGTTTGATTTCCGGTTGGTTCCGCTGGTGTACCATGAACATTTCCATGTATAGATTCTGATTCGTCGGAACGAGGAGTCTTATGTTCTATACCTGATTTATTGTGGCTCTCTTTCAAGTCTTGAACCTTTTCTGTACCTTTTTCTTTCAACTCTTGCCCTTTTTCCATACTAGTCTCTTTTACATCTGTGAATTTGTCCTTTATGTCCGTCCGTAATTCTTTCCCAGATTTAGGTGCAAGCAATAATCCAGCTAAAACACCTGCTACGGGTAAAATAATTAGTTTAGCTAGTTCCATTCGTTTTACGTTTTCTGGCATTGCTTTCGCGACACCCATAGCAAACTTCTTATTTGTCTCTTTCTTTGATTTAGCTAGATCATGTGGTGATGGAAGATAATCCTTAGCCGTATCAAACGCATCTTGTGCATGATCTTTACTCATATTGATTAATTTTGATACTTTCATTTTATTCGTGCTCCTTTCAATTTTTATTTCCTTATTTTTTTCTCTACCTATGTTACGGATATCTTTGTAAACATCATATAACACAAAAGGCATTGTCCAAAACAAAACGCATTATAAATGAAAGAAAATTTCATATTCTACTATCTTTTAACATTATTTGTTACTAGCTATCTGTGTTAAATTTATGTTGTAAAATTAAACCTACTTTTTTAAGAACAAGTCAAAAAACTTCTAATCAATACAGACATAAATCTGTTTTTTTCAGAAGTTGTTTCTTTTCGACCTTATGAAAGAAGCATTGATTGTTACTTATTTGATGCTTGATCGATAGATTTCTTTACTTTGTTCATATAATTCAATTGCCATTTTCCGTCTATTTTTATGCGAAACAATCGGCCATGGGTAATCTTTACCCATAATCACCCCAAAACTATCTTGTTCATCATCTGATAGCTTTGAAGGATCGTGGATTTTCTCATTATTAATTTTACTTAATTCAGGAATGGCTTGTTTGATATACAATCCCTCTTTATCAAAGCGTTCTGACTGTGTAGTAGGGTTGAATATTCTAAAATAAGGTACGCTATCAGCACCAGTTGAGGATGCCCACTGCCAGCCACCAATATTATTAGCACTGTCATAATCAATAAGTTGTTCTTGAAAATAACGTTCTCCCAATCTCCAATCGATTAATAAGTCTTTCGTTAAAAAAGAAGCTGTTATCATACGTAAGCGATTATGCATCCAACCGGTTTCTTTTAATTGTCTCATAGCTGCATCAACAATTGGGAAACCTGTTTTACCTTCTTTCCAGCAATCAAAGGCTTCTTCATTATTGTCCCATAAGATTTGACCAAAATCAGGATTGATTGCTTCATTTTTCTGATTAGGAAAAGAGGTATAAATCATATTATAAAAGTCTCTCCATGCAAGTTCTTTTATAAATGTTTCTCTGCCTTGAAAACCTTCAGCCTGACTAACCCGATCATAAACGGTTCGTATTGAAATTTCACCATTTCTTAAAAAGTGAGACAAATGACTTGTTGCATCTTGAGATGGATAATCTCTTGCTACATCGTATTTTTGTATATTATTTCCAACGAATGCATCTAAGAATTCTTTCGCAGCAACACTCCCAGTTTGAACAGCTGGCATAAGAGGGTGTTTTTCTATAAACGATTCGAACCTTTTCGCGTCTTCTTTAAATAAAGTACTAGCAATTATTTTCTTTTCATCAAACTCAACTTTAACCATACTTGGTTTGGGAAGCTCTTTCCATTTATTAAAGTAAGGTGTAAATACCTTATAAGAAGTCTGGGTATTTGTTTTTACTTCATGGGCTGAATGGAGATAATGATCATGAAAAGCATGTGTCCTAATACCAAGGTCATATAAAATACTATCTGCAAGTATGTCTCGTTTCAATCCATAACCATTTTCGTCCCTGTTTACATATAAATCTGTCCACTCTGGAAATTTTTTCTTTAGTCTCGTGAAACAGTCTGTTAAATCTCCAAATGCCAGATGAAGTGTCACACCACGATTCTCTAGTGTTTTTCTAAACGTCTCGACACTTTTAAAAAAAGCTGCCTCATTTTTAGAGGTTTCCTTTAAAAATTGTTCGGGATTAACCTGGAATAATAAAATCAATGAATCACTTTCTTCTAATGCTTGTTTGAGTGCAGTATTATCTTCCACTCTCAAATCTCTTCTAAACCACATGACTGCTACCACTTTATCGCTCCTAAATAATTAAAATTAATTGTGCTAAAAATCTGTCCGTTTCTTAGTAAGATTACTTAATACCTAACTTAGATCCATTACTTCTGAAAAATAATAATAAAACTCATTATACTTACTTAATAAAATCAAGAGCAAAGAAGCCGGTTTTAAAGGTTAGTATAGCTGATATATGACCTATCTTAAATAAAAAAGTTATCCTTTTGGGGGGCTTTTTTTTGATGAACTAAATACCTGAATAGATAAACCGCTTGAAATTAAAATTCTCAAAAATGATTCTCTCATCAAAAAAAACTCCTTAGCTATGAATCATCAACCCTGTCTGGATTCATAGCTAAGGAGTAAAAATGGTTAGACATACTTAGTCACATCTTTTTTTATGCATCTATTCAAGATGGTTAGATATTATTACAGTTCTCCAGTAATAAACTGAGCTTTTCCGTATCCAAATGACCAATCTTCATCATTATTTTCTACAATAGAGATAAGAACATCCTTAGGATCGATTTCATTTCTTTCTTTAAGTTTAGCAGTTACAAGTTGATAAAATCTCAACTTGCTTTCTTTTGTTCTCTTACGGCTGACAACAGTAATTGCTATCGCATTTTTTGTTCTTGTAAATCCTAAACCAGTATCCCCTAAAATCATTTCATTTTCTTTATGTTGATTGACAATTTGATACCGATCCCCAGCTGGAACCTCAAAAGCTTCAACAACAGCTTCATGTAAATTGTCTAATAATGATTTTAATTCAGCTGCTTCTTTAAAATCAAATAAATCGATTTTTATTAGTGGCATATTTTTATCTCCTTTATTAATATTCGTTATGTTTAAACACCTTAGTGCCAGACTAACTTAAAAAACAAATAAGTACAAGTATCTTAATGGTTATTTGCTGGTCATGTTCTGGAATAGTTATGCCTAATACATAAAAGATAGATAATATATGCTAAAAAAACGCCCTTTATGAAATTTGTTTTGGTGTACTAATTCAAATAAGAATATGTTAATACTTGAAGTAGCATTTACTTCATCAAGTCCACAATCCACATCAATTGCACTCCATGCCTACAGCACTAAATAAAGATGCCTTCTAACCATTTAGATCAAGGCGTCTATTTACACCTATAAGATATTGTCTGACCATCATTTGAGGCAGTCTATGAAAGAAGAGGTAACTGTTAGGATAACGGGCCAAACAACTAATAATTTAACCACTTGAAGTATAAAAAAGTACTTTGAAAAAGTTGTGTCCAAATAAATTCTTTGAAAATGCTATTAATCTATTTATTTTTTCAATAAATAGGTCCTATCAAAAACGAGCTCAATTTCATATGAACCTATTTGTTGGTTAATATCTTTTTCAATTACGATTAAAAGCTGTTCATTTGTCATTTCGATATTTTCTGGAACGACAACGTCGAATTGGAGTAAAGGTAAATTTTTTTTATTTTCAAGTCTAAAATCATGTAATTGTAAGTTTAGTTGGTAGGAAGTCAATAGTTCCTTAACGAGTTTATATATTTTGTGTTGTTCTTCACTACGAACGGCAATAGGATCCAAGTGACAAACTAAATTAATTTTTAACTCATTTTTAAATTCTTTTTCAATCCCAGTGAGTACTTTATGGGATCGATTTAGCTTCCACCTATCGTCAATTTCAATATGAACAGTTGCAAATTTTTTCTCAGGGCCATAATTATGAATCAGTAAGTCATGGTAGCCAATGATTAATGGCTGATTGTCTAAATGATCCGTTATTAATTTGAGTTCTTCTTCATTTGGACGGTCTCCTAATAAAACATTAATGAATCCGCTAATCATTTGAGCACCGCTGAAAAGAATAAAGATAGCAATTATCACCCCTGTATAACCATCGATTTGCCAGCCGGTAAAATGTTCGATTCCAGCGGATACTAATACGGTAAGTGTTGTATAAACATCGTTAAAGCTGTCTTTTGCACTAGCCAACAATGTTTTAGATTTGATATGTCGAGCTGTTTCTTGATAAAAGTAACCTTGAGCGACTTTGATACCTATAGATAAAATCAAAACTACGAACATTACAGAAGATGTTTGCAAGCTTTCTGGTTGTAAAATACGTTTAATTGACGTTATGAGAAATTGTCCACCCACAAACAAGATAATGAAAGAAATAATCATACCTGTAATGTATTCTGATCGCTGATGACCATAAGGATGTTTTTTATCTGCTGGCTTAGCAGCTATCCGGAATCCAATCAGTGTTAAAACTGAAGAAGCTGAATCTGATAAATTATTCATTGCATCAGCTATAATTGAAACACTGCCTGAAAATAAACCAATCAGCAATTTCATTGCAAATAACAGGAAGTTAGAAAGCAAGCCTACCTTACCCGCTAAAGTACCAAAAGTGTTCCTAATTTCTTTTTCTTCACTTCGATTTTCTACCCATTTAAAAAATCTTTTCATACTTACACTTACCCTCCTAAGAATTTCAAGTTACAATTTTTAGTTAATCAGAATAGTATATCAGTATGCTTATCTAATTAATAGTAGCTACACTATAGTTTTAATAACTATCATGCAATTTCATAACAATAAGTGTCTAGAGTCCATTATAAATCAAGATTTCTTTTACGATTAAAGAGATGACTGTGAAACGGCAGATTCTTTTTTTACTACCTTATTAATGAAGTAGGTTTCTATATAATACATGAATTTTTTTAAAGTCGTGTATATCCTTATTAAATCAAGGGTCTATATACAAGACTTTTTAATTTTCTGATTTGTCAAATTAAGCTAGACAAAATATCTGCCTTTTATACTAGGTCATACAGTTTTTTTTGCTTAATTTAATAAGTAGATCCTAAATGGTTCATAATTTTTAAATGGATTATTTCTTAACAAAACGAAAGAATTTTATTTCACAAAATATTATTTTTAACACATAAAATTACATACATTCGTTTATCTAGAACCTTAGTCTTATAAGGTTCTTTTTCACTTTAAATTAATAAAGTCCGTTTATCTTTGATATACTAAAATTAAAAAAGGTGACATCAAATATGAAACCAGAAAGTAAAATGGATAAATCGATAGGAGAAATATCTGCAAAATGGTCTAATATGTTTTACATAGCTTCGTTACTAATTTTATCAATCTACCAATATGTTAAAACGAGTATCTTAGGAGCTGAATTTATGTTACTTATGATTGGTTTGGTAATATTTTTTCTAACTTACTTTATAAAAATAAAAGGAATAACAAATAAGAATAAAAACTGAATCATATTTTATTTACTTATACATATATGAAATTGTATAGAATCATGTATCGCAAAATAAGAGTTCTAACACTTTTCATTAAAGTGTTAGAACTCTTATTTCATTAGTTTATACGATTTCCAGCGATATTATAGATGGTTTCTTTATCTCTTTTTCCAGTAACAATGACTTGGATCACTTCAAATTCCCCTTGTTCTTTTCTGAAAATAATGTAGAGTCTTATTTTTTTATTTTTCAGTTTATTACACTGAGCTAAAGTGCCATTTAACATGTTGGCAACAAATTAAATTTCTTAATTTGACAAATCAGAGCAACAAAGTTAGTTTATTTATTAATATTCTTTTTAAACTGACTAACCGTTTGACCTGTCCAACTTCTAAAGGCCCTGTTAAAAACATTGCCATCTGAGTAACCAACCAAAAAGGCAACTTCATCGGTTGACATAGACTCATTTTTCAAATAATTTCGTGCTACCAATTCTCTGGTATGATTTAATTGTTTGATGAATGTAGTCTTTTCTACAGCAAGTCTACGTTGAAGCGTCCTTGAGCTTACTCCTAAATCTGTTGCGACATCGTCTACTGTATAGGCACCACCTGGAATTAATTCTATTAATTTATTTCTAACTTTAGCAGCATACGAATCATCTGATTCTAGCTCATCTATTCGTTTCTTCAACTCTGGTTCCAAATATTGCCACATTGTATTATTCGCGGTAAGGAACGGTTCTTGCATATCAGCTAGATCAAACGAAAGCTCATTCTTTTTACCAATATGTGGTTTGACTCCAAAATATTGTTCAAATTCATCACCGTACTCATATAGCGAAGATACTTTTTTAGGTACAATATTCATCCCTGTAGCTTTTCTAAGAATCGCTACTATAAGAACTTGTTCGCTTAGCACCGTAAATCTGGGAATGGGTGTATGGTAATCATCAAACACGAACGCTAACTCAAGTGTACGGCTATGCTTGACTACAGTTAGTGCAAAAGGACCCATCAGTTGCTTATATGTCGCTAATCGTTCAATGCATTTCATACCGTTTCTGGCACACATCGCTGCAAATAAAGGCGGGACAAATAAAACTAGTTCTTCAACATTACTAAGCTTCAAAATATGTTCGTTAGTCGTTACTGTTTCCATGCTATTCATAAATGAAACATATTGTTCTTTATTAATACTGATACCTTCATCATCAATATTTTCGTATGGAATACCCGCTTTTTTAAAAACACGCTCACCATTGACACCGATACTATCCAGAAAATTTTTATAAGATTGATCTACCAAAAAAAAACTCCCCATTACTTCACCTACTCTTATAGTTACATTTGTGATTTAATAATTTTATCAAAAGCTTTATCTGACACCAGTTTTCGAATGAAAATAGCTGGCTTAGCACCCATACCAACAAGATATCTAGTTTTTGGCTTTTTAACTGTTGCTACCTTGACAATTGCTTCTGATACCACTCTAGGATCAGATAGTTGTGTGCCGCTATAATTTTTGCGCATTTTATCTGCCGTTTCTTTTGCGCTCGTTTCGTATACACTATTTTTGGATGTTTTTATCAGATTATCGGCTGAAATAATACCCCAATCAGTTTTAACACCACCGGGTTCAATAACTACAACATCTATGCCAAACTGTGCAGTTTCTAATCTCATACTGTCGCTTAAACCTTCTACAGCAAATTTAGTGGCATGATACCATCCGCCAAAAGGAGTGTAAATCTTACCTCCAATGGATGAAATATTAATAATTCTACCAAATTTATTTTTCCTCATATGTGGCAAGGCTAACTGACTCATTCGTGCAAGACCAAACACATTTACTTCTACTTGTCGTCGAGCTTCTTCCATTGGAACATCTTCTAATGCACCGTATGACCCATAGCCTGCATTATTAACAAGAATATCCAAACTTCCTTCATTATTAATTATCGTTTCTATACTTTTAACCATCGACTCTTCATTCGTGACGTCTAATTCTATAATGTGTATTCCATTATCCTCAAGACTCTTAAGCTTGTCCATTCTTCTAGCGGCTCCATAAACAGTAAAACCCGCATTGTATAAATCAATTGCTGCTGCATAACCGATACCACTACTAGCGCCCGTTACTAATGCTACTTTTTTATTCAATCTTGCACCTCCATAGTTATTTGCTCACGAAGCAATCAAAACGATTTAACTATCTGAGCCATGGTTTAATTATATAGTATTGATCGTTTCATTTTAATTGCCATAAATGACACAAAACGAGCAATTCACGCCACTGGAAGTATTTTCAAGTTACCCTAATGAGCAAGTATTGTCTAACTTAATTTAGAAACTTATTAGAAGAGGGTTCGATATGTGACAAACAGTAAGTTACTATCTATCTATAAGTCAATTTCCAGAAATATATAGCATAAATAAAAAAATTCAATTTCCAAAGGAAGGCTAAATTAAGAATGAAGCTTGGAGAAAATTTAAAAAGGCAGCTTAGAAAACTATCAATCCTAGATAATTCATACTTTTTCTGAAATGCTCTGAAAAAACTGTTTTAGCGCTAGTTTAAGTTGAATTTTTCAACACCCTTTGGGTGTACAAAAAGAACCCCAATCTGTTATGGTTAAATGATTTGAATTAGAAATTACGTTTTTAGACACTCTTTTATTTTTTAAACAAGCACTAAAATAGAGCTTTTAATTAACACATATACGTCTAATAATTTCTTACCTTTTCCTATTTATGTATTTCATGATTTTTGATCCATTTTCACTATTTCGATGAGGTACTACATTTATTTTGTCTCGCATATAAAAAGGCTCTACCTAATAGAACTATTAGGCCGAGCCTTTAGTACTAGAATAGTCTTAAATAATTGTACGAATAATCTTTATCTATCCTTTATTCTTATGATAATTCATCTTCTGTTTTTGGCCATTCCCCATCAACTGTTTGTCGATATTTCAGCATGAAATCTGTTGTCTCTTCAACAGAATTTATGGCGACAGTCACACCTCCAACGTGGCTTGTCTCTAAAGTTATTTCTGTTCATTCACTTAAAATATTCTTCTTGATTGCACGCCTCTGGTATTTCTTCTTTTAATACCCATTGTCGTCCATATTATTATCCATATCTCCTGGTTCATTCATCATTTGAGAATCGGAACTATTTTCAGCGGCTGGAATACTGGATTGTCCACTTGTATCAATGGACTCTTGATTTTCATTATCTTGAGGTGAGCAAGCTGCTAGCAGAGCTAAAGAGGATAAGGTTATCATTCCAGTAACGATTTTCTTTTTATTCATAATATACCTTCCTTCCTTTGTTTGCGTTTGTGAAATTATACTTAGAGTTTAACTTTTTTAAACCGAAAAATCAAAGAATCAACTTTCTAAAAAGAATTCATTCAAATTAATTTTATTTTTGATAAGAATTAAGAAAGCAAATGACTAGATTGGAAAACACCTTACGAAGCGTTTAGGGAAAAGGTGTTGCATTTAATACTATAATTCATCCTTTAAAAAATAATATATGAACATGTATCCATGACCTTACTAAAAAAGGGTTCTTTTTTTATATCGGTCTTTAGCACATGATTGTGTGGCAGAACAAACTAAAATATATATACTCTACACCATTTGAAAATCCTTTAGCACTTCTTAAGACACATGTTAGTAATGCTAATATCAGTATTACTCAAATTTGCTTCTTCGTTCTCATTTTGATGCTGCATGTCCTTATAAATACTCTATTGTACTATTTTTGTTTTTTTATTTTATTTTCCGTTTGATTATTTCATAATTTCATATTTCAAGAACCAAGAAACTGCAATTAAAGTTCCAGTTTCTTTTTTCATACATACCCTCCTTAGTGGCTATTATATTTTTTCAGCCTTTTATTTTTTAATTTTTTTAATAATTCTGATTTGTCAAATTAAGCGACTTTCAATAATATTAATTAATTTAAGCACCCCATCCAACGAGGAGTATAGCGAAAAAAATTGTACTAAATAAATCATTCAGGTAGAGAATCTTAAGTTTATTACTGAATGATTCACACTTTTTGGAAAAATAAAAATCGGTGTGTTTTTTGCTTTGTTCAGGTCATTAGTTTGTTGGTTTTACTTCAAATTTCCAAATCGCTCATTATTTTTTCAGACAATTAAGGTTTTTAGGCGCATTAATCCCTTGAAATTAGTCGTTTTTTTCAAAAACTATTGTATTGAGTGTGAGTGCTTCTCCCACTTGTTTAAGGAGGCTGCCTACTGTTTGATGGATTATCGTTACTGCTGTCCATTCTTTCATTGTTTCATCGATTGGTATCCCGTTAGGTACACTTACTTGCTAACTCTGCTATTTTGACTTCTACGAGTGGACTATAACGTTGGTATTTTTAAATCCCCAACCACTTATCTAGTGGATAATGATTTTGACTGTCTTGATCTGTCATTAAAGTACGACGGTATCGGACAGGCCAAAAAATAAACTGGACTGTTTTCCAATCTTCTCGCTTTACTTTCCATCCTTCGTGTTGCTTTTGTTCCTTAATCGTTTGATTTATATGTATAAATATATCTCCTAATAATTCCGTAAATACTTCATACATATATTGCTGAATGGATTCTTCTGTAGCGATTAAATCGTTTGATTCCTTTATTATTTCGTATGATTTTGATATAACGTTATCCATAAGAAGGCCTCTTCCATTTATGTATTTGCTGCTCAAGTATACATTTATGATAGAACGCCTTCTTTATTTTTGCTAGTAAAAAGATAATATTGTCTCGAGAACTATTTTACACGTACCAATATTACAGTAACCCAATCTGATAATAATTCATCCTCGGATTTTAAGTTGATATTAGTTGGAAATTTTATTCAACCTGTTATCTATTCCAATTGTTCTTGTTTTTCCAGTTAATGAACAGGGAAAAAATAACGCTTTCATGATACAATAAAGCTATTAAATTAATAGGAGGTTATTTTATGGCAAACGAAACATTTCGTGCAGTAGCTAAGTCGATTGGTGGAATGAAAGTTTCATGCACATCAAGGAATTTTGAATTTATTTTAGATGAACCAGAAAATTTAGGTGGATCAAATGAAGGGATGAATCCGGTTGAAGCTTTATTATCTTCACTTGGGGCATGTAAAGTTATTGTAGCTCGATCTTTCGCTAAAGCACATGATATAAAGTTAAAAGATATCCGTGTAGAATTAGAAGGAACATTAGATCCTGATGGTTTTATGGGGAAAAACAAAGCAGCTAAGATAGGCTTTTCTGCAATAGTATCTAAATTTTATATTGAAGCTGATAATACTGATGAAGAAATTTCAGATTTTGTAGCTTTTATCGATCGTACTTGTCCAGTAGCTGATACTATTAAAAATGCGCCTACTACTAAAACAGAAATCCATAAAATATAACCTATGAAATAGACAAATTCCTCTCATCTTGTACTACACCCTAGAAGTTAGAAAAAATCTAATTTTCGGGGTATTTTTTATGAAATTGGCTATTAACTGAAAAAACAACTATTTTATATAATTTCTTTAACTACATACAACTAGAGACAAACGTATATTGAAGAACTTTCTTTGACAAGGTTCTTTTTCACCAATTTTTTATCAAAAAGATAAAACTGATTTTTTAAAAGCACATCCTATCTTTCATAGCACGTCTAAGCAAACCTGATACCGAAGAAGATTTATCTGCAAATCTAACTATTGTTGTTAATACTGTTGTAGGAGGAGATGGATCTAGAGTTTATTAGCTTTTATTTTTGCACTTATTAAATCATTCTTTATGCTTCAAAAACACAATTCAATTAGTAGCAGCTACGATTTAGAATGTTCTTATTTAAAAAAGAGTGCTCCCAAATAATTTTGGAAATACTCTTTCTTAGTTTATAGGACTATTTATAAACTTGATGATTCCTTATTCATTTCATCAAGACACCCTATATTTAGTACTAACAAATTCTATTTCCCGTTTTTACTGCGCTGAGTATGGTAAAATCAAAGCACTATTATTGGTTAAAAAACAGCCTTTATTTGGTAGAAAATCAATAGAGTTATAAAGTACTTTTTTTAAAGGAGGAAAACAAAATGAAAGCTGCAAAAATCGTTGCGTGGATTTGCTTGCTGGCAATGACCGCCGGATTGGTTAATGCATTCGTAAATGGAGATTTTTTGGTTGACGGTAGAGCGTTACTCGAAAATCCATGGGGGGTCATGTCTATGATCGATCTATACGTAGGATTCACCCTATTTTCAATATGGATCGTCTACCGGGAAAAAACTATGTGGAAAACCATCATCTGGGTTGTCACAATGATGATTTTTGGTTTTTTAATAGGCAGCATTTATGTTTTAAAAGCATTATACGAATCAAAAGGAGACTGGTCCGTAGCTTTGCATGGCGTACAAAGGAGTGTTAGTGATGGAGAAACTTAGAGAATGGGTAGAACAACTTTCACTTGTATTTGAGAAGAAAACAATCGATGCTCTCTTCCCCCCTTTAATATTTTTCCTAGCTAATCAGTTCCTGTCCCTTGAGCTTGCTAGCGGGGTAACTCTTCTTTATCTTCTCCTCCTCATCCTCTATAGAATTATCAAAAGACATACAAAAAAATACGTTTTAGTTGGCGTAGGAGGTGTCCTGCTTTCTATTGGATTTAGTTTATTATCTGGAGATGCAATCAATTATTATCTTCCTGGCTTAATTACAACAGGTCTGATTGTCATTTCATGTGTTGTGTCTCTTGTCATTCACCGTCCAATGGCCGCTTTGCTGAGTCATTTAACCAGAGGATGGCCAATCGAATGGTACTTGCGAGACGATATTCGTCCAGCCTATCGAAACGTCACGATCATGTGGGCTGTTTACTTTATGCTCCGACTGATCATACAAGTTCCACTATTTTTAATGGGCAAATTCTCGCTTTATTTCTATATCAATTCTATTTTGGGTTGGCCGATGAATATAGTTCTCCTTATTTCCACTTATGTATTAGGAATTAAAGGTCTGAGAAAATTATCAGGCCCAAGCGTTGAAGAGTTTTCAAACGGAAAAAAACCTCCTTTTGAAGGCCAAAAAAAAGGGTTCTAACATAAACTCCATATTAAAAGCACGTATCTAAAAAGATACGTGCTTTTTTGATTGCATTTTTTATTAAAGCATAGCAGAAAAATAATAACTAATAACCGATACAAGTCCACCTAAAGATGTGCCCCAAATCAAATCAATAATAGTAATTTTTAATGGCCATTTATCCAGCGTTGCTAGATTGGTTAAATCGTAGGTTGCGTAAGTAATAAAACCAAAGAACATTCCTCTCAACAATGCTTCAAGCATGCTTTCTGATAATAAAGCAGGATCAATAACAAAGAATACCAATCCAAGAACAAAAATCAAATAAAATAAGATGGCTACTACCCAATTAGGTTTATCTTTCATAATAAAACCAATTTGATTTCTGTATAGCTTATTAGCAATTAGAGCTAGCCAAACTATGTCAATTAAGAAAAACACGGCAAGTGTGATCATGTAGATAATAAAATATTCCATCATTTGATAACCTCCTATTTAGTAATATATGCGACTGCAACAGCACCAACACCCGCGCCTAATGCGATCACACCGGAACTCTTCGTAATATATTCTGGTTCTTTATTTAATGTGTTATTTAGTGCATCAGCAAAATCTTTTCCTAACTGAGGATCATCTACATATGTGACAGCGTAGTGTTTGATTCCTTGTGTTTCATTAATATGTTTCATGTGTTTCAGAATTTTTTTAAGTGCTCTATTAGAGGCGAAAGTAACTTTAAAAATCTTACCCTCACCTTTTTCATCCAAAGTGATGATCGGTTTCAAGCCTACTTTTTTAGCAATACCACCTGCACGTACGCTTAGTCTTCCCGAAGCAATCATGTTATCCAGTGTATTGATTTTAACCAGGATTTTAGATTGACCAATAGAATATGTTGCAGCTGATACAATCTCATCAACAGATTTATCAGCTTTTAAGTTCTCAATGGCTTGCCAAACAATTAACCCTTCTGCAACGGAATTTTGTTTCGTATCTATGATATGAATCACTTGCTTGTTCTCATTGAACTTTTCAGCAGCTTTTGAAAAAACATTATAGGTTCCACTTAACGCTTGTGCTACAGAAAAAACTACAATATTTTCATAATAAGACAATAAGTAGTGGTAAGCATTTTCGATACTCTTAATTGTTGGTTGTGATGACGTTGGGTGAATATTTTTTGCTTTAGCTAGCTCAAAGAGTTTTTCATTTGTCACCGTTAGTTTATCGATATATGATTCCTCTCCGACCAACAGCGATATATGGATCACATGGACTTGTGCGTCATCAATCAATTCTTTTGGTAAATCTGCAATCGAGTCTGTCATAATAACAGTCTTGTATTTTCGATTGTGGATCCGGTCATGCTGCTGGACCATATCATCGACTTTCTGTTCAATGATTTTCCCATGATTAGAGAGACGGTCAAATAATTCAGCGGGATCATTGGTGTGGATATGCAATCTCGTTTTTCTTTTTCCTTTAACTTGAACAATCGAATCCCCAATATCAGATATAAGATTTTTTAAATCTGCAACATCTGACTCCTGTTCGATTAAAGCTTCAGTACAATAGCGATAGTCAACAACAGTATAATCATGCTGTTCGATTGCTGGAATAATCTCTTCTACTTCTGTGATTTCCTTTGAAATTAAACGCCCCTGAATACCATCTAAAAAGCCTTTAATAAAGTACGCAAATCCTTTCGCTCCTGAATCAACGACAAGCGATTGCTTTAGAACTTTTAATTGATCAGTCGTATTTTCAACTGCATCCTCCACCTTTTTTAATGCTTTCTCAAGCAATGTATCAAAGGTGTCATGGTTACTTAGTTCTTTACTCAACTCATTATAAAATACGGTCATCGTGGTTAATATCGTTCCTTCAACAGGGTTCCCAACTGCTTGATAAGCATATTCCATTCCATTTTTACTTGCTGAAACAAAATCCTCTTTTGTAATAACTGTTTCTGCCGTTATTCCTTCGCTAAATCCTTGAAGATATTGAGCAAAAATCAAACCAGAATTTCCTCTCGCTCCAATAATAGCTGAATCTGCGATAGACTCTAAGGTAGTCTTAGTATTTTCTTTTAATTCTGAATGGTGAACAATACTTTTCATAGTAGAGAAGAGATTGCTTCCTGTATCTCCATCAGCCACTGGGAATACATTAATATCATTTAAAAATAATCGGTTATTCATAACCTCTTTTGCGCCGTTGATTAAGCTATTGTATAGTTCATCCTGTGTTATTGTATCCATTATTGTCCCCTATCTTTTTCTTACAGTCAAATCAGTTAATTATACTTTGATATACGTTACTATTTTGTTATCCTATTGCCCTAACTGAAATTAGATTTCTTATAGAATACGCAACTAAATAGTCCTATTAAGACATTTGGCTGGGTCTAAATATCTGATGAATATAACAAAATGGTTCAATTAGTTTAGTATACATACCTATACAAATTGTACACTAATTTGTATAAGCCTGTCATTAAAACTGACTGATTGATTTATCTATTTTCAAAAAATAAATAGGTTTGATTTGATCGTATGCCAATCAATACCTCTCTCATAATGAGATAGACTCATCAATTCCCAGCCTATTTACGACTACTTTCTAACCAGATCAAAAAATTAAGTACTCTAAAAAGCTGCATATAAGGGATAACGAGCTCCTTCCTCATACACAGCTTCGTAGAATTTATTTAGTAAAGTGCCCTAACCATTACCTATGCTACCTTATTTTTTAGTGAAAGGAAAAAGCATTGGAACTCTTTTAGTGTATTCTTCCCATCCATCGTATTTCTCCATATTTTTCTCTAGCAATGGAGTTGATACTTTGATTAATACGGTACTCATTAAAATAGGTGAGATAACTAATAACAGATAATAAAACGGGTTGATAGAATTAGTAAAGAACAATGTAATACCACTAGCATATAATCCAATCCAAATTATGATTTCGCCAAAATAGTTTGGATGACGTGTGATTGACCACAATCCTGATTGTAGAAGGGAATGTGTTTTTTTATTGATGTGTCGTCGTAGTTGTTCATCACCAACTACTTCAAAGAATAATCCTACTAGTGAAATGAACAATGCCGCATAAACGAAATAGCGGTGAGCTGAATCAAAACTAAATTCGTTGTATTTGATTACCACATAGCTTGCAGATCCAACAATAAAGTTAATAATGCCTTGAATCATGAATACTCTAAAAAAGGCGATGACGACTACTTGATCACCCCACTCTTTACGCCACTGTGCGTATCTGAAATCTTCGGGTTTGCCATAATTTCTCTTTAATAAACGGAATGATAACCTAAGGCCCCAAACACTAATAAATCCAACAATAGCATAAGATAAGACGGTGGGATCCTCAGTGACAAACAACGTCAGCCAGCTCCCCACAACAAAACCGAGTCCCCAACCAATATCGACGATTGAATTGTTTTTGATCACTGTTGCGATAATGAAGATAATTGTAAAATAAACAAAAGTAAAAATTAATGGAACAATCAGTCCGTCCAAGCCTATATTAGTGAATCCTTGTGTTGCTATTGCTAATGTTGCTAAAAGTAATAGCGTATAAATTAAAATTCTTTTCTTATCCATAATCCACCTCTTTCAAATTTTTCCCCATTGTATCCTACCCGAAAAACAAAACATTTAGCTAGTCCCATCCATAAGGGATAATAGTTTCATTATACACTAATCTATAGTAAGTAATCGAGACAAATCTTTAAATTCAAGCTCGAATTTATTATCCTGTTAATTAGAACGAATTCTATTTAGAATTTTAGATCCAATAAAGTAACTGGTTACACCTGATAGAGCTGATAAGTAGATAATTAAATTGTTAAGACTGGCTCCCCCAAAGAAAAACAGCAACAGAACAATCGCACTATACAAAATTTGACTTGCTAATTGTTTAGATCTATTTACTTTGTTGCCTCTATCATCTTCGGTTTCATCTTTTGATAAAAACAAAAACACTATAAGAGAAAGACCTATTACAATGATTAGAAATAGGGTTACAGTATTTGAATAATCTATCCTATTGAATGATAAATCATTTATAAAAAAATAATCTACTGCAATAACGCCTATACTGATCGCACTAGCTATCAATGCTTCTCTCGTTTTTGCTCCAGCTTTTATGCTAAAGATCATAGCTAAAATAAATAGCATTAAGTAGATACTGTTTCCGTTAGTTAAAGATAGATATATTGTAAGTCCTAGTACTGAAAATATATCAAATGTAGTTAGTTTTTTTCCTGTAATGCCATTTACGATCCTCATAAGTAAAAGTATCCAACCAACCACTAATAGCTGAACAGTTTCATAATAAAGCACATTTAGAAGTGAAAATATAGCAGCTAGAAATGCTGCATACTCATGTTTTGGATCAAGTTCTCTAACAAGTGCCCACGTTAAAAACACTCCAAAACCGATATAAATACCTGATAAAACATTTCTGGTCAACATCCATCCTATAGCTGCTACAGCTACTGATGATAGTGCTATCATCTGATTTGTTTTATAACTAAAATCCATATTTCTTCCCAATGTAAACATAAATCCACCCCTTAATGAATACATTATACCCTAATTTTAGATAACTAATGAATCATTGCCGTGGTTCTATTTTAATATCCGATTCAGTTCTTCTGCTATTACTTGATACCCTGAACCATTTGGATGAAATTCATCTGGAGAGAGATAGTCGGTTAAATGGTATTTAAACAATTCATACGTCGGTACATAGGCAAATTTAACATCTGAATCGACGATTAGACGCGTTTCATAGTTCCATTCTAAAAGTAATCTAGTTTTTTCTGGTTCCTCTTGGCTGTATGGATTGTATAAACCGATCAATGCTAATTGTGCATCTGGATTGACGACTCTGATCTCCCTTATGATAAGCGCTAAATTTTCTTTGTAATTTTTGAGTGCTTCTTCAAATGCCAACGTTAAAGAGACACTGTCTTCATATTCTAAACGATTTAAATCATTTCCTCCAATTGAAATAATGATCAAATTTGCCTTTGAAATAGTGGCTTTATTTTCTGCACTTTTAACCAGATTTACGAGCTCATTACTTTCGTAGCTTGGTACTGAAATATTCGTGATGGTTTTTTTATTCCCATCTTCTTCATCAATCAAATCGAGGTATCTTTTTCCGATACCTAAATTTTCTTCATCCCCTACTCCAAATCCTATCGAGTCACCAAGAATGAGTATCTCAGAAACATCTTCTGGAATGCTCTCTCCTTCTGCTGGTATACTAGTTGAACTTTCCAACTCTTGTTCTGTAGAAACGCTCTCTTCGCTCTTACTGACAACTATAGCAGCAACAAAACCTGCTATAAATACAATCGATAAAGCTATTGAACTAACCAATAATAATGGCCATATTACTTTTTTATACATAGTTATGCTCCTTAATAGTCGATTTAAACTAAGACATCTTTGCGATTAAAGACTGTAAAACTTATTATCAATGATAATATAGCCCAAGCACTTAATGTAAGAATCGAAAAGTTCAAACTCATTCCTTCAATCGGCTGATAGGATCCAGTTAAATAGCGAGTAAGATCTAAATTTGTCACAAAAAAATATTTGACTAATTTCCATTCAGATAAGAAAAACTGTAAAAATTGACCACCAATCAGAGAGGCCATCAATATTCCAATTGCTGACGAACTATTATCAACCAGCACTGAAATCATTAGGGTGATCGAAGCTATTACGATAGACACGAACCACAACAGCGAATATATCAATAAAGTGTATTGAAACCTGGAGATCAATATCGTCGAATTTGAATTCAATTCACCCTCTACCAAACTAAACCCGGTCACTATAGGTTCGCTAAATCCCCATTGTTGAAAAAACAAATAGGATACTAAAGTAGATAAGACAGCGATGATAAACACTAAAATCGTAGTCATAATTATAAGTGCCATATACTTACTCAATAATATTTTCCATCTGGGTACTGCTCTCGTGAGTAAAATTTTAATCGTTTTTTTAGAGAATTCATTTGAAACTAAATCCGCAGCTAAAATCACAATAAGCAGCGGTATAAATAGCGTGATACCTTGTTCGACAAATTGAACATTAAATTTAGACGCTGTGGGCGTTATAGGATTGATATCGTTCTCGATAAAATAATTCAATTGTTGAATCTCTCTATCAATAGAGGCTCTGACTTCTTCTGGTATGAATTCATTATTACTCCTTTCTTCAAGATCATCGAGTCTTTGAGAAGTAAGAGATTTCCAGTCGTATGCTTCACCACCAGATTCCGCTTCAAATTTTCGAATATTATTATCATAAGAATATTTTTGTCCATATGAAAGCAAACTCACAAAAATTAAAAGTAACATAACGATCAGGAGCATTTTTTTCTTTAATAAAATTTTTATTATTTCATTTTGTGTTAACGAAATCATGCTATCACACCTTTATCCGATTTTATGTTTTTCTGTAAGGGTTAAAAATAAATCTTCCAATGTTCTCTTTTTATTTTCAACATAGTTAATTTCTATCCCCGAATTGAATAAAGCTTTATTTATTTCTGAAAGTCTTTCTACATTAGCTAATGCTGTTACATTTTTGGCATCAATAGTTGAATCGATAGCAAACTTATTTTTAAGGACGGCTTGAGCCTTTTTGGGATCATCCACTGTCCAAACAACTTCACCAGTAGCTAAAACTTCATCGATTGCTGCATTTCTAATAATACTTCCGTCATCTATAATACTGACTCGATCACACATCAATTGAACTTCACTAATTAGATGCGAAGAAATCAGTACTGAGATGCCTTTTTCTTTAGCTAATTTTTTTACGATTTCTCTAAACTCATGTATGCCTTGGGGATCAAGTCCGTTTGTAGGCTCATCTAAAATCAATAATTTCGGTTTATGGATCAGTGCCTGAGCTAAACCGATTCTTTGTTTCATCCCCATTGAATAAACCTCAACTTTATCATGGATCCGATTTCCCATACCGACTAATTCTACAGCTTCATCAATATCTGTTTTAGTGACCCCTTTTGACATGCTACCTAATAATTCAAGATTCCTATACCCACTCATATAATCATAAAGATCAGGACCTTCTATAATACAACCTACATTAGACATAGCTTTTACAAAGTCTTTTTTTATGGAATACCCACAGATTTTTATTTCTCCGGAAGTGGGCTTTGATAAGCCTACGATCATTCTTAAAGTTGTCGTTTTTCCAGATCCATTAGGTCCTAAGAAACCTACTATTTCTCCCTGTTGAATATCAAAACTGACATCTTTTATAATTAGCGTTTTCTTGATTCGTTTGGTTAGTTTTGAAACCGTTAATACCGGTGTATCCATAGTAAACCTCTTTTCAAAGATTGTTTTATTTCTCAGAAACGAACTACCCGCCTCATTTATGAAAAAGAACTCCTTCTTATACTGAGCAGGTGTTTTATTTCTAAGTAGTACACAGTGCACTATTGTATTGCTCTATTTAACACAAGATGACACCACAGCCGGAAGACTGAATAGCTATTACTATTTGGTTTCACTGGCATCACACCCTTTATGTTGTTTGTTACTAAATAAAGTATACACCATAAAAGAAACAATAAACCACTTCAAGCTACTAGGATCAACTTTTAGATTTCGTTCGCCTTAATATTTTCTTTTCCTTCTAACCCCACAAGCTTTAAAAGCGTCATTGGATCAATTGTGGGACCATCAAACAACTTTCCATAAAACGCTAAATTCTCTTTAGCTGTTAATTTACTGTACACATTTGATTGTTCAAAACTCATGCCTATTTTATTAAACCGCTCTTTTGAAGGTTCTTTTACGTCATAGCCCGCAACAGACACTTCACCTTTTTGCAGCTCCAAAAGTCCCGTAAGAATATTTTGTGTCGTTGATTTACCTGCACCTGAAGGACCTAAAAAACCAAACACCTCGCCTCTTTCAACTTCAAAACTGACATCCTTCACTTGATATTTGTCGTCATTATTATAAGAGTAAGATAAATTCTTAACACTGATCATTAAAACATCCCTTTCATTAAAAAATTAGTTTGATTTGTAAAAACCGGACTTAAGTATATCTATATAACTTAAAAACTCTTTTTCAATAAACAGATAATCAAATTCCATCTGGCCATTTTTTATTTTAAGTCTAAATTCCTCGCCATATTTTTCTAACGTCCATCTGACGATATCGATTGCTTTTTTCACATCTAGCTCTTCCTTGAAAAGAGAATAGTCAATATTAGTAGTATAAATGTCACTATAAAGGTCTGGTTTAAAATCAGGGTTTATATGCATGATCTCGTCAGCCGTTTTATCTTTGACTACTATAAGAGAAAAGTCCGCTAAATAGGGATACTTTTGAAATACTTTAAACTTGATCATGGCGATTTCCTTTAATCGTAAGAATATATCTTTTTGTTCCCAATCCATTTCATCAACGATGCTTTCCATAATGACTTTGAACGCATAATATTCTAAATAATTATACAATTTTTCTTTATTGCCAAAATAATGAAACAATAGTCCTTTAGATATACCTGCATCTTCTACTATGGTATTCGTTGAAGCTTTTTGAAAAGTATTAATACTAAATTCTTTCATCGCACTGTTAATGATGCGTTCCTTTTTTTCTGGATCTACCTTCATTAAGAATTCTTCCATTTTGTTATCCCCTATTTTCTATTTCAAAATTGACTACTCTGGTCAATTCAATTATAACTTTTATTGACTATATCGGTCAATACCTGTCTATATCGCTGAATACATTTTGTGAAAATAAAAATTTTATCGATAAAAAAAGCTAACTGTTAGGTATAAATCCAGTATTAAACCGGACTTGTACTTATCAATTAGCTGCTAAAGAGAACTATTTAATTTCTATGACTTTTCGAAATAGTTGAAGAGTTAATAAAATAAATCGTTCCCTTATTTCTTACTTATTTTCTTAAAAAAGACTCTTATACTTGTAGCGTTCCCTTTAGTTCTGCAGCTTTAGCCGCAATTAAATCCATCAATTCAGGAGACAAAGTATCATAAGTCGGCAGTCCCAAGTTAGTTAAATCGTTACGGATATCCGCCATTTTAGAAGTTGGTGTACCTGTTTCGATGACAGATGAAACGAAGGCTGCGAATTTTGGTTCAGACCAGCCTTTTTCTTCTGATAATTCTGTGTGGACAAAGTCTAAACCGTAAAATGCATGATCCTTATTTTCTATGCGACCATACATATGTGCGCCACAATCTTTACAATAATGGCGTTGGATTGCCGCTGTTTCATCAACTATTGCTAACTTTTCTTCATGGCTGATCACTTCAACTGTCTCACGAGACGCTACAGCTACTATAGAAAATCTAGCATTTTCTGGTTTCCAACATTGCGAACAGCCACATGCATGGTTGTGTAATGTTTGTGAACCGATTTTAACCGCTACTTTATCTGACTCACAAAGACATGTTAATGTCCCTCCAGCAAATCCTGCTACTTCTGGATAATCTTGTATACCGCTATCTAATCTTGGGTGTAATTTAATAATTGTCATTTGTTTCACTCCTTGGATGTATTATTTTGCAATGCATTGACATGAAACTCAAGGTGTTCTTCTATAAATGTTGAAATCGTATAATAACTGTGATCATGTCCACTTTGCATCCGAACAGTCAAAGGATAATTTTTTTCTTGCGCAACTTCAACTAACTTAAACGGCTCTAATTCTTTTTTATAGAAAGGATCTGCATCGCCTTGATCGATCAGGATAGGTATTTCTTTGCCAGAATAGTGTTTCATCAATTCCACTGCATCCCATTCAGCCCACAACTTTTTGTCATCGCCAATATAGTTTTCAAAAGCTTTTATCCCCCATGGTACTTGGGTCGGATTAACAATTGGCGCAAATGCTGTGATCGATTGGAACCGTTCTGGATTGCGTAACCCTAAGACCAACGCACCGTGGCCTCCCATAGAATGACCCGAAATAAACTCAGGTCCAGTCAAATCGAATTCATTTCGTACTACTGCCGTCAACTCTTCTATAATGTAGTCATACATTTTATAATGAGCAGCCCATGGTTCTTTAGTAGCATTCAAATAAAAGCCTGCTCCTTGCCCTAGATCATAATCAGTTGAATCAGCTATCTCTTTCCCACGTGGACTAGTGTCCGGCATGACCATAGCTATTCCCAAACGCGCTGCTGCTCTTTGCGCCCCTGCTTTATGAGTAAAATTATCATCGTTACACGTTAACCCTGACAACCACCAAAGTAAAGACGGCTCAGGAAATTTCTCTTTGTTGGGTAAAAACAAGCTGAACGTCATCGGACAGTCCAATAGTTCAGAACTATGGCGATACTTGTATTGCACCCCGTCAAAAACACGGTGTTCTTCTAGAAGTTCTACGTTTGACATCTCGTTTCCTCCTTATTATAAGCTGATGAAAATCACCTGATTCAAAAATTCTGTTTCTTAGTAAGACAAAACAGTTCGGATGGATTCACCCTTGTGTAATAAGTCAAATGCTTCGTTAATATCTTTGAATTCTAACTGATGTGTGATAAACGAATCTAAATCAATTTTGCCATCCATGAAATCTAGCACCATTCCAGGCAATTCAGTTCTTCCTTTTACTCCGCCAAATGCAGAACCGCGCCATACACGACCGGTAACCAATTGGAATGGACGTGTTTGGATTTCTTTACCCGCACCCGCTACACCAAGGATAATGCTTTCGCCCCATCCTTTATGACAAGATTCAAGTGCAGATCGCATTACATCTACGTTACCGATACATTCAAAGCTATAATCCACACCACCATCTGTCATTTCTACAATAACTTCTTGGATTGGGCGGTCGTGTTCTTTTGGATTAACAAAGTCCGTTGCCCCCATCTTTTTAGCTAACTCCCATTTACTAGGATTTACATCGATAGCAATGATGCGTTTGGCATTGGCTTTTTTCAATCCTTGAATCGCAGCTAAACCGATCGCACCCAGTCCGAATACAGCTGTTATAGCTCCTTCTTCTACTTTTGCAGTGTTTTTAACAGCTCCCATACCGGTAGTAACGCCACAACCAAGCAAACAAACTTTATCTAAAGGAGCATTTTCGTCAACTTTTACTAAATTGATTTCATTTACTACTGTGTATTCACTAAATGTACTTGTTCCCATATAATGATAAATGGGTTCTCCATTATAAGAAAAACGAGTTGTTCCATCGGGCATTAAACCTTTACCTTGCGTTTCGCGAACTGCGCTACATAAATTTGTTTTACCAGAAAGACAGAACTTACATTTTCCACATTCTGCTGTATAAAGTGGAATAACGTGATCTCCTGGTTTTACAGAGGTCACACCTGTACCGATAGACTCAACTACTCCTCCACCTTCATGTCCTAAAACTGCAGGAAAAACGCCTTCTGGATCTTCTCCAGACAACGTAAAGGCATCCGTATGACAAACAGATGTATACAAAATTTTAACCCTTACTTCATTTTCTTTTGGTTCTTCTACATCGATTTCAACAATTTTAAGCGGTTCATTTGGACCAAAGGCTACTGCTGCTCTACTTTTCATCAATTTTTCCTTCTTTCTTTTAAGGCATATTTTTATCAATATGTTCATTATATTATGTTTTGATCATAAAGTTAACACTGGCATTTTTGTCACTGTAACCTTTATACGTAAAATAACTCCACTCTTTCCAATAAAACGATTGTATTGTATAATAAACCAAAAGTTAATACTGACATTTTAGTCACTATTAATTTCAAGTAAGGATTGAGAAGGGATTTGAATGAGTTGCTTATTCATAAAGGCAAAGAATTTTATACGGATAAAGATTTAGCTCTTTCGGTTATTGGCGGACGTTGGAAAATTGCTATTGTTTGGGCGTTATTGCATGAAGCGCCCTTACGTCTGAGCGAATTACAGAGACTATTCCCAAACATCAATCAAAGAATGCTGATTCGACAACTAAGAGAATTAGAGGAAGATCAAATTATTCACCGCACGGTTTACCCCGTCGTTCCTCCGAAAGTAGATTACAAATTGACTACTGTTGGACAAAGTTTAGAGCCCGTTGTAACGTCCATTTGTGATTGGGGAGAAACTTTTCATGCGTTTCTAGAATCAAACTAAGTCAATTTTGACATTCTATTTAACTTATTACGATAGACGCAAAAATATAGAAGCTATATTTTTGCGTCTATTTATTGCTTTTTTTAGCATAATGTTTACGTACCTTTGTTCTATTGCCACAAACTTCCATTGAACACCATTTTCGTCTGCCACTTGTATCAACGAATAATGCATAGCAGGTGTCAGATTTACATTTTTTAATTTTAGGAAACAGCCCATTATGATGGGCCGTAAGAATATCGTAAGCAATAAGTGAAATCAGTCCATCAGTCCCACCTATACTTGGTGTAGGGCTGAATTTTTTGTCGAAAAAAAGAGGTGCTTTCTTTGTATTAGATGCTAAATTTTCTAAGAATGTTGCTTTTTTTTCAGGCTCTAAAAAGAAAGATCTACACTGTTCACGAAATAATTGAATTCTTTTTATATTAATGGGAGATTCATTTATTTTTTCTATTTGATCAGAATGCAATAAACCTTTTTCATTCATCAATGAAAGCCACGCATCCATTAAACCTTCTTCTTCAAGAAAATCTGTGAAAACATTATTTCTCCCGTTGATCGTGTTAAGTAAATTAATGAATAAATAGTCGGATAAATAAGCATATCTCGTTTCTAAATTTTTAATCATTTAACCTTCTCCTTCAAACTAATTGATTGTTTGACTTTAATAATACCATACTGTAAGGTTAACACATAACCACTTGAGCTGTTTTTAACGGTTAAATAAAGAAATAGGAGCAAATCAAATGGCTAAAAAAATTGAACGAATTACCGCAACTTCAAAAGGGATGCAAACAATAATTAATTCTAAAGGGCATGAGATAATCATTGATGAACCGCTACAAATGGGCGGAAAAGATGAGGGAGCAAATCCACTAGGGGCATTTATAGCTTCACTAGCAGGATGCGAAAATGCAATAGCTAATATGGTAGCAAAAGAAATAGATTTTGATCTTCAAGGCATAGCATTCGATATAAGAGCAGAAATGAATCCAGAAGGCATGATGGGTAACAAAAATGTTCGTCCCTACTTTCAATCAGTTACTATAAATGCTCGTGTGAAAACAAGTGAATCTGAAGAACGTATCATTGAATTACAACAGATCGTTGATTCAAGATGTCCAATCTATACCACATTAAAAGCTGCCGATGTTGAAATGACGCCAATTTGGACAAAAGAATAAAACAAAAGTAAAGTACATACGCTATTCGTATAAAATAATCATTGAAATAAGTATACGAAACGTTCCTTTGCTAACTGCACAACCTTTAAAAATGCGATAACAAACTATAAGGAGCTGAAAAAATGATAAAGACTGTATTATTTGATATGAACGAAACATTGTTAGATTTAAGTGTACTAAAAGAAAATTTTGCTAAATATTTTGAAGATAAGTATGTTCTCAATTATTGGTTTGCTAAACTGCTTCATTCATCTACTGTTATAGGTGGTATGGGTGAATACACTGATTTTGGAAAACTTTCAGAAGCCGCGTTAGAAAGTGTCTTTTTAGAGAGTGGTAAAGAATTGACTGATGAAATCAAAACAGATATTCTGGGATCATTTAGAAAACTTCCTGCATACGATGATGTGCCTGAAGCACTTAAATTATTGAAAGACCGTAACATCAAAGTTATTTCAGTAACTAATTCTTCTTATAATATGGTTGAAGAACAGCTGAAAAATTCTGGCCTTATTGATTTATTTGATTCTTATTATTCGGTTGATTCAGTAGAAAAATATAAACCTTTTAAAGACATTTATCATTATGTATTAAATGAAGAAAAAATTAATGCCAATGAAACAGTCATGGTTGCTACGCACGATTGGGATTTGTTCGGTGCTAAAAAAGCTGGACTTCATACAGCCTATATCAAACGCAAAGAAGATCAATACAATCCTTACTACTTGAAACCAGATCTAGCAAACAGAAATTTAGTTGATCTAGCCCAAGAAATTGTCGATTTCAACTAATTTTTCACACTATTCATCATGCAATACAAATAAATCAAGTTTTAAGGTCAATTTAAATATCCATTTGCATAATTATCTTAAAAAGTAAAAACTTTGGTCAAAAATAATATTTTGATCAAAGTTTTTTTGCTTTTCCAAATGAGAATAATAAATTCTTGGAATTTTGAAGCGATTTTTCACACCAATAAGTATGCCCCTTTACTGTTTTATAAAGAAATTCCATTAGTGAAAAACGATACTACCATGTCTATTGAAATCGCAATGAAAAGCAAAATCAGAATACGGTCTATAGCCAACTGATATATATTCCTACTAACTGACTGATTAACAGATAAGGTAATTTCTTCGTATATCGAAATCGTTGTAAGAACAAGAATAAAAATTGAGCTAATACTTACTTCTGATCCAGGCGTTGTAAAAAAATAATAAATTGTTAAAGGAATTAATATAACTAAAAATAATCCTTTTAATATATATTTCTTATTCATGGAACTCCCCCTTTAATTTAGTATGGACGAGTCCCACTAAGCCACCCTCCATTTTTAACATTCTACCTACAGATTTCACACTATCACTTAATGTTTGCACACTAATATTTTGTGTTCCTTCTTCGACTCGAGAAATATAAGATTTTTTTCGCTTAGAGCAGTTAGTTCAGGTTGAGTTAACTTTTTTCTTCTATAAATTCTTAAAAGAATGTTTGCAACTTGATAGCTAGTCTACTTTTTAAACAAATTATCAACCGTTTCGCCAAGAATGAACGCCATTTTAAACGCAAGTTGTAAAGTAGGGTCATATTTATTATTTTCAATGGCATTGATTGTTTGTCGTGTTACTTTGCATTTTTGGGCTAATGCATCTTGAGTGAGTCCTTTATTTTTTCGTAATTCTAAAATTTTATTTTCCATTACCACTCAACCGTCTTTTGTAAATCCAGTAATAAACGAAATAGCTAAAAACCAAAACAAACAAATAGAGTAATTCTGGATATTCCATCTGCTTTATGCCCTGCTGATTTATATTAAAGAAATCATAAACAAAATTCACAGATAATAACAATAATAAGAACACCCAACTACTTATAATAGCTTTTTGTTTAATGAATCGAGAGCGTTCATCATCTTTAGTATTTACACCTCCATATTCCTCAGTTCCTGTAAACCATCCGATAATAAAAAATATAATTAAGCTAACTAACAAACCAATAACCCATTTAACTAACAATGTTATCACCTCCATAAAATATAAAAGACTATTTACATTTTACTTTATAATACCATCTTATACATATCAAACGTTTTTTTAATATGTGGTGTAGAGTATGTACAAATATGATAGTGTTTATCTATTATGAATAGGGCCTTAAATTATATAAATACATGGAATTGCTTAGAATAGTGTACCTAGAATGCTGTTAAATTAGAGTTTCCTCCTCTATATAATTAATTTTAGTGTACCTTAATTGACAATTAACTAAAAATTTCAATACACAAAATTACATAGATTCATGTATCTGTTTGCCTGTATGTCTAACACTTTTGGTAGAATGAAGAAGCCCTTCCCTTTAATCTAATGGTGTCGAAAGGAGAATTAGAATGAATATTAGTAACCAGCTTTGCGCTTTTCCGCAACGGTTGCAAATTAATTCTCAAGACCAAACACAAAAGATTAAGACCTTGCCCCTCTTCAAAAAGGGGTAAACACCGAAACGGCCTTCTGCAACCTCAGCAAGACACAAAAATTTATCGCTACAGCCTTTAAAATTTTAACGAAAAAAAACCACGAGAATAATCTCTCGTATCTTTTTTCTTATTCAACAATCGCGTCCATTAACAGAGTTAGACTAGAAAATCATTAATCAAATGATCTGTAGTAAGTACTGTAGCAAATTCATCATTTATTGTAGCTAGAGATACATTGTGTATAGTTTCAGCATCGTAATATATATTATTTTGATCATTCAAGCCGAACGCAGCCGTTGCATCAGAAATCAGATATGTTTCAAAACCTAAATTACCACTCATTCTTGTAGTCGTTGATACACAATGTGGTGTAGTCAAACCAGTAATAACAACTTGTGATATTTCATTTACTTTTAAAAAGTCTTCTAAATTTGTACCAATAAAGCAACTGTTTACTCTCTTTTCAATGACTATTTCTGCACCAATAGGTTTCACTATTTCTTTAATGGCAAAGCCTTCATTCTTCGGATAAAATACTGAGCTAGGATTGTCGGAAGTGTGTTGTATATGTATCACCAACCAGCCCTTCTGCCTCCATAATGTTAGAATGCGACTAATATTTTCTTCCGCGTTGAGATTATTACGTTCACCCCACTTTTTGTTCTCAAAAGCCTTTTGTACATCAACTATAATTAATGCCTTTTTCATACCAACCATATGATCACTCCTGTATTTTAAATTCCCAACAATCTTGCCCGTTTGTTATATAACTTATTTTTCTCATTTCCCATTCCACAAATATTGAAAAATAATTTGCGATAATCTAATCGTATCAGCTATTATTACCATTCTATCATTTTGTTTTTGGTCTATCAAATAGCCTTGAAACAGCTGCGTACTTCTATACCAACCTTGATTTTTAAAAAGTACTTTTAAGTTTACAATATAGTCTTCCTTCATCTTTCTAAGTGCTATTTCAGAATCTTTCAACTAATTCTTACTTTCTATTTCTTTTGTAATTTTTTGTTTCTCCTATACTAAAAATCAAATTAGCAGTCCCTTTTAAAACAAACCCTAAGTAAGACAACAAAAATAAACCACTAAATTAAATTAGTGGTTTATTTTTTGTCTATAAAATCCCATAGAGGGATTATATATTTTATTCAAAACGATTAGCTTACTTTGATTTCTGTTTGTACGCTTACTTTTTGGTTGCGGCTTATTTGAATGCGTAGTCGAATAAATTTATCGATTTCAACTACAATCAACACAACAAGTCCACATACAACTGATATCAACCATTCAAGTCCCGTCATTGGGCCAGTATGGAATGCTCCTTGCATAAAGGGTACATAGGTCAAAATCAATTGTAAGGCTATCATGATTCCGATAATCAAGAATGCTTTAGGATTCGTGAAAAATGAACGAGAAAAAGCCAGTTTTGAAGTTCGGATATTAAAGAGATAGAAAATTTTACTGAACACGATAATGTTAACCATCATTGTACTTGCGGTCACTTGATTAGCTCCCATATACATCAACCATTCATAAGAAACAATGCTGACAACCGCCATTAAAATGGAAACATAAGTCATTTGGAAAACATCTTGTTTGTTCATAAGGCCTCTGCCCGTTTTTCTAGGTGGCCTCTCCATAATACCATCTTCAGCCGGTTCAAAAATAAACGCAAATTGAATCGTGATGGCAGATACCATGTTGATCCAAAGCAATTGAGTTGCTTGCAACGGCATGTCGCGTTGCATCAAAATCGTAATCGCAATGATCAACCCTTCGGCAAACGAGGTTGGCAACAAAAAGAGTATACTCTTTTTGATATTATCGTAAATACGACGCCCTTCTTTAATGGCAACAGACATCGTTGCAAAGTTATCATCCGCTAGAATCATATCAGCTGAATCTTTAGCTACGTCAGTCCCCTTGATTCCCATGGCAACCCCAATATCGGCTTTTTTCAAGGCTGGTGCATCGTTCACACCGTCTCCTGTCATGGCCGTTACTTTTTTACTTGCTTGAAGCGCCGAAATAATCTCTAACTTATTTTTAGGAGTGGTTCTGGCAAAGACTTGATAGTTTAAAGCAGCTATTTGCTGTTCATCTTCTGACATCTTGTCCCACTCTGGACCTGTAATGACATTGATTTTATCGGCCAATCCTAACTTTTCACCAATTGTTTTGGCAGTAAGCGGGTGGTCTCCAGTAATCATTTTAACGTCAACGCCTGCTTTTCGCATATCTTTTAAAGAGCCAATAACTTCTTCACGTGGTGGGTCAATAATACCAGCCAAACCTAAGAAAGTTATCCCCGAAAACAATAAATCATGAGAAATCTCATTCACTTCATCCGGAATCAATTGATAGCCAACTGCTACCACTCGTTTCCCTTGAAGAGAAAGTTCTTCGACTTTTGAATCCCACTTTACTTGATCAAATTTTGGATCTTGCGTAGTTGCCATTGGAAATAGCTTATCAGGTGATCCTTTAATAAAGAGAATTTTTTGTTTAGTCTCGGTATCCAGAACCAATTTCGCCATGTACCGGTAATCAGAGTCAAAAGGGATCATGTCTAGCTCATCATACTTATTTTTATAGCCATAGTCATGTATCTTATGATACAACGTCAAGAATGAACCATCTGTTGGTTCCCCATTCAATGACCACGTATCGTCTTCGTTTATGAGCGTTGTATCATTGGCTTCGTAGCCCGCATCTAAAAAGAGCGCTAACTGTTGATTTAATTCAACAGGATTTTCAAATTCTGTAATTTCTCCTTTAGGATTGTAACCATCACCCGTTACTTCATAATGGTGGTTATCAATATAAATATCTTTAACTGTCATTTCATTTTTCGTTAACGTCCCAGTTTTATCTGTCGCAATAATATCGACCGATCCCAAAGTTTCAACTGCGGGTAGTGATTTAACAATGGTGTGTTTCTTTTTCGCCATGTCACTCACTCCCATAGCTAAAATGACAGAGGTTGTTGCTGGAAGGCCTTCCGGTATAGAGCCTACGATCATTGTCACTACTGCTAAAGAAAGGATAGACAAGGAATGGGTTTCTAAGAGTATCCCGATGATGAAGAGGACGATTGCCGCACCCATCACGACGTAAGATACCCCTTTTCCTAGACCGTCGATTTCTTGCATCAATGGAGTCTTTCTTTCCTTTACCCCTTTAACTTCCAATGAGATTTTTCCGATTTCAGTTTCTTCAGCCGTCGCAACTACGACACCTAGCCCACTCCCGTTTGTCACAGACGTTGAAGCAAAAGCGATGTTCGTTTGCTCAGCTAATGCAACATCGGTAGCTATTAGCGTTTCGATTGTTTTCTCAACTGAGTCTGCTTCTCCTGTGAGGGCAGATTCTTGAATGCGCAAGCTATCTATATCTATGATTCGTAAATCCGCTGGCACGCTGTCCCCAGCTTCTAGAAAAACAACATCGCCTGTCACTAATTCTTCTGCAGGAATGTCTAACCTTTGACCTTCACGATAGACGGTTGCTTGAGTTGATAACATACTTTTTATTTTTTCTAAGGCATCTGAGGCATTCACTTCTTGATAATACCCAATCAAGGCATTGATGATGACCACCAATCCAATAATAACCGCATCCGACGTATGTCCCATTACTACCGTTAACAAAGCAGCAAAAATCAAAATGTAGATGATCATGTTATTGAATTGTCGCGCAAAAAGTTTCCATTTAGGGGTTGTTTCAGTAACTAATTGATTGGGACCATCTGATTCTAAACGCTTATTTGCTTCTATTTGGCTTAATCCTGATTCAAAATCTTCTTGTGCATAGTTTTTGGATAAACTAGCAACCGTTTTTTGATGATTTTTCATTTTTGACTCCATTCTTTTATATTCCTCCATTATCTTCATTTAAGTGTACGCGAAAATAGCACCTCATCTTTTGACGACGCACTTAGCTACTCTTTTTGAAGACATGAGATATAAAAAAATCTGTACAAATCACCCTCGTCATCATCTGACATTTAAAACCACCCCCGCCATATTTACCCCAAGGTTAACACATACCCCATCTATCGTCAAATAGACTCAATCTTATTTTGCTGCCAAAACCCTCTCGAATTGCCGGCTGGTTGCTTAATAAAAAGGACTATAGAGGAGAGAACTATGCAAAAATTCAGAATATAGGAACAGTATCCGTTCAAATGATTTATAGCATAACCAATCTAAAAAAAGTCTTCAATAATCACATCTGTGCATTGAAGACTTTCCCTATTTAATTGAAATTAACGAAATAGAACTGCTGGATTATGGGGAACACTAAATTATTCTTCTTCAATTTCCTTATTTCCGAATGATTGTTCTTGGTCTATTAGCCGATCTACGTACAAGTTTAACAAACGGGTACCTTCAACTTTATTTGCAGTCAAACGATACTCACCATACTTAATTGTAGCTTGCTCACTAGGACGTGGAATGTTCCCATGTTGTGTAATGAAATAGCCAGCGATTGAATCGACATTATTTGACTGAATCGTTGTTTTAAAGTATTCGTTAAATTTTGATAATTGAGTGGCTCCGTCTACTAAATAGCGATTATCGGATAACTTTTCAATCAAATTATAAGTTTCATCGTATTCATCATCTATATCTCCAACGATTTCTTCAAGTAAATCTTCTAAGGTAACGATGCCTACAATACCACCATACTCATCACACAAAACAGCCATTTGATTGTGCGTTAGTTTCAAATGATACAATAAATCATCCATAAAAATGGTTTCAGGTACATAAAGTGCTTCATTTAAAATTGTTTTCAAATCAACCTCATCTAAACCTATTTCTCTAGAAGCTTTTAACAAACTTTTTATGTGTAAAATACCAATAATAGTATCTTTTTCAGCCTCATATACTGGCACACGCGAATGGTTACAATTTAATAATAAAGGAATATTTAGTTCATTTCCGTCTTCATAGTCAATCATAAAAACATCCGTACGAGGAACCATAATCTCCCTAGCCATTTTTGTATCCATTGATAGGACACCTCGTAGCATCGAAAACTCATTTAAATCAATTGCGCCTTCCTTTTGGCTACTGACTAAATAAGCACGAAATTCATCACGAGTCATTTTTTCTTCAATTTGCGTGAAATCAATTGGTGTAATCTTTTTAAGAAAGCTAGTCGAAAAGGATAAGAGTGCCACAAAGGGTCTCGTCACTTTTTGTACAATAAGAATTGTTCCAGCTGTGAAACCAGCTACCGCTTCTGATCGCTGCAAAGCAACTTGTTTCGGGTAAAGTTCACCAAACACTAGTGTGAAATACGATAAAACAAGCGTTACTAATATTGTAGCAATCTGTTGTCCTCCCGGAACGTTGCTAAGAATTGGTTCTAAACGAGTTGCAAAGCTAGTAGCAGCTGAGGCACTAGCGAAAAATCCTGCTAAAGTGATTGCTACTTGAATAGTAGCTAAGAAATTATCTGAGTGAGCTAATAACTTTAGGATGTTTAACGATTTTTTATCACCAGTTGCCGCTTTCTCTTTTACTTTATTTTGGTCTAAGGATACAAATGCAATTTCTGATGCTGCAAAAAAGGCGTTGATAGCTGTCAACACAACGATGACCATAATTTGTGCTACTATCGACTGACTATTGGGATCTGAATTCATTTATCCTTGTCTCCTTTATTTCTTTTTTTTAATATTACCATATCCTCTATACACAAACAATTAACGGCTTTTCACTTAACTTATGTAGGACAACTGATTAAACATATACCCTAAGTATTAGAACGGTTACATGCCAACACTATAATTAAGATCTCTTACTTATGAAATATCTATTGCTAGTCTAGTAATCACACCCTTTTTTGACAGTGTTTGGAGAGAAAAATAATCCATCTGAATCAGATAGAAAAGGCAGTAAAATTAGCATCCGTATTCTTCAACAAAAAAGCCTATTTTTTATGGCTATCCAATTTAGCAGATGATTTATCAAGGTCGTTGAAGCAATTGAAATTAACTCAGAGGTTATCGAACAAGATGTTGGAAATTTTGCAAGACTACGTTGTCAAATAGGCAGTAAGATTTCTGACGATGATAATATTTGGGGGAATTTACCGAGAAACAGGTAACAGCAAATTTGGTGCGGCCCATCAAGCCTATTTATTTTAAAAATCGTATTGTTGCTTGTTGGATTTAAAATAGCATACAAAAATTTTGACTATTCCTTTTGCTATTCTGTTTGTTCGCTTAACTGATCAATATACTGCTTACCCTCAACTAGACCTGCTCCAGTAGCCATTCTGTACTCTTTAATTGCTTTGATTGTTTCCCCTTCTGAAATAAGCTCTAAAAGAAACTCTTTTAATTCATCATTTATCGAATCAGGTACACCCATTTGCTTAGCAATATTGTCCACCGTTTGTTTCATATGAGCAATATCTTGTTTTAGCTGCTCGTTTTGTTTATTTACTATCGAAGAAATCATTACTCCTATCAGAAATAGGACACTTACCAAAAAAACTAAACCTTGCATCTTTTCACCTCTTTTAATTACTGATGTTTTTATTTACAGCTGTATTCTCATCCTAACATCTTATAGTCGCTAAATAAACTGCTTGCCTTATTTTCCGGTTCAAGTTAGCGATTTGTTCCAATACAACTGCTTTTTAGTTATACTATTAGAAAAGGATGTGACTTATAATGTTCATTCAAAGATCGATAGAATTAAAATGGCCCGTATTGTTATTTGAAGGTATTTTTTTGATTGGAGGAATGATGCTTATAGCTAGCGGGATAAGAATCCGCAAGAAAAGTAAAGCTTCAGCTTTGATTAGTCTACTTATAGGAACTGCTCTTGTATTAGTTTCACTGTACTTATTATTTTGGACCTTTTTACTTGGATATAATTCTTAAACAACAAAAATTATTGATTGAAACTGGGATTGAAAAAATAAATTTAACTTTACTGAGCACTTAGAATCAGTTTTGATCATCTATCACAATACTGCTATGATACCATCTGGACTTATAGCTTGTTTTATAAAAATATGACTGTATTGAGAATCGTTTGACTTTACAATAAAATTTAAACTGATATTGTTAAATCATCTATAAAAGAGAGCGCTGTAAAACAGATATCATATTTAATTATATGGGTCAAAATATATCTTTGACTTAGTGGTTAGTTTATATTTTAATACAACTTTCAGGAGGTAAGGAAATGGATATTGTTTATGAGAAGAGAACAGATAAAAGTTTAGAAGAAGCTATTCAAGCATTAGAAGAAAATTTAAAAGAAAACAATTTTGGAATATTATGGAAATTAAATTTCAAGGATAAGCTTGCTGAAAAGGGACTAGAGTTAAAGGATGACTTTGTTGTCCTGGAGGTATGTAATCCAAAGCAGGCGAAAGAAGTATTAGAAAGAAACGTTCATGTAGGATATGTATTGCCGTGTAAGATGGTAGTGAGAACAGCAGGTAATAAGACTTACATGGGAATGACAAGCCCTGAAAAACTTATTGGCCTATTTGACGAATCAGAATTAAGTATAATTGCTGAAAGTGTTGAAACGATTTTAAAAAAATCTATCACGTCTTCCATCTAATCATTTTTGGTTGGATGCTGCAGCTAAACATAAGATAGAACTCAATAAACGTTATATGAAATTTATGGGAATGATGGCTACTTCTAGAATACCCATTTATGGAATTATGTATTTTAATACCTACTAGTTGGAACTTTAAACATATAAGCACTGCTTGTTGTCGTATCAAAGATACTATTTCCATATTATCTTTTGACTATTTATTATTCAGAAGAGTAGTCACCTATTCAGAATAACGATTTGCACTCAAATAAGACAGTTAGTACTTTTTCAACGTACTAGCTGTCTTATTTGATTTATTCATGTTATTTTCAGCAATTTTATAAATTGCCTCTTTTTCCAATCAAACTAATTTGGATCATCAATTAATGATCGATAAAGCCACATAACCATGGGGCGTATGACTTTTATTGCGGTTACTCAACCTTATTACAATCTCAATGTCTTTAATATGGATTGAAATTCTTCATGTGTTATTTCACCACGAGCATACCGCCTTTTTACAATTTCTTCAGCTTTATTACCGCTAATTTGTTGTTTCTTATTTTTAAAAATGAGTTAGACTACAAAGACAATTAGCGCAACTACCAGCAACAACATTAGGAGACCTGCGCTATTATTAAACGAATTAAATCCTCGCTGCATGCCGTCATAGCCATCATTCCAAAAGTAACCTCTATATCCTCCATTCATCAGCCTAAATTCTCCTTTCTATACTATTCATTCACATCCATTTTTACAATGGCTATAGAAATTGGCCTACTCAGAATTTTCAATACATATTGTCCATTCCTCTAAAATTATTACTTAGAGATGAACCACTCGTTCCATGCATTCCCTTGTACATTTCATTTAATTCTTGGTTATTTAGGTTAGGATGCATTTCACCCATATATGATTTCATTTGTCCAAAATTCAAATTATTTTCCTCCGTATCAGCAGGTGATAATTCGCTATCGATCAGCCACTTATGGTTCCGAACTAATTTGCCGCCATCTGTTGGTTGATAATCAACTATATAAACGGTTGTATCTTCTACTGATTCAATTGTTGCGTTTGCGCCTTCCATGCCAGACATGTGATTGGCTTTCAAAATAACTTCAGTGCCAACATCCATTGGTTCAGCTCCTGAGTCTGCAATTTCTTCCTGCACGACCCATTTATGATCATAGACTTCTTCTCCACCATTCGTAGGGGAATAGCTTATGGAATACGCGTAAGAATCAAATGCTCCCACTATTTCTGCTTGAGCTCCCATCATTCCGGTCATATGGCCTTCAGTAATGATGACATCTTCCCCAATACTAAATGTTGGGTCTATTGCTGCTTTTATATTTGCGGGTACAACATCAGAAACATCTACCTTATTGTAGTTGCCGACTGAACCGTTATGATGAGCATGACCTCTGCTATTGTTAGCAGTATATTCACTGCTATGCTGCCCCATCTGGTTCGCGCGATTTGATATATCTGATTCTGTTTCCTTTTGATCATTTGTATAAGCAGAAAGCATCGTTAGTGAAACAAAAGAAAGTAACCCCACTCCAATTATTTTTTTATTCATTTTTATTTACATCCTTCCTTGATTTTTCTAGAACTGCCTATCAATCTATACTATTAAGATAACCCATCACTGTGTAGAAAATATGGAGAACCCAAAGAAATTCATTTTATGAAGGGCTCAAATTAAAAACCAAGCAATTAAACGAAAAATTATGTACACTAAGAAAAGTAAGGCGGAAAGTCCCTCATTAAGACTGAATCTAAAAAAGGAGTGAACTTTTTAATGGGCATTGTATTTGCACAGGCTATCAGCTTTTTATTAGTCATTCTAGTAGGTTATTTATTTAAAGTTGGCGGTCTTTTAGAAGCAAAAGATGGACAAACCGTTTCAAAAATCATTCTTAATTTAACTTTGCCGGCCACCATCATTATTGGATTTAATACAGTTGAAATCAACTCTACTTTAATACTGCTGATGTCGCTAGGCTTATTGGCAAATTTTTTTCTGATTACTTTTGGCGGATTCATCTGGCGAAAAAAAAATTCAGCTGATCAAGCCCTTATGATATTCAGTCAAGGAGGCTACAATATTGGAAATTTCACTATTCCTTTTGTACAAGGTTTTTTCCCTCAAGCTATTCCCTTTATCGGAAGCTTTGACACAGGAAATGCATTAATGCTTTTTGGCGGAACTCCACTACTAGCGGATAAAATGACTGGGCAAAATCGTGGAACACGTGGAATATGGGAAGTTATTTTCCAGCTATTTCGTTCTCCTTCTTTTTCTGCTTATATTGCTATGATTATTTTGGCAATTGTAAATATTACAATTCCAGAAAATGTTCTTTCTGTAGTTGCGATTTTTGCTAGCGGGAATGCTTTTCTATCAATGTTTATGATTGGTCTTTACTTAGAATTCAAAATCTCCCGAGTAGATTTAGCAAAAGTAGCTAAACTTCTTTTCACTCGTTACGCTTTGGGTATTTCACTTGCACTGGTCTTTTATTTTTTGTTACCCTTACCAAAAATTGTTCGATTATCTTTGGTTTTAGTAGCACTTGCACCCATTGGTACGGTTTCTACTATCAATATGGTCATTTATGGAAACAAAACTTCTCTTTCTGGCTTTTTGTCTTCTACCAGTATCATTATTTCATTAGTTTTAATGACAATAGCTTTAGTTTTTATGGGTATCTGATTTTTGGTGTGGGTGAAGAAATTCGTTCACACCTCTTTTTGTACAAAAAATCAACATATTCAATCGTATTGCCTCTAGATAACGAAATTCCAGAAATTTAGATACCGCATTTTAATTAGTTTTAAAGCGAAAAAAAGAAGCATGAGCTAAATACTCACGCTTCTTAAAAAATAAATTACAGCATTGATTTATAAAGTTCGCTAATTTCTTCTACAGAAGCATCGCGTGGATTTCCCGGTGTACAGACATCACGAAATGCATCTTCAGCAATTTGTGGGATATCTTCTATTTTGACACCTAATTCTGATATATTTTGTGGAATACCAACATCAATACCTAGTTGTTTTACCGCTTGAACAGCAGCGTCACGAACTTCAGATAGTGACATAGTTTCTACTCCTTCAACATTCATATTTACTGCAATATCAAGATATTTTTTGTCAGTAAAATCTTTATTATAATCCATGATAAGTGGTAATAGTGTTGCACAAGCAACACCGTGAGGAATATTGTACCAAGCACTCAATGGATGAGCCATACCGTGTACTAATCCTAGGCCGACATTAGAAAACCCCATACCAGCAACATATTGTCCTAATGCCATTTCTTCACGAGCTTTTTGTTTGCCAGAAACTGAATCACGTAATGAATGACCTATAATTTTAATTGCTTTAATGTGCAACATATCGGTCATTTCCCAAGCACCTTTAGTAATATAGCCTTCAATAGCATGAGTTAACGCATCCATACCAGTAGAAGCACATAAACCCTTTGGCATCCCCATCATCATATCACTGTCCACAAAAGCAACTATAGGAATATCATGAGGATCAACACAAACAAATTTCCGATGGTTGGATTCATCCGTGATTACATAGTTAATTGTTACTTCTGCAGCTGTTCCAGAAGTTGTAGGTATTGCCATAATTGGAAGTGCAGGATTTTTAGTATCTGCAACACCTTCTAAACTAACGACATCTTCAAATTTGGGATTCTTAATGATAATACCAATTGCTTTTGCTGTATCGATTGGCGACCCTCCACCAATTGCTACAATATAATCAGCCTTTGCAGCTTTACAAGCCTTTACTCCTGCTTGTACGTCAGCGATTGTTGGATTCGGTACAACACCATCATAAATCTCATAGCTTAATCCAGCTTCATCTAAGACTGTTGTTACCTTTTTTACTACTTCAAATTTCACTAATCCTTTATCAGTAACAACTAAAGCCTTTTTAAATCCTCGTTTTTTCACTTCAATTGCAACTTCTTTAATTGCTCCTTTACCAAAATAAGATGTTTCATTCAATACCATACGATTTACTGACATTTTTTTCTCCCCTTTGTATGTTTGTTTGCATAATTTAGTAAGAAAAAGTAGCAAAGATTACTTTTTCTATATTTCAAAAACTTGTTTCAAATCAACTGTTACTGGTGAATTATCTGGGTTTGTTTCCATCACATCTTTCATATAATCCCACCATTTTTGATTAATTTCGGTATTAGCAGTATTGGACCATTTAGTTTCATCATCTATTTCAAGATATCCAAATAAATAGTTCGTTTCTGGATCTGCAAATATTGAGTAACTGATTGCACCATGTTCTTTCAACATTTGTCTCATTTCAGGCCAGAGTTGATTATGTCTTTTTTCATATTCTTCCAGTTTATCTGGATAAATTTTCATTTTGAATCCTATTTTCACCATGTGATTTTCCTCCCTTAAGTAAAAAATTGTCTTGTCAGTTTCTGAATACTACTCAGTTTCTCTTTCTAGATTTTCTATTAGTTTATTTCTATTTTTCTCTAAACGAAGTTTATAAATAGTTGGAACTCCTCCAAAAATAAAGTAAAGAAATGTAAGCCATATAGATGTAGCTTTTATACTTTCAACGGAGTAATTACCACTAAAGGTTAAAACTGAGAGAACAACCAAAACAATTAAAAATAGATAGGAAGTTAACTTTATTCCTTTTATTAATCCAGGAAGAATTTGTGTTTCATTATCTTTAATAGGATTCTCTTCATCATTAATTATATCTATCGCTTCTGCCAGTTTCTTATCTTCTTCCACTTGCTCTGTATAATCTTCTCGAGCACCCATCCTAAGAGCAAAGAAAATGTAGCTACCCATTGCTAACAGATAGTTTGGTAGGAACAATAGGTAAGAATGGATCAATCCAGTTACACTGACAATAATTACGAAAATTAGAGAGATTCCCCATGCAATAAGCCCAGCGTAATTTATTTTCCATCCCTTATACTTGGACCAGTAACGAGTCCCACCTAGTTTAGGAAGAATCCAGTGCTCAGCAAGAACAATCGCACCTATAGTTGGTACAACAAGTACAATAATATTAACAATTACCATGATATTAGCAACAATAGGAAACATTGCAATTAAAGTAGTTAAAATACCAACAATATAACTAACCTTTTTTATACTTACTTTAGGAAAAAAAGTTCCAAATGACAATGCAGCACGATAAATATTAGGATTTGCTGTGGTCCATCCCGCTACAACAACAGCAAGCAAGCCAGTTAATCCAAAAATAGCACTCATAACTGCTCCTGAATCAAGAACTAATAATGATTGTCCTAATACATTAGCAGCGGTTGCACCCATAATTCCAGCACTTATCCATGCGAAAAAATGGCCAACATACATTCCGTAACCGGTTACAAATCCATAACTAGAACGCTTTGCAAATCTAAGTAATGACATATCATTCAATCCACCATGATATGCAAGGTTACACATCCATGCAAATCCAATTACGTGAATAGTACTCAACCTTTCACCACCATTAACAGCAGCACCAGTCCAAATACTAGCATCCGCTATATTTAGAAAATCTTTCAAGGAATTAATCTCTCCGTAACCAGTTTGGGCTGCCAATACTGGTAGGCTGATCATTGCACCAGCAAAAAATATTGCAATCATCCAAGGAACACATATTGCAGAAAATTTAGCTACCGCTTCAAAACCATTTGCTGCAACAATAGTTACGATAACCCCTAATAGAAGTACCAGCAAAATAAATTTAAAACTAGTCGGATACCATTCTAATTGAGGGGTGATACCAAATATTACTCTTAATGCAGAAGCTGACACGTTTAACATGGAACTGGCCATGGCAATAGAAGCTAATCCCCAAACAATATTGTAAATTTTTTGCATATAGGGACCAAGTACTTCACGTAAATATGAATAAAGTGTCTTACGTGTATCGACTGCAATAGGAGCACAAAGGAGTGCATAAGTTAATGTAGCTAACAGGTTCCCTATTAATAATCCAACAATAATTTCTCGTGTCGACACTCCCCAAGTAACCATTGTCGCACCGATCACAAACTCAGTAGCTGCAATATGTTCACCTCCATAAAGACCAAAGAAATTGCCTAATCCAGATAATTTATTCTTAGATACTGGACGGTCCTCTTGAGGTACGGAACGTGCTAATTCTAAATACTTTTCTTCCATTATTTTACCTCTTCTCCATTATTTCATTGAATTTTTTGCCGATAGATATGAAGAATAATTAAACGAAATTGTATTCTTTAAATGAATTAAATTTCAATTTTATTCTTCAATATTCGGCTTCCTTCCCAATTTTATATTAGTGTAGAGCTATTGGACTTTCTAAAAATTCTTTTCTAGGGACAACTCCAAATGCTTCTGCCAAATCTAACAGTTGTTCATCTGTAATAGTCTGTTTTATCCCTCCCTGAGATTGAACATAAGTGTACACTTCTGCTGCTTTCTCAGCTGTTTCAATTAATCCATAAACTTCATCCATATCTTTACCAGCACCGTAAATACCATGGTGAGGCCATACCACTAGACGTGTTTCTTTCATTTTTTCAGCTGTTGCTTCTCCAATTTCATTTGTTCCAGGTACTAACCAAGGAATTATAGAAACTCCTTCGGGAAAAACAACTAAACATTCAGTGCACATTTTCCACAAAGTACGAGTAAATGATTTTTCATCTAAGTCATGTGAATAAGTCATTGCTAATAGATGACTTGCATGGCAATGCATAACTATTCGATTGTTTGGATCAACAGAAAGACGAGATATGTGAGTCATTAAATGACTTGGTAATTCACTTGTAGGAACAGCTTCATCTTCAAGCCCCCAAAGTAATTCTAGAGACATACCATCTTCTTTAATACGAATCAAGCCGATATTTTTAGCTGGGGCATTTTCAACATTTTTAAAATATTTTCCTGATCCAGTAACTAAAAATAATTTTGTGGCTAGCTCACTTGCGTCAAATTGCATTGGAATTTCACGAATAACTTTATTTACATTAATATAAGGAATGACCTCCTCTTCCTTTAATAAATAGCTAACATTGCCTCCATTTCGTTCATCCCAACCATGGTTGTACAAGTTTGTTGTCACTTCTATCATTTCTTTTACGAATATTGATTCTAAAATATCTTTTGCTTTCATAGTAGTACCTCCGTTTTTTATATTCTACATATTATAGTTAACTCTCTATATAATATTAACCACGTTTACTCAACACGTCATTTTCATATTGTTGAACTTCATTTAACCAATCCATTCCAACTGGGACATTGTTTTTGTAGCAGAAATAATTCCAAACATCTCCATAAGGAAAATCTTTTAATTCCTCTGTATAAACCATGCGTGAAGTATAATCAAATTCTAATTCCATTTCTTTTAATTCTTGAATAGGTTCGAGCATTGCTTTAAGTAAAGCCTTTTGTGTATTACGAGTTCCAACTACCCAGGCTGCAATTCGGTTAATTGAAGCATCAAAGAAATCAAGACCGATATTGGTCTTTTCTAATAAGTTATTGCGCACTAATTCTTTACCAATCTCTTGTAATTCATCATCCATAATTACCACATGATCAGAATCCCAACGAACTGGGCGACTTACGTGCAACATAACTCCCTTACTAAATATAGCAAGTGATGTTAACTTATTAGAAATTACTTCTGTTGGATGGAAGTGACCTGCATCTAAACAAATTAGTTTATCGCGAGTTAACCCGTAACCCATGTAAAATTCATGGGAACCTACTGTGTAAGCTTCTGCACCTAAACCAAATACTTTACTTTCAACAGCATCTTGGGTGTAACGTTCATCTATTTTTTCACTAAAAATTTCATCTAACGAATCCATTAAGCGCTCTCTTGGACTATAACGATCAATAGGATTATCTTTCATACCATCTGGTACCCAGAAGTTATCAATACTTACTTGACCTAATTCTTTGCCAAAATATTCAGCAATTTTCCGGCAGCGCTTACCGTGTTCAATCCAAAAGTCACGAACTTCTTTGTCAGGATGTGCTAACGTATAGCCATCCTTCATCATGGGATGTGAAAAAAATGTTGGATTAAAATCAAGTCCTAAACCTTGTTCTTTCGCCCAATCAACCCAATTTGTAAAATGTCTTGGTTCAATTTCGTTTAAATCAACTTTTTCGTCTGTATCTAAATACATAGCATGTAGATTTAACTTATGTTTTCCTGGAATAAGTGAATACGCCATCTCTAAATCTTGTCGTAATTGTACAGGGGTATGTGCTGCACCAAGATAATTTCCTGTTGCCATAATCCCCCCAGTTAGTTCTCCCTCGGGGTTTAAGAAACCAGTGACATCATCCCCTTGCCAACTGTGCATTGAAATTTTGATTTCTTGTAATCTTTCTAGTGCTTTATCAGTATCTACACCTATTGCTGCATATCTTACTTTTGCATCTTCATAACGTTGATTTACTTTATTTGTCATCCTTCATTCTCCTTTAAACTAATTGTTTTTTATTAATAAAATTTTTATAACCTTTAATTGCTTCCTCAATTTCTAAAGAAAATTGCGGCTGATGAATCTCTAAATCTACTGAGTTCCGAATATCTTCCCGAGCTTGTTCTAAAGTACCATATCCTTTAGTAGCAATTATTTGTACCATTAAATTACCAATTGCCGTTGCTTCTACTGGACCAGCTTCAACTTCGATATTACATACATCAGCTGTCAATTGGTTCAATAGTTTATTATTTGAACCGCCGCCGACTATATGTAGTTTAGAAATATTTCGTCCAGTGATTTTTTCTAGATTTTCTAATTCCACTTCATAGCACAATGCTAAATTATCATAAATACAACGAGCTAACTCTCCAGGTGTTTTAGGAGCTTTTTGATTCGTTTCATAACAATATTCTTGCAGTTCTTCAATCATATTTCGTGGATTTAAAAAGCGAACATCATTCACGTTGATAAACTGTTGGAATTTTTTCTCTTTACTAGCCATACTTGCAAGTTCTGCATAACTATATTTATAGTCCTGCATCCGTGCTACTTCTTGAATCAACCACATCCCCATAATATTTTTAAGAAAGCGTATTGTTCCTTGAACACCTGCCTCATTTGTAAAATTGGAATCAAAAGCTTCTTTGGTAGAGATTCCTTCAGGAATTTCTACGCCCATCAATGACCATGTACCTGAACTGATATATGCCCATTCTTCTCCTTCTCCTGGTGTTCCTACCACGGCAGAAGCTGTATCATGAGAAGCAACAGTGATAAAAGTAACTTTTGGCAAATCATACTTAGGAAACTTATCATATTGAATCTCGCCTAATATTTGTCCAGGTTCTGTAAGTGGGGGGAAAATATCTTTTTCAACTCCTACAACTTCTAGCACATCTTTATCCCATTTATGAGATTTTAAATTTAACAATTGCATAGTTGAAGCATTTGTTTTTTCTGTCACTGCTTTGCCTGTAAAGATGTAACCCAAAAGATCAGGTATCAGTAACAATTTATCTGCTTTTCCCAATTTTTCTTTGTCTTCTACGAAAAGTTGAAACGCTGTATTGAAAGGTTGTAATTGAATACCTGTTTTTTTATATAAATTTTCTAACGACATTTTTAAAGAAAAATCCTGTAGAACACTTTCAGTACGGTTATCACGGTAGCTGATTGGATCACCTAATAAATAATTTTTTTCATTTACTAATCCATAATCAACACCCCATGTATCAATGCCTACATAGCATTCTTTAATACCTTTTTTCTTTACTTTTACTAAACCATCCAATATCTCATTTACAAGATTATTAAAATTCCAATAATCAGTACCCTCTTTGTCTTGAAAACCATTTTTAAAACGATGAATTTCTTCTAGTTCAAACCCTCCTAAGCATTGAAAATTTGCGTGAATCAGGCGACCACTAGAAGCACCTATATCGACTGCAATGTAATCCACTACTATACCCTCCTAATTTTTTTTAGTTAAACCATATTATCATTTGATGCTTCGCCTTTAATAGTATAATTCGTGATAAATTTCACTATAATTATCATTATTATTCTAAATAAAACTAGTAAGTAGCTATCTTTAGTTTCTTCAGTATTAAGCAAAGTAAGAAATCTATAATAACGTTCATACTTCAAGAGAAAATAACAATATACTTGTAATTAAACTTATTAAAATAAAAATTTCCATTACAATAAGTAGCATTTTGACAGATACTATCCTATAAAAAACTCAACTTACTAATTACAGTGAAATTCTTTTCAATAGTCTATATCCATTGATAAAAAGCGTATTCTATTCCGTATTCGTTTTATATATTTGGTATATTAATAGTATAGAACGCTTACAATTGACAAACAATATCAATAAGTTATACTTAAACTATCAATTTTACAGGATGTGTTGTTAATGAAAAATAGCATTGAAAAATTTTTCTTACCATTAGATAAATTAGAAATCAAACAGAAAGAAACAGGAATTTTCATTGAGGAATTTATAGAAGAAAATGAAATAAATGAGCTTTCACCTTTAGTTATTCGCGAAAACTTGTTTTATGATTCACAAAGTATTATTATTAGAAAACATCGTAGATTCGCCTCTTATCCATTACATTCTCATCAATTTTTAGAGTTCAATTACATGCTTTCTGGCCAATCTAATCAAATAGTCAATGGAGAAAAAATTATTTTGAAAGAAAAACAAATACTTCTTTTAGATACTAATAGTGAACATGAATTACAGCCATTAGGTGAAAATGATTTGTTAATCAATTTTTTATTCCACACAAGCGATATGAGCATTGACATGCTTAAAAATATTGATAGCCAAAGTTCCGGTCTTACTTACAATTTTTTAATGAGCGCTATTTTAGGATCAGGTTATCAAGATAACTTTTTGATCTTAGATATTAATAATTATCCAGAAATACAAATAACCTTTGAACAAATGATTATTGAGTTTTTTTCTCAACATCGTTTGACAAAAGAAATATTAAATTCCTACTCTCAAGTTCTCTTTTTACAACTATCTCAAGTTTATCATTCACAACTCTCTAAAATTTATGATAGTATTACCAACTTTGATTTACCTCTAATAGTGCTTCAAAAAATTGAAAGAAACTATCGAGACATCACTTTATCCGGTTTAGCAGCTGAATTAGGTTACAATAAAAATTATTTATCAAACTTAATCAAAGAAAAGACGGGTAAAAATTTCAAAGAATTAGTCACTCAGCAACGTTTAAAAGAAGCACACCAATTAATTCTTTCAACAAATGCAAATATTGAATCAATTGCAGAATATGTTGGGTATTTTAATAAAACACAATTTTACAAAAAATATCGAGAATATTTTAAGACTACCCCAAATAAAGTTAGAAATTTAAGGTGAGCTCTTTTAATTTCTGAAAAATAATGATTGCCTGTAGTCCTATTAAGAATCAAGAATTCTGAGCAGTACTCTAACGCTACACAAGCAAATTCGTTCGTTCATTTCAAAAAAAATCTCCTTTGGAACATCGACATCATTTGTTAAATAACCAAAAAAAAGTATCAACTTCTCTTAAGAGAAATTGACACTTTTTTTAATTTGTTTTAGGTTTAAAGTGCCGTTTTTAGAGGTTGGCAAACTTCACACTTACGTTGATTTTTATTTTTAAATTTCGTAAATGATTTTTCAAAATGATTGCCACACGCACATTCAAATTGTAGCTTTTGCGAAAAACCATGATATTCTGTCGTTAATAACTTACTATCTGAATTTTTTGAAACAAATTCTTGAATAGTATCAATAGTCCAATGTTTTTTCATTCTCTTACACCTCCATATTTTAGCGCTAGTCGGAGGCTTACTTGGCATCCGTTCTAATTAAAAGCCTTCGTTTCCTTAAGCTCTTCATTATAACATGATTAGACACAATTAAAAAGACGAAGTATTCTTCTATCACTTTTGCAGTTATTTCTTTCTTATCTAAATAAAACCTTATCGAGTTTAATTTTTAATAGTGTTTTTTTACAAATTCAGCTGCTTGCTGGCCAGCTTGGCGACCAAAGACAATAATTTCGGCTACCGAGTTTCCACCAATACGATTGTTTCCATGTAACCCTCCAACCAACTCGCCTGCAGCATATAACCCTTCAATTGGCTGGTTTTCTTTATTCAAAACCTCTGCTTGAGTATTTGCTTTAATGCCTCCCATTGTATAATGAATCCCAGGAGCAATTTTTATGGCAAAATAACTTGGTTTAGTTAAGTCGTTTTCCATTGCAGTGGCACGATTAAATTCTTGGTCTACTTGATTAGCTATGCTTTCGTTCCACGTGACAACCGTTTTATGTAATTGACTGCCTTCTATATTGATTTTCTCTGCTAACTCTCTTAGATCTCCACCGCTGCTAACATACCCTTTTTTATCATAAAATTCGATGGCTTTTGCACGGTCACGCACCCCTTGATCAAAAATCAAATAAGCTGATTTTTCTGGTAAATCAGTAATGGCTGCAGAAACTTTATCCCGCGTATTTAACTCATCAATAAAACGATTTCCCGCTTGATTGACTAGAATGGCTCCTTCGCCACGAACGACTTCGCCTATTAAGATTCCTTCCTCTTGCTGAACTGTTGGATGAATTTGGATTTGATCCATATCAATCGCTTGTCCACCTAGCTTTTCAATCATGTTGATGCCGTCGCCAGTACTGCCTTTTTGATTAGTCGTTATATATCCTTTTAAATCTGGTCTAAATTTTTCAATCATCTTTTTACTTGCCCCAAATCCCCCAGTAGCAACTATGATTGCTTTACCTGTCAGCGTTTTAGGTTCTGATCCATTGATTTCAATAGTTACTTCATTAACTTTATTCTCATTTTTATTGATAGCTATGACAGCTGCATTTACCAGTATTGGAATGTTTCGTTTATGGACAGCTTTTAATAAGCCTTTGATCAAATAACTTCCAATTGCCGAACCATCAGCTGGACGATGGGTTCTTTTTTGCTTCATACCACCAGTTATTGTTAAATTAGATAACGTGATGCCATTCTTGTCTAACCAATCGATCGCTGCGGCAGAGTGATCCACAAAATAACGCAACAATTCTTTATCATTTGTCCCATGACCGCCCGCTAAAATTTCCTCATAAAAAGCATCATTGCTATCTTTTATGCCTTCAGCTTTTTGGAACTTAGTGTTTGAAGCATTCATCCCACTTGATGACTTCACTGTATTTCCTCCAGCAGTCGGCATTTTCTCTAAGATAACCGGATTCAGTCCCGCATCTTTTGCTTCAATAGCTGCAGTCAATCCCGCACCACTTGCGCCAATAATAATGATATCATATTTTTCTTTCAACTCATTCACATCAGCATACGTCTGTTCTGACGTATTTGATTTAACTTTAATTTCTTTAATTTTTGATTGTTTGTTTTTTTCAACTGTTTTGTAGGACGCTAGAAAAATACCAGTACAAGACACGAATGTAACATACCAAAAAAACTTTTTTTTCATCATTTCCTCCTTAAAGATAAACAATACACTTTATCATTCACAAATTATTCACTCTATCCTATCATTTATAGAAAAAATAATCTATGAGTTTTAAAATCTATTCTCTGTTACTCTTACAACCCTTATAGAAAATTCAGAAAAAAGAATCAAAGTAGTAAACATTTAGCAACTGGCTCCTTTTTTCAAGGTCCTTATTTGGTAAACTGAATGGCTTTTTCTCCAATATCAAAACGATAAAATGTTTGCGCTATTGGATTATCAGTTAAATAAAGGTAAGCCTTGTCTTGCGCTTCTTGCAGGGTTGAACCTTGTGCTGCAACAAATAAAATCCGGCCTCCATCAGAAACGAAACTGCCTTTCTTTTTCTTCATGCCTGCATTGTAAATAGTACAACCTGAACCTTCTACATTCAGTTGCGGCAAGGGGATATCGGTTACCATTTTTCCTGGGTAACCTTCAGCTGCAACAACAACACCCAATGTGTAGCGGTCCGTGTGTAGTTTGATATCGGGATCTTTTTCATTCAAGATATCATCAATTATTTGTGCCAAGTCAGAATCCAGCTGGTTCAAAATGACTTGGGTCTCAGGATCCCCAAATCGAGCATTAAACTCGATGACCCGCAGCCCTTTTTTGGTCATGATCAATCCAGCGTAGATGACTCCTTTGAAAGGACGTCCTTCAGCAACCATCGCATTAACAGTTGGTTTTATAACTGTTTCCAACACTTCTTGGATCAAGGATTCAGAAACTTGAGGTACTGGAGAATAGGCTCCCATACCACCCGTGTTCGGTCCTTTATCTCCATCATAAGCCCGTTTGTGATCTTGGGCAACTCCGGTATAATAGTATTTCGAGCCATTTACAAGAGCAAACAAAGAGAACTCTTCACCTTCGAGATATTCTTCGATCACAACTTTCGGTTTGCCTGCTGCGTATTTTCCATCTACTAACATCTCGCTTAAAGCATTCGTTGCTTCCGTCAGAGTCATCGCAACGACTACCCCTTTTCCGGCAGCTAAACCATCTGCTTTGATGACAATGGGTACGCCTTGTTCTTCCACATAAGCCAAAGCTGCATCATGGTCTTCGAATATTTCATAAGCAGCAGTAGGAATCGCATATTTTTTCATCAAATCTTTTGAAAATTGTTTTGAACACTCTAAGTCTGCTGCTTTTTTGCTTGGTCCAAAAACTTTTAATCCAGCTTGCTCGAAGGCATCTGCCAGCCCTTCAAATAGGGCTATTTCTGGCCCAATAAAAGTCCAAGTAATTTCTTCTGATTTTGCAAAATGAATCAATGCTTGATGATCATTTTCTGCGATGTTAACTAATTGGATCCCATCTTTTTCCATGCCAATATTTCCTTTAGCACAATAAACAGTTTCTACTAATGAGCTTTCTGTAAATTTTTTGGCGATGGCATGCTCACGACCACCACTACCGATAACAAGAAGTTTCATCTGCGAAATCCTCCAATTTTTTATTAAATAAATTGTATTTGAAAACTAATAACTAGTCTGATTTTTAAGCTATCTGAGAATAGAGTAAAACAAAATGATTTTCTATTTCGAAGTTACTCGAACTAGCGCTCGTTGCGGCTACTGAAACGAAAAATCGACTTTGAGTTACTCGAACTACCGCTCGTTACAGCTACTCAAACGGAAAATCACTTTGAGTTACTCGAACTACCGCTCGTTGTAGTTACTCAAATGGAAAATCGACTTTGAGTTACTCGAACTACCCTCGTTGCGGCTACTCGACTCTTAACAAGCTTGTTTCAAACCACACCTTAGTCATTTTCTGCTGTATTTAGGCTTAGTTTAGTACCGATTTGCATCCAGAAACTAAATCCAGTAAAAACAAATGAAATGCGTACTAATACGCATTTCAACTGTGCTCATGCTCGTTTATTTCTTAATGTCTGAAATGACGCACACCTGTTTTTATCATGGTCATTCCATATTTATTTGCCATTTCAATAGAATCTTTATCTTTGATACTTCCACCTGGCTGAATGATTGCTTTGATGCCATGTTGCGCTGCGAATTCAACACTATCATTCATAGGAAAGAACGCATCACTAGCCAATACAGCACCTTCGATAGCATTGCTTGCTTCGGCCTGATCGATTGCAATCTTAACGGATCCGACACGGTTCATTTGACCGGCCCCGATTCCAACAGTTTGTTTGCTATTTGCCAACACGATCGCATTGCTCTTTACGTGCTTAACGATTTTCCAGGCAAAGTCCATAGCGTTCATTTCCTCTTCAGTTGGTTTACGGTCCGTCATAACTTCCCAATTAGCTGGTATGTCTTCGGTACTGATATCTTGTGTTTGTTCCAATATACCACCCAATACAGAAACAACTTCTTTGCCGCCTACTTTTGCCGTTGAGAAATCCAAGGTCATGATCCGAATATTTTTTTTCTTTGATAAAATAGCTAAGGCTTCTTCTGTATAGCTTGGTGCAAGAACGATCTCTAAGAACATCTTACTCAATTTTTCAGCTGTCACAATATCTAATGGACGATTTGCAACTACGATCCCGCCAAAGATAGAGATGGAATCAGCTGCATAACAGCGATCAAAAGCCTCTTCAATCGTTTCAGCAATACCTACCCCACATGGATTCATGTGCTTGACTGCAACCACTGCTGGTTCATCGAATTCACGAATGATACGAATAGCCGCATCCGCATCTTTAATGTTATTGTATGATAATTCTTTTCCATGTAATTGATGAGCATTGGCAATCGAGAAGGGTACAATGAGCGCTTCTTGGTAGAAATTAGCCACTTGATGTCCGTTTTCACCGTAGCGTAACTTTTGTTTCAAATCATAAGTCAATGTCAATTTTTCAGGTTCTGCTTCTCCAACACTGGCAGTCAAATAGTTCGCGATCAAGGCGTCATAACTCGCAGTGTGGCGGAAGACTTTTGCAGCTAAAGCTTGACGTGTTTTAAGAGTCGTTGCTCCTGTTTCTTCCAATTCACTGATGACATTACTATAATCAGCTGGATCCGTCAGAACAGTCACACTTGCATAGTTTTTAGCCGCACTGCGTAACATGCTTGGGCCACCGATATCGATATTTTCAATGGCTTCTTCTAAAGTAACATCCTTTTTACTGATGGTTTCTTTGAATGGATAAAGATTGACCACAACAAAATCAATCGGAATGATTTGGTGTTTTTCCATTGCTAGCATGTGTTCGGGTAAATCACGTCTCCCCAATAAACCACCATGGATAAGGGGATGCAATGTTTTGACCCGACCGTCCATCATTTCTGGGAATCCAGTCACTTCTTCAACAGAAATTGTGGGGACACCTGCCTCTTCCAATACTTTCTTGGTTCCACCAGTTGAAATAATTTCGATATCTTGTGCCACTAATGCTTGTGCGAATGGTACAATACCTGCTTTGTCTGAAACGCTGATCAATGCTCTTGTCACTATACGCCACTCCTCAATTTTTATTCGCTTTTTTTATGGTTTTATTTTCAATCAATTTTTGAATGACTTGCGGATAAAGACGGTGCTCTACCTGATGGATTTTTGCCTCCAAAGAGTCTAAAGTATCTTCAGGTAAAATAGCCACTTTTTCTTGTGCGATAATTGGTCCAGTGTCTACCCCTTCGTCAACAATGTGCACCGTTACACCTGTTTGCTTTTCATTTGCTTCAAATGCATCTTTAATGCTACTTCTGCCAGGAAAATAAGGCAATAACGATGGATGGATGTTCAAGATACGATTCACATATGCCCTTAGCAATGTCGGTCCAATAATTCTCATGTATCCTGCTAATACAACCAAATCAACCTGATTCAGTTCAAGTTGTTTCAATAGTTCAGTCTCATAGGCTACGCGATCAATATAATTTTTCGGACTGAACACCGTAAAAGGGATACCCAATTTTTTTGCACGCTCTATGGCATAAGCTTTCGGATTATCGCAAAATAGGAAACAAATGGTCGCCTCGACTTGTTTGGAGGCAATGGCTTCTGCTATTGCTTGGAAATTAGACCCATTTCCTGAAGCAAATACGGCTATTCTCATAGTTGCTGCTCTTTCAAAATAACCTTTTCTTCTGATTCGTTTGAAACTACCGAACCAATCACATAGCCTTTTTCATTATTCTCTGCAAGAATAGCGAGTACTTCAGCTACTTTTTCAGGAGCAACAGCAAGGACCATGCCGATTCCCATGTTGAATATTTCATACATTTCAGACTCTGGAATCTTACCAACCGTTTTCATCGTTTGAAAAATTGGCAATACTGGCCAACTGCCTAATTGAATCTGAGCTTGTACATTTTCAGGAAGCATCCGTGGGATATTTTCAATAAATCCGCCTCCTGTGATATGGGCAACACTATGAAGCAATTGTTTTTTTATCAAAGGCAGTAAAGCATTTACGTAAATTTTCGTTGGCGTCAATAAAACATCCCCCAACTCTTGATTATCCAATCTAGGCACTTTATCCGTCAAGTTATATGCGTTATCTTTAAAGAAGATTTTTCGTACTAAGGAATACCCATTTGAATGGATACCTGTTGAAGGTAGTCCAATCAAACTGTCGCCTTCTTTAACTAATGAAGCAGATAATAAGGCTTCTTTTTCTGCAATACCTACTGTGAATCCCGCTAAATCAAAATCTTCAGGATCGTACATATCTGGCATTTCAGCTGTTTCACCACCAATTAAAGCGGCTCCCGCTTGAACACATCCTTCGGCAATACCGGCTACAATTTGCTCGATTTTTTCAGGATGATTTTTTCCAATCGCAATATAATCTAAGAAGTAAAGGGGTTCTGCTCCTTGCGCCACAATATCATTGACACACATCGCAACACAATCGATGCCAATAGTATCCCATTTTCTAGACTCAATGGCTAACATTAGTTTTGTACCCACACCGTCTGTCCCTGATATCAGAACCGGTTTTTTATAGTTGAGTTCACAAAGATCAAAATGACCGCCGAATCCACCGATTTCTCCAAAAACACCCGGTCGTTTAGTCCGTTCGACATGTTTTTTGATGCGCTTGACGGTTTCATAACCAGCAGTGACATCCACACCAGCTTTCGCATAGGCATTTTCCATTGTTAGCCTCCCCTAAGATTTTCTTTTTGAATTTCGGTCATATTCGTCACATAATCTTCTTCATAGTCGTACAATCCTGCTGGATAATCCCCATTGAAACTATCCATACATAAGCCTGAGTAAGGACTATCAAATTTCAATCCGATTGAATCGATTAAACCTTCTTGGCTAAGAAATGACAAACTGTCCGCTCCAATATATTCACATATTTGAGGAACGGTCATTCTTGCGGCAATCAATTCCGCTGACTTGCTAATATCGATTCCATAAAAACTCGGATAAATTAACGGTGGCGAAGAGATGCGAACATGGACTTCTTTCGCTCCAGCTTCTTTCAATAATGTGACGATGCGTTTGCTTGTTGTCCCTCTGACAATCGAATCATCTACCATGACCACAATTTTCCCTTGTACTACGCCTTTAACAGCTGATAATTTCATTTTTGCGCCTAATTCGCGCAATTCTTGGGTCGGTTGGATGAACGTACGTCCTACATATTGATTTTTAATCAGGCCCATCTCATAGGGTGTGCCACTTTCTTCAGCAAAACCACTAGCTGCAGACAATGACGAGTTAGGAACGCCAATAACAATATCCGCATTCACCATAGGGGATTCTACCGCCAAACATTTCCCCATTCTTTTACGAGCCGTATGCACATTCACACCGGCTATGTTTGAATCTGGTCGAGCAAAATAGATATATTCCATTGCAGCAATGGAGATGGTTGTATCTTCGGTGTATTTTTCAATCGTTAAGCCATTGGCATCAATAATGGCCAATTCTCCGGCATTAACATTACGGACAAACTCTGCCCCAATGGTATCGATGGCACACGTTTCACTCGCCATCACATAAGCTCCATTTGGCAGTTTCCCAATAACAAGTGGGCGTAACGAGTTCGCATCAACCGCACCGAACATTCTTTTATCCGTCATAAGAACATAAGTAAAGCCGCCTTTAACAAGGTTCAGACTTTCCTTTATTTTATCGATCAACGTGCCTTTTTGGCTGCGTCTGATGAGATGGATCAATACTTCTGTGTCAGAAGTGGAATGAAAAATCGCTCCATCTTCTTCTAAACTACGTCGTAAGCTCTTGGCGTTAACCAAGTTTCCATTGTGACAGATAGCGATATCTAAGTCATAGAAATGATACAAGAACGGCTGTACGTTTTCGATGCTATTCTGTCCAGATGTGGAATAGCGTACATGTCCAATAGCACGATCTCCTGACAATCGTTTAAGATCGTCTCCATTTTTGAAGACTTCACTAATCAAGCCAAGATTACGATGAACCAATAATTCCCCATCATCACAAGATACTATTCCAGCACCTTCTTGACCGCGATGCTGTAAACTATGCAATCCAAAATAAGTCAATTGGCTAGCTTCTGGATCGCCCCAAATGCCAAATACTCCGCACTCTTCGTTTAAGCTTTTTGTTTCAGCAAACATGGGATAGCCTCCTGCCATTTCATTTCTACTTCTTTTACCGCTAAATGAATCGTTTCATTATTCGTGACTATTTTTGCTTGCCCATTATTCTCTACTGTTCCGATATCTGTTGTACTAGATTTGACTAACGCTTTGAATGCAAGAACATTTTCAGGTTTCACTGTTAAAATAAACCGCGATTGCGTTTCACTGAACAACCATTTTTTATCCATCGCAACTGTTACATCAAATCCTAGTGTCGTATCAAAGACACTCTCCATCAAACCAACGGCTAAACCACCTTCTGATAAATCGTGTGCACTTTCTATCAGTCCAGCTTTAATGGCTTTCAAAACGGCGTCTTGGTTTTCTTTTTCAATTTTTAAATCGAAGTCCATTAGTTTCCCTTCAATTTTTCCTAATTCTAATTTTTGCAATTCAGACCCATTAAAGTCTGCTTTTGTATCGCCAATCAAGAAAATGCGATCATTGGCATTTTTAAATGCTTGGGTTGTGATATGTTTACTATCTTCAATCAGACCAACCATTCCAATCAACGGGGTCGGATAAATCGCTTCGCCATCCATTTCATTGTAAAGCGATACATTACCCGAGATAACAGGGGTATCCAATAAACGACAAGCTTCTGCTATACCATCTGCCGAAGTGCTTAATTCCCAGAAAATCTCTGGTTTGTCAGGATTCCCGTAATTCAAACAATTGGTGATCGCCAATGGTTTCCCACCACTAGCCACGATATTACGAGCAGCTTCTGATACAGCGATTTTCCCACCAATCTCAGGATTCAAATAGATGTAACGGCTATTGCAATCAGTCGTCATGGCAAGTGCTTTTTCCGTTCCACGTATGCGAATAACAGCTGCATCACTTCCTGGTCCAACCACAGTGCTCGTACGAACCATCGAATCATAGGTTTGGTAAATATTTTTCTTTGAAGCAAGCGTTGCTTGTTGCAACAAGCTTACTAACGTTTCCGCAGCAGACATAAAGGTTGGTTGATAGTCTGCCATTGCAGAAAACAAAGCCATACGAGCAGGCTCTTGCATCGGTTTAATGTACTCTGGTGCATCCTCTGCTAAAGCATCAACGGGTAAATTAGCTACTTCTTTTCCATCATGAAACAGACGGTACAACCCATCATTTGTAACTTCACCGATGTTAACCGCTTCTAATTCATATTTTTCAAACAAATCGATAACACGTTGTTCTTCGCCCTTCTTGATACACAACAGCATCCGCTCCTGCGATTCAGAAAGCATAATTTCATATGGCGTCATATGTGTTTCACGTTGTGGGACATTATCCAAATTCAAAATCAATCCACTACCCGCTTTTGAAGCCATTTCAGCACTTGATGAAACAAGCCCTGCAGCTCCCATATCTTGGATTCCGATCAACGCATCAGAATAATCATAAATACATTCTAGACAAGCTTCCATCAATAGTTTTTCCATAAATGGATCGCCTACTTGGACAGCTGAACGTTGTGATTCTTCTTCCTCTTTGAATTCAACCGAAGCAAAAGTCGCTCCATGAATACCATCACGTCCCGTTTTTGCTCCCACATACATAATGGTGTTCCCGGCCCCTTTAGCTTGCCCTTTTTGAATATCTTTTTGGTCGATCAAGCCGACACACATCACATTTACCAAAGGATTTCCTTTGTAACAAGGGTCAAAAACCGTTTCTCCACCAACCGTTGGAATTCCGATACAGTTCCCGTAACCACTAACGCCAGCTACCACTTCTTCGAAGATATATTTTGTGCGTTCGTTGTCTAACTCACCAAAACGCAAAGAGTCAAGAATTGCTATTGGACGGGCTCCCATACTAAAAATATCGCGAATAATACCTCCGACACCAGTAGCTGCTCCTTCATATGGCTCAACCGCTGAGGGATGATTATGGCTTTCTACCTTAAAAACCACCGCTTGACCGTCACCGATATCAACAATACCAGCACCTTCACCGGGTCCTTGTAACACTTGTGCCCCTGAAGTAGGAAATTTTCGTAACGTCGATTTTGAGTTTTTATAAGAGCAATGTTCGCTCCACATAACAGAAAACAGGCCTGTTTCGGTGTAGTTCGGTAACCGATGCAAAATATCCTCGCTGATAGTTGTGTACTCTTCGTCAGTTAAGCCCCATTCACGATAGACTTCCAACTCTTTTACTTGTTCAGGTGTCGGTTCCAAGAAAACCATTATTTGCACAGCTCCTTCTGATAATTTTTATACATGGACTGGAATAATTTTAATCCATCATCTGAACCCAGTAATGCTTCAACAGCTCGTTCAGGATGAGGCATCATACCTAATACATTCCCTTGCTTATTGACAATACCCGCTATATTTTCGACACTTCCATTTGGGTTATCACCTGCATAACTAAAAACGATTTGATTGTTTTCTTTCAATTGTTGCAACGTTTCTTTATCACAGTAGTAATTCCCTTCACCATGTGCGATAGGGAAGGTTAGGACTTCTCCTTCTTCATAATCTGTTGTAAATAGTGTCTGAGTGTTTTCCACCTTTAGACTTTGTTGCTTAGAGATGAATTTTAATGAATCATTGCGCCGTAATGCTCCTGGCAATAACCCGGCTTCTGTCAAAATTTGAAATCCATTACACGTTCCAAAAACAGGTTTTCCCTCTTGAGCAAACCGGATGACTTCATCCATAATATTGGAAAATCGAGCAATAGCTCCCGTACGTAGGTAATCACCGTATGAGAATCCTCCTGGGAGTAATACTGCATCGAACCCTTGCAAACTTTTTTCATAATGCTGAACATATTCCGCATCTACCCCTAGAATATCTTTTACAGCTGCATACATGTCTAAGTCACAATTTGATCCAGGAAAAACAATGACTGCGAATTTCATTAAACTTCAACCTCCTGAATAACATACCGGTATGTTTCCATTACGACATTTGCTAAAAGTTTGTCACAAATTTCTTCAATTACTTGCTCGACATCCTTTTCATCCTTAGAAACTTGAATTTCAAAATATTTCCCAATACGAATATTTTCAACCGACTCATATCCCATACGATGAACCGCACCTTTGACTGCTTCCCCTTGTGGATCCAGAACTGAGTCTTTATAAGTTACATAAACTGTTACTTTATACACGCTGAAACGCCTCACTTTTCTCTTTTAATTTATATTGGTCAAATTTTTCGTTATTCTCTCTCTTTTCAAAGGAATGATCCGTTTAATCAGATATTCTTCAGTCGTTCCAATACTTCTACATAAACCGGAATAATATCTCCTAAATCACGGCGATAAATATCTTTGTCCAAATGTTCCTTTGTAGTCATATCCCATAAACGGCAAGTATCTGGAGATATTTCATCAGCGAGGACGATTTCTCCATCAGCTGTTTTGCCAAATTCAATTTTAAAATCAATTAAGCGAATCGCGCTTTTTTTGAACATTTCTACTAAAGCAGCGTTAATTTCGAGTGCTTGTTTTTTTATTGCTCTGACTTCTTCGTCTGTCGCGACGTTTAGCATTTTAACGTGTGCGTCATTGATAAACGGATCATCCAGCTCGTCCTTCTTGTAATAAAACTCAAGAATTGGAAAAGGTAAATCGATTCCCTCTTCCATACCGAACCGTTTTGCAAAGCTGCCGGCTGACGTATTACGGACAACGACCTCTAAAGGAATCATTTCAACCCGTTTTATCAATTGTTCGGTTTTTGACACTTCTTGAATGTAATGGCTTGCAATGCCTTTTCCAGCTAAGTAGTTGAATATCAGTCCAGTGATTTGATTGTTCAATTCTCCCTTACCTTCAACAGTTTCTTTTTTTGCGCCATTTAGTGAAGTTACTTGGTTTAAGTATTCTGCTAAAAGAACCGTTTCTTGATCTGTTGCATACATCTTTTTAGCTTTCCCAGTATAGATCAATTCTTTTCTTTCCATTATTACACCCTTCCCATTAACGAACATTACCATTACAACCTCTTTAATCATTCGTCTTAATTGTATCACTCAACCTTTGTTTGTCAATGGAATAATCGCTATTTCTTTTAAATGATAAGATAACTAAACCTATCTAACTTCACTAAAAAAAGAAGCTGGAATATTAATCCAGCTTCTGCTCTATATACGGATATTGACTCTAGGTCAAATAATGGTTGATAAAATTTCTTCTGGAATGGGTAAGGTTGCTTGTGAAGCTATGCATGACTACAAGCAACTCCATTCCTCCAGAAATTACGAGTAAGTATTTCAATTAATTTATCCACACCAAAATTTCAGCTGATAATCCCACTATTCCCGTTGAAGTTATATCGAGTCAGACGTTTTTCACGATTTACTCCAGATTCCGGTATCCTCTATTTCTTTTAATGTCTCTTCTACATCGTTTGTCAAAATGGTGATGTGTCCAATTTTTCTATTTGGATAATTTCCTTCTTTGCCATAGTAATGAAACGACCATTCCGCTTTTTTTTCACGCAGTGCTAAACTGTCTTCCATCTGTTGCCCTAGAATGTTGACCATAACAACGGCCGAAAGCAAGCGTGGCTTTGGCATCGGCAGCCCAGCTACTGCTCGGATATGGGCATCAAATTGCGAAAGAGACACGGCTTCAATCGTGTAATGCCCTGAATTATGCGGACGAGGGGCCAATTCATTGATAAAAATGTTATCGTCTTTTGTTAAAAAAAATTCAATTCCTAACGTTCCAACTAATTGCAAAGCATCCGCAATCTGTTGAGCCGCCTCCAAGGCTTTTTCGCTCACTATTGGAGAGATCCTTGCGGGTACAATGCTCTCATGTAAAATATTATTTACGTGGATATTTTCAGAAACTGGAAAAATGGTCGCTTCTCCTCTTTGATTGCGAACGATCATGACCGAAAGTTCTTTCGAAAAAGGTACCCAAGCTTCCAGAATACAACTATTCTCAGCAATCAAAGCGGCTGCCCATTCTTTGTCTGCCTCAGATTTCAAGACAACTTGCCCTTTACCATCATATCCAAACCGCGTTGTTTTCAAGACGCAGGGATAGCCAATTTTTTCCAGTGCAGCAGTCAGTTGATCCGTTGTTTCCACGAGCTCAAAAGCTGCAACAGAAACTCCAATAGACTCTAAAAATCGTTTTTCTTTGATCCGGTCTTGCGTAATGCTGATGACTTCACTCCCTTGTGGGATAGCTGACAAATCTTCCATCTCTCGCAATGCTGCTGCATCAATATTTTCAAATTCAAATGTTAAAACCGTTACTTTTCTCGCGAATTCACGTAAAGCTTCTTTATCTGCGTATTCAGCACAAATAATCCAATCAGACACTTGAGCTGCTGGACAATTTTGATTAGGATCCAAAATACCCACAATAAATCCCATCTTTTTTGCTGATTGAGCCATCATTTTTCCTAATTGTCCGCCACCAATGATTCCAATAGTATCTCCTGGTTTGAGCGCTTTATACAAGTCCTTCACTACTTTCTATTACATTTTTTTTAAGTCTATCGCGTCTGTCTTCCAATTTTTTTGCTAATTTTTCATCTTCAATAGCCAGAATTTGAACAGCAAGCAGCCCCGCATTCGTAGCTCCTGCTTTCCCGATTGCCACAGTAGCAACAGGTATACCCGCCGGCATTTGTACAATGGACAATAATGAATCCATCCCATTAAGAGCGCGAGATTGTATCGGCACGCCTATGACTGGCAACGTTGTTTTCGCTGCAATCATCCCTGGTAAATGAGCGGCACCGCCAGCTCCTGCAATGATTATTTTTGTTCCGGATCCTCTGGCTTGTTCAGCAAAGCTAAACATCAAATCTGGCGTCCGATGAGCTGACACCACTTTTTTTTCATACGCTATTTCAAATTCATCTAAAATCATACAACAGTCTTTCATCGTTTCCCAATCAGAAGTGCTCCCCATAACAACAGAGATAATGGTATTCATGCAGTTTCCTCCGCTCTATTTTCTCACGTTCAATATAGCACAACACGCCAAACTTTTACAAACGTTTTATCATATTTTATTGTTTTCATTCGTTATTAAACCTGATTTGAGTTTTTAAATTAATTTTATTGTGCGATTTCGATTGATAATCCGCAAAAAGACAACCCATTTGATTCTTTGATGTTGAAAAACAAACAACAGTTTTTTTGTAAAAAAAACAAGATGAATATCTTTGACTTTTATATTACACTCTTCTTTTATCCCTCCAATTAGAGTATCATCTATATTAGCAGGAAGTTCATCTATTCACGTTAAAAATGGACGGTATCATCAAGACCTCAAAAGAAATTGTCGTATAGGAAAAAACAATTATTGTAGCCATTGATTAGTCCAATAAGATGGTTAAGATAGTAACGTTTCCTTATACAAATCTAGTCCACACTCTAGGTCTGAATTAAGCCAATAAGTGTGACTATGATAGACAGTTAAAGCGATGAATGATCCCCTGTTTTGGACTTTTCTTCGATAGGTGTCACAAGATAATTCATCAGTGAAAGGAGGTGAAAACAACGTGTTAAACACTATCTTACAAGACCCACTGTACTTACAATTTGCTTTTGCAGGCTGTATAGCTCTGGCCATTTTGACATTACCGCTAAAAGATATTATCAGTGTCGGTTTTTATGATATCAGCGATTTTTTTGTCACGGGTATGATTGCTTTTTTCATTACATACGGCATTCTCGTGACCGATCGCTTAACCGTATCTATCTGGTTGTTTGTAGGTATCTTTTTTGTCATTATGATTTTCATTATGCTTATGAATATTCTTGTTATCCTACCTTTTAAGAATCGTGCAGAAAATTCCAACATTACTTCAATCTATGAATTAGAAGGCAAAGAAGCGAAAGTTTCCATTCCGATCACACTTAACGGAACAGGCGAAGTTGTCGTCTCTACTGGTTTTACCAGAGTTAATAAGATGGCTAGAATCTATGACAATACCGATGACATTACTGATATTCCAAAAAATGAAAACGTATTGATCATGGATGTAAGAGACAATATCCTTTATGTACTTCCCTATACAAACAGCATTAAAACAATCGGCAAACCAACGCCGACATGGAATAAGAAGCAAAAAAACTAACCGCACCATCAAAAATAGATACCAGAAAGTAGGAATTTACATATGAATCCAACATTATTTGCAACCGCTGGCGCCGTCGTCATCGCAATTGTTTTGCTAGTCGCATTGGTCAGTCGTTACCGTACAGCTTCTCCAGCGGAAGCCTTAATTATCAGTGGTACAGCTTTAGGTGATAAAAATGTGTATATCGATCCCAATACAGGCAATAAAATGAAAATTGTTAGCGGAGGCGGTACATTCGTTTGGCCAATTATTCAATCCGTTCATAAGTTGTCATTGTTGTCATCTAAATTAGACGTTCGTACACCCGAAGTGTATACCGAAGAAGGTGTTCCGGTCGCAGTTGACGGAACCGTTATTATTAAAATCGGATCCACATCAGAAGATATCGCAACAGCTGCTGAACAATACCTTGGTAAATCAACCGAACAATTAGAAAGTGAAGCAAAAGAAGTCTTAGAAGGACATTTACGCTCGATTTTAGGCCGCATGACTGTTGAAGATATTTATCAAAACCGTGACAAATTCAACCAAAATGTTCAAGATGAAGCATCTGGCGATTTAGCTAAAATGGGATTGGTTATTTTATCTTTTACAGTAAAAGAAGTAACGGACAAAAACGGTTACCTAGATTCATTAGGTCAAGGCCGTATTGCCGAAGTTAAACGAGATGCAGATATCAAAACAGCAAATGCGGATAAAGAAACACGTATTCAACGTGCGTTAGCTGAACAATTATCTCAAGAAGCTGAATTGCAACGACAAACACAGATTGCCGAAGCTGAAAAAGTAAAAAGTCTTCGCATATCTGAATACGGTAGAGAACAAAATATTGCAAAAGCTGAAGCTGAGAGTGCATATGACTTAAAGAAAGCTGAGTTAAAGAAAAAAGTTATCATCGAAGAAGGTAACGCTCAAATTATTGAACGTGAAAAACAAATCGAATTGCAAGAAAAAGAAACCATTAAACAAGAACGCGAATACGACGCAACTGTCCGTAAAAAAGCTGATGCTGAACGTTACTCTGTTGAGCAACGTGCCGAAGCTGATAAAAACAAAGCCATTGCTGAATCTGAAGCGAGAGCTAAAGAAATCGAATTAAACGGTATGGCTCAAGCCGAAAGTATTCGTTTAATCGGTCAAGCTGAAGCAGATAGCAAGACAGCCTGGGCGGAAGCATTGAAACAATACGGTGATGAAGCCATTGCAACCTTACTAATTGAAGCTTATCCTGCAATTGTTCGTGCTGCCGCTGAACCATTGAGCAACATTGATAAAATCACAGTTGTCGATAGCGGAAACGGAAATGGCGCGTCAGCTATTACCAAAACAGCCTTAAACACATTGGCTGCTTCTCAAGAAGCCTTTAAAGATGCAACGGGCTTAGACATCAACAATTTAATTAGTTCATTTGCTGGCACAAAGAATGTGGGTCGTCAAATCAGTAATTTAAACGAAACGTTCGCTAAAACAACCCTCGTGGCTGAAGAACCAATCGTCACAGATGATTCAAAATAATCATTGAAATACCTATTAGTGCACGGCTAAGGGCCTTGTGGTGGTTCGATTCCACCTCGTGTATTTTAATTAAATCAAAAAAAGTTCCAAAAATACGCGATGAAATACCTTTCGTTGAAAGATTGATTTATAATCAAGAGAGTATGGAAATAGTTGTCATTCGCTAAGGTACTCGCTTCCAACAAATCGTAATCGCCCTAAAGCACCAACGTTTTGTCATTCTCATTGAGTTCAATGCATGCCTACAAGCAACCCTAGACCACCAGAAATTTTGGATAAGTAATCAGATTGAATCTGTCATCACTAAAAATTATAGACCCCTTTTTTAACTTTCCTAAACCTTTTTATCTCATCTGATTTGTCAAATTAAGTTAGACAAAATAAATAGTGACATCGTGCTGGTTGCCTAATGATTTCCAGTTCGAAAATTATTTTCTACAATTAAACGTGATGGAGTGGAATAATTTTCTAAGAAAAACGTGAAACCAGTTATTCATAGCTGGTTCGTTGTCGCTGGCCTAACGTCCACTGGGTTTTCTTTTCACTTCCATCGAAAGTGTGGGTTCATCAAAGATTTTTTCTTTGGATTGGCGTTAAATCATACAAACAGAGCATTGAAAAGACTCTTCTGCCCGACCAATAATAACGTCAGGTTACAAGCTTGAACGACTTTCTCTTTGATGTAGTACTGTTGTTTCTTTAAGAGAACGATTCTGTGACACCCACAATGTCTTTTATTTTTCTTATATTGTTGGTAATACTTAATGTCCGTATAGCCTTCTTTCAAGAAGTTAATGCCAGTGTAAATAGGCGTTCGCGTTCGGTTTAAAAATTTGATTATTTGGGTAACTGAGATATTTCGGTGGGAATAAGATTCTATCATCACTAGCTTATCAGTGGTAAGATGCGTGTAGGTCATTCGTGATAACTCTCCTGTTTTCTTTAGTCGGAAATATAGGGAGTGTATCATGAATGGCTTCTTTATTTGTTTAGCTTAATTTTACAATCGGCGATTAATGTAAAACCCAACATATATATATTCCCACTATTTTGTTTTTAAAGGAGTTGTGATAAATGAACATAAGAGATTTAGAATATTTTTATTATTTATGCCAAAATAAAAGTTTTACAAAAACTGCAGAAATGCTGTTTGTTTCTCAGCCTTCAATAACAATGTCATTAAATAAGATTGAAAAGGAGTTAGGAGAAAAGCTTGTAATTAGAGATCATTCTAAAACACAACTCTCATTAACTGAAGCTGGAAAAATCTTTGAGAAACGAGCACACAACGCACTTCATGAAATAAAAGAAGCAAAACTTGAAATATCAAAAATAAGTGGAGCAAAAATAAAATTAGGGGTTCCTCCAATTTTGGGTGCTTATTTTTTGCCGTCATTTATGAAGAAATTAGATGAAAATGGTCTTGTTGAATATATAGAACTGGTTGAGACGGGTTCCTCAGTAATGAAAGATTTATTAATCTCTGGAGAAGTTGATATTGCATTAATCGGTTCGCTTACACCTATTAATGATGATGTTCTCAATTCTACTATTTTAAAAACAGATCAATTTATGGTTTGTACAAGTAATAATCATCTACTTTCAAATAAGCATAGAGTTAAATTTAAGGAGCTTAAAGATGAACGTTTTATAGTCTTAGGTGATTCATATGTTCACAATAAAATACTAAAAGATCTTTGTTTAAAGAATGAAATTTCCACGAAAAATTTCTATTATACAGATGAAATACAAACTGCAAAATCTCTAATATCTTCTGGAATTGGTATAGGAATAATGGTTAATATGGCAGTAAAAAATATGCTATCAATAAAAGCAATATCTCTAGTTCCTGCTATAAATTTTTATATATCTATTGCTGTAAGAAAAGAACAATATATGACTTCAAGGGAAAAAAAAATAATGGAAATAATGCTTACTCATTAAACAATACTACTACCGTATTTAAGTCGATTAGGGTTGTCTGTGTAGAATAGACACATGATAGGTATAACTAACTTTTATTGATTTTCTTAATATTTTAATTAGATAGCAGTAACCCTTAGATTTCATGCTTTGAACGAATCCATTGATCAAACCAACACTTTATATTTTAAATTAAATAAATTCATGACAGTGGCTACTATTTAAAGCCTCTGTCATGGATTTATTTATCTGTACAGTAATACCGTCTAAACAAAATTTATTAAGTACTTCAACATTAAAGTTCTGTTTAATAGCTTGGGAGCTATTTAGGTTTTATTTGAATATGTAGCTGCCTTATATTTTCTCATAAGTCTGCTAAAAATATTGTTTTCATTAATTCTGAATTTTTATTTATTAGGTTATAATTTTTTCTTATAACCTAATAAATAATCTATATTTGTTATTAAAAAATATGAACATATACTAATGATAAAGATAAAAAAAGTTTAATTATGAATAATGATTTGTTTTCCGTGTATATCTATAAACATACTAGATAAGTCTATTATTATGCTTACTGATTTATATAATCTTTATTTATCAATTATTCTTAAGTAAAACACACAAAATAAAGATATCACAGGAGGAATAATTTATGTTAGCTGCAGAAATTTTAAACAATCCATTCCTTAACAAAGGAACAGCATTTACTAAAGAAGAAAGAAAACAATTCTGTTTGACTGGAACATTACCAACACAGGTACAAACATTAGAACAACAAGAGGCACAAACCTATGGACAATATTTAAGTAAAACAACTGATTTAGAAAAAAGAATTTTCTTAATGAATATTTTTAATACAAATCGTACGCTATTTTATAAATTAATGTGTGACCATGTTGCTGAATTTATGCCAATCGTTTATGATCCAACTGTTGCAGAGTCCATTGAACAATACAATGAACTATTTGTAAAACCACAAGAGGCAGCTTTCTTATCCATTAATGAACCAGAAAATATTAAAGAAAGTATAAAAAATGCTGCAAGTGGTCGTGATATTCGTTTAATCGTAGTGACAGATTCTGAGGGAATATTAGGTATGGGCGATTGTGGAGTTAATGGTGTTGATATAGCTATTGGTAAATTGATGGTGTATACTGCCGCTGCTGGTATAGATCCTAGCCAGGTGTTGCCTGTTTCTATTGATAACGGAACAAATAATAAAAAATTACTCAATAATCCACTTTATTTAGGAAACCGTCATGAAAGAATTTATGGTGAAAAATATTATGATTTTATTGACCAGTTTGTTAACGTTTCTACAGAACTATTCCCTGAATTACTAATTCATTGGGAAGATTTTGGCCGTTCAAATGCTGCTACTATCTTAGAAAAATATCAAGATAAGATTACAACATTCAATGATGATATCCAAGGAACAGGTATTGTTGTTTTAGCAGGTGTATTGGGTGCATTGAATATTTCTAAAGAAAAATTTACTGACCAAGTTGTAATGACCTATGGTGCAGGTACTGCAGGAGTTGGAATTGCAACTCAATTACTAGATGAAATGATTCGTCAAGGTATACCAGAAGAAAAGGCTCGCAAGCATTTCTATATGGTAGACAAACAAGGTGTGTTATTTGATGATACAGAAGATTTAACTCCTGGTCAGAAATTATTTGTTAGAAGTCGTTCAGAATTTGAAAATGCTGATGAATTAACTAACTTGGAAGCAGCAGTTAAAGCAATTCATCCTACAATTCTTGTTGGTACTTCTACTCAACCAGGTACATTTACTGAAACAATTATTAAAGAGATGGCAGTTCATACAGCTCGCCCAATTATTTTTCCATTATCAAATCCTACAAACCTTGCTGAAGCAACAGCAGAAAATTTGATTAAATGGACAGATGGTAAGGCTTTAATTGGAACAGGAATTCCTTCTGCAGATGTTGAATATAAAGGAGTTACGTATAACATTGGTCAAGGAAACAATGCGTTAATGTATCCGGGTCTAGGTCTTGGAATTATTGCTTCAACTACTAGGCGCGTGAATAGTGAGATATTATCACAAGCAAGCCATGCTTTAGGAGGAATTGTTGATTCTAATAAACCAGGTGCAGCAATATTACCACCAGTAGCTAAATTAGCTGAATTTTCACAAATAATAGCTGAAGTTGTTGGTCAAAGTGTATTAGATCAAAAGTTAAATCGCGAACCAATTTCAGATATAAAAAAGGCAGTTTCAGATGCTAAATGGATTCCTAAATATGTTCCATTAAATATTAAATAGAAGTAAAAAAAATATAACAATATTTCATTTTAAGTAAATATGATTGCATGTAATCGAGGTCTCGTTCAATAAAGATCTCGATTATATAATTATCACAAGACTAGAAAATTAAATCAGAAAAATTCTTAGTTGTTTTGTGATGGAATGTAAAAAAAGAAAGGAGCAGCATTTATGATTCAGAAATTAGACAATTCAAAAGTGATTCAAGCTAATAAAGAAAAAAATGGCTTTTGGTCAACAGAGATTAGTGGGGTGAGTCTTCCATTTTACTTAATTATGATTGCTATTTTAATTATCGCAATTAAATTAGATAGACTACCAGGTGGCATTTTGGGAGCTCTTGCTGTATTAGTGTTGTTGGGAAATTTATTCTACTACATTGGAAATCATCTACCTATATTTAAATCTTACTTAGGAGGGGGAGCAGTATTCTGTATTTTTGCCTCTGCAATTATTTCAACGTTTGGTATTTTACCTAGTGGACCAGTTGAAACAGTTGTAACTTTCGTAAATGATATGGGCTTTCTTGATTTCTACATTGCAGCGCTAATTACGGGAAGCATTTTAGGAATGAAACGTGATTTACTAATGAAAGCATCTATCCGTTTCATACCTGTAGCATTCATTTCAATGGCCGCATCACTATTAATGGTGGGACTTGTCGGCATATTAATTGGTCATGGCTTTGGAAAATCTGTATTATATGTTTCACTACCTATGATGGCAGGTGGCATAGGCGCTGGTAGTGTCCCTTTATCTGAAATTTATGCTTCTGCGTTAGGAGAGCCTTCATCAGAAATTATATCACAATTAATCCCAGCATCTGCTTTTGGAAATATACTTGCAATTATTGCTGCTGCTTTAATTGCTAAAATAGGAGTATCTTTCCCAAAATATAATGGGCATGGAGCAATTATGAAAGAAAATACAGAAGAAATAAAAGAGGATGAGAGAGAGCTCAAATTAGATGTTGTTAAGCTTGGTGTTGGTTTGCTTGTTTCAATTTCCTTTTTTATTTTAGGAAGTATTTTTAATTATTTTGTCCCACAAGTTGCCGCATATGCATTTATGGTTATTATTGTACTAATTTGTAAAATCACCAAGGTTGTTCCTCAATATTATGAGGATTGTGCAGTTATGTTTAATAAATTAATTATGAAAAATCTGACTCCTGCTGTATTATGTGCGATCGGAATTGCTTTACTTAATTTAAATGTGTTAGCTCAATCATTTACTTGGCAATTTGTTGTTCTCTGCTTGACAAGTATTATAACAATATCCATTGTTTCAGGATTTGTAGGAAAACTATTCGGACTATATCCTGTTGAATCTATGATTACTGCAGGATTGTGCAATAATAGCATGGGTGGTACTGGAAATGTAGCCGTGCTTTCAGCTGCCGATCGTATGGAATTAATTGCATTTGCTCAAATGGGAAATAGATTAGGTGGTGCCGTTGTATTAATTTTAGGAAGTATTTTAATACGTGTACTAGCTTAACTGTACTTGTACGAGTTTCTAAAGATTCACTTGTTATTATAAATATATAGTAGTAATTAACAAATAATTTTTTAAATTATTACAATAACCTATAATGCAGACACTTTAAATCGTCTACCTTATAGGCTATATTACTTTACAAACTACTATTTACTCTTTTAAATTGATAACAATCATTTGTTTTTCCAATAGGTTATTACATTACTATAGTGACTTTAAAAATTAAATTTTTCGGAGTAATTTAGTTTACTCCGTTTTTTTACGTTTCAGACCTCTAGCTATCTGCTATTACGAAATAAAAGCCTGTAATTGGTTGGTTCTTATGCGTATTGAATTAAGCTTGTTTATCTTCTTTTACCAAATTTTTGTTATATTTATCCATTAAAAAAGGAAAAACGCTATTTTTTGGCAAAATAGCGTTTTTCCTTACCTTCTAACTAGTTAATGATTTAAAGACTATCCGATTTTTGCTGTGTACTTACTATCTACCAGACATCTATACTTTTTCGTTCACCTTTGAAATTGTTATTCTTTTGATGACGTTCAGCCAACACTGCAGCAACATCATCAACGGCAACGCCTTGATCATGCAGCAATACTCCAAGGTGGTAGAGCAAGTCAGCTGTTTCATTGGCAGTCTCTTTTTTGTCTGCATTTTTTGCGGCAATGATGACTTCAACTGCTTCTTCACCAAATTTTTTGGCTATTTTATCGGTTCCTTCTGTTAACAGGTAATTTGTATAGGAATCCCCTACTTTTTCCTTTACCCGATCTTGAATCGTTTGCTCGATATCTTTCAGCGTAAATGCTGGAGCGACATCAAAACAGCTTTCCGTATTTCGGTGACACGTTGGGCCTGCTGGGTTTACCAATATGAGCAACGCATCTTGATCGCAGTCCAAATACATTTCTTTTACATATTGGACATTCTGACTGCTTTCGCCTTTTTTCCATAACCTTTCTTTGCTTCTGGAATAAAACCAAACCACTTCTTCTTTTTTTGTACTTTCAAAAGCCTCTTCATTCATGTACCCAACCATTAGTACGTTTTTATTCGTGAAGTGTTGCAAAATAACCGTCAACAACCCTTTGGAAAAATCAGGCTTCAAATCATCATAATTAGACATAACGCATCGGTACTCCTTTCGTAGAACAGCTATCTTTTACTTCAGCAATCAAGATTTCTTCATCATGGAAAATAGAAGCGGCCAATCCGGCAGATACATTGGTCTCCTTAAATAAGTCTGCAAAGTGTCGGGCGTTCCCGCCACCTCCAGAAGCAATGACCGGAATATGAACCGCTTGTTCAATTAGCTTTAATAACCGATGATCAAACCCTTGTTTCATTCCATCATAATCCATACTGGTGACCAATAATTCTCCAGCACCTAATGCCTCAACTTCTTTTACCCACTCGAGCGTTCGCTTAGCTGTTCGCTTTTTCCCACCATGAGTATAGCAGAACCAGTCCTCTTCTTCGGGTTCCCATTGTGCATCAATCGCGATACAGATGCATTGCGAGCCAAACTTCTCACTAGCCTCTTTAATGAACGCAGGATTTGCCAGTGCAGCAGAATTCAAGCTGACTTTATCCGCTCCTGCATTGAGTAGTTGGGAGATGTCTGCCAGATTTTTAATGCCCCCTCCGATAGTTAAAGGAATAAACAATTCCTTAGCTGTCTTGCGGATGACATCAAGCATGAGTGCATGTCCGGTTTCTGTTGCAGAAATATCTAAAAAAACCAGTTCATCCGCTCCGAGAGCATTGTATTGTTTCGCCATCTTAACCGGATCGCCAATTATTCTTAATTGTTTAAATTGAATGCCCTTGACCACTTGGCCGTCTTTAACATCCAAGCAGGGAATGATCCGTTTTTTAATCATTGTCTAGTCCCTCCCAGAAAGCATGTGTGTTGGCTGCTTTCCCAACAATCGCTGCAGTAACGCCAGCTTTCTCTAATTTTTGAATGTCTTCGAAACTGCGTATGCCGCCTGAAGCCGTGATAGGGTGTTTGGATAACCTGGCTAATGCACCGGTCACTTCCACATTTGGACCCCCCATTTTTCCATCTTTTGTAATATCTGTGTAAATGATCCCGCCTAAAGGCAACTCGTTTACCGCTTCGGCTACCTCGTAAATGGTCTGTTCACTGACTTCTGTCCAGCCATTCAATGCGACTTTCTCGTCTTTCGCATCAAGTCCCAAGTAAATCTTTCCAGGATAGCGTGTGGTCATTTCAGCGAGCCATTCTCGATCCTGAAGACCCTTGGTTCCAACAATGACATAAGAAGCTCCTGCTTCAAGGTAATGCTGGATCGTCTTTTCAGAACGGATTCCCCCACCGATTTCAATCGGAACGGTACTTTTTTTCAAGAGTGTTTCGATATAAGCGCTAGAAGTTGGCTTTTTCTCGATTGCTCCCATCAAATCAACAATATGAATACGTGTGACTTGCGGGTAGCGAGTATAAAAAGCAATCGCTTCTTCAGGTGTGCGCTTCATTTCTTCTTTGGTTGCGTAATCCCCTTCTGTCAGGCGGACACTTTTATTGTCGATCAAATCGATTGCTGGCCATATCTCAATCATTTAAATCCTCCTTGGAGTGCTTGATTTAAAATTGCCAATCCTATTTCTCCGCTTTTTTCAGGATGGAATTGAATACCTAAAATGTTCTTTTTTTGCACAATTGCTACCACATCTTGCCCATAATCAGCTGTAGCGACAATGTTTTCGTTGGTGACTGCTTTATAAGAATGAATGAAATACACATCTCCATTCAAACTTGGAAGAGTTGAGTGCAACGCATTCCATCCTAGATGCGGTACAGGGTGCGAGCTAATGATTTTTTCAACTGTACCAGGCAAATAGCCAAGACCGTCGACATCCCCTTCTTCACTGTGCTCAAACAATAACTGCATGCCCAGGCAAATCCCCACCACTAGTTTGGTTTCTTTCAACTCATTCAATAAAGGAACCAGGTCTTGTGCCTGAATTCGTTCCATGGCATCTTTGAAATGTCCGACACCTGGCAGGATAATAGTATCTGCTTGTCGAAGGGCCTCTTCGTCTTTGGTTACTTCTACCTCATAGCCCAGAAACCGGATGGCATTAGTCAAATTGGCAATGTTTCCCAAACCATAATCCATAATCGCGATCATTCAATCACTCCTTTGGAAGAAGGCAGACGGTTGACACCTGAATCACTCAGCGCTATTCGAACACTTTGAGCAAATGCTTTGAATAAAGCCTCAATCTCATGGTGCGTATTTCCTCCCCTGATTAAATCTAGATGGGTCGTGTAACGGGCATGAATGACGACCGCATAGAAAAACTCTCTAACCAGTTCCACATCAAACGTTCCAACAGTCGCTTTTGAGAACGTTGCATCCAAGTGCAAATAAGGGCGTCCGCTAATATCCGTTACTGAGCGAGCCAATGTTTCGTCCATCGGTACATAGGCTGTACCGTAGCGGGTTATGCTTCCTTTTTCTTTACTTAATTCAGCCAACAATTGGCCCAATACGATGCCAACATCTTCAGTCGTATGATGAGCATCCACATCTGTATCACCCTCAACTATCAGATCTAGGACAAAATGGCCATGAAAAGCAAATAGATTGAGCATATGGTTCAAAAAACCAACCCCTGTTTCAATGCTAGACGGTTCAAAACCTTGTTTCAAGGACATGCGAATTTTCGTTTCTTTGGTAATGCGTTCGATCGATACGGTCATTGTCTTCCTCTCCATTCTTTTACAATTGATTCTAGTTGCGTTAATTGTTCATCTGTCGCTATTGAATAACGGACCGCTTTTTGCAGTAAGGGATGGGACGAATCAGGGTACGTTCTTGGCTGAAAGCCCCTTTGTTGGATGTACTTCCCTAATGCCAAAGCACCTTCACCGTAAGTAAAAACGAAGTTCGCTTGACTTGGCAAGACAGTCATCACATCACTGACTTCTTTCTTAAAAATGTCTTTTAATTTCTCAGCTAACTTTCTTTGCTGATGCATAAAGGTTGCCAGCTTCGTTGGATTTCCGAATAAAGATGCAGCTATATTAATCGATAACGTATTTATTGGATAAGGATGAGCGATTGAATTCAACAAAGCCATCGTTGCTGCACTACTGGTCACTATTCCGATACGTAAGCCTGCCAAACCATATATTTTAGAAAGTGTCTGCAGAATAATAACGTGTTCCCCTGCTGGACGAATAGCTTTTTGCTCCGCGAAGTCCATATACGCTTCATCGATGATCAAATACCCATTCAGTTCTTGCATCAAATCGGCCGCAGCTTGGACAAATCCTTCTGGATGAAGCATCCCAAGCGGATTGTTCGGCTGAGAAAAGATGAAGAATGAGGGTTTAATGGTTTCTATCTGGACAAGTGTACTGGCATAATCAAAGGCTCCATCCTCGTTACACTTCACTTTAAATATAGGACGCTTCAATTGATTGGCGTATTCTTCATACATTGAAAAATCTGGCTCAAAAGTCATTACCGGACCCGTTCCTAAAACCATCATGCATTTTTGGATCCATTCATCTGAACCGTTGGCAAAACTGACCAATTCAGGGTCCAGTCCATTGAATGCTCCGTACACTTTCGCCAGCTGTTTGTACTCATCATCTCCATATTGATTGAAAGGCGTTTTTAATACAATTTCTTGCAATTCTTCATCGGTCAATGAACGATACGGGCTTTCATTTTTGTGGATACGAATCATTTTTCTTCCTCCTTCAACCTAACAGCAAGAGAATCATGGTGTGCTTGTAATGCTTCTTCTTTTGCAATGCGCATGCCGAAAGGGGCCATTTGTTGGAACGTTTCTTTTTTCAACTGGATCACAGAATTGGTTCGCAGAAAGTCGTTTACCGTCAATCCATTGGCAAATCGCGCATTCCCATTGGTTGGCAGAACATGACTTGGACCTGCCACGTAGTCCCCGATTGCTTCTGGAGAATAGGGGCCAATGAAAAGAGCTCCTGCTGTTTTTATTTCAGGAATGTACTCTTCAGCATTCTCTGTCTGGATGGATACATGCTCTCCAGCAATCAAATTCACGATTTCAATGGTTTCTCCTTGGCTACTAGTCAAAATTGGATAATGATGGTCTTTCAAGCTTCCGTTGATCACACTTAACCGGCTTTGCTTCATTTTTTGCTTGTCGATTTCTGCTTCAACAGCAGCCAACATTTCTTTATTGGAGCTGATTAAAAAGGTACGAGCCATCTCATCGTGTTCAGCTTGAGCCAACACATCTAAGGCTACCCATTCTGCGTTGGCCGTCTCATCCACCACCAAAACTATTTCGGAAGGTCCGGCAATAGAATCAATTCCAACATCCCCATAGACCAGTTTCTTTGCCAATGCCACGTACTGGTTTCCAGGTCCTACTATCTTATCAACCTTTGGAATCGTTTCTGTTCCATAAGCCATTGCGGCTATGCCTTGTGCTCCGCCTGATTGATAGACGTGATCGACTTGAGCAATAAAGCAGGCGGCTAATGTGGTCTGATTGATTCCGCCCGGTTGAGGAGGAGTGACAATGATGGTTTCTTTTACTCCAGCTACATTGGCTAAAGTGGCTGTCATCAAGACCGTTGACGGATAACTTGCTTTTCCACCAGGCACATAAATCCCTATTCGATTTAAAGGCTGAATATTTTGATAAAGTTCTGACTTCGGCATGGTGGACCATTTAATGGACGTTTGATACTTATAAATGTTTTTATACGCTTCTTCCAATGCATCGCGCAGTTCGCTGTCCAATTCATCGTAGGCTTTCTTCATTTCCGCTATTGGAACTTCCAACTGATCCGCATCCAATTCCACTCCATCAAATTGTCTCGCATAATTAATCAGGGCATCATCTCCTCTTTCTTGAACTGTTTGGATGATATCCATTACTGATTTGGCCTTGGAAAGATCGGTCTGATTTGCAGACTTATACTGTTTTTTAAATTCTTCTGCTGTATACATCAATTCACCTTCAATACATTGATAATTTTTTGAATTTCTTCATACTTTGAAAAATAAGCATGTTTATTGGAAATGAGGCGCGCGTTGATCTCGTCTAGTCTTACTTGTTCGCTCAACCCGTTTTCACGTAAAGTGGTCCCGGATTGAACAATATCCATGATGGCATCCGCCATGTCGATTGTTGCAGCCAATTCAACCGAACCTTTCAAGGCAATAATTTTGACCGGTTGCATGATGGTATTAAAATAACGCTGGGTGTAGTGTACATATTTAGTTGCCACAATTGGGTACTCTTTTTGAGGTTGCTTACTGGCCAAAGCAAAATGACAATAACCAAAGGGTAAGTTCATTAGGTTATTCAGCGTTCGATTTTGTTCAAACAAGACATCGCTCCCAGTTATTCCTAAATCGGCTATCCCCTCTTCCACATAGACCGGAACGTCTTCTCCTTTAACAAGTAAAAATCGAATATCTTCTATAAGGACGACTAGCTCCCTTGATACTGATTTCAATGCCGTTGACCATTCAGTCAATTGAATGGAATCAAGGTAATCGATGAAATCTTTCAGTTGTCTTCCTTTTGATAAAGCAATTGTTATCATACTGACACTCCCTTATATTGTTATTGCCATTCCGAAAGCTTTTGAAGAACTTGTATATTGTCCGCCAGATACAATGGGATTCACTGTATTTTTTTCATAAACGTGAATGAAAATTCCTTTGTAATACGATTGCATAGGGACGGCTAATAAATCAGCATAAACATACTCAACTCCCAATGCATCTAGTCGATCTTGCCACTGCTCAATTTCCTTTAATTGATCTGCTAATTCAGGAAAGTGTTTTTTCAAATAGTCCGCTTGATCAGCAGGGGCTTCTTTCATCACTCTAACTAACAGATGCTCTTTTCCTAAACGGGAACCCAATGCATCATAGTTTCTGTCCTTAATGTATTGCTGAACCAAGTCATCCTCCTGTTCCTCTTTGGTTAACAGTTTCTTTAACAACATATTATGACTGATGACGCCTACTGAAAGTGTCGTATGCAGCTCCTGTTGTAAGAAAGAAATCATATCTTCCAAGACCTTAAACTGCTGCTTCACATCCGCTGAGAAAATTTCGACTCCCATTTGCTTGCTTTCACTATCAACGGTATAAACCGATCCAACATAAGCAATTTTATCAGCATGCAGCTGGTACTTCTTACGGTAGCGCACAATGGCATTCGTCCAATCGCTACGTAAAGCAAACAAGGTCCCGTTTCTTTCCCATTTATGCCGACGTTCCATCAAATGTAAATCGTCCTGAGACAAGTCTTTCCATTGAAAAGATTCTACCATTCCTAAATCAATCAACTCATAGCTACGTTGCTGAAAATGATTCAGAAATTCCATCTCTTTCTGCTTTATTTTCATTAAATCTTGGTTCATTCGAATTTGATTCATTGTTGTCTCACTCCTAGTTTGTTTAATTGGTTTTACCTATTCTCTTCTCTAAATAAGAAACTATTTCATCCAATTTTAAAGGCATGTTACTATAAAGATAGGAATAGCCTAAATTTTTTAATTTACTTTTTAAAAAAGGAGAAAAAAATGAAAAGAGACACTCATATCCATACAAATTATTGTCCACATGCTTCGTCTGATTCGATAGAAATGTATATCGAAGAAGCGCTAGTAAAAGGATTAAAAGAATTGACCTTTACCGAACACGCTCCTTTGCCAATCAAAGACCCTGTTCCTAAAAAGGACAGCGCTATGAGAATGGAAGATGTGGAACGCTATATCAGTACTTTGAAAGACTTGCAACACAAGTATGCGGAAAGGATCCGTATCCATATTGGATTCGAAGTAGACTATATTGAAGGTCATGAAAAAGAGACAATCGAGTTTTTGAAGAAGTATCCAGAATGCATTGACCATTCCATACTGAGTGTTCACTTTCTTCAATTGAGACCCAATGACTATTTCTGCATCGACTATGACAGTGATTCTTTTGTCCAAATGGGAACATCTATCGATTTTGAAACAATGTACCGTCGTTATGAAGAAACGCTCACCAAGGCACTGTCTCTTCCTTTTGGCGAATGGACACCTAAAAAGATTGGCCATCTAAACTTGATTCATAAATTCCAGAAAGCGTATAGCGTTGAAGATCCTATCCAATGGGAAGCCTTAATGGATTTAGCTAACATGAACCATTACCGATTAGACTATAACTTTGCCGGGATGGACAAGCCCCTTTATCAGAAGACTTATCCAGACGCCGACATGATGACATATGCCAAAAAAATTGGACTGCATTATGAAACAGGTTCTGATGCTCATCAAGCAAAAGACATCGGACGTTACTTTTCATCCCTTGAAGAATTTTAAAGGTTCGAGAGAAGTGAGTTTCTGTTGCAACTATCCAGAAACTCATTGATTTTTTCTTCATTTTGTATGCCTCCTTTATTTTTCAAAATTCCAAATCCACAATTTATTGGCTCTAGGTCAAAAGATTTGGATGCTTCAAAATAAAATCTATCAACGCTAAAGATCATAGCCTCATATCGATTGCTTAAAAATGGTAGTGGTGTTTTAAAAGAAATTTCTTCTGGAATGGACGGGTTTGCTCGTGAAGCCATGGGAACACTTGAAGCCTAAAAAGAAGTCTTCAAGCTTTCAAGCTTCAAACAAATCGTAATCGCTGAAGCGTTAACGTTTTATAATTCTCATTGAATCCAATACACGGCTACAAGCAACCCTATTCCTCCAGTAATTTCAGGTAAGTGATCCAACTGATTTATCAATATTAAAAAGTAATAGAACTAATTTATCTTACAAAACTTCAATAGAAAACAAAAAAACTCCCGTCCTCTAGCAATAATGCTAGAGGACGGGAGTTTTCTCACGTGGTTCCACCTCAATTTATTGATACTTCACAGCATCAATCTCAGAAAGTACTATCATACTTTTGCACTGTAACGGGTGCGATTCCCGAATCCAGCTATTCCCAAGAATGGTTTCACCGATTAGCTCAAAGATGTGTTCAATACATTTTGTTTATGTGCTCTCACCAACCGCACACTCTCTAATAACATCCTGTACTTACTCTTTCTTTTCAAAGCTTATGTATTTCTATTCATTTTCTAATTGTTATTTAATTTATCATATAAAAAATGATTTGTAAACAAAAAGGAATTAATTTTTTATAAAAATACAATTTCATTCAATCAAATTGCTTTTTTTGTGTTTATACTTCTATTTTTAGAAAGACTATTTTTAATAATCCAACTAGAGGTAGTTTAAAAAACATTTCCTTAAAGTAAAAATAGCTATTATATAAACAAAAGCTAAGTGCGACGTTGCAAGTTTATCTTAACGAGTGGCAAATATGACGAAAGATTTTTTATTTATTGAAAAACACTCCACCAAATGTTGTTCCTTGTACAATCTCCAGTCGATATTCCAAGGTTCTTTCATATTCTTATTTGGTGAAATGGTGTAGGTCGCATCGTATTCCCTCACATTTGTACGAATAGCCAAAGAACCGTAAGTACGGTCTTCAATGATATTTCCGTACTATATGCGAAAGAGGTATTTTTCAATTAGAAGACGGTGTAAAACAAATATAATGCCCTATAATCAATAGAAAATATCTTGTGATATAAGCTTTTCTCAGTGCTTTAAAGACTGCTTGTCTTGTTCGTTCATTAATGGTCAAAGTTACAACAATCGAACGCTCTGACTCATCACAGCCTTCAATAGCAATGCTGAGTGCTTACGATTAAAAAATAACGAAAATACATTACCTTTAAATATATTGGTACTTTTATTAACTTTCACTTAGCGCCTAGGAATAAATCCGAAATAATGCGATTTTTATTGATTCCTTTTTTACTGTATTGTTTTTTTACTGACCTCATTACAGCAGTGGCCCCTGAATTATAGTAATAAGCTGCATTACCATAATGATCAGCTAGTTCATCCAATTTTGCAGCTGTTTCTTTTCGTGAAGTCATTTTATATAACTGGATCACTGGATTTTTACTGGCTATATTCTCGATTTCAACTCCAAATAAATAGTATCCTGATGATGAGTAAACAACTTCTATTGGTCGATTAGTAGTGAACTCTACTTGCTTTAACAATGCTCGGATTGGTGTTATACCGACGCCACTTGCGAACATGACGATTGGAGAGGTTTCGTCTTGAATCTTAAGCCAGCCGAATGGACCACGTAATGCCACTTTTTCATTAGGTTTCATCGTCAACCAGGCTTTTTTAAAACTACTACTTTCTTTTCCAGTCCGTGTACCAACTAATATAAAGCCTTCTTCTGGCACAGACGCTACTGAAAACAACCGGTACTTTCTTCCTTCAATCTTTTTACCTGGCAAAGTAAAAACACCGTGCTCTCCTGGTATCCAGGTTATGCCAGCATCATTTTTGAGTTTGACCGTATAATAATCCCCATATAAATTTTCAATACTCTCAACTGAAAATTCTCCTTTTTTAATCACACCTTTAACATCCTTAAATTTCATTTTCTCCCTCCGTTCAGCTCATATTGTCTTATAAGTAACACTTCAGTGAGTTAACCTGCTTTTTGAAATTTACTAAGTTGATTTCTTTACGTGTCTTCCTTTTTAACGTATCATTTTTACTGTGATCACTCTTACCCAAATTTTAATAGCTACTTATTTAGGTGTCAATTTATAAACCTAGTTAATATCGTGAATTATTAGCAAGAATCAACTAAATACGATGTGATTGAAAAATAAAATAGAATTCTGTGAACAAACTAACCACAAAAATATAATAAAAGTACTGAAATTTGGTGGATTTAATATCTGATCTGTTAATTGATTTTTCAGTTGTCTAGTTTAAATTTGACCAATCAAAAACTCGATGTTATAACATAGCTATGAACCTGAAAGATTCATACTATTGTTTGAATCTTGTAAAAATTGCTTCACGGCAGGATTTATAAATTACGCCGTTTTCACATCTATTACGTGATAAAAAAGAGCCCCTTTCTGCTATGGTTAAGGTGTCTAAACCAACCAAAAGAAAGGAGTTCTCTTAATAATTAGCTTGCACAAAACCCAAATTAATATCAATTTACCCATCACTATTTCTCACACCGGGGTCAAATATCGAGTGACTCAGGTCTCGTTTTAGTCAAAGAACTGATGAATACCTTCGGTTTTTCTGATACAGCGGATCGACTGCTCCATATCAAGGATAATCAAACCTATCATACGCCTGATAATAGAATTTTTTTGAATAAGCCGATTTTGGATCAAATTTGATAGGTAAGGTGAAAAATAAAAAGGAGAAAAAATCATGAAACCAATTATTGAAGTGAAGAATTACACTAAAAAATATGGGGATTTTACAGCAGTAGATGATGTCTCGTTTGAAGTAGAAGAAGGCAGTATATTTGCCTTTCTGGGACCAAATGGAGCGGGGAAAAGTACAACGATCAATACATTATGTACGATGATGGAAAAAACAGCGGGAACATTGTTGATTGACGGAAAAGATGTCTCAACCGAAAAAGATGCCGTACGTGAAGCAATCGGAGTAGTGTTCCAATCGCAAACATTAGACGAAAAAATGACGGTGAATGAGAACTTGAAAATGCACTGTGCTTTTTACGGGGTACCTAAACAGGAGGTAAAGGATCGAATCAATTTTGTATTAACCCTTATTGATCTACTCGATTGGCAGAATAAAAGTGTGTCTAGTCTTTCAGGCGGAATGAAACGACGAGTAGAAATAGCTCGCGCGTTGTTGCATTATCCAAAAGTTTTATTTTTAGATGAACCAACAAGCGGCCTGGATCCGCAAACGCGAAATAGGATGTGGGAATACATTACCAGGCTACAAAAGGAAAAAAATATCACTATTTTTCTGACTACACATTATATGGATGAAGCAGAAATTTGTGATCATGTAGCCATTATGGATAATGGAAAAATAATGGTAAACGATACACCTGAAAACTTGAAACGGCTTTACACGAAAGATAAAGCCATCGTAAAAGTGAGTAATCTGGATGTTTTTGAAGCAGCGTTGAAAAGGGATGGCTACACGTATAAAAAAGAAAAAGAAACTTTTTATATCGATATAGATGTAGATACAGTTCAACATTTTCTGCAGTTTGTCGGACAGTTCAAAAATGAATTAAAAGATCTGGAAATCAAAAAAGGGACACTGAATGACGTCTTCTTAGAAATCACAGGTAAAGAAATTAGAGAGGAGGCCACAGAATGAGAACAATCACTGCACTATGGCTCAGAAACATCAGAGGATTCGTTCGTGATCGAGTCAAACTCATCACATCATTAGTCATTCCCTTTTTTTTCCTTTATGTTTTCAAGTCTATTTTTCAAACAGATCAAGTAGAAGATCCAACCGCTTTCTTACTTGCAGGGATTATTGTAGCAACGGTATTCCAAACCTCTTTGAATATTGCGACTTCGACAATCGATGATACTGTTTCAGGTTATATGAAAGAAATCTTAGTGAGTCCGACCAGTCGTTTTCAAGTAGCCCTGGGACAAATTTTATCAGCGGCTACAATAGCGACCACACAAGGGATTTTGATACTGATACTCGGTTTCTTTACTGGCTTGAGCTTTGACTATTGGTATACCATCATTTATGTCTTATTGTCCTTGATGCTAGTCGGATTAGTTTTTTCAGGATTAGGCTTATTCTTAGCTTCAATGGTCAAAAGCTCTTCCACTTTTCAAGTCGTACAACAAGCTGTCGTCCTTCCATTTACTTTCTTATCCGGAGCATATATCCCACTTGCCTTTTTACCTGACGTTCTTCGATTTATTGCGTATTTCAATCCCATGACCTATACGACAGCTTTCTTTAGAACCATCATGCTAGAAAAAGGCGGATTGACACAAACAGAATGGGTGGAACTGGGTTTGGCCTTTGATTTCAATGGCTTCATAGTAACACCTTGGATGAGTGGAATCATCATTACAGCTTTTGGCACGTTATTCTTATTTTTGGCGACGAACTCCTTTGTTCGAGCAGACTTCAATAAGATATCGCGTAGTCCATTAGGTGGAAGATAAAGAGAAATTTTTTCTCTTACCGTGAGCGGGCTTCTTCAGGAATTCAGTGGTTTATAAAGAAAAGAACAGATAAGAAAAAGACTAGTCAGGGATGCAGGTTAAAACTTGGATTCGATAGAAAGTTAGCATCCGTTAGTACCAGCAAACAATTTTTATCTAGCTTAATTTGACAAATCAGACCTTTTTTCAATTATAAAATTAAATCAAGCCACCGAAAACGCAGTTTGTATTCTGTATTTTCGGTGGCCATATTTGACATGCTCTATTAGTTATTTGAATTGCTAACCGAACTTTTTACGTTTGAGAAAAAATCGATGTTTTTCAACTGACATCTTCTAGGCAACGAATGTATTAATTGTTAACAAGATTATCTGCAGGCAATTTCCAGTTGGTTTTATCACCAAGCTCACTTTCGTCGATACTATTGAAATATCTGGTTAAGAACTCATTTGGAAGATGTTTCTCCCATGATGCTATAATCTGCTCATCGTATACTTCTTCAGTAAGTGTCCCATTAAAGTAATGTGTATTGAAATCAATGGCGAATGCAATCATCCGTTTCTTTTCTGTGGTGTCTATATCAAGAGATTCTATGCTTTCAAGAAATTTCAACTCAGTTGTCTCTTCAAAAAATGTTTTGGAGTAGGATGAGAAATTCAATAAATTCTCATCTGTACTGCCTTTATTTTCTGCCCATAACGAGACATCGACCGGTTGTGTCGAATAGGCCATTGATAAATCTTTATTAATTTGAAGCGTGGCAAATCGATTGGGTGTGATCGCCATACTGGACGTAGCTATTTCAGTTACGCCTTCATTTTCAATAATATTTTGCAAGTGCAAGTGACCGCTTAGATGCAGCTGAACATTATATTTCTGATATAATGCAGCTAGTTCATCTGCTCTTCCCATTTTATAACCAGACTGAAAAAGACGATTATGAATGTTTAAGTTCTGGTGACTAACACCCAAAACGGTAGCAGAAGATTCCTCCGCGAGAACTAATTGTTCCTCAACCCACTCGAGCGTCTTTTCGGGAATTTCTCCGTTTAAATTATATCCATTCACGTCAAGCATCAGCACCCATACTTTATCAGTCATTTGCGCAACATAACTCAAAGAAGATGTGTCTTTCGATAACGCCTGCTTATAGCCAAATTCGTCATACAGTTCTAAAAATTCTTCACTGTCTACTGCTGCAGACTCGTAAATACCTTCATTATCGAAGCTATAAGCCTTTCCACCGATATCATGATTACCAGGGATAACGAATACTGGGATATTAGCCTCAACGATAGGTTCAAGTAATTCAATCAACCCTTCATGACTCTTTTTATGTCCATTCAATGTCAGATCTCCACTCAATATCACGGAATTCGGGTTCATTGCCACTACATCCGCAACAAAAGCTTCTGTGATTGCTGGAGTATAATGGGTCAGCTTCCCGTCAGAATTCTGGATTAGATTCATAAAGTAGTCGCCATAGTCTGTCAGTTCCGGTGATAAATAGTGTAAATCACTGGTAATCACTATAGAAATATCATCATGAGGGACGACCTGCTCGTTCATTTCAGTTTCAATATCAGATTGACAGGCTGTCAAAAAGAAGGATAATCCTAAAGCCAATACAATTAACCGTCTTTTCATTTCGTCTATTCTCCATTCATTACAACAACTTTTCCTAAACTATTGTTACTTTCTAAATAACGATATGCTTTTGAATTATACGTTTGTTCTTTATTAATATACAGTTGATACTTTTTAACTAAATTTGTAATCTCTTCTCCATCGATAACGACTATTTCATATTAAAAAAATATGCGTTGTTTATTCTGATATTTACTAACCATCCTATGCTAGTTTTTCCTATAATATTAGTGTGCTAATAGCTAACTTTATACTTTTGTTCTTTTTTGACAATTATTGCTTTATATGCAAAAAGCACACTTATCATATGGAGCACCTTGTTTTGTTATACCATGTTGTGCCTTCAATGATCATTAACAGTATTCTTAGATATAAATTAAATTCAGTAAATTCTCTTAAACATTCTACAGTTTTAATCAGTAACTGCATTATTTTATTATAAAAACTGTTATTGTCGAACGAACCGCTGTAAGAATATCTACTAAGTATTTTTATTTTAGATTTTTTTCCATACCAATACTATTTTAATGAATCTCTATTTCTTTCAGTATCTAAAATGAGTTTTATAAAAAGTTCATATGCTTTTTCTTCCGTGTCTAATATATAAATAATTTCAGTACGCGCTGTAACTAATTTAATTTCAAAAAAATTTTTTTCTATAATGACTTGTCCATTTGTATACATTTCTCGACCCCTTCCTTGTCTATTATTAATATAGATGAAAAAAGAGTAAACTCGTTTATTTAATTACAATATTTTGTCATAATTATTATTACTAAAAACAAGTGTTTTTGGGAACTGAGTTTATACAAAAACAAAAACAATAAAAACTCTTTTAAAATCAGCTTTTTTAACATTACCAAAATACGTTCCCATAATGATTACCAAATACCATTACAAATAAGACGTTTAATGATATACTTAAAAGGATACAGTGTTATCTTTTTTTGTTAAATATATTTACATATATTAATAGAAGAAACTTTTTAAAGAGGTGGAATTATGCGGATTGCTTATGCTCGAGTATCAACAGATAAACAAGAACTCTACCGTCAATTAGACGCATTAGAAAGAGTTGGATATGATAAACTCATTCAAGAGAAATTTACAGGTACACAAAAAAAACGCGCAGGTTTAGATAGCTTATTTAATACAGTTCGATTAGGGGATATCGTTATTATTGAATCGATTAGTCGTTTAGGTAGAAAAACGCTAGATATTCTGTCTACGGTTGAAGAACTTAAAGAACAAGGAGTAGAAGTTATTTCGTTAAAAGAGAATTTAGATACCTCTACTCCAACAGGTCAAGCTATGTTTCAGATGATGGCCGTAATTGCTCAATTGGAACGTGATTTGACGGTACAGCGAGTGAATGAAGGCTTAGCATCCGCTAAAGCACGTGGAGTGAAGCTTGGTAGACCACTAATGGACAAACAAAAGGTAAAAGATGCTTTACGCTTATATGATTCGGGACATTATTCGGTTAAAGACATTATACGGATCACTGGTATCTCTCAAGGATCATTATATAGAAAGATAAAAGAGAGAGAATTGAAAAATTTCAATTAAACTAATTAAATTAACTGAATAAAAAAATTTTAATACCAACAAAACTGCAGTTAGAATATTTCCATTTATTTAAAATAAATTATTTTTTAAGGCACACATTAAAAATGTTATACTATGCTTATAGAGATAAAAGAGAGTAGAGAAAAATAAATATGAATAGAGAAGTTATAAACCCTAGGTACAGATCAAACGATGTTTCATTATTATATAAATATTATGCTGGTTTTTCTACAGAATTTGTAACAAATATTTTATTAAATTACCCTGTTAAGAATATGAACATACTTGATCCATGGAATGGTAGTGGAACAACTTCCAGAGTTGCAGCATCTTTGGGAGAGAATTATATTTATGGGTTTGATATTAATCCTGCTATGGCAGTTATCTCTGCTGCTGAAATGTTGGAGTTCAATGAATACAAAGAAATTAGTTTCAATGCTACCCGTCATTTTAGCAATAAAGATATTATAGGAGACCCATTAGAAAGTTGGTTTACTAGAACTTCTGTTAGAAATATTCGAAATCTTGAAATGGAGTTTCGTAATAGCTTATCCCATAAAAATAAATCCTCATCAAATTATTTTATTTTAAAAAAAAATTTTTGTTTTGATAATTCAGTAAATAATAGATTGCTAGCATTCTATTATCTTATTCTTTTTGAGACAGTAAAAAAAATCTCTGGAAAATTTAGGTCTTCAAATCCTACATGGATTAAAGTTGCAAAAAAACAAGACGAGAAAATAAAAATATCCCAAAAAGAATTTGAAAATTATTTTGTAAAAGAACTCAGAGAAAAAACAAAAATTTTAAAGAATAGACCAAAAATTATATCAAAAAATATTAATCTAAAAGTTGCAGATTCAAGAAACATACCTCTAGAGGATAGCAGTATTGATTTGATAATCACTTCTCCTCCATATTGTACAAGAATTGATTATACGATTAGCACAAGACTAGAATTAGCTATTTTAGGTATTAGTAACGATAGCCAGTTTGAAGAACTAAGAAAAAAAATGATTGGTACAACAAAAATATTAAGTGAATCTAATCAAGATATGTTAAATTTTAGTATAACAGCACAAAAATTTATTTATTCTGTTAATCTTCATCAATCTAAAGCTTCTAAAACGTATTACAGGCGTCAATACATGCAGTATTTTGAAGGCATCAATCATTCTATTTCTGAAATTAATAGAGTGAGCAAAACTAATGCAAAAGTTTACATTGTCGTACAAGACTCTTTCTATAAAGATATTTATTTAGATTTAGCTTTAGTTTTCAAAGAAATTTTTGAAAACTACAACTGGAGTCTTTTGTTAAAGAAAGACTTTGAAAAGAAAAATACCATGGTTAGCATAAATAAAAATACTAAAAATTATAGGAATATTACTAAACCAAAAGAAACTGTGCTTGTTTTTGAGAGGAGTATATAATGACAATTGAAGGAATAGATTTAATTAAGAAGGTTGAGGAAAATATTAATTCTATACGAACAAGATCTCTAGATCTTTCTTTTAACGAATTACTAGATATGCATTCTAATGGAGAATTAATTATTCAACCAGAATTTCAAAGACTTTTTAGATGGTCAGTGGGGAAACAATCTCGCTTTATTGAGTCTCTTTTGTTAGAGCTACCTATCCCACCAATATTTGTTATTGAATTGGAGGAAGGAATCTATGAGTTAATAGACGGATTACAGCGTATATCATCATACCTTAACTTTCGTGGTAAATTAGAAGAGGGTACACAGTTAACTTTGGTTGATTGTGATATTGTTGAAGACTTAAATGGATTAACATATGATACACTGCCTAAGCCTTTAGAAATAAAATTAAAAAGAAATTTTATTCGGGTAGAAATTTTGAGAAAAGAAAGTGATTCTCGTTTAAGATATTATATGTTTAAAAGACTCAATACTGGTGGAGAAGTTTTAAGTGATCAAGAGTTAAGAAATAGTACAATTAGATTATTAGATTCTGAATTTAATGAATTTTTAATTACCTTAAGTAATAACGAATCTTTTAAAGAGACCATCAAAAATATAAGCCTTACAAAATTAAACAGTAAATACAATGAGGAATTAGCTTTAAGATTTTTATCATTAAAAAATAACATTGGTAACTATCTTCATGACGTAAGTGATTTTTTAACTGAATACATGGAATACGCAACTACAGAATTACTAGAAAAGAATTACGATATCAGTAAAGAAAGAGAAATATTCAATAAAACATTTAGAATTCTTAATAAAACTATGGGTAATCAAGTTTTTGGAAGACTCTCTGCAAATGGTAATGCTACTAGTGGATTTTCAGTGTATAATTTTGAGTCATTCTCACTTGGAATACAATCGTCACTTGACTTAATTAATGATGAAAATGACGATGAAATAAATAATCTAAAAATACTATTTATGGAAATTAAAGCTGACGAAGAGTTTCGACGATTAACAACAGGTGGAGGTAAAAATGCTATTAATCCTTTAAATGATAGGATTGGTTTCGTAGAATCAAAGGTAAAAAAATTATATGGACAAAATTGATATTATTAGTCAAATAGAGGAGGAACTCACCTGGAGATTTGAGGAGCTAGTTTTTTTCAAAAATCAGCTTTCACTAATAGAAAAAGAAGAAGAACAAAATAGATATAGAAAATCATTAGTAGTAATGCTCTACTCTTATTATGAAGGATTCTGTAAATCTGCTTTCCAGATATATATCCAGACTATTAATTTAGAACAAGTAACTAGAGCTGATGTCAATTTATCTATTAGAACATCTTCACTTCATGAAGTTTTTTTAGCTGTTGGAAATGATTCAAAAAGAGACTCTAGATTCAAAAAGGAATTACCTGAAGACAGTAAATTACACAAATATTCACGTCAAGCAACTTTTGTTAATGAGTTTACTAATTTTTTAACTGAAACTGTAAATATACCCGAAAGTATTGTAGATACTGAATCAAACTTAAAGGCTGTTGTATTGAAAAAAATTTTATATCGCTTAGGATTTCCTTTTGAAGAACTAGATATTTCAGAAAACACTATTAATAAGCTTCTTGGCTATAGAAATGCAATTTCTCATGGATCAAGAAAGCGGGGAATAACTGAACCTGATTACGAAGGGTTAGAATCTAATGTTAAAGAACTAATGAATAATATTCGTAAAATAATAAATGAGGCAATTCGTTGCGACTCTTACTTAGAGACCACAAGATAATATTTATGCGGTTCTTTAAACTGGAGATTAAAAAAATCAGAATACTATGGATTACATTAATATTTTGATTTTTCAATTAGAGCCTAAATTTTTAGATGAAGTATTTATTAAAAAAAAATGAAAACAAAAATGCTATCAATAATTGTATGGAGTTCGAAACGCATATATTTATAATCCATTTAATTCACACAATAAAGATATTTATGAATACTGTCTTTATTGATAAAAGACTATTATTTAGTCAAAGTGGTACATTTAAATATATATTTGGAAATTTTCATTACAATACAAAACAACTATTTCATTTTTGATTGATTATATCATTATTGATTAACTGAGCTAAATTTCTTTGACGAAGAATATATTGGATGTTTTCTTTATCATATTCTGTTTTTATATTAATTTCAGATCTTACTTTTCGAGAAAATAACTCTATTTCTTCTGAAGTTGGTTCTATTAATTTTGATAATTCTGGATAGTCTTTTATTATTTTATTTTGTACTATTGTTTCTTCTTTCTCACTTTGATAAATCACTATGTTTTTTTTAGCATGTTCACTTGAGTAATTGTCATAACTAGTAAAAGAATTCGGAGCAGTGTTAATCATATAGTCAACTAAGTATTCAAATGTATCTTCTAACATTCCGTAATATGATAAAGGACGTTGGTTACCACTGCTATTTTTAATAAACCTATAATTGGGAACAACAGTATGGTGTCTAGCTTCATCAAGAGATACTATCAATATAGAAATAATCGTTAGATTTCTATATTTTAATTTTAAGTAATTCCATCCCATTCTTACTTTAATTTGATCAATACTTAATGCTTCTACCTCATTTCGATTTTGATCATCATCCTCCATCGAAATAAAAAAATCTGGATTTAAATTATATACAAAACCCATATTTTCTTCTTGTTCTATATAAGACCAATTAGTTATATCCTTTAGCACATATTTATATTGCTCCTGGATAGGAACATTCAAATGAAATTGTTTTCGCCATAAATATTGAACTTGATAAAAGTTTGTAGTTTCATTAACTGGGGTATTTACATCTCCTATCCGAGAAAAAATCTGTCCTGGAGTAAGAGGCTTACCTTGCCCTTTTCGAGGATATTTTGAAGACAAATAAACAGGAACGTCATTTGTGTTCGGAATCACTATAATGTCAATCTCATGTCCTTCTAATTCTATACTTTGAACATAAATTTTAGGAATAGCATCATTCGCAATAGGCAAGTGGCTGATAAAATCAATCATATTTTGTTGATTCATTCGATTAAAATCTTCTTCTACTCCAATAATTGTTTGCTGATCAGTTACTCCTAATATTAGATAACATGATTCATTATGTACTGTATTTACAAAACTGAAAATATCTCTCACCATTTCAGATTTTTGTCCCTCTTTATACCATTCTTGTTTAAAATCATGCCGGTCATCTTCAGGTGAATTAATTAATTTAATAACCACCTCTCGATTAATTAATTCATACATAATAAAAATCTCCTTTCCTTCAAATACTCTTTACATCATATGTATTAAATTGTGAATGGTTTGTTTATTAAATATTTCAATATTATTACCGATATTATTATTATATAATGCATGTTTTTTATATTATCATATATATGAGGTCGGTATTATTAACTATCTTGAATTAAAAAGGATGTTTTAAGTATCAATAATTATTACTATTTAGTTGAAAGAATTGCTAAACAAAGTTTTCAAAGTAACAAATTAACATTAAATAAGTTTACTTATTTTATAAAAAACAACAAATTAGTTTCTAGTATTTTTATCCTTATGGAGCTGTCATTAATAATAATGCTTGTATTAATAATGTTTGACAAGCAATTAGATAATTTTATCTGGGGTCTTCCTCTTATAGCAATAATTTGTTTATTATTTCTATATTACAAAACGAATAAGTTAGAAAGAAATTTGATTACTCCTCATAATGAACTTATCCTTTTCAAACAGTTATTAGAAAAACAAGGATTTAATCAAAAAGAAGATATAGAAATGCTACAAAATCAAATTGAAAAATATTTAACTGAAGAAAAAAATGCTATTCTTACTTCTTTTAATTTTATATCAAAAGTTTTTTTCTTTTTATTTTGGGTTCCTGCAGGCTTCCTTTTAAACCTATTTTTCTCTCAGCAAAACGAAATTTTATATGAGAACGATTTGTTCCTCATTATAGTATCATTATTGACTGTTACGATTACTGTAATAGCCCTACTTATCATAGTTATGCCTATAATCAGAACATCAACTTATTCAAATAAAAAGCAAATTTTTCTTTATTTAGAAGATGTTAAATACTACTATGCCGGTTGTACGTTAGAGACTAATGAATACAGTCGATTTTAATAATTTTATAATTATAATAGTATCAAACCAACTTACATTAATATACAATAATCTATACTTCGACTAAAAAAATTTTATTACATAAGTTGATTACTTTATAATTTTGACTATCAATATTCTTTAACTGTTAAGATTCCTTTATTAAATTATTAAACAAGTGAATCATCGATTTCTAAATATATCTCTAAGTATCTTTAAATTATTATCCAGTTTAACATGACATAGTAGTAAGTAAAAAAGAGCTATACAACAATCAATCATGGTTGTTGTATAGCTTTTTATGTTGAAACTGTACTTGTATTGATAGCTAGCATCCTTTACATTCTAGTAGTCAGTTTCCCACCTTGCATAGCTGATTTACTATATTCTGTTCTATACCACATACTCCATAATACACTGGATCCTCATCTTTACACTGTTTTAATTTTTCATAAAATTATAGTCAATAACCTTGAGTTATAACTACGTAGAGTCAAACTTTAAAATAGAACTATCTTAATAACGCTTACTTTTATCTTCACATATATTATCTTTATTTATTATATGAGTACTTTAAGTGTATATGTTATATATTGAGGGTACATAATAATTATAGACAGCAATGCTTAAATCGAAGACCTAGTATATGTAAGCCGGACATAGCGATTAAAAATACAGATAACCCGACACAATTAAAAAGGTATATATTTTAGGAGTCAACACTAATATCACATAAAAAACAGGGGGGAACATATATGAGTAAATATAAAAAAGAATGGTCACCAGAAATTAAAAATTACGTCGATAACATGTCTACAGAAGAATTTTCAGATATGATAGATGACATATATCAAAAAGGAGATCAAGCTCAAAAAGATCGCATTAACAAATTCATTGAAGATGAAACAGACGAGAATATTTCCCATGGTAAAATTTAAATAATTTAAACTAAAAAGTATGGACACTAGGGATAGAACTAACTTGCCCATACTTTTTTTAACCGTCTAAAAATTTGTCAGACACTTATAATCTATAAGAAAAAAATATTTATTAAGGTCCTAAATATATGAAATTTATACTAGAGGTTAAATTTTCTTCCTTAATCAATCATGAACATATCAATTTCATTTGTTCCTTCAAATATTTTTTCTTTCTCAGTAAGTTCAATTATTTTATCGGTCTCAAACACCTTGCTTTTATAGATTGAAGCAATGATTATTTGGTTTTTTGGAAACTCTTCATGAATTAATGAGAATATTTTCTCAATATTCTTATTTGTCATTTCTCTACCACTTGGTGAATCCAAGACGATGGGAAGTTGAAAACCTAAATATTCTTGCAAGACTTTAATATAAGCTAATTTATAACTTACAACTAATTTATGAAGAACCGTACCTGAAAATCCTTTCAATTTATTAGTGAAAAGGAAATTCTTTCTGTCTTTAATATATTTTTCCACTCCTAAACGTTCTGAATAAACAAGAACAAGCTCGTTCATCTTATCGATAACTTCTGAGTTGTTTGATAAGATACTATCGATTTGTACTTGCAGTGATTTAATTTCATTTTTAAGTAACTCGATATGATAATTAACATCTTCTTCATTTATCTCAATTTGTTCAATTAAAGTATCAGCTTTTTTAGAATTATATTCTGTATTTAAAATTTCTCCTTGTCCACTTAAGTTCATTAGTTGAACTTGGTCTTTTTCTATATCTTTATCAATATTTGCCAGTTTTTCCTTTAGTAGCCATTTCCTTGCATCTAAAAAATTATAAGAAGAATTATAGTTTATAATAGTATTTTTATTAACAGAAATATTTTCACCACTCACTTCGGCACTGACTTCTAGCTCCATTTTTTCAATAATTTTCATTAAATCTTTATTTTGCTTAATAGACTTATTCACTTCTTTAAGTTGATTTTCGATAATTTTTTTTTCACTTCCAAGAATTGATAGCTCATCAGTCAATATTTTAACTTCACTTCTTGGTACTTGTAATTCTGATTCTAAATATACTGATTTATATGAACTAATTATTTTCAAACCTTTGTACTTTTCTTTTTGCTGTTTCTTATACTTAAGTTGTTGCTTCAGAATTTCAACATCAGAATTTGTTAGACCTTCAATTAGTGTCTCAATATTAAACTGAATATTGCCAATGACTTTTCCTCGATTTAATAATGTCCAACCTTTATCTTGATCTAAATATATTGATCCGATAATATTATTTAAGACTCTTAAGTCATCGGTTCCAAAAATATAGGCTAATGCATGTTCATGTTCTAGTGGTAGGAAATAACTTAAAGTTTTGTCACCAGTTAGCATGCTCATCTTACTATTATGTCTCTGAATAATAATTGGACCTTTTAAGGAATTTATTTCTAATTCTAAGTGTAAATTTTTGAATTGGATTGATTCAGTTCCTGGAATTGGATACCCTATGCTGTAGAAAAGCATACGAAGTAGAGTTGACTTACCTACACTATTATCTTTTGAATAAATAAGTGTTGTACTCTCATGGAAATCAAATCGTCTTACTTTCTCCTTATATTCAATTTTTAAACTGATAAATTTCATAAGCCACTCTCCTCCTTAACTTTAGTAATTAATCTTTTACTTATTAATATTCTCCACATTACAAGTTTTACAACTAACTCTTGAATTTCTAAATTACCAATAAATATTTTTGGCTGAAATACTTCCCAGTATGAGTCAATATACGTAAAGATTCTTTTGTTTGCTTTATAATTCGAAAGATCTCCCCTTCTTACTAGTTTATTATAGTCATTAATAATCAAGTTTGAGATTTCAAAAGTATTAGCTAAACTGTCTATTAATGAGTGGTAAGCCTCACTGACCTCTAAGACTAGCTCATCTTCAAGTTCAAAATAATCAACAAATTCCGATTGATCTTTAGTTTTTTCTGTAAGTTCTACAATCAAGGGCCATAAAAACATTTCTTTTGTTAAAGATTGTCTGTTTATTTGAGTTTGATGAAACCTAGAATGCCAAATTCTATATACATCTCCACGAAAAGGCGTATAACTTATATTAATTTTCCCAAGAAATTTATTTATCTCATTATATACAAGAGAGTAACGGGTTTCTTCATCTTGAGTATTAAGAAATTTATGGAAATGAATTTCAAGTTTATTTAAATCAAAGTCTGGATTATTTTTTGCGTGACTTAGGACAAAACTGTCTATCAAGGTTGAATCCTTAAGTTCTTCATAAGAATATATGGAGGACGTTGCACCTAAAGGCCAATAAGCCTTGCTATTACTCTCACGTTTTCCAAATGGATAATAAGTATTAGATACATAAATTATTTTCTCTACATCCTTTTGACTAGAGTCTTCATCTAATGTAACTAACCCTTCTTTAAATTTATCAGAATTTCCTTTTTCTTCCAAAGGCTCCACAACAGACTTAGCTTGAGCATATATGTATTTCCCATTATTCAATTCCAACTCTATGTCTTCAAGTGGTCCTTCAATAGCAATTTTTTTTACATTTTTTAAGTTTCTCAATGTTATTATCAGTCCAGCAATAACTTGAAACTCAAATCCAAATACTGTCGGTAATGCATTTCTTTTCGATACCATTTTTTGCAACATTTCTATCTTCTCCTTAACAAACAATTTTCAATTTTAAGATTCAATACCATATTGTATAGATGATTATACCAATACAAAAAATTTGAAATAGCTTTTGAGTTAGATGAATAATTCTTTTAATTTTCATTTATATGATTTACGAGATAGAAAAGAGTTTAATGGAAAAAACACTTCTAATCTTATTAAGCATAAAACCCTGAAAATAAATAGTTAAAGCATCTTTTAAAAATAAAACAGTAGAAGTTATCGCTTAATTGCTAATCTGAATGATGATAAAACCACTTTCTAATTTTAAAAATCTAATATAGAAAGTATAGTATAAGTGTGTACATGAATTACATAGAAAATAGTATAATTTATAATAATTATTCTATTTCTTCTATTGCCTCGTCATTTAGCAAATAATTTGATACTTCCATCATTTGATTAGCCCCATCCATTTTTTTTTGGAGTTCTAATATTGTTTCTGTATCTTTATCTCGCATAGCATAAAATAGGTTTAATCTAACATTACTGTATATATTTAAAGTAGATCTTAATATTTTTTCGCTCTCTGTATATTTTTCAGTTGGAGTGTTTTCTAATAAATAATCTCCTATTACTAAACCTAAATCAGTAATATTTTGAGATAAATCATCGGTATATTCAGTACTGTTTTCAAGGTTTTGTCCTATCAATAATAATGCTGAATTTAATTCTTGATTAAATGTAACTCTTTTTTCTAAATAGACTTTCTCATTTAGTTCTTCTGATTCCTTTTCTTCAGTTTTAGGGACATAATACCCTGGGGCATAAACACCGGATGTTTCTCCATTTTGTCTGAGGTAAAGAAAAACTTTCTCATCTTTGTTAAGTTCCTTAACTAATAGATTATATTTATTTCCATCCGAGTTTTCTTCTTCATTTTTCTTTAATACGCCATTTAGTTTATCTGCTAATTCTGCCCACATATCTCCATTTGTTCCATATTTAGATACCATATCAGCAGAGATATAATAATGTATAATTCCTGATTCTGTATCATAGGATATATATTCATAATTAATGATATTATTAATTAATGGAATCAATGTTTTTTCTAAAAAAAGATCTTCTTTATCTTCAATATTAATTTTCTCATTTTCTATGTTTGTTGTAAGTACTGGTTTACTCTCAGTTTTTTCTTTTTCAGCTTTTAATTCTTCCGTTCTAGTCATTTCTCTAGGAGTATTTATCAAGTATAGACTTAATCCCCCTAAAGCAAGAACAATTATTCCAATAAATATTACTAATTTCTTACTCAACTTTTTCATTTTTTTCCTCCAAATAAAAAATAATAGTACCATTTTAGTTATTAATGTAATTCTAGATTCAAATTTAACATAACAAATAGTATTTAACACCATAATATTTATCTTGAATCAACTCAAAATAGAGTTCAAAGGATATATAAGTTAGAGTTCAAAAAATAATAGTTAGAAAAAGATATTTATAAATAAAACCATAATGTTAAGTAACAAGTAATAAGTTACTTGTTACTTAATTTATAAACCCTGAAAAAGTTATTAAAAAGACGAATAGGTTAAGGTGTTTTGTGAAGAGTAAATACATTGTTTTGCTCAAAAGTATTTATCAAAACCGTAGAAAAAAATGCTAATATAGTAGATGAAATGAAAAAAATTCATATGTGTTTTCTGTTGTTTTGTTTCTTCATTTAAAAAAATAGTTCATGGCCTAAAATACAAAAGATACCAATTATTTAACTAATATATGCTACTCTAATATTCTTCAAAATACTGATATTCGAAAAGGAGTTATTTTTAAAATGCAAACTAAACTAGAATATTATAGTGATTTATTGACTTTGTCATATGATGAAGCTATAATATTATTGTTAAATAAATATGGAACAAGCAAAGATGATTATTTTAGAGAAAGCTCATACGAAAGATTCTTGAAAAAAGAAATAAGAACGATTACAAGAGGGAAATATACAAGAACTTCTGAAGGTTTATATTGTCATCATATCGCTGAAAATAAATATCTAAATATATCTGATGAGGTTTATATTTCCAGAAATAAATATTCATTTGAATTACAAAAGAAAGAACAACTAGTTTATTGCGATCTATTTGAACACTTAATTTTACATACTTTAATAGCAAAAGAAACAGCTGGAAATTTTGGTATTCCAGGTTATGATACATACTTATATCCAATGATTTTAGAATGGTACATAGGTGGAGTAAAACCTCAAAAAAGAGAATGGCTGAAGAAATGTTATGAGCGTGCTTTTTTAACATCTGATGAAACTAGAAATCTACTTATCAAGATCAATTTATTTCTACCTGAAAACCTTCAAAATAGTGGAGAAATAGTATATATTTCTCCTGAAGAAAGGCATGAAAAATATCTTGAAAATAAGATGGTACGGGAAGAAGAAAATAAAAAAGAAGAGGAAAAATGGAGAGAGAAACGGTTACTAAGAGAAGAACAAGAAAAAAAACAACGAATTAAAGAATTTTACCATGCTTATCCGAATTTCGAGAAAATGAATATAATGTTCGATAGTCCAAGAAAAAAAGTAATATCTATGTTGTATGATCTTAAATATAAAAATATTTTTAAAAATAAAAAAGAACTTGATCTAGCAAAGAAGACTTTTATTAAAGACGAGCTATTAGAGGAGTTATACTTAGCCATTTCTGATAACGAAACTAACTAATGTCGTATAAACAGTAAATTTTAAATACATTAAATTATGTAATTTAATGTATTTTTATATAAAAAATATTATATAGATTAATATGATTTTTTAAGAGATAATGCATTAAAGGAGTGAAATAAATGGTAGATATAGATAAAACTGCAAAGTTTTTAAAAATGGGAGCAGGTGCAGTGCTAGGAATGAGTTCTATCGGAACCATAATTTTAGCAGGTACAGAACTAATGTCAGATAAAGCTAAAGATATAAAAGAACATGGTACTATTGATCAGCTAAGCGATGAAGTAAGGAGACAAGATTTATATTATCAAACATTAGAATACAAAGCTAAATTAGCACAAGAACTAGCTATTTCTCAAAGAATAGCTACTGCTGAAGAAGTAGAAATTGAGGAATATTATGAAGGAGAAGGCAATGGATCTTTAGGTCTAAATGCTAAGGAAGGCAATATTTCGTTAGGTGCTGCTGGATCTGGTAGAAAAGTAACGAAAAGAATCTATAGATTTACTGGGTTTAATGAACTATCCGCCGAAATTTTAGCTGAAAAAAATCCCACTGAATATGAGTTAGAATAAAAAATATTTAATAAAAGCAATTGATACATAAAACAGAGTAAATAGAAACTTGATTTAACAAAGTTCTTTCTATTAATTTCTTTATTACTGAATTCATTATTTAGAAAGTAAGATACATGAAATTAGATAAAAACGTGTATCGGGAATCCTATTCCAATAGGGTTCTTTTTTTAGTTCACCCTCCAATACATGATTATGTGGTATAATAAACAAAATCATGTATCGCTTTTGTGAGAGGAGAGGGCTTTTAAATGAGTTACAACGTCCAACCATTAAGGACTCAGCAAGAAATAAACGACTTTTTATTTTGTTTAAGAAGAAATAAAAACGCGGATCGGGATGTTTTTCTGTTTTTGATTGGCATTAATAGCGGTTTACGTATGTCAGATATTGTAAAATTAAAGAAACAAGACCTGATTTCCTCCAAAAACCCCCGAATCGTCGAGAAAAAAACAGGCAAAACCCGTATTTTATATTTGAGTAGTCTGCAGGACTTGATCCAAGACTATACAAAAGACCTAGAACCCCAGGATTATTTGTTTCCCAGCACCAAAGGTGGTCATGTAGAAGTGAATACGGTCTATCAAATGTTTCAAAAGGTCGCGAAGCTGTTAGGAAGAGACGATATCGGCACGCACACGCTGCGTAAGACATTCGGCTACCACTATTACAAGAAAACCAAAGACGTGGCCACACTGATGGAAATATTCGGTCACAGCAGCGAAAAAATTACGAAGCGTTATATTGGTATCAATGAAGATGAAATCAGCGAGACACTGTTGAATTTCAGGTTAGGTTTCTAATATTTTAACAATAAAAAATTATTTAGGACTAAAAATAGAGAGCAAAGAAACTATAAACGTATAAAAATATTGAAATAGATGTTATTATATACATTGCTTTTTCGAATGATGTTAGTGGTTGGATCTTTCGCTTTCTTCGTAAACTACTATAATAAATTAGTGTGCTTAAAAGTAACAAGATTGTTAGTCAAGTCCATAATATTATGTAAAATACAGCACACTGTTTTAGAGCTTTAACCTATAGGTTGAAGCTCTAAAATATATTTTCTGGTAAATCTTTGTTAGCCCGTTTCCTCTCTTTTCTGCGAAGACTAGCTTTTTTACCAGTTCTAACTCCTAACGCAATAGTTTATTCTCTCTTTGTACTATTTTCAAACGAAAACTCCTTGAATTTCAATATTATACCCCAAAATAAAAATCGGTATACAAGTAAAAATATAACAAATGTAATAATAAATTCTAGAGTAGAAAATGGTTCGTAATCAATCAAATATGTATTAATATAGATTAATACTAAAGAGATTAGCTCCATCAGTGTATCTTTAAACCCAATTTTTTTATACATGTAACTCATTTTTCTTAAATTAAAAATATCAATAACTTCTTTACTGAGAACTCCTTTTCCAACACTTAAGCCTACCAAATAAATTCCAAAAGCAAGTGCGTAATTCAAATTAAAGATTTGTGTTATCGCACTGTATATAATCGTCATTATAACTAAATACATATTCATGACTCCTTTTTATTTTCTTTAATATTTCGAGAAATATAATCTCCTCCTTATTTAATAACGAAAATTATAAAAAAAGATTGTTGCTACTTCATTGATATTTTCTAATAAAGTAATCACTAGTAATTCAGTTCTCCTTATCTTACTTTTATTGTTATCCGTTAAAAAGGTTAGTTATGATTAGATAATGACAAGTATAAAGAAATGATCTGTAAACTTAAAAGTGAAAAAGTAGCGTATTATTTTTTACGATTGTAGATAAATTGTTTGATCAAGATTTCAAGTATTTTATATGTAAATAAAATTAGTCCAAGGGCTAAAGCTAAGTAACTTATTTGCATTAAAAAGCTACCTATAGTCGTATGAAGTACATTATTCAAAATAAAAGTTACAGCTGCATATGAAATTGCTAAGATCCAAAATTGTTTTTTGTTTATTTTCATTATGTCACTCCTTTTGTACAAGAAAAAGTCTATTTTTATTGTCATGCTGCTTGAAAAAATAAGTATAATTTTTTTTGGTAAAAACCTTCTAAAATATTCGATCATATAATATATTCTGAATCAAAAAACAAAATTAAACAACCGTCATCTTAAACTTTGCAGCAGACTAAAAAATAAAAGAGCTCACTTATAATTCAATAGTTTACATAAAACCGAATTATGCTAAATTGGATTACCTGTACTTGCTGTAACAGGATTACTGACTTCAGCCCAATGGACTAAATTAGGAAATGCTCCAGGAACTGCAGTTGCAAAAAAATGGGATACAAACGGGAATGGCTGGGTAGAATTTTATATGAGCAAAGGGTATAATGCAGCAGGAAAACATGTTGCGACTAAATACAAAACGAAGTAGCTATAAAGTAGCTATATAGGTTAGAGGTGATTTTATGTTTAAAAAATATAAACTTGAAAATGAAACGAACAAATTAGTAAAGTTTTTTTCAAGAGGGATGAAACAAAAAGTAAATTTGAGTATTATTGAAATTGTAAATTCTGATTTTATTATCTTAGACGAACCAACACTTGGATTAGATATATTTTCAATAATTTTTTTTAAAGAAACATTGTTAAATTTAAAAAAAGAAGGTAAGACTATTCTTATAACTAGTCATAATACAAAATTTTGTGAGGATTTAGCAGATAATATATATTTAATATTTAATAAGAATATTAAACGATTAGATTATATTAATGGTTGTAGTTTAGAACAATTATTCATTACAGAGATTGGGAGGATAGAATATGAATATTGAAAATTACATCCGTATAGGTACACTTTTATTTTTACTGTTTCTCTTTTTATGTATGATAATGATCAGTTATATAGGACAAAAAAAAGAAATCATAAGTAAAAAAAAGGGGGCCCTTTTAATAATAAGTACCTCAATCTTCTTTTCTTTACTATACTTCCTATTTATTTACATCGTTGATAAATTCAAATAAGAAGTAATAACAAATAGTAATTGATAACACGTTATAAACTTTATTCTATAAATTCATAATAAAAGGAAGTAGCTTATTATGACATTCTGGCAATGGCTTACTGGCGGAGGGCTATCAGGTGGTTGTGTTTTTACTTGTAGATGGTAATAACTAGGTAGACATAATTCCCATTAACTAAAGTATCTGTCTTAAAATTTATTAGAAAAAAATTATCTTCACACATACGCTACGGAAGATAGTTGGCTACCACTACTACAAGAAAAACGAAGACATGACTACACTGGTAGAGATATTCGGTCCAAAGATAAATATATCGGGATTAAGAAAGATGAAGTCAGTGAGACCTCACTTATTTCCAGACTAGGTTTCTAAAAAAAACAACTAATTATAAATCATTCAACTTAGTCTGCGTATAGTAGAAGTATCACATTTAAAGGAGACTACATATGAATATTTTATTCCTATACTATAATGAAGGGTTTGTTCTAAAGGCATATGAACTAGAAGAACACTATTTTGTCGAATTTAGCTTTCTTGAATTATGTAAAACATATCCTTGTCCTGATAAGTTTTTTACTATTGAATTATCAAAAGCACTAGCTGATTTCTACACTAAAAATCTACAAAATTTAAAAAAAATGCTCAAATTCGATGAAGATTTAAATTTTCCTCTTCTATGAAAAATCTGCTTGTTATTTTACTATACTCTTTTATAAAAATAACGTATACTTTTAAATGAAAACGTATTAATTAGTATACATTATTTTACTTGGAGGAGTAGCTATGAAAAAAATAAGAGTCATTACTCTTATTCTATTATTTGCTTTATTTTTTACTGGAATTAAAGATGTTGAGGCTGCAAGTTCGGTTCAGGTTCATTTTTTAAATATTGGTCAAGGTGATGCTACCCTGATTCAAACACCTAATGAAAATATATTGATCGACGGTGGAGGCAAAGGTAAAGGTCCCGAAGTTGTTAAATACTTAAAGAAATATAAAGTTTCTACTTTAACTGCGGTTGTATCCACTCATCCGGATGCTGATCACGTCGGTGGATTAGCTTATGTCATTAAAAATATGAAAGTGAATAAAGTTTATGCACCTAATGTAAGTCATACTACTCAAGCATATAAAGATTTTCTTTTATCAGTAAAGAATAAGAAATTAAAAATTACGGTTGCTAAACAAGGAGTTGAAATCCCTACAATAGCCAAAGATATTACGTTGAAATTTCTTGCTCCAGTAAAAACATATGCTAAAAGTGATTTGAATAACTGGAGTGCTGTTTTACATCTTAAACATAATAAAAAAGCATTCTTATTTATGGGTGATTCCGAAGCAAAATCAGAAACCGATATGCTAGCAAAAAAATTAATTTCTAAAGTTGACGTTTTAAAAGTTGGTCATCATGGATCTAAAGATTCAACAACTGCAAACTTATTAAATAAAGCAAAACCTACATATTCTGTCATTTCTGTAGGTAAAAATAGTTATGGACATCCTACTTCAACTGCTTTAAATCGATTAAAGGCTGTAAAATCAACTGTCTATCGAACAGATAAATTTGGTAATATTATATTTACATCTAATGGCTCAAAAATTACGGTAAAGACGGTGAAATAAAATGAAAAAAGGTATTATTGATCGTTTCGAAGGTAACCTAGCAGTAATAGAGTTTGATTCTGATATGCGTGATATCCCCAAAAAAAAGTTACCTGAAGGTAGTGAAGTTGGTGACTTACTTATTTTCGATGGTGATTCAATTACTATTGATAAGGCTGGTACAGATAAATTAAGAACAGAAATTGAAGATCTTATGAAAGAATTATTCGAAGAAGAATAGATTTTTCCCGTAAAGAAATAGCTCTGCCCTCTCCGGGGTAGAGCTATTTCTTTGTTATCAGCTCTTAAAGAACTACTTATATCTACAAATGATCAGTACTACATCATTAGGATAAAAAAGAAGGTGATTATGCTTCTACAATTTATCAAACGAAGAAAATAATCATATTCACGAAAAATTTGTATTAAATCTACTCTTGAAAAAACTAGATTAATCAAATAATTTGAAATAATTATTTACTTAAAATATTTCCTCAAGGTTTCTGTCATACACATGTTTATTATTAAAGGATGGCGCATGTGTATGACAGTATAAAGGATTAGACCCTGCAAGTATTCAAATCAATTTAAATATCTATACCCACGTTACCAAAAAATCAAGAAATAATACAGCAGAGAAATTTACTAAATACTCTAACCTTTAGGTGGAAAAGGTCAACGCAAAAAAGACACCTTCCAATAAATTGGAAAGTGTCTTTAAACATTGATATATAAATATTAACGTTTTGAGAATTGTGAAGCTTTACGCGCTTTTTTAAGACCTGGTTAGATATGAACAAATTCGTTAAAGCTTCAAAAACTTGAAGTACCAACATCTCTTGGATATTCTTATACCTCTTCTTTCACTGTATTTCAATTCATTTCTAACATCTCGTCCCACAATATCGACCCTAATTTTCTACACATTTCCTTTATTTTTTAATCGTTCTTCATTTAACCGACCTTCAAATTTTTCATAGGTTGACAAATTTACGATATTTGGAGTATTTACATATGCCTCTGTAATTTTGGTATCAGAATGAGTCAATGACTCTGATATTTCTGCCATCGTTGCACCACCTTCACGAGCTAATGTAGAGTACGTATGCCTCAACTTATGAGGATTTGTTTTAACTAGCTCTGGGTGCCTTCTACGTATTGAATTTAGCCTATAATTCAAATAATCAATATGAACTGGTAAATTCATTTCTCCTTTAGCGTTAGTATACGTAAATAAAAATTGTTCTCCTGTTTGCCTTACCTCAATTTTCTTAAGTTCTTCTTTTTGGTACTCTTTCCACTCTTTAAGTAATTCAATTAAAAATTGAGGTATAGCAATCTTAGTATTTTTTTTCCCTTTAGTTGACTTTAATTCTTTTGTTTTTGATAAATTTTGCACTAGTAATACATATCCAGTATCTAAGATAATATTTTTCCATTGCAAAGCATAACTTTCACTTTTTCTATCTCCTAAATTCAGAGTTAACATAAACAAAACATAATCTTGCATAATCATCGTTCCATTTTTGTATTCTTCATTCGCTGTATCAATCCACTGTATCAACTCTGGGGCAGTTAGTGACTCCCCTTCTAATTCTCTTTTTTCTTTTAGTTTCTGTTTTTTAGGCGCTGAAACATATTGAATAACTTTTTGAACTCTATTGTATTCAATATAGTCCAATAGCTCGGCTATCTCAAACATTTGATTAACGTAACTTTTTACTACTTTGATATTAGCATACGATTGAGATAATTTAGTTAATTCACGCAATACAATTTCCTTATTATCATTTAAATGCTTTATTGAATAATCTCCGAATATTGGAATGATATGCAGTCTAAAAATATCTTTAGTATTCTTTATAGTAGCATTACTTGGAGCTTGTCTTATTCTACCAGAAGAACCAGAAATATACATTTCCCACCAAATATCTTTGTAAAAAACCTCAAACTTTATATTTCCTTTTATTTCTAACGCTCTAGAATTTTTTTCATACAGTACTTGCTCTATTTGTTTTTTTATTTTTTTTTCTTCTCTAGTGGCTTCATCAAATGTCGAGAATGTTTTCTTATATCGTTCCTTTACTCCGGTTATCTGCTGTACTTCCTTTGGATAATATATTTCTAATCGAAAAGTGCCGTTTTTAGTTTTTGTAATTGCCACATCATACACATCCTTATAAAAAAACCGAAACATAGATAGCTACATTCCGGCTTACTTTTTTAAGCAGTCTCAACTGAACTCTGCATCCAATCATCTATTGCAAATTTATCGTAACGAACTGATCCACCAATGCTTATTCTAGGAAGTCCCATTTCAATCCACTTATCTAAAGTGTTGTTTGCTACATGAAGATAGTCGCAAATATCTTTTTTATTTAAGTAACGTCTTTCCAAGCCTGCATCTTGTCGAGCTCTTTGAATTTCCTTAATTAATGAATCATACACAGCACTACGCAAATTATTTAATTGGTTATCTGCTAAAACGATTTTCAATTCATTCATAACCTCATAACCCTCCATTCTCTCATTTCATTCATAAATATCCTCATTCCATATCTTGAAGGTCATGAATCGTCATTACAATTGTGGTTTGTCTTATTGTAATCGGTAGGCTGCCTAAGCCTTTCAGAATGAAGACAGCTGGCTGTCCAACACTGATATCGAAATCTGCAACCACTTCAATGTATTCGTAATCGCCGCGAAGGGGAGAAGTGACAATATAGTCTATATCGGATCTAGGCACGCGCTTTAAGAAAATTTTTTCGTGGATTTGGAGTTCATAGCCATTTCCACTAAGAGTCGAAAACCAATACTCTCCATGCTTTGCTCCAGATTTTAAATTGTAAATTTCTATTGTCACAAATACACGTCCTATCCTAATTATTTTAAGTCATTGCACAAAAGTAATCTTGCTATTTTTCCAACACCTTTTTAAATATACTGCATTTGGTAACGTCAAACTGCTCGCTACCCAAATATTATTTTTTATTTCCGCATGAAAGAATGCAATAAAATCTCCTTGTGTGCTTAATGGTAAATCCTCTACCATACATCTATAAACAGGTCTTTTCTTTGCAGTGTCCTCTATCATTAAGATGCCATTCATAAAAGCATAATCAAATCCAGTCTCTTTCATTTCCTCTATCCTTGAGTACACCAAACTTTTCTTAGTGAATTTTTCTCGTACAAATTCTGGTTTTAAATTATTTAAATACAGAATGCCAATTGACGGCTCATGTAGAAATCCTATACTATCAATATTCATTATACAAAATCTATCATTTCTGCACGATAATACATTGGATTTCCTTGCATAGAGCACTCTAAATTAACAAATTGGACTTTTACAGAGTCTTTTTTCATAATGTCCTGATTTGTCATTAAAGGCTTTGGGTTTAAAATTTTTATTTGGGTACTTTTTTTTCTGAAATTTCCGTCTAAAATTGTTACAGAATAGTTATAGCCTATAATTACATCTGTCGAAAAGTTACGTGGTTTTCCTTCTCTATCCTGAATAATTTCGCCATTTTTATCCGCACGATTTTCTTGCTCAAAAACTGGGATGACCTCGTCCAATTCAAAGATGCTCCCAATACTATTAAAATTCCAATCTCTTAAAGTTAGTAATTTTGCCATTTTAATTTCCTTCTCTCGTCTCTTTTTTTGTTCTTGCCTGAACATCAGGTATTAAGTCTTCACGTCCAATGCCTACTAAGTGCGCTATCATTCGTTCTGCCAATCCTCTTGAATATTCTAGGTATTTACCAGTGATATCATTTAAATCGCCTAGAGCTCCATTTTTAGTTAAAAATTCCATTGCTTGATAGGCTGCAAGAGGTCCTTGCTCTTCTAACCACTTTGCAGTACTCTCCATAGTTGTTACTTTATATTTCCTATTTAATTTTATCGGAGGTACTTTTAACAAAAATCTATCCCAAAATTTAGGAACATTGATTTTAGTTTCATCAGTGTAGAATCGAAGTTCCTCTCTCAGAACACCTCTAATAATATTTTCAAGAGATTCATCTTCATGCGCTATTAGCCTAGCCATATCATTAGCCGGCTCTTTCTTTAATTCAAGTTCCACTCGATTCCAGCTACCGTAATCGGATATATCTGTCCCGCTACTTTTAGCTTGTTCTATCGCTTTATCATAAATTCTTATCATCATATTACTTGTTCTTGCACCCACATTTAAGGTTTTTCCTGTAGTTAATTTGTACTTAGATTCATGTATTGTATACTCTCTACCATTTGACCAATAAAGAGAGTTTTTTGCCTTATAAATTAATTGCTTGATTAAGAAATAAGGTTTCTTATTTTTATCATCTAAAGCTACGTCTAATCGCAATATTTCGGTATGCTCATACTTGGTAAAAATTAGTTTGAAAAACTCGCTCCATGAAGAAGATCGATTTTCTAACATTATCAAAAATTGGGTGCATGCTTCACCACTCATTTGGAGAACACAATCAGCAATATAAGTAGCTTCCTTGTATGTGTAGACATGTATCAAGCCATATGCATAATAGCTATTATAGTTATAGTAGATGAGATTTCCATCTGCAAAACTACAATCGTTTATATCTAAGCCTAATAACTCTTCAATAATCATTTCGGGTTCAACCTGCAGACGAATTTTAATCCAGTCTATTTTGCCTGTGACAAATTCAGAACTCGTCATGTTATTTACCACAACCTATCTTTCAAATAACAGTAAAAATCACGATTTTCTTCCGTTCAAAACGGGGCACGCTGCGACAGCCCTCAAACCCTTGGTACATAAGGTTTTTCCAGTGAAACAGTGCAATTGTTGGCCTGGTATTACAAGCAGGCGCCTCGGATTTCTAAAGATATGCCGAGCAAAAACCACTCTCGGCTAGGCATAATTTTTCGTGAGATTAATTTTCCTCTCTTGCTTTGGGCTGCGCCCCGCATCGAGAAAAATTAATCACCCAAAAAATGACGCTTGTTAAAGAACACTCCCATGTTTGTCTAGCTCTAATCAAATACTCGAGCACTACTTATTTTCCGGTATAATATAACTTCTGGCTTGCTTAAGAACACCTCTGAGGGATCTATTCTAAACGTACCATAATCTCTTTCGAGTTCGTTCATAAGCGTCACCATAGATAAGCATTGGACAGAACTGCTCTCTAAGCCTTCAAACTCTTTTCTGATTTCATCTAGTGTTCTTCTCATTGTTTGTATAATCGCTCCTTAACAATATCTTTGTAGTTCTTCAATAAAATCAAAGTTCTGCATGTCAATGAATGGCGATTCATAGTACTGTGCAGACTCTTTGCCACTTCCCTGTTGGAAGAGTAAGCCCGAACCTTTCACTTCTATAGGTGGGGGAGATTCTGGTGTATTCCCCCCAAATATCATGCGATAACCTTCACTACTATTTGATCCAAGAGCTATCCTAAGCCCTAAATTATCCCTTAGGTCTGAGCTTAGAGTATTGGCTGACATTTGCTGAGCTGCGATTAGAATAAAGACCCCTGCGGCTCTGCCAAGTAAAATAATTTGTTTTATTCCGTCCATAACTTTGTTCGTAAGCGCTTTAGAAACCTTGTCTGTTCCACTAGCTTGAAAAGCTCCCATTTCATCAAACACGACCCAAATAGGCTTATAGTTATGGTCTGCAAAGTTGCTACCATACTTAAAATTTTCATTCATATAATTATAGCGTTCCATCATCTCGTTAACCGCAAGAAGAACAATTCTATCAATATTATTCGGTGTAGTTGCAACTTTTTCCTCTCCCATATAATGACTTAACGCACTCAAGTCACTATTCTTGGGATCTATAATATATACGGTCGAATTTTGTTTTAGGAATTCAAGGATTAAAAAGCTAATGAAAACGCTTTTCCCACTTCCTGTTCCTCCTGCTAAAAGTATGTGGGGCGTGTCTTTTGGATTATAAATTACGCCATATCCAAGATCTATTTCTATTTTATCTGTATGTTTTTCTATACTAGGCTCCATGATTAAACGTTCAGGTTTTTGAAGCGCAAAATGATATTCGACTACTGTAGGACGGTTAATTTTTTCTTCAATTGGTAATCCTACAAAAGCTTCAAGTTCTACATCAAGCTTGTCTAATTTCTTATCCAACACATTGGCTTTTTTATGAGCTGCAATGATTAACGTTTCTTCTTTTTCCTCACACGAGAAAACTACAGAAGAAACAAATTTTCCGTTTTCCTCAGCGTATAAGTGATTATCTAAAAGGAAGTCGTATATAGCAAACCTGTATTTGTTCTTTTCAGCAATAATTTTTTTAAAGTTCTTTGTCAATCTAAAGGATTTAATAAACAAATATATTAAGGTTCCCCAGAATAACAACATTAAAATAGCGTTATTTACTGCAAATGAAAAAATTAGTAAAATCACAAATGCAAAATTAATAGAAACTCTTAGTGCTTTAAATCTAGCGTTGTAATCGGGAATATTATCCATCAATGAAATGTATTCATTTTGTGGCAACCATAACTTGGATAACCGTACCAGAACTTTTCTTATCATTTTATCTATGACCTTTGTCAATCAAGTAACGGATAAAAGTTATCAATCCTTTGAGCTTTTTCTTGCTCAAATAGTAGACTACAGCCAATAAGGCGACAGAGCCAAATGACATAAAGAGCATGTAAAATATTCCCGTAGTGGCAAATGAATAGGCACAAAAGTATAGAATAAACGTGCTGAAGGTGGCAATCCAAAACCGTATATTGTCTTTCATTCTTTTTTACTCCCTTTCAAATCAAATGATTTTATCTTATATTCAGAATTCATTTCTTTTTTGCTATATAAACTTTAATTAGTTGTGGTAGCTGTACTATTAATGTAATCGCAGCAAGTGATAGCCCCGCTGTGATAGCTCTTAAGGGTTGAAATCGTATTAAGTCAAAATTACCACTTGTTCCAGCAAATAAGCTTATCGTTAATAACAACACAGCTGTCGAAATCGCCCATGGGTTATAGTCGTTTTTCATGCTATTTCACCTCCTTATTTACTAAATTCAATCCCGCAATAACCTTTAAAATAAAATTGTAACTAGCGTTAGTACCTGCTAGCTTATCGAACTCATTCTTCACTTTAAAGAATAAATATGAATTTTTAGGCATGAGTCTTTTAATGTCCTCGACACTAGATTCATCAGCGAGATATGCAGAATATCCATAATTAAGTGGTGTACTACTTTGAAATGCTTCTAAGGCTTTTTTTATTGGTTCTAAAGTAATATCTTTATCCAGTTCGTTATCAGTGTAGTAAAAATAATTGTTAGGATAGATGTTGTAATTTCCGTCATTAGAAATTATCAAATCTATGAGTCTTTTTCCATCATTTTTAAATAAACGACATGCAGTTAAGACATTATCCATGACGTTTTCTGCAGTTGGAAGGGTATAATGTATTCTCATTTCTAGTAAATCATCTTGTGTAAAACTAAAACTCTCTGAGCTACCTAGTCTTAAAGTTTGCAGTTTCCGAAGTACTCCCTCAGATAAGTTGGATAAGATAATCCCCTCTAGTAACAACATTTCTCCAATAGTCTTTTTCATAATTAATTCATCCTCTCATTTTTTAATTCAGTAACATATCAACATTTGTATATTAGGTGAACCTCTACAAAACATAATCCCACTATCCTTCTAATTCAAGAACCCTCGAATTTCTTACTATGTCATATTCCAGAAAATTTAATACAGATAATAGCTCATACGGGAAATCTTTTGAGTAGTCGTTAAATATCTCTGTTAATCGACTTACCTCTATCGAAATCACTTTTATTTCTTGACCTTCTCGCGTTTCATAAGCCATATTTTTTACTCCTCTATTTTCAGTTCTTCTTCAATCACTAACTGGATGAATTTTTCTAGTTCGTCTGGTGTCACTATTGCTCCTCCTCTATTCATATACTCGAATATTACCTAACTCGTCTTCACATACATTTCCTTCACCCATTGCTACTGCTAGGAACCATTCTTCAGCGTATTCAGCAATATCTTTTTCAAACTCTCTCTCTTCTTCTGTCATTTTTAAACCCCACTATCTCTTAATTTTTTATTTAAGAAGAGAAAAACTTAATGCCTTCCCCTTCTACACTGACATCAATTTAACTTACTGGGTATTTTTTCGGTATTTCATAATAGCATCCACTAACTCACACACAAACTCTCCAAATGCCGCATTACTTGAAACACCATAGTCAATTGAAATAGCGCAAATTTCCCCAACATGTTTCATTACTTTCTGATCAATATGCTCGTGTACAATTTTGATTGTGTCTAAATCCTGGCAGTACAGTTCGGGGTAATCAGTAGCGGGACGTCCTCCTCCGTTTTCTAGCAAAGCTCGTTCAAATGCTGTATATTCGAATTTATTCAAGTCTTTAAATTGTTTTTTCTTCATTTTGTTCCATCCTCCATAACCTCTTTTGAACTGTTAATGTCTTTGTCCATTCAAATTCTCCTCTTTCTCAATTTAGTTTTTAATATATGGTGAGTTTTTTAATATTGTTGGTGATCTTGTATTAATCAATACTGTGCCTCCCAAATACTCCGTTTAAGTTTGAATGTTATCCCGTAATACTATATAAAAAAAGAGGGACTTCGTTATCCCGTAACTGTTTATTTTTTTACGGGATTTAGATATCCCGTAAAATGAGTATATAATGATTTTATTCCTTAGTCAAGTTATTCTTTAAAAAAAATGATTTTATACATAAACGAACACAAAAAGCTCTATGAATCCTTTTAGCATCAAAAACATCTTTAAAATACAGTTGCATATCAGTAAGAGCTTTTAAAACATCCTCTTCTAACATAAATGATGTCTGATATTCCCAATCATTACTCATATCAGAATCACTAAATTCTAATTTTTTTATTTTGATATCCTTCCAATCTATTTCATGCATCATTGAATATTGAGTCCTCACCGCTTGACTTACAAGACTTGAATAACTAACATCCACCCCAAAGTTTGACTTAAAATCATTTTTCAAATTATCTAATAATACTTTTGACTCTGTAGATAACCGCATTCTTATATTTTCTTTTTTCATATAAACACCTCTCATCGTTTGAATTTTATCCCGTAACTTAAGATACCATTTTCTTCTAAAATTTTCAAGTATAAACGTAATCTAAATTTCCATATCTTTTCAGTCACTAATTTTAGGTAACCTTTAACTATACCGTCACACGGAGCGAAAAACACTCCTCAATATAAATTGAGAAGTGCCTAAAGTTGTTGATATATTAACGTTTCGAGAATAAATAAGTGTATTTTAGACGTACCTTTAATCTTCTGTATACTTTCATATCAACGTTTGAAAGTACGTAAAAGGGATGTAGAATGCTCAAAGTTCACAAAAAACTTTCCATTTCCATCAATTGGACAGACTGCAGAAAGTCTCTTGTAATAATAACTTAAAATATAATTTTTAAACAAACAATAGTATAAGACCGTTTTTCTCTACCTTAAAAAAATTTCTATATTTCAAAAACATCTGCTTCAGGAATGTGCTTATATAGAGTATTAGATTCCTCAACATATATGTCATACGAATGATAGTTGTTTTCAAGCGATCCACCAAAATCTAATATTTCTATAACTCCCTGTAAGATTTCACCATTAAAGTTGAACTTGACCTCTTGTTCCTTAAGATATTTCATTGGGGGTAAATTTCGGTTATCTTTAAAAAACATTTCTATTCTCCTTTTTATTTTTATTAGTTATTTATTAGCCTTAATTATACTCTTATTTACATATATTACTATCGAAATGGAATCGTGAACGCGTAATAAATTAATCTCCTATTAATAATTTATTATACCAACTTAACTAAGTAAAATTTTTTTGTACTATTCATTTTTTCTACTTTAACATAGCGTAAAATATAAAACCGTCCCAACCCTCGTCCCAATCAATAAAAAAAAGACACCCACCAATAAATTGGAAGATGCCTTAAACGTTGATATGATAACGATATTAACGTTTTGAGAATTGTGAAGCTTTACGAGCTTTTTTAAGACCTGGTTTTTTACGTTCAACCATACGTGGGTCACGAGTTAACAGACCTGCTGCTTTTAAAGCAGTACGGAAGTCTGGATCAACTTGTAGTAACGCACGAGCGATCCCATGACGGGCTGCTCCTGATTGTCCAGTGAATCCACCACCATTTACGTTTACATGAACGTCGTAGCTACCTAAAGTTTCTGTAAGAGCTAAAGGTTGTTTAACAACTTCGTGTAAATATGGGAATGGGATGTAATCAGTGATATCTTTTTTGTTCATGATAATTTTTCCAGTACCTGGTAACAAACGTACACGGGCAGTTGAATTTTTACGTCTTCCTGTTGCGATATATTGTGCTTGTGCCATAGATATTCCCTCCTTAAATTAAGTTTGTGATGTCTAATACTTCAGGTAATTGCGCTTGGTGTTCGTGTTCTGCTCCACCGTAAACATGTAATTTCATGCCTTGAGCGCGACCTAAAGTGTTTTTAGGAAGCATACCTTTGACAGACAATTCGATTAATTTACGAGAATCTTTAGTACGTAATGCACCAGCAGAGATTTGTTTCAATCCACCTGGATTACCATCGATGTTACGGTAATAGATTTTGTTAGTTGCTTTTTTACCAGTTAATTTCGTTTTGTCAGCGTTGATTACAATTACGAAATCCCCTGTATCAACATTTGGTGTGTAAGTTGGTTTATTTTTACCACGTAAAATAGCTGCGACAACACTTGACATACGTCCCATTGGGATATCAGTTGCGTCTACCACATACCATTTACGTTCTACTTCATTTGGTTTTGCCATATAAGTTGTACGCACGTTTTATTCCTCCATATTCTTATCTGTTTGTTTGAATGCACAATAAGTTTCCGGGGCTCATCGTGGCGGCAAACAATACCATTTAATATTTTAACCTTTATATTGACTTTTGTCAATTATTTTATATAGAAATAAATTGATTTTTTCCGGATAGGTCTATTAGTTTGATAACTTTAGTAATAGAAAACTGGTGACAAGGTTAGTCGGAATTTCAGGAGAAATAGGATTCTTGAGAGGAAGCACTGTAGGCAAGGAATGCCTAATTTAAAAAGTAAGCCATTAATAGATCATCAATAAACTGGCCTTCGATCCAAAATTCATCTTTCAAGCGGCCTTCTAATTGAAAACCGTTTTTTTGGTACAGCTGGATCGCTGCCGGGTTCGTGGATAATACACGCAAGCTTAATTTATGGATGCCTTCATTAGCCGCTAAAGTCTTGATAGCCGTTAGTAAAGCTGTTCCTACACCTTTGCCTTGAAACGATGGATGAACCCCCACATCTATTAACCAGCCCTTTTGGTGAGCTGTCAAACTAGTGGGTGAATGAAATCCTAAAAATCCTGCGATTTCTTGGCTATCCTCTGCTAAAGCGACTAGTTGGGAACCGACTGAATAATGTTTTTGATAATCCGCTACCGTTTCATAAGTTGTCACATGTGGCGTATTCCCTAAATGCCAGATGTGATTCTCAATGTCCATCAATTGAGGGTAATCGTTTCGTTCACTTGACCGAATGATCCAATTCATTCTGCACCTGCTTTTCTACGATACTGTTTTCTTGCTGATTGGATTTTTTTGCAGTTTCTGATGCTTTATAATAGACTTCCATCAGATACAATCCTTGAGGTTTAGCTGTTGGACCAGCTTCATCACGGTCTTGGACTGCTAGCAGCCGTTTGATCTCATCTGCTGGGCGCAGTCCGTTGGCGATTTGCAGTAATGTGCCGACAAAGATGCGGACCATGTTGTACAAAAAGCCGTTCCCACTAAAAGTAAAGATCAATTCATTGTTGAAGACATCTTTTACAACACTAGCTTCATAGACCGTGCGTACTTTGTTCTCTCTACCGCTATTACTGGCACAAAAACTGGAAAAATCGTGTTTTCCTTCGATATCTTTTAGGGCATTTTCTAACTTTTCCATATCGATTCGATAAGGATGATGCAAGGTATACAAGCGTTTAAAAGGATCTGGGACCTCGTTTAAATCGACGCGGTATTGGTATTTTTTCCCTGATGTATTGTAGCGTGCATGAAAATCAGTCTCGACGATCGAAACGTCTTTCACAAAAATCTCATCTGTCGTTAAACTGTTCAATGCACGCTGCATATTTTTAGCCGGTATCATAAACGGGTAATCAAAATGAATGACTTGTCCTTTGGCATGTACCCCAGAATCGGTCCGTCCTGACCCATAAATGGTCACTTTTATGCCTTTAGTCATAATTTTCAAGGATTTTTGAATCTCGCCTTGCACTGTGCGATCGTGTGGTTGGATCTGAAACCCTGCAAAATGCGTTCCATCGTACTCCACGATCAATTTATACCGTATCCATTCCATTTGTCTAACTCCTTTAACTATCTTGTTCTTAGAGCATTATAAGTTAGGGTCTATCATTCTTAGTATTGCTAAATGAATTAATTGACTCACCTGAAATTTCTGAAGGAATAGGGTTTCTTGTAGCCATGTATTGGATTCAATGAGAATTACAACCCGTTAGCGTTTCAGCGATTACGAGTTGTTTTGAAGCTTGAAAGCCGGAAGACTTTTTTTGGCTTCAGGCGGTACCATGGCTCCACAAGCAAACCCGCCTATTCCAGAAGAAATTTCGTTTTGAAGCATCCATTCTTTTGACGTAGAATTAAAAGTCAAAGAACCTTTCACGACCTAGCGGAAAGGTTCTTTTTCTTCTTACATCAATTTCTCAATACGACTAATCCGACTGTTAGTAAAGCATACGCCATCATAGCGACCGTGTCACGTGACAACCACTCGAGTTGACGGTATTTCGTCCGTCCTTCGCCGCCTTTATACCCTCTGGCTTCCATGGCCGTAGCCAATTCTTCCGCCCGATTAAAGGAGCTGACGAATAATGGGATCAAAATGGGAACGATGGCTTTCATTTGTTGGAAAATATTGCCTTCTCCAAAATCGACTCCCCGAGCACGTTGCGCGTTCATGATTTTTTCTGTTTCATCCATCAATGTTGGCACAAAGCGTAAGGCAATCGACAACATCAAGGCAATTTCATAGACCGGTACTTTAACCACTTTCAAAGGGCGCATCAAGTATTCGATCGCATCCGTTAACGATAATGGCATAGTGGTCAATGTCAGCAAGGTTGACATGAAGATGATCAAAACAAACCGACAAAAAATGAAGACCCCGTTCAGCAAGCCTTCTTGGGAGACGATGATTGGACCCCAATCAAAGTAAACCGTACTTCCTCCCGTAAAGAGCACTTGCAAGACAACCGTAAAGAGAATCAGCCAGATCAGTGGCTTGACGCCATTGATAAAGAAACTCAACTTGATCGTCGATGAGCGGATTGCTATTAACGCGAATAGCAATAATAGCAGATACGTTTGCCAATTGTTGGCTAAGAAAATAATTCCGATAAAAATAACGGTGCCTAAGAGTTTGGCCCGAGGATCCAATTTATGGATCCATGAATTTCCCGGGATGTATCGGCCAAAAATCAATTTATCCATCATTTGGCCTCACCTGCTTTTGAATCATCTAGTTGCTGTTTCAAGGCTTTAGCAATTTCATCCGCTAAATCAGCTGTTCTTAATGGCATTTTATTAAAGACAAGACCTGTTCTTTGGCTCAAGAGGCTGCTAAATGAAACAGTGGCAGGAACACCTAATTGCTTCGATTCAAGCCAATCTGCGTCTTTAAACACGTCTTGTGGTGCACCTTCTTTAATGACCGTTCCTTTTTCAAGTACTACCATGTGATCGGCGTAATTCGCCACATCATCCATTTGGTGTGTGACCAAGATGATGGTCAATCCTTGGGTGCGGTATAACCGGTAAAACATATCCATCATTTCTTTTCGTCCTTGCGGATCTAACCCAGCAGTCGGTTCATCTAAGACCAACACTTCAGGTTCCATCGCTAAAACGCCAGCAATAGCCACACGTCTCATTTGGCCGCCAGACAGGTCAAACGGTGAGCGTTCCATGTAAGACGCGTCTAAGCCAACAATTGGCAGCATACGCTTAGCTAACTCAATACCCTCTTCTTCAGTAGCACCAAAGTTTTTTGGCCCAAATGCAATATCCTTCGCTACCGTTTCTTCGAACAATTGCGATTCAGGAAACTGAAAGACGATCCCTACTTTTTTACGGATGCCTTTCAAATTCTTATTGTTTGATTGTGACGTGATGACTCGGTCGCCAATGGTCACTGTTCCTTCACTTGGTTTCATCAGTGCATTCAAATGTTGCAACACAGTTGATTTCCCACTACCCGTATGACCTACTAAGGCCGTGAAGCTGCCTTCTTTGATATGCAAATCAATATCGTAAAGAGCTTTATTTTGGAAAGGTGTGCCTTTTTGGTAAGTATAGCCTACTTTTTCGAAAGTAATGTCCATAGCCAGTCCACCATCCCTTCCTCAGTCAAATAGTCTACTGGGACGTCAATCCCGCGGTCCCGCAAATCACTTTTCAGCTTTTCGGCAAAAGGCAGATCAAGGCCCATTTCGACAAGTTGTTCGCCATAAGAAAAAATTTCTTCAGGCGTTCCTTCTTTTACTAGTTCACCATTTTTCATCACTAATACACGATTGGCATTTGCGGCTTCATCGATATCATGTGTGATCGATATAACGGTTAAGTTCGCTTTTTCTTTGATTTCCTTGACCGTAGCCAACACTTCTTCTCTACCTTGTGGGTCAAGCATACTAGTCGCTTCATCTAAAATAATGATTCGTGGGCGTAAAGCCACCACACCAGCAATAGCTACCCGTTGTTTTTGTCCGCCAGACAAACGAGCCGGTTCTTTTTCCATAAAGTCTTGCATCTTGACTCGTGTAATCGCGCTTTTAACGCGTTCAATCATTTCATCTCTAGGAACACCTTGGTTTTCTAGTCCAAAAGCAACGTCATCTTGCACAGTTGAACCCACAAATTGGTTGTCTGGATTTTGAAAAACCATTCCAACCATCTCACGGATATCCCAAATGTTTTCTTCACTTAAAATAAGCCCACCAACCGTTACTTCACCTTGGCTAGGAGCAACCAACCCATTAATGGTTTTTGCAAGCGTTGATTTACCTGAACCGTTATGACCAATGATTGCGATCCATTCGCCTTCTTCGATTGACAAAGAGACATTACTTAGCGCTGGTCTATCATCAGTTTCATGATACTGATAAGAGATATCTTTTAACGTTATGATTTTATCCATTGAACATTCCTCACGTTCTTTACACTGAAAAAAGAATGCTTTCTCATCCAGTTTTTTTAGCTACAAATTCAATTAAGCCTAACAAAAAATAAGACGCGTTGCAATGAGCTTAAAGATTATCCCTTTTGCTAGCACTTAAATCACTTATTGCATGTATAGTATAACATTACACAGTCTTTTTAGGGGGTGTCATGACATTATTTAATAGAACATTTAAATCTTTACTTTGTTACCATAAAATAGCTTGTAGAAAAGGAAATAGCTCTTCATATTTTTGAAACAGCCAGTAATAAGTATTAGCTAGCTTAACATTTCTGGAGGAATAAGGTTGTTTGTAGCCCTATGTACTATTCAATGAGAATTACAAAACGCTGGCGCTTTAGCGATTACATTTTGTTTGAAGCTCGGAAGCTCGAAGACTTCTTTTTTAGTCTTCGGGCGTTTCAACGGCTCTCAACAAGCAAAACCGTCTATTCCAGAAGAAATACTATTTATCACATAACCTAATTATCTCTCAAATATATCTTTTTATATTAAAAAAGGAAACAAATATATGGACACCCCCACCTATTTGCTTCCTTTCTTAAGACAAAAAAAAATCACTTTCTATTGATGAATTTACCCCTCTTGAATGAGCAATCTCAGTTCAAGAGAAGTTTCGAGCTAGACTTAGGATCAATAAAATCATTGATCCCATCATCATAACACTCTTTACATACATCCAAAAAGTGAAACAAATTGAACTTAACTATTTTTCGTAAGCACTAAATACACGCGGCAACTCGTCATTTTAGCAGCATCTTCAAAATTAAACTAATTCAATAATAACCATTGGTGCAGCATCGCCGCGACGTGGTTGAGTTTTCATGATACGTGTATATCCACCTTGACGCTCAGCGTAACGTGGAGCAACATCGCTAAATAATTTCTGTAAGACTGATTGAACAACGATATCTTCGCCTTCTTCTTTAACAGAAGCGACTTCATTGCGTACGTATTCTGCAGCTTGACGGCGTGCATGTAAATCGCCTTTTTTGCCTAAAGTAATCATCTTTTCAGTTGATTTACGGACTTCTTTAGCGCGAGCTTCAGTTGTTACGATGCGTTCGTTGATGATCAAATCAGAAGTTAAGTCGCGTAGCATTGCTTTACGTTGTGAACTTGTACGTCCTAATTTACGATAACCCATTGTACATTTCCTCCCTTGTTACAGTACTAGTCGTCTTGGCGTAAGTTTAAGTCTAATTCAGCTAACTTAAATTTCACTTCTTCAAGTGATTTACGTCCTAGATTACGTACTTTAATCATTTCAGCTTCAGTTTTATCAGTTAACTCTTGAACAGAATTGATTCCAGCACGTTTCAAACAGTTGTATGAACGTACAGATAAATCAAGCTCTTCAATCGTCATTTCAAGCATTTTTTCTTTATGAGTTTCTTCTTTTTCTACCATGATTTCAGCCTTGCGAGCTTCATCAGTTAGATTTACAAAGACATTCAAATGTTCTGTAAGAATTTTAGCTGCTAGACTTACAGCTTCTTCTGGACTAATCGAACCATCCGCCCAAACATCAAGTGTTAATTTATCAGAAATATTTTTTTGACCCACTCGAGTATTTTCAACTTGATAATTCACGCGACTGACAGGGGTGTAAATTGAATCGATTGGCAATACACCAATAGGCATATCATCTTGTTTATTATGTTCTGCTCTTGCATATCCTCGTCCTGATCTTGCTGTCATGCGTATGTGGAAACGTGCGCCTTCTGCAACTGTACAGATGTACAAATCAGGATTTAAAATTTCAACATCGCTATCATAAATGATATCGGCTGCTGTTACAACAGCTGGACCTTTAACATCGATTTCAATCGTCTTGTCTTCACCAGAATATAGCTTGAGAGCAAGTTTTTTAATATTTAAAATGATTGATGTTACATCTTCAACAACACCATCGACAGTTGAAAATTCATGTAATACACCATCAATTTGAATGGTAGTTACTGCTGCTCCTGGAAGAGAAGACAACAAAATACGACGTAGTGAATTACCTAGCGTTGTACCATAACCGCGTTCAAGTGGTTCTACAACGAATTTACCAAACTTGGCATCATCGCTTATCTCAATCGTTTCAATTCTTGGTTTCTCAATTTCGATCATTCTATCTATACCCCTTTCAAAACGTTAAGTTCATGTTTTTGAGTGCAACCCTACATAAGTGAAGCAGCTCTCAATTAAACACGACGGCGTTTTGGAGGGCGGCATCCATTATGAGGAATTGGAGTTACGTCACGAATTGCTGTAACTTCTAAACCAGTAGCTTGTAAAGAACGGATTGCTGCTTCACGACCAGAACCTGGTCCTTTAACTGCAACTTCAACAGTTTTCATTCCGTTTTCCATACTTACTTTAGCAGCTGCTTCTGCAGCCATTTGTGCTGCAAATGGAGTAGATTTTTTTGATCCGCGGAATCCTAAAGCTCCGGCTGAAGACCATGCAATCGCATTTCCATGTACATCTGTAATCATTACGATAGTATTATTAAAAGTAGAACGAATATGTGCAACTCCGCTTTCTACATTCTTTTTAACACGACGTTTACGTGTAACTTTTTTTGCCATGAGGTTACCTCCTTACTAATGTTTTATTTTTTCTTGCCTGTAATTGATTTAGCTGGGCCTTTACGAGTACGCGCGTTGTTTTTCGTGTTTTGTCCACGAACTGGTAAACCACGGCGATGACGTATACCTCGGTATGATCCGATTTCAATCAATCGTTTGATGTCTTGGCTTACTTCACGACGAAGGTCACCTTCGACTTTTAATTTATCAATTGTCGCACGAATAGCGTCTAATTGATCATTTGATAATTCACGTACACGAATTTCTTCTGATACGTCAGCTTCTTTTAATACTTTTTGAGCTGTGGTTTTACCGATTCCATATATATAAGTTAGAGAAATCACTACACGTTTATCACGCGGAATATCTACACCTGCAATACGAGCCATTAACAATTACACCTCCTGTTTTTTTAAATGATTATCCTTGGCGTTGTTTGTGTTTAGGGTTTTCGCAAATCACCATAACACGTCCTTTACGACGGATAACTTTGCATTTGTCACAAATTTTCTTTACTGATGGTCTTACTTTCATGAACTATACCTCCTATTTTATTGACGGAGTACAATTATTTAAAGCGATAAGTTATGCGACCACGTGATAAATCGTACGGGGACAACTCAACTGTTACTTTGTCTCCTGGTAGGATTCTAATGTAGTGCATTCGGATTTTACCTGAAACGTGAGCCAATACAACATGGCCATTTTCAAGTTCGACTTTAAACATTGCATTCGGCAAAGTTTCAACGACTATTCCTTCAATTTCAATGACATCGTCTTTCGCCACGCCTAGTACCTCCTTAAAATTGTTTCGCATTTACACGCGATAAACAGTGAGCGCACTTAGCCCTCACCTTCTATTTGTTTAATCTTCTTATAATAACACAACATATCAGCATTGAAAAGTCAACACCTCGAATATTGTACCACAAATTAAATATAGTGACAAGTAACCTCGCTCGATTGCTAATCAAACAACTTTAACCTTGAGCAGCTAGTTGGCAGTGACCTATATCAAGAAAATAATGAAGCCATTGTTCCCCTGATCAATTACTTAGTGTCTTCAATTATGTTTTGGACATTTTTGAAAACATCTTTAACATCTTCTTCACCATTTACAGTGTACAACACATTACGTTCTTTATAAAAGTCTAGTAGAGGTTCGGTTAACTCTAAGTTAACACTAATACGATTTTCAACTGTTTCGGGTTTATCATCTTCTCTTTGATAAAATTCATGTCCACCACAACGATCGCATGTACCTTCCACGACTGGTGGTTTATTGATTTTATGATAAGTTGCGCCGCATGAACGACAGATAATCCGTCCAGTTAAACGTTGCATTAAGCTATCTTTGTTGACACTGATGTAAACAACAGCATCTAATTTTTTATTTAGATCTTGTAAAATATCTTCCAAAGCATGCGCTTGGTTAAGCGTTCTTGGAAAGCCATCTAATAAAAATCCTTTTTCAGTATCTGCTTCAGCCAAACGTTCTTTTACAATCCCGTTTGTAACTTCATCAGGCACTAAATCACCTTTGTCCATAAAAGACTTAGCTTCTAATCCTAAGGCAGTTTCATTTTTGATTGCAGCTCGGAACATATCCCCTGTCGAAATGTGTGGCACATGGTATGTGTCAACAATTTGTTCAGCTTGCGTTCCTTTTCCTGCACCAGGAAGACCCATTAAAATGAGATTCATGATTTTCCTCCTTAAATGTAAGAATGAGTGCCGAGGATAATCCCCAACACTTTCTTCTTATTGTATAAAGCCTTGGTAACTTTTTTTAGACATTTGGCCTTCAAGTTGTCTCATAAGTTCTAATGCGACACCAACTACGATAAGTAGGCTGGTACCACCCATAGAAACAGATTGAGGTAAGTTCCAAATGCTCGACGCAAGTATCGGTAGTATAGCAATAACACCTAGATAAACCGCTCCGACTGTACTCAACTGTGATAACGTTGTTGAAATAAAATCTTGAGTGGGTCTTCCAGGGCGCACACTAGGGATATATCCGCCTTGTTTTTGTAAATTCTCAGCAACTTTTTCTGGATTCACTTGAATGAATGCATAGAAATAAGTAAAGACTACAATTAAAACAGTGTAAAGAACTGCTCCGATTGGTTCTTGCAAATTAAATATCTTATTTAGAATGATAAACCATTGTGCATCTGCATTCGAAGCACCAAAGAATCCTAAGATTGTTTGTGGTGTCATAATAAATGAACTTGCAAAAATTACTGGAATAACACCAGCTGAATTTACTTTTAACGGCAAGTGAGTGTCCTGACCTGAGCCAACTGAGCGTTTTGAGTATTGAACAGGAATCTTTCTTCTTGCATTTTCAACATAAACAACTGTTACAACGATTGCCACAAAAGCAATTGCAATCAAGATAGCGAAGAAAATAGCTTGCGCCATTTCGTCTCCGGCATTTCTTATTTGCGAATTGTAAAAGTCACTTAAGTCGGTAGGTACTCGAGCAATGATACCTGAGAAGATAATCATTGAAATTCCGTTTCCAAATCCCTTAACTGTAATTTGTTCACCAAGAAACATAACCAACATTGTTCCGGCAGTTAGCATAATAGCAATCATAAGATACGTAGTTGTACTAGGATTGAGAACCAAACCTTGATCGACTAGAGCATTAAAACCATACGAGATACCGATAGCTTGGACAAAAGCCAAAGCAACCGTTAAGTATCTTGTAACTTGATTTAATTTTCTGCGTCCTACTTCTCCTTGTTTTGCCCATTCAGCTAGCTTAGGAATAATGTCCATTTGCAACAGTTGAACAACAATTGAGGCCGTGATATACGGTGAAACACCTAGTGCAAAAATAGAATAACTGTCTAATGCTCCTCCACCAAATGTATTTAACAAACTGAACAATGAACTATTTGAGGATAGATCTTGTAAAGCAGCCGCATTAACACCTGGAACCGTTATATGAGTTCCAAGTCTAAATACGATTAAAATACCTAACGTGAAGAGAATTCTACTTCGAATGTCCTTTGCTTTAAAGGAATCAATAAGTAGTTTGATCATGATTAGATCACCTCAATTGAACCGCCAGCAGCTTCAATTGCTTCTTTAGCTGCTTGGGAGAATTTGCTTGCTTGAACAGTAAGTTTACGTTCAACTTTACCATTACCCAAAACTTTAATCCCTGATTTTTCAGATTTGACAACTTTTGTTTCAATTAATAATGCTGGAGTTACGATTGTTCCATCTTCGAAACGGTTTAACGCGTCAAGATTCACAACAGCAAATTCTTTACGATTGATATTTGTAAATCCACGTTTTGGTACACGACGGAATAAAGGTGTTTGTCCACCTTCAAATCCTAGACGTACGCCACCACCTGAACGAGAGTTTTGTCCTTTTTGGCCACGACCTGATGTTTTACCGTTACCTGATGAAGTCCCACGTCCAAGGCGATTACGCACTTTACGAGATCCTTCTGCGGGTTGTAATTCATGAAGTTTCATATAGATTAGGCACCTCCTTAAATTAAAGTTTACTTACTTGTTCTCATTCTCATACTTCTTTAACGTCAACTAAATGTGAGATTGTTTTTACCATACCAGTAATAGCTTCATTGGCAGGTTTAACTACAGTGCTGTTGATTTTTCTTAAGCCAAGAGCTTTAACTGTATCTCTTTGGTTTTGAGGACGTCCGATAACGCTACGTCTTAAAGTAATTTCTAAATTAGCCATTTCTTATTGTCCTCCTTATCCTATAATTTCTTCTACAGTTTTTCCGCGAAGTTTTGCAACATCTTCAACGCGTTTTAATTGTAGTAGGCCTTCAACAGTTGCACGAATCATGTTGATTGGTGTACTTGAACCTAAAGATTTGCTTGTTACGTCTGCAACTCCAGCTAATTCCAATACGGCACGTACGGGACCACCAGCAGAAACTCCAGAACCGGCAACAGCAGGTTTAATTAAAATGTTACCGCCACTATAACGACCGATAACTGCGTGAGGAATCGTAGTATCTACCATAGGTACTTCAATAAGATTCTTTCTAGCATCTTCAATTGCTTTGCGGATAGCTTCTGGTACTTCTTGAGCTTTACCAGTACCGAAACCTACGTGTCCATTTCTATCTCCAACAACAACAATAGCAGCAAAACGTAAACGACGTCCACCTTTTACAACTTTAGTTACGCGGTTGATTGAAACGACACGATCTTCTAATTCCAAATGTGTTGGATCGATGTAAACCATGTGTGGTATTCCTCCTTTTTTTAAAATTCTAGTCCATTTTCACGAGCAGCTTCAGCTAAAGCTTGAACACGGCCATGGTAAAGGTATCCACCACGGTCAAAGACTACTTCTTTAATACCTTTTTCTACAGCAACTTTAGCAATAGCTGAACCAACAGCTGATGCTTGAGTTGATTTTGTTTCACCTGAAACTTCTTTGTCTAATGAAGATGCACTTGCTAGCGTTACACCCGCTACGTCATCAATAAGTTGAGCGTAGATGTTTTTATTAGAACGGAACACGTTTAAGCGTGGGCACTCTGCAGTACCAGAAATTTTAGAACGTACACGACCATGTCTTTTCAGACGTAGTTTGTTTTTGTCTGGTTTTGTAATCACAATTGTCACCTCTTTAATTTTATGGTTGATCTTTTAGGCAGCCAGGCGATTATTTACCTGTTTTACCTTCTTTACGACGTACAACTTCGTCAGAATAACGAATTCCTTTACCTTTATAAGGTTCAGGTGGACGTGTAGCACGAATGTTAGCAGCTAAAGCGCCAACTTTCTCTTTGTTCATTCCTTTAACTACTACTTTAGTATTTGCAGGAACTTCAACATTTATTCCTTCTTCTGGAACAAATTCTACAGGATGAGAGTAACCAACGTTTAATACAAGTTTGTTACCTTGTATTTGTGCGCGGTAACCAACACCAACTAATTCTAATGTTTTTTCAAAACCAACAGTTACACCAACAACCATGTTGTTTAAATTAGCACGCATTGTGCCATGTAGTGCACGATTTACTTTCAAGTCGTTTGGACGAGAGAAGTTAATTTCGTTGCCTTCTACATTCATTGTGATAACTGGGCTGAAAGAACGACTCAATTCACCTTTTGGTCCCTTAACGGTAACGATGTCCTCATTACGAGTAACCGTTACGCCTTCAGGGATAGTGATTGTTTTATTACCTATACGGCTCACAGCAATGCACCTCCTTGATTATTCTTACTAATTACCAAACGTAAGCGATTATTTCGCCACCGATATTTTTTGTTCTTGCTTCTTTATCTGTGATAACACCTTCAGAAGTTGATACGATCGCAATACCAAGTCCGTTAAGAACTTTAGGTACTTCGCCAGCTTTAGCGTAAACGCGCAAACCTGGTTTAGAGATACGTTTCAAGCCTGTGATAACGCGTTCGTTATCTTTTCCGTATTTTAAGAAAACGCGGATGATGCCTTGTTTGTCATCTTCCATGTATTCAACGTTTTTAATAAAACCTTCACGTTTCAAAATGTTAGCAATGTCTTTTTTAATTTTTGATGCAGGTGCTTCTAATGATTCGTGACGTGCTTGGTTAGCATTACGTACACGAGTCAAAAAATCTGCAATCGGATCTGTCATGACCATTGAATTTAGCCTCCTTTATGCGAGTATCGTATTACCAGCTTGCTTTTTTCATGCCTGGAATTTGTCCTTTATAGGCAAGTTCACGGACGCAAATACGGCAAAGTTTAAATTTGCGGTAAACTGAGTGTGGGCGTCCACAGCGTTCACAACGAGTATATGCTTGAGTTGAGAATTTAGCAGGACGTTTGTTTTTAGCAATTAGTGATTTTTTAGCCACGTAGTTCGCCTCCTATTATTATTTTTGGAATGGCATTCCAAGTTGTGTTAAAAGTTCACGAGATTCTTCATCTGTATTAGCAGTAGTTACAATAACAATGTCCATTCCACGAGTTTTGTCTACTTTATCGTAGTCAACTTCCGGGAAGATTAATTGTTCTTTAACTCCTAATGTGTAGTTACCTCGTCCATCAAAAGATTTGTTGCTTATTCCGTGGAAATCACGAACACGAGGAAGTGATACAGAAACCAATTTGTCTAAGAAATCGTACATTCTGTCTCCACGTAATGTTACTTTAGTACCAATAGGCATACCTTCACGTAAACGGAAGCCAGCAATTGATTTTTTAGCTTTAGTGATCAAAGGTTTTTGACCAGAAATTACTGTTAATTCTTCAACAGCTTTATCTAAGTTTTTAGCATTTGATACAGCATCACCCACACCCATGTTGATAACGATTTTATTTACTGCAGGTGTTTGCATAACTGATTTGTAACCAAATTTTTCTACTAATGATGGTGTTACTTCTTGAATATACTTTTCTTTAAGGCGGTTCATGAAGTTCATACCTCCTTCCTTATCTATTATTTATCTAAAATTTCACCGGTTTTTTTAGAAATACGGACTTTTTTACCTTCTTCTACTTTAAAGCCAACGCGAGTTGGTTCGCCAGTTGAAGCGTCTATAAGCATGACATTTGAAACGTGTATAGGGGCTTCCATTTCAATGATTCCACCTTGTGGATTCGCTGAGTTAGGTTTTTGATGTTTTTTCATAACATTAACGCCTTCTACGATTACACGATCTTTTTTAGGAAAAGCTTTTAATACAACAGCTTCAGTTCCTTTGTCTTTGCCAGTAATAACTTTTACTTTATCACCTGTTTTAATGTACATGTGTTTCACGCACCTCCTTTGTGGATGGTTAATTATTAAAGAACTTCTGGAGCAAGTGAAACGATCTTCATGAAGTTGTTGTCGCGCAATTCGCGAGCAACTGGTCCAAAGATACGAGTTCCACGTGGGCTCTTATCGTCACGAATGATCACACATGCATTTTCATCAAATTTAATGTATGAACCATCTGCGCGTCGAGCTCCTGATTTAGTACGAACGATAACTGCACGAACGACTTCACCTTTTTTGACAACGCCACCTGGTGTTGCATGTTTTACAGTACAAACAATAACATCACCAATGTTAGCAGTTTTACGGCCTGATCCGCCTAAAACTTTAATAGTTAAGACTTCACGAGCTCCTGAGTTATCTGCAACTCTCAAACGACTTTCTGTTTGGATCACGGTTGTATCCTCCTTCCAGATTGGGAAACTAGGTTATTTGTTGTAAACCTTAAATAGTAACGGCTTCTTCAACAACTTCTATTAAACGGAAATGTTTAGTAGCTGATAACGGACGAGTTTCCATAATTTTTACGATATCGCCAATTTTGGCAGTACTGTTTTCATCATGTGCTTTATATTTTTTAGAATATTTAATACGTTTACCGTAACGGCTGTGTTTCTTTTGAGTTTCAATTACGACAACAATTGTTTTATCCATTTTGTCTGAAACGACACGACCTTGATATACTTTACGTTGGTTACGTTCTTCGCTCATTGTACGGTGACCTCCTTTGCTAATCAACTATTTTTGTAATTCCGCTTGACGTAACGCAGTTTTAATGCGTGCAATCGATTTGCGAACTTCACTTAAGCGAGCAGTGTTTTCTAGTTGGCCAGTAGCTAACTGGAATCTTAGATTGAATAACTCTTCTTTAAATGCTTTTTCTTTTTCAACCATTTCAGCAGTGGTTAACTCTTTAAGTTCATTAGCTTTCATTCGATTCACCACCAATTTCTTTACGTTTAACAATCTTAGTTTTAATAGGTAGTTTATGAGAAGCTAAACGAAGTGCTTCACGAGCTACTTCTTCTGAAACTCCATCAACTTCAAACATGATTTTACCACGTTTTACTGGTGAGACCCAACCTTCAGGTGCTCCTTTACCAGAACCCATACGAACTCCGATTGCTTTAGACGTAAATGATTTATGAGGGAAGATTTTAATCCAAACTTTCCCACCACGTTTCATGTAACGTGTCATTGCAATACGAGATGCTTCAATTTGACGGTTTGTGATCCACTTAGACTCTAAGGCCTGTAAACCCCATTCACCAAAAGTTACTTCTTTCCCACCTTTAGCTTCACCGCGCATTTTACCTCTAAATTCACGACGGAATTTTACACGTTTAGGTACTAACATGACTATTTCCCTCCTTTCTCAATGTTCTTTTTTGCAGGAAGAACTTCTCCACGGTAGATCCAAACTTTAATGCCTAGTTTACCGTAAGTTGTAGCTGCTTCTTCCCATGCGTAGTCGATATCGGCACGCAATGTGTGAAGAGGAACAGTTCCTTCTGAATGGGTTTCGCTACGAGCGATATCTGCACCATTTAAACGGCCAGAAACCATTGTTTTGATTCCTTTAGCTCCAGAACGCATTGTGCGTTGGATAGCTTGTTTTTGAGCACGACGGAAAGCAACACGGCTTTCTAGTTGAGTAGCAATTCCTTCTGCAACTAATTTAGCGTCTAAGTCAGGGCGTTTGATTTCCACGATGTTGATGTGAACTCGTTTGCCTGTTAAATCGTTTAATTTTTTACGTAATGCATCAACTTCAGAACCACCTTTACCAATTACCATTCCTGGTTTAGCAGTGTGTACTGAAACGTTAACACGGTTAGCGGCACGTTCAATTTCAACTTTAGAAACAGAAGCTTCGCTTAGTTTTTTTGCAATGTATTCGCGGATAGCAATATCTTCATGTAAAAAGTTTGCAAAATCTTTTTCTGCATACCATTTAGAATCCCAATCGCGTATAATACCTACACGTAAGCCTGTTGGATTAATTTTTTGACCCACAGATTACCCCTCCTTTTTTTCAGATACCACTACTGTAATGTGGCTTGTGCGTTTCAAGATTGGAGCAGCTGAACCTTTTGCACGTGGACGGAAACGTTTCATCGTTGGTCCTTCGTTAACATAAGCTTCGCTTACTACCAAGTTTTCTACGTCTAAATCGTAGTTATGTTCTGCGTTAGCAATTGCTGACATCAAAACTTTTTCGATTGCTGGTGAAGCACCACGTGGAGTGAATTTCAAAATTGAAATTGCTTCTACGATGCTTTTCCCTCTAATAAGATCGACAACTAAACGAACTTTACGAGCTGCAATGCGAACAGTTTTTGCAGTAGCTTTAGCTTCTGTAATTTGTTCTGCCATATCGAGTTATCCTCCTCTCAAAATTAACGTTTAGTTTTTTTATCATCCGCAGTGTGACCGCGGTATGTTCTTGTTGGTGCAAATTCACCTAATTTGTGTCCGACCATGTCTTCTTGAATATAAACTGGTACATGTTTACGACCATCATAGACTGCGATTGTGTAACCAATGAAACTCGGGAAAATTGTTGAACGACGTGACCAAGTTTTAACGACAGATTTCTTTCCGCTTTCAACTAGTGCATCCATTTTTTTCATTAAGTGTTCATCGACAAAAGGTCCTTTTTTAAGACTACGACCCATGGGTGAACCTCCTTTCATTCCTTAGGAAAGTTGGAAAACCAACTAACCTGATTTTATTTTGTTTTACGACGACGTGTGATAAATTTATTTGATTGAGAATTTTTATTACGTGTTTTATATCCAAGAGCAGGTTTACCCCAAGGAGTCATTGGACCAGCGTGTCCGATTGGAGCTTTACCTTCACCACCACCGTGTGGGTGATCGTTAGGGTTCATTACAGAACCACGAACAGTTGGGCGTTTGCCTAACCAACGAGAACGTCCGGCTTTACCAATATTGATCAATTCATGTTGTTCATTACCAACTGAACCGATTGTTGCACGACAAGTTCCTAAAATCAAACGAACTTCACTTGAATTTAAGCGGATCATTACGTATTTGCCTTCTTTACCTAACACTTGCGCGCTAGTTCCAGCAGAACGAATTAATTGTCCACCTTTTCCAGGTTTCATTTCGATATTATGGATTACAGTACCAGCAGGAATGTTGTCTAACATAAGAGTGTTTCCAACTTTGATATCTGTAGTATCTCCTGAAATGATTTGTTGTCCTACTTGAATTCCTTTAGGTGCAATGATGTAAGTTTTAACACCATCGACATATTGTACTAATGCAATATTAGCTGTACGATTTGGATCGTATTCAATCGTTTTGATGATACCAACGATACCGTCTTTATTACGTTTAAAGTCGATAACACGGTAATTACGTTTATGTCCGCCACCACGGTGACGTACCATGATTTTACCAGCATTATTACGACCGGCTTTTCTTCTGTTTGGTTCTAACAATGTCTTTTCAGGCGTTGTTGAAGTGATTTCTGCGAAATCAGAACCAGTCATATTACGACGGCCGTTTGTGGTTGGTTTATACTTTTTGATTCCCACGTGTTTTCCCTCCCGATGTTTATTTTATAGCTTTAATTAAGCTTCAAATAATTCAATATCTTTTGAATCAGCTGTTAAAGTTACGATTGCTTTACGACGTTTTTTAGTGTATCCAGTATGTTTACCCATACGTTTTAATTTTCCACGTACGTTCATGATGTTTACATTTGAAACTTTTACGTCAAAAATTTCTTCAATCGCTTGTTTTACTTGAGTTTTGTTTGCGCGAACATCCACTTCGAAAGTGAATTTTTTGCTATCTTGAGCAGCCATTGCTGCTTCAGTGATAATTGGGCGCAAGATTACGTCACGTACATCCATTATTGAAGAACCTCCTCTAGCTTAGTTAGAGCAGTTTGTGTAAAAATCAATTTTTCATGCGCTACAACATCTAATACAGTAACGTTATCAAAAGCTACAATTTTAACTCCTGGAAGGTTACGACCAGATAATGTTGCGAAGTCATTGTCGTTTTCTACTACAATAAATGCTTTAGAATCGACATTTAGATTTTTTAACACTTGTGCAAACTCTTTAGTTTTTGGTGCGTCAAAGTTCAATGCGTCAACAACGATTAAATCTCCACTTATTACTTTAGTAGAAAGAACAGATTTGATTGCTAGGCGACGAACTTTTTTTGGAAGTTTGTAGCTGTATGAACGTGGAGTTGGTCCGAAGACAATTCCACCACCGCGCCATTGTGGAGATCTGATTGACCCTTGACGAGCACGACCAGTTCCTTTTTGAGCCCATGGTTTACGTCCACCACCGCGTACTGCACTGCGGTTTTTTACTGAATGATTTCCTTGGCGTAATGAAGCACGTTGCATGATGATTGCATCAAAAACAACGTTTTCGTTTGGTTCGATACCGAAGATAGCGTCGCTTAAAGTTACTTCGCCATTTTGAGTACCATCTTGTTTAAATAAGGCTACGTTTGGCATTCCTTGTTCCTCCTCTCTTAATTTTTATTTAGCTTTTTGAAAAGCTGATTTAATTTGGATTAAGGATTTTTTAGACCCAGGTACATTCCCTTTGATAAGAAGTACATTATTTTCAACGTCAACACGAACAACTTCAAGGTTCTTGATAGTTACGCGGTTTCCGCCCATACGACCTGGTAGTAATGTGCGTTTGAACACACGGTTAGGATCTACAGGACCCATTGACCCTGGACGACGGTGGTGACGGGATCCGTGGGACATTGGTCCACGACTATGTCCGTGGCGTTTGATAACACCTTGGAATCCTTTACCTTTGGTAGTCCCCGTTACATTAACGATGTCTCCAGCTTTGAAAGTATCAACTTTCACTTCTTGTCCTACTTCATATTCACTAAGCTCAACATCGTTAAATTCACGAATGAAGCGCTTAGGAGTAGCATTTGCTTTTGCTACATGACCCATTGCAGGTTTATTTGACAATACTTCACGTTTCTCTTGGTAACCCAATTGAACTGCTTCGTAACCGTCCGTTTCGACTGTTTTAACTTGTAAAACAACGTTTGGAGTTGCTTCGATCACAGTAACTGGGATTAATTCACCTGATTCAGTAAAGACTTGCGTCATTCCTACTTTTTTTCCTAAGATTCCTTTGGTCATGAGTACACCTCCATTATATTATTTTTTTTGGTTAAAATTAAAGCTTGATTTCGATATCTACGCCAGACGGTAAGTCTAGTTTTGTTAAAGCATCAACAGTTTTTGATGTTGGATTAACAATATCAATCACACGTTTGTGTGTAAGCATTTCAAATTGTTCACGAGAATCTTTATATTTGTGAGTCGCACGGATCACTGTATAAAGAGTTCTTTCTGTTGGCAATGGAATTGGACCAGATACACTAGCACCAGTTCTTTTTGCTGTTTCTACAATCTTTTCCGCTGCTTGATCTAAGATACGATGTTCATATGCTTTCAAGCGGATACGAATCTTTTGTTTTGCCATTATTTTTCCCTCCTTCGCCTATTTTTATAAATTAGACATTGCTCCACGAAAATATCCGTCACACTCGCCGTGGCAAAGCGGCCGGGTGTGTCGCAACCTCTCGTTTCATAGCCATTGGGTTTTCTCTTTCGAGTACCCAGTACGATTCCCTGTGAAATCAGCACCTTTTATATTATACAAAAAATAACTCTTTTAATCAAGCCTTTTTTGATTATTCAATAAAATTAAATTATTCTTAGTTGCAAAATAAATTTTTCAGTTTGGTTTTGCTTTTTATTCTTAGCTTTAAAAAAAAGAAAAGCTAAGCTAGGAATATATCAACATTTCCCATCTTAGCGCATTTTATTTTATTTGTCTATTTATTTCTTCTATATGATAAGAAACCTGGTTTTATTGTCTACTCTTATACTTTTATGATCCAACCTTCTGGTGCTTCTATGTCCCCATACTGAATCCCTGTTAATTCATCATATAGTTTTTTCGTAACTGGTCCTGTTTCAGTTTCACTATAAAAAACGTGAAACTCTTCTTTATATTGGATTCCGCCAATTGGTGAAATCACAGCCGCTGTTCCACAAGCTCCAGCTTCTTTAAATTCATCTAATCGATCAATAAAAACTTCTCTTTCAACAACATCCAACCCTAAACGTTCACTCGCAAGATACAGCAATGAGTATTTTGTAATGCTAGGCAATATAGATGGAGATAACGGAGTAACAAATTTATTATCTTCTGTGATTCCAAAGAAATTCGCTGCCCCTACTTCTTCTATTTTCGTATGGGTCGTTGGGTCTAAATAAATGGCGTCACTAAAATTACGTTTATGCGCTTCTGCCCCTGGAAGTAAACTACCCCCATAATTTCCGCCAACTTTTGCTGCACCCGTTCCGTTACCTGCTGCTCTATCATAATCAGAAACGACAAAGTTTGATGGAGTCAATCCACCCTTAAAGTAAGCTCCTACTGGCATACAAAAAATAGAAAATAAATATTCTTCTGCCGGCTTCACTCCTATATTATCGCCGATCCCAATCATATAGGGGCGAAGATATAATGAACCTCCTGTGCCATATGGTGGAATGTATTTTTCGTTTGCTTTTACAACTTTTCTTACTGCTTCGATAAATACGTCAGTAGGTATGGTTGGCATCATTAAACGCCTACAGCTACGTTGCATGCGTTCAGCATTTTGATCTGCTCTAAATAAATTGATTGAACCATCTTTTGTTCGATAAGCTTTCATGCCTTCAAAAACTGTTTGCCCATAGTGTAATGCTGTTGATCCTTCACTGATATGCACTTGATTATCCTCAGATAACGTTCCTTCATCCCAACTTCCAGCTTTCCAATAAGAAATGTAGCGTTGATCTGTTTTAATATAGTTGAAACCTAAATTTTTCCAATCGATATCTACTGTATTCATCATTTTTTTCACTCCTTATAACTATTGCTTTTCAGTGTAACATATTAATGATAAAATTATGAGCTTTTTCTCACTAAAATACAATCCTTTTTCGTTTTGTTTTTTTATTTCTAAAAAAATAAAAAAGCCTTGTCGTATTGACAAGGCTTTTTTCTCGAATGGACACGCTCTATTCCAGATAGAGTCATTTTTTAAATTTTATTTTTTAAGAGTTGATTAAGCTTCGATTGTAGCTACAACGCCGGCTCCAACAGTACGTCCACCTTCACGAATAGTGAATTTAGTACCTGGGTCGATAGCGATTGGTGCAATCAATTCAACGCTGATTGAAACGTTGTCTCCTGGCATAACCATTTCAGTACCTTCTGGTAACTCAACAACACCAGTTACGTCAGTTGTACGGAAGTAAAATTGTGGGCGGTAGTTAGCGAAGAATGGAGTATGACGTCCACCTTCTTCTTTAGATAAGATATAAACTTCACCAGTAAATTTTGTATGTGGAGTAATTGAACCTGGTTTAGCTAATACTTGTCCACGTTGGATGTCTTCACGAGCAACCCCACGTAATAATGCACCAATGTTGTCCCCTGCTTGAGCAAAGTCTAACATTTTACGGAACATTTCAACACCAGTAACTGTTGATTTAGTAGTTGCTTCATGAATTCCGATGATTTCAACTTCTTCACCGACTTTGATTTGTCCAGTTTCTACACGTCCGGTAGCAACAGTTCCACGTCCAGTAATTGAGAATACATCCTCAACTGGCATCATGAATGGTTTATCAGTATCGCGTTCTGGAGTTGGAATGTAAGAATCTACAGCATCCATTAATTCCATGATTTTATCTTCGTATTCTTCAACGCCTTCAAGAGCTTTAAGAGCTGAACCAGCAATAACTGGAGTGTCGTCGCCTGGGAAATCGTATTCTGACAATAAGTCACGAACTTCCATTTCAACTAATTCAAGTAATTCTTCATCATCAACCATGTCAACTTTGTTTAAGAAAACAACGATGTATGGAACACCAACTTGGCGAGACAATAGAATGTGTTCACGAGTTTGTGGCATTGGACCATCAGCAGCAGATACTACTAAGATAGCTCCATCCATTTGTGCAGCACCGGTGATCATGTTTTTAACATAGTCAGCATGTCCTGGGCAATCTACGTGAGCATAGTGACGTTCTGCAGTTTCGTATTCAACGTGAGATGTGTTGATTGTGATTCCACGTTCGCGTTCTTCCGGAGCTCCATCAATTGAAGCGTAGTCAGTTGCAGTACTTACGAAACCTCTTTTAGCTAATACAGTTGTAATTGCAGCAGTTAAAGTTGTTTTACCATGGTCAACGTGTCCAATAGTACCAACGTTAACATGGGGTTTGTTACGATTATATTTTTCTTTTGCCATTTTAGTATTTCCTCCTCATAGTGAGTTCTTTTTTTATTGATAGGAATAGAAATTTTCATTTCATTCCCATCATTTGTAAAAATTATAACGATTATTCATTAGAAAATCAATACTTACGGTCGAAAAGCTATTTAGAATTAACTAGCTGATCCGCCATTTTTCTTGATGATTTCTTCAGAGATAGATTTTGGTACATCTTCATAATGATCAAATGTCATTGAGAAAGTACCGCGACCTTGTGTTGCTGAACGTAATGCAGTTGCATAACCGAACATTTCTGCTAATGGAATCATACCTTTTACAATAGTAGTATTTCCACGAGCTTCAGAACCTTCGATACGTCCACGACGAGCAGAGATGTGTCCCATTACGTCTCCCAAATAATCTTCAGGAATTGTAATTTCAACGCCCATCATAGGCTCTAAGATAACCGGATTTGCTTTTTTAGAAGCATTTTTCAATGCCATTGAAGCAGCAACTTTAAAGGCCGTTTCATTTGAATCGACATCATGGTATGAACCATCATAAAGTTTTGCTTTAATATCAACTAATGGATATCCAGCAAGAACTCCGTTGTCTAATGAAGCTTCCAATCCAGCTTTTACTGCTGGGATATATTCACGAGGAACAGTACCACCAACGATTGCATCTTCAAACTCAAAGCCTTTTCCTTCTTCATTAGGAGAGAATTCGATCCATACGTGACCGTATTGACCTTTACCACCTGATTGACGAACGAATTTACCTTCAGCTTTAGTAGAACCACGGAATGTTTCACGATAAGAAACTTGTGGAGCACCAACACTAGCTTCAACATTGAATTCACGTCTCATACGGTCAACAATGATGTCTAAGTGTAACTCACCCATACCGGCAATAATTGTTTCGCCAGTTTCGTGGTCAGTTTCAGCACGGAAAGTTGGATCTTCTTCAGCAAGTTTTTGTAACGCAACACCCATTTTATCTTGGTCAGCTTTTGATTTTGGTTCAATAGCTACTTGGATAACTGGTTCTGGGAAGTCCATTGATTCTAAAATCACTTGGTCTTTTTCATCACACAAAGTGTCACCAGTTGTTGTATTTTTCAAACCAACAGCCGCTGCAATATCTCCAGCAAACACTTCAGGAATTTCGCTACGAGAGTTCGCATGCATTTGTAAGATACGTCCTACACGTTCACGTTTTCCTTTAGTTGAGTTTTGTACATAAGATCCTGCTTGTAACGTACCAGAATAAACACGGAAGAAAGTTAAACGCCCTACATACGGGTCAGTCATAACTTTAAATGCCAATGCTGAGAATGGTTCGCTGTCATCAGCATGACGTTCTGCAGTTTCTTCAGAATCTGGTAAGACTCCTTGGATTGCTGCTACATCAAGTGGTGACGGTAGGTAGTCAATGACTGCATCAAGCATCATTTGAACACCTTTGTTTTTAAATGCTGAACCACATAGAACTGGGTAAAATTCAACTTTAAGTGTTGCTTTTCGGATAGCATTTTTCAATTCTTCTTCAGAAATTTCTTCACCTTCAAGATATTTCTCCATCAAAGCTTCATCTGTATCTGCAGCACCTTCGATTAATTTTGTACGCCATTCATTTGCTAATTCTACGTATTCTTCAGGGATTTCTTCCTCGCGGATATCTGTTCCTAAATCATTTGTATAAATTTCAGCTTTCATCGTAATCAAGTCAATAATACCAGTGAAGTTATCTTCGGCACCGATTGGCAATTGAATTGGATGAGCGTTTGCTTGTAAACGGTCAAGGATCGTTCCAACAGAATATATGAAGTCTGCACCGGTTTTATCCATTTTGTTTACAAATACAATACGAGGTACACCATAAGTTGTTGCTTGACGCCAAACTGTTTCAGTTTGAGGCTCAACACCTGATTGTGCATCAAGTAAAGCAACAGCACCATCTAAAACACGTAGAGAACGTTCAACTTCAACCGTGAAGTCAACGTGACCTGGAGTATCGATGATGTTTACGCGATAGCCTTTCCAAGCAGCTGTTGTTGCAGCAGATGTAATCGTAATACCACGTTCTTGTTCTTGTTCCATCCAGTCCATTTGTGAAGCACCCTCATGGGTTTCACCAATTTTATGGATTTTACCAGTGTAATAAAGAACACGTTCAGTTGTTGTTGTTTTACCAGCATCAATATGAGCCATGATTCCAATATTACGGGTATTGTGTAGAGAAAATTCTCTTTTTGCCATCTTGTAATAACACCTCTCTTAATTTAATTTGAACTAAGAAACTTCAATTTTTTCTTTAAAGACTACGCTGCACAAATGGCACCGCAGTCTTTTTTAGAAAAAATCTTACCAGCGATAATGAGCGAAAGCTTTATTAGCTTCAGCCATTTTGTGAGTGTCTTCACGTTTTTTAACAGCTGCTCCAGTATTGTTAGCAGCATCCATAATTTCTTTAGCAAGACGTTGTTCCATAGTATCTTCTCCGCGTAAACGAGAGTAGCTTACTAACCAACGAAGTGCAAGAGCCGTACGACGTTCTGGACGAACTTCGATCGGAACTTGGTAGTTAGAACCCCCAACACGGCGAGCTTTAACTTCAAGAACAGGCATAATGTTTTTCATTGCTTGTTCAAATACTTCAGTAGGATCAGTTTCTGTTTGTTCTTTAATCATGTCAAATGCATTATAAAGAATTGTAGCAGCTTTCCCACGTTTTCCATCAACCATAATACGGTTGATTAAACGAGTAACAAGTTTAGAATTATAAAGTGGATCAGGTAAAACATCACGTTTAGTAATAGGACCTTTACGAGGCATCCAAATTCCTCCTTTCAATAATAGTTATCTTTTAAAACGATTTTTTATTTCATATAAGCTATAAGCTTATTTTTTAGGTCTTTTAGTACCGTATTTAGAACGGCTTTGTTTACGATCTGCAACACCGGCAGTATCTAGTGCGCCACGAACGATATGGTAACGAACTCCGGGTAGATCCTTCACTCGTCCTCCACGTAAAAGAACCACACTATGTTCTTGCAAGTTGTGACCTTCACCTGGGATATAAGCAGTTACTTCAATTAAGTTAGATAGACGAACACGTGCATATTTACGTAACGCTGAGTTAGGTTTTTTAGGAGTCATAGTTCCTACACGAGTACAAACACCACGTTTTTGAGGTGAGTTTACTATTGTTTGTTTCTTTCTTTTACTGTTGTAACCTCTGTTTAAAGCTGGAGATTCAGATTTTTCTGTTTTTGATTTACGAGGTTTACGTACTAATTGATTAATAGTAGGCATCGATTGTTTCCTCCTTCCCTATGTTATTATTCTAGTCCACACATCCAGGCGGTTCTTTTTCCAGCAAAAAAATAAGTGCTGCAAAATTGCAACCAGCCGTTCAATATAGTTTAAGGCCAATGTACCAGTCAGCACGACTGATAGACAGGAATCTGCGTACAAAAGCACCTTAGGAATCATAACATGGTCTAATATTATTGTCAACAAGTTGAGTTGAAAATGCTAAAAGTTTTTTTATCTTTTTTGCACTTTAATTAGTATACTCCTCCTCTCTAATTTTTTAAAGCTTTCTTTGCTAAATGACATATATTTAATATAAGAAGTTCAACTGAGGTGAAAAAATGCAGGTATTAATTTTATATTTACTCATTTGGTTTACGGGGGGTTGTTTTGGTTCTTTTCTAATGGTGGTTGGTTTAAGGGTGCCTATTCATCAATCCATTGTTTTTCCACGTTCTCATTGTTCCACTTGTCATCGGACATTGCGTTTTTATGAATTGATTCCTATTTTATCCTATCTCATTCAGAAAGGACGTTGCCGAAATTGCCAACAGCGTATTTCCATTTTACATCCTTTAGCCGAAGCTTTGACCGGCTTTATCTTTTTATACACTTTCCACACTTACTTATTTTTTCCAAAAGAAGGTCTATTTATTATCGGTTTTATTTCTTTTGGGATTATCTTTATCATTTCTGATATCTACTACCAGCTCTTACCTGATCGTTTAATACTTTTCTTTTTTCTATGGGTATTTTTAGGTCGGTTAGTGATTCATCCTTTTCCTTTCAGTATTTATCTTTTTAGCGGATTTGGTTTTTTCAGTTTCTTCTATTTACTATATCAGTTTTCTTCTACTCCTATAGGTGGTGGTGACATAAAGTTATTCGGCATTATTGGACTCTTGCTTGGTTACGACTTGACCTTGGTTGCTATTATGATTGCCTGTTTATCAGCACTTTTATTTAGTTTCCCCTTACTGGTCAGCAAAAGAATCACTTCTAAACACCCTATTCCATTTGCTCCCTTTATTTTTTTTGGGACGATTTTGACTTATTTCTCACAAGATATCGTTACTACTTGGTTTATGCTGGGCAACTAGATATTTTGTAAAACAAAAAAAGATAAGGGAGGCAGGTGACTGCCAGTTTCCCTTATCTTTTTTGTTAGTTCTATGCTAATCCAAGTATTTTGTGTGAACAAATTTTACTTCTAAAAATTCTTGTATTCCATAACTGCCATTTTCACGTCCAACACCCGAATGTTTCACACCGCCAAATGGTGCTTCTGAAGTAGAAATTGCCGTATTATTGATTCCAACTAGTCCGTATTCTAAAGCTTCGCTAACTTTTTCAGCTCGCTTCAAGTCTGTTGTAAAGAAATAAGACGCCAAACCAAAAATAGTATCATTCGCCATTGCGATAACTTCATCTTCTTCATCAAAATCAATCAACGGGATGATTGGACCAAAGGTTTCTTCATAAAAAATATCCATTTCAGTCGTAACGTTGTCTAAAATAGTCGGCGCATAAAAATACCCATTGGCATAGTCTCCTTCTGTTAAGCTTTCGCCTCCTGCAAGCACTTTTGCTCCTTTAGCTTTTGCATCGTCTACTTGAGCTTGAACCGTCTTGACAGCTTCCCCATTGATCAGCGGTCCTGTCATAACGTCTTCTAAGCCATTACCAACTGTTACTTTGCTGACAGCTGTGGTCAATTTGTCAACGAATTCCTTTTTAATTGCTTTATTTACAAAGATACGGTTAGGAGAAGTACACGCTTGTCCATTATTCCTAAACTTCATTGCAACAAGTCCCTCAACCGCTTCGTCAATATTCGCATCCGCAAATACAATAAAAGGGGCATGGCCACCTAGTTCAAAGGAAATTTTCTTCATTGTTTGAGCACATTGTTCGAACAACATTTTCCCTACTTCAGTTGAGCCTGTAAAGGTTAATTTCCGGACATCATTGCTGTTGGTTAAAGTCTTCCCAATATCACTTGATGGTCCAATAACAAGATTAGCTACTCCTGCTGGTAATCCGACTTCATGAAAAATCTCGAAAATCGCGATGGCTGACAACGGTGTGCTACTTGCTGGTTTCAACACTACGGTACATCCCGCTGCAATAGCTGGAGAGATTTTACGAATGATCATGTTCGACGGAAAGTTCCATGGAGTAATGGCTCCTACAACACCAATAGGCTGCTTTTTCACTTCGTATTTGTGATCGTTAGGAGCGGGTATAGTTTCGCCATAAATACGTCTAGCTTCTTCTGCACTCCAATGTAAATTTTGACTATCAATCAAAATTTCCCCTTTAGCTTCTTTTAAAGGTTTACCTTGTTCTAAGGTCATAATTAACGCTAATTGATCGGCTTTTTCTTCGATTTTATCTGCAATAGCATGAATCAATTTTACGCGATCGGCTAATTCCATACCTACCCATTTTGGAAAAGCTTCTTTAGCTGCTTGAATTGCATTGAGTGTTTCTTGCTCTCCGCCTTGAGATACTTTAATCAACTCTTCTTTTGTTGCAGGGTTATTGACCGCTTTTTTTTCTAAGGACCCCTCTACCCATTGGCCATTAATATAAAGTCCCGTTTGAATTTCCGGTAATTTCCTTTGTGTCTTTATCACTAAAATTCCTCCTTCAATTTTCGGTATCTTTTTGCTGAATTTACTCTACCATATCCTTTGAAAATCCTAAACTATTAGCACTTATACGTTTTTTAAGCTGACAAAAAAGAGTTTGATATACTGATTTTGTTTAATCCCTTACTTAAAATTGCTTGCGAAAAGCAGGAGTTGCTTGTTGTAGCTTACGGGCAATATTCACAGGCTTTACACAAGCGAACCTGATATTCTAGAAGAATTTTTTTAGTTGTATAATTTTTGGTGTGGATATAATAAATTAACTAAATGACACATCCAAAAATTCTGAAGGAAATGGGTTGCTGGTAGCCGTGTATTGGATCCAATGAGAATTACAAAACGCTGGCGCTTTAGCGCTATTGAGGTTTGTTTGAAGCTTGAAAGTCTGTAAGACCTTAGGCTTACAGCGGTACCCTGGCTCCATAAGCAAACCCGTCCATTCCAGAAGAATTTTCATCTTGAAGCATCCACACTATTTGACCTAGAATCTATAGAACAAAAAAAGAGTCTGTTCATCAGTTTCCTGATAAGCAGACTCTTTATTCTTATTATTTAGGTTCGATTTGGTCATTGATGCTGTAAACATTTTCGCTCACAACGCCAACACCCTTAGGTTTCATTTTACGGTATTTAGCCATTCCGGTACCAGCTGGAATCACTTTACCAATGATAACATTTTCTTTCAATCCTAATAATGGATCACGTTTTCCGCGAATAGCAGCGTCGGTTAAGACACGTGTTGTTTCTTGGAAAGATGCAGCAGATAAGAAACTATTTGTTTCAAGAGAAGCTTTTGTAATTCCGAGCAATACAGGACGTGCTGTTGCAGGAATTCCGCCAGCTATCAATGTGTCGATGTTTTTATCTGTGTAATCATGAATATCAATTAATGTACCTGGTAAAATATCTGTTTCACCTGGATCCATTACGCGTACTTTACGTAGCATTTGACGTACCATAACTTCGATATGTTTGTCGCCGATTTCTACTCCTTGCATACGGTATACTTTTTGTACTTCACGTAACAAGTAGTTTTCAACAGCAAGCACATCACGAACACGTAACAATTCTTTAGGATCAATTGAACCTTGGTCTAATGCTTCACCACGGTGGATAATATCTCCTTCTTCAACATTCATACGTGCAGAAAAGGGTACTTGGTAAGAACGAGTATCTGTTTCTCCCTTGATCGTAACTTCTTTCGTGCGAGCTGCTGGATTTTCATCGATTGATACGATTGTCCCAGTAACTTCACTTATGACAGCTTGACCTTTAGGATGACGAGCTTCAAATATTTCTTGGATACGAGGAAGCCCTTGAGTAATATCGGCTCCAGCAACTCCACCTGTATGGAATGTACGCATTGTTAATTGAGTACCGGGTTCTCCAATTGATTGAGCAGCAATTGTTCCAACTGCTTCTCCAACTTCAACTTCAGAACCGGTTGCTAAGTTACGGCCATAACAATGTTTACATACACCATGTTTAGTATTACACGTAAATACGGAACGAATCGTAATTTCTTCGATTCCAACAGCTATGATCTCTCTTGCAATGTCTTCAGTAATAATTTGGTTTTCACCAATAATAACTGAACCATTTTCAGGGTTGAAAACTGTTTTACGAGTGTAACGTCCTAATAGGCGTTCTTCAAACGGTTCAATGATTTCATTTCCTTCTTTAATAGCACGAATCACTAATCCACGGTCAGAACCACAGTCTGTTTCACGAATGATAACATCTTGTGCTACATCAACTAAACGACGAGTCAAGTAACCTGAGTCAGCCGTTTTCAAAGCTGTATCCGTCATTCCTTTACGAGCTCCATGGGTAGAGATAAACATTTCTAAAACAGACAATCCTTCACGGAAGTTAGACGTAACCGGTAATTCCATGATTTGACCATTCGGTGCAGCCATCAATCCACGCATACCAGCAAGCTGAGTAAAGTTGGAAATATTACCACGGGCACCAGAGTCACTCATCATAAAGATTGGGTTAAGGTCATTCAAACTTTCCATTAAGCGAATTTGAATGTGATCTTTTGTTTTGTTCCAGATATCAATAACACGTTCATAACGTTCTTCATCCGTGATTAAACCACGACGGAATTGTTTCATTACTTTTTCAACTTGTGTATGAGCGTTATCTAGAATTTCTTGTTTTTCTTCTAGTACTACGATATCGGCAATACCAACTGTAATACCAGCTCTTGTAGAATATTTGTATCCTAGATCTTTCATTCTGTCTAGCATTTTAGACGTTTCAGTAATTTTGAATCGCTTGAATACTTCAGCAATGATGTTTCCAAGATTTTTCTTCTTGAAAGGTTTGACTAATTCTTGAGCTTGAATGTGTTCAAGAACGTTTATACCACTTTCAACAAAATAGCTGTCTGGAGTTTGCACTTCCAAGTTGCTTTGTGTTGGTTCATTCATGTAAGGAAATTCGTTTGGCATAATGTCATTAAAAATCAATTTACCAACAGTCGTGATCATTAATTTATCTTTTTGCCATTCAGTGAATGGTTTGTTTGGAATATCAGTTGGTTTGATCGCGATTCTAGAATGTAAGTGGACATAGCCACTTTGGTAAGCAAGCATAGCTTCATTTAATCCACTAAATTGCATTCCTTCGCCTTCGCGTCCTTCTTCTTCCATTGTAAGGTAATAGTTACCTAACACCATATCTTGAGAAGGTGTTACAACTGGTTTACCATCTTTTGGATTTAAAATGTTTTGGGCAGCTAGCATCAACATACGAGCTTCAGCTTGTGCTTCATCACTTAATGGTACATGGACAGCCATTTGGTCACCATCGAAATCGGCATTATACGCTTCACATACTAATGGGTGAAGACGGATAGCTTTACCTTCGACAAGAACGGGTTCAAATGCTTGAATTCCCAGTCTGTGTAATGTAGGTGCGCGGTTCAATAGAACTGGATGTTCACGGATAACTTCTTCTAAAATAGGCCAGATAGCATCATCTTGACGATCAATTTTACGTTTAGCATTTTTAATATTGCTGGCGATATCACGTGAAACTAATTCTTTCATTACGAAAGGTTTGAACAATTCGATAGCCATTTCTTTTGGTAAGCCACATTGGTACATTTTCAAGAAAGGTCCAACAACGATAACAGAACGTCCAGAATAATCGACACGTTTACCTAACAAGTTTTGACGGAAACGTCCTTGTTTCCCTTTAAGCATATGTGACAATGATTTCAATGGACGATTACCTGGTCCAGTTACTGGACGGCCACGACGACCATTATCAATCAAGGCATCTACTGCTTCTTGCAACATGCGTTTTTCATTTTGCACGATAATGTTAGGTGCATTTAGATCTAATAAACGTTTCAAACGATTGTTACGGTTGATTACACGACGATACAAGTCATTTAAATCACTTGTAGCAAAACGTCCACCTTCTAATTGAACCATTGGACGAATTTCTGGTGGGATGATAGGAATAACATCCATAACCATCCATGATGGGTGGTTTCCAGAATTACGGAATGCTTCTAAAATATCTAAACGACGAATAGCACGTGTCCGTTTTTGACCAGTAGTTGTTTTTAAGATTTCTTTTAATTCTTCCACTTCCTGATCCAATTTAACATCATTCAAGAGTTGTTTAACTGCTTCTGCGCCCATTTCGGCTTGGAAATCATTGCCGTATTGTTGACGTTTTTCGCGGTATTCTCTTTCAGTTAATAATTGTTTCTTTTCTAATGAAGTGCTTCCTGGTTCGATAACTACGTAAGAAGCAAAGTAAATGATTTCTTCAAGAGCACGTGGACTCATATCTAATACAAGACCCATACGACTTGGAATACCTTTAAAGTACCAAATATGAGAAACGGGTGCTGCTAATTCAATATGACCCATACGTTCGCGACGAACTTTTGAGCGTGTAACTTCTACTCCACAACGGTCACAAACAATTCCTTTATAACGGATACGTTTGTATTTCCCACAAGCACATTCCCAGTCTTTTGAAGGACCAAAAATACGTTCACAGAATAAACCGTCGCGTTCAGGTTTTAAGGTACGGTAGTTAATGGTTTCTGGTTTTTTAACTTCACCATATGACCAACTACGGATTTTATCTGGAGAAGCCAGACCAATTTGCATGCTTTCAAAATTATTAACGTCTATCAAGGGGCTAACCTCCCTTTATTTTGTTGAGCTGCCCTACCTGCTCTATTTTTTTTATTTATAGATAGTGGTATCTATCTTTGGTTCAAATTCGTTTATTAGATGGAAATTTTTCCAAAGCTGTACTAGTTTAAAAGGAATACTCGAAAAGTCGCTTAAGATTTTTTTCAGCTTAAGGACTAATCAAGTTCTACCTATATTAGTCTTCTTTTAGTCTTTCTTGTTCAGCTGCTTCAGCGCGAATTTTTTCTTGCTCTTCAGCATATTTATTTAATGCATCTGGGTTAACAATGTCATCATCGTCATCCATATCGCGTAGTTCAATCGCTTCATCATCTTCATTTAACACTTTCATGTCTAATCCTAATGATTGTAGTTCTTTTACTAATACGCGGAATGATTCTGGAACACCTGGTTTTGGAATTTTTTCGCCTTTGACGATTGCTTCATATGTTTTCACACGACCAACAACATCATCTGATTTGTAAGTTAAGATTTCTTGTAGCGTATAAGCTGCCCCATAAGCTTCAAGAGCCCAAACTTCCATTTCTCCGAAACGTTGTCCCCCAAATTGTGCTTTACCACCTAATGGTTGTTGTGTAACTAATGAATAAGGTCCAGTTGAACGCGCATGTAATTTATCATCAACCATGTGGGCCAATTTAATCATGTACATGACACCAACAGAAATACGGCTATCAAAAGGTTCTCCTGTGCGTCCATCATATAAGACAGTTTTCGCATCAGCAGCCATTCCAGCTTCTTTAACAGTTTCCCAAACATCTTCATCTGAAGCTCCATCAAATACTGGTGTTGCAATATGGATGCCTAATTGACGAGCAGCCATACCGATGTGTAATTCTAATACTTGTCCAATATTCATACGTGATGGTACCCCTAATGGGTTCAACATGATGTCAACTGGAGTTCCGTCAGGCATAAATGGCATATCTTCTTCCGGCATGATTAAAGAGACTACCCCTTTATTACCATGACGTCCGGCCATTTTATCCCCTTCGTTGATTTTACGTTTTTGAACGATATAAACGCGAGCTAACATATTTACACCTGGTGATAATTCATCTCCAGCTTCACGTGTAAAGATTTTAACATCATGAACTGTTCCGCCACCACCATGTGGTACACGAAGAGAAGTATCTCTAACTTCACGAGCTTTTTCCCCAAAGATTGCATGTAAAAGACGTTCTTCAGCAGATAATTCGGTTACCCCTTTAGGAGTTACTTTACCAACTAATAAATCGCCATCTTTTACTTCAGCACCGATACGGATAATTCCCATTTCGTCTAAATCTTTCAAAGCGTCGTCTCCAACGTTTGGAAGTTCACGAGTAATTTCTTCAGGCCCAAGTTTTGTATCGCGAGCTTCTGATTCAAATTCTTCAATATGAATAGAAGTGTATACATCATCTTTGACTAAACGTTCGCTCATAATAATAGCATCTTCATAGTTGTAACCTTCCCATGTCATGAAGGCTACGACTGGGTTTTGACCTAAAGCCATTTCGCCATTTTCCATAGAAGAACCATCTGCTAAGATTTCACCTTTATCAACACGATCGCCTTTTTCTACGATTGGGCGTTGGTTGTAACAAGTACCTGAGTTTGAACGACGGAATTTTGTTAAAGTATATTTATCTAAAGCGCCATTTTCTTGACGTACACGGATTTGATCTGCATCTACGTATTCAACAAGACCATCATTTTTACAAATCATTGCAGCTCCAGAATCTCGAGCAGCTACGTGTTCCATACCGGTTCCTACAAGCGGACCTTCAGGATGGATCAATGGAACAGCTTGACGTTGCATATTCGCACCCATAAGCGCACGGTTACTATCATCATTTTCCAAGAAAGGAATACAAGCTGTTGCAACTGCGACTACTTGCTTAGGAGAAACGTCCATGTAATCAACACGACTAATAGGAACTTCTAAGTTTTCTTCCACAAAACGAGCAAGGACAATATCATTTGCAAATGTGCCATCTTCATTTAAACGGGCATTTGCTTGGGCAACAACATAGTTATCTTCTTCATCAGCTGTTAAGTAATCAATTTGATCCGTAACAAGACCTGTTTCGCGGTTGACCCGACGATAAGGGGTTTCGATAAAACCAAATTTATTTACTTTAGCATAACTTGATAGACTGTTGATCAGTCCAATGTTTGGACCTTCTGGCGTTTCAATCGGACACATGCGGCCATAATGGGAATAATGCACATCACGAACTTCATATCCAGCACGATCCCTAGTTAAACCACCAGGTCCTAATGCAGATAGACGACGTTTATGAGTCAATTCACCTAATGGATTTGTTTGATCCATAAATTGAGACAACTGAGAAGAACCAAAGAATTCTTTGATTGACGCTACAACTGGACGAATATTAATCAATTGTTGCGGTGTAACTGTAGCCATATCTTGGATAGACATACGTTCACGAACCACACGTTCCATACGAGACAAACCAATACGGAATTGATTTTGCAACAATTCACCTACTGAACGAATACGACGGTTACCTAGATGGTCAATATCGTCTACATTACCGATACCTTCTTGTAAGTTAAAGAAGTAACTCATAGAAGCTATAATATCAGCTGGTGTTGCATTTTTAGTTTCATCTGCGATTATTTTATTCCCAATCATATTTACAACACGTTCTGGGTCTCTTTGAGAAAAGACTTTTACAACTTGTAATTCTACTGGTTCTGGAACGACACTGTCGTCTGATGGGTAATAAGTCACGCTATTTAAACCAGCATTAAGATAAGGTGTTAATTTATCAATTTGATCACGGTCTAAGAACGTACCTGATTCAGTAATGATTTCTCCTGTTTCAGGATCAACTAACGTTTCAGCTAGAGTTTGATTGAACAAACGAGTTGTTAAGTTTAATTTTTTATTTACTTTGTAACGACCAACATTTGCTAGATCGTAACGTTTTGGATCGAAAAAGCGAGCTGTTAGTAAGCTTCTTGAGCTATCAGCTGTTTTAGGTTCACCTGGACGAAGACGTTCATAAACATCTTTCAACGCTTCTTCTGTACGAGAATCACCAGCATTTTTGTGTAAATCTTTTTCCATTGTTAAACGAAGACTTTCGTTATCTCCAAAAATTTCTAAAATTTGATCATCAGATCCAAATCCTAATGCGCGAACCAATACAGTCAATGGTATTTTACGTGTACGGTCGATACGAACATAAGAAAGATCTTTTGCATCAGTTTCGAATTCAAGCCAAGCTCCGCGGTTTGGGATAAGGGTTGAGCCAAATCCTTCTTTACCGTTTTTATCCAATTTACCATGGAAATAAACACCCGGAGAACGGACTAATTGAGAAACGATTACTCGTTCTGCTCCATTGATAACAAATGTACCCATTTCTGTCATTAATGGGAAATCTCCAAAGAAGACTTCTTGTTCTTTAACTTCTCCACTCTCTTTGTTAATTAAACGTAATTTAACATAGATAGGAGCTGAATAGTTTGCATCATGTGAGCGAGCTTCTTCAACGGTGTACTTAGGATCTTGTAACTGATAATCAGTGAATTCTAATGATAGATTTCCAGCAAAGTCATCAATTGGAGAAATATCTTTAAACATTTCACGCAATCCTTCATCTAAGAACCATTGGTAAGAATTAGTTTGAATTTCAATTAAATTTGGAAGTTCTAAAACCTCGTGGATACGTGAAAAACTTCTGCGTGTACGGTGCTTACCGTAATTTACTAAATGGCCTGCCAACCTATTCACCCCTCAAACTGTTTTTAGTGCGGTCGTTCTAAGCAAAATTATATATTTCATTCTTGTTACGTTTATTAAAAATAAGTAACAAGCTACGCATTTGCCTATTTTTTGACAAAAAAAAACCAAAAGAGTTGTGAACTTTTAAAAAAAATCCATTTTTCTTTTGTTTTCTTCATTAAATCTGCTCTGGACAATATTTCAGAACAAATTTTTCTTCTTTAAGACACACTATATGCATTAGATTATTTTACATTATATCTGCATACAAGTCAAGTCCTATTCCTAATTCTTTTCCTCTTTAAAACTTTGAATGATCCAGTACCCTTTGTCTTTAACGATCACTTGAGCATTACCGAACGTTTCTTCCATTTTTGCTTTCGCACTTGGGGCACCTTGTTTTTTTTGAATAACAATTGTCAATGTTCCGCCACTTTTAAGCAAATCAAAAGCACCAGTCAAAACACCGTGGACTACTTTTTTACCAGCACGAATAGGAGGATTGCTAACGATTGCCGCAAATTCTTTACCTTCCACTGATTCATAAATATCTGACGTGTGTATTAATACATTTGGCAACCGATTATTTGATGCATTCTGCTTCGCTAATCCCAACGCTCGTTCATTGACGTCAACCATTTCTACTTTGCGCTCCGGATCTTCTTTCGCTAAAGCTAACCCCATCGGACCATAGCCGCACCCAACATCTAAGATATCACCAGAAATCATTTCCGAGAAATCAATTGCCTCAATCAGCAAACGAGAACCAAAATCGACTGTTTTTTTAGAAAATACTCCCGCATCAGTAACGAACTTAAATTCTCGCCCACGTAGTGTATATGTCCAAGCAGCTGTTTCACTTACAGTATTTGGATTATTAGAAAAATAATGATCTGACATACTAGTTCCTCCTTAATGCATGTTTTAATAACTTATTTCCACTTAAATTAATGTAATAAAGATAAAAAAGACACGCAGCGGACTGCGTGTCTTTTTTAAAAGCTTAGTAGAGTTAAATTATTTAACTTCTACAGATGCTCCAACTGCTTCTAAAGCTTCTTTCAATGCTTCTGCATCTTCTTTAGAAATGTTTTCTTTGATTGCTGTTGGTGCTCCGTCAACTAATCCTTTAGCTTCTTTCAAGCCAAGGCCTGTTGCTTCACGTACTGCTTTGATAACTTTAATTTTTGCATCTCCAGCAGAAGTTAATTCTACTGTAAATTCTGTTTGTTCAGCTGCTGCTGATTCTCCAGCACCTGCTGCTGCTACAGGAGCTGCTGCTGTTACGCCAAATTCTGTTTCGATTGCTTTTACTAAGTCGTTTAATTCTAAAATCGTTGATTCATTTAAGTCAGCAACGATTTGTTCAATGTTTAATGCCATTGTTGGTTTCCTCCATTATTGGTTAGTTTTTTTTGTTCTAACTTACTTTTTTTCCAAAAGAAGAATGCTTGATTAAGCTACTTCTTCTTTTGATTCTGCAACTGCTTTGATAGCAAGCGCAGTATTGCGAACTGGTGCTTGAAGTACAGATAACAACATTGATAACAAACCTTCGCGGTCTGGTAGTAATGCAAGAGAATTCATTTCTTCAGCTGAAGAAACGCGTCCTTCGATTACGCCACCTTTGATTTCTAATGCTGCTGCTGTTTTAGCAAATTCAGCGATAATTTTTGCAGGTGCTACAACGTCATCGTTACTAAACGCAACTGCTGTAGGTCCTTTGAAAACATCGTTCATTCCTTCTAAACCTGCTGCTTCTGCTGCACGGCTTAAAACTGAATTTTTGATAACTTTCATTTGGATTCCTGCATCACGTAATTGCTTACGTAAATTAGTCACTTCTTCAACAGTTAATCCACGGTAGTCTACTACAACTACTGAAGCTGCTTCTTTGAACTTAGTTGATGCTAAATCAACTAGTTCTTGTTTTTTTGCGATTGCTGCTTGACTCATTAATTTTTCACCTCCTGATCGATTGGCTAGAATTTTTTGTCTCAAGAACGGTAAAGCTCAATAAAAACAAAAAACTCTATGTCACCTTAGACATAGAGGGATAATTATATGTTTTCACATATTCATCCTCGGCAGGAAATTAAGGCATTAAGCCACCTACTGTCTTCGGTAATATTACTCAACCTAAACGATTTTAACAATTCCCATCGTCTAGGTCAAGACTTTTAATAGTTATTTATTAAAACGATCCTGCATCAACTTTAACACCAGGTCCAAAAGTAGTAGTTACTGTAATGTTTTTGATGTAATCACCTTTTGCAGTTGAAGGTTTAACTCTTATCATTGTGTCATGGATTGTTTTGAAGTTTTCAACTAATTTAGCATTGTCAAAAGATACTTTACCGATTGGAGCATGAACATTCCCTGCTTTGTCAACACGGTAAGTTACTTTACCAGCTTTAATTTCATTGATTGCTTTAGTAACATCCATTGTAACAGTACCTGTTTTAGGATTCGGCATTAGGCCTTTAGGTCCTAAAACACGTCCAAGACGACCAACTTCAGCCATCATATCTGGAGTTGCTACAACAACGTCGAAATCAAACCATCCGCCATTGATTTTTTGAACTAATTCAGCTTCTCCTACATAATCTGCTCCAGCAGCTTCAGCTTCTTTAGCTTTTTCACCTTTAGCAAATACTAATACTTTTTGAGTTTTACCTGTTCCATTTGGAAGAACAACTGCTCCACGAATTTGTTGGTCAGCTTTCTTAGGGTCAACACCAAGTCTATAAGCAACTTCTACAGTTGCATCAAATTTAGCATAGTCAACTTCTTTAACTAATGCTACAGCTTCTTCTAAAGAATAAGCTTTTAAAATATCAACTTTTTCAGCTGCTGCTGAATATTGTTTACTTTTTTTAGCCATAATTTTTTCCTCCTTGATTGTGGTTATAACGGTTTTACCTCCCACTTAGTCCTTATACAGTTATGTATAAGGTATACTGAGAAGCAGAATATAGAATTAACCTTCTACAGTGAATCCCATGCTTCTTGCAGTACCTTCGATCATTAACATAGCAGAGTCAACATCTGATGCGTTTAAATCAGCCATTTTTGTTTCTGCAATTTCTCTAACTTGGTCGCGTGTTACTTTTGCAACTTTTTTAGTGTTTGGTTCACCAGAACCAGATTCAACACCAGCAGCTTTTTTAAGTAAAACAGCAGCAGGTGGAGTTTTTGTGATAAATGTAAATGAACGATCTTCATATACAGAAATAACAACGGGAGTGATTAATCCATTTTGATCAGCAGTACGAGCATTGAATTCTTTACAGAATCCCATAATATTGATTTGTGCTTGTCCTAATGCTGGACCTACCGGTGGAGCTGGAGTTGCTTTCCCTGCAGGAATTTGTAATTTAACTAACTTAACTACTTTTTTAGCCACGAAACATACCTCCTTGATTGAGTCCGTGATGTGGTTAATGGGGTTAATATTTCCCCTCCCACATTTGACACATACGTAAAACGTACCATGATACTGTACCATTCAAAAATCAGTTTTGCAACTATTTTTTGAACTTATTCGTTTTTTTTCTTTGCGAACGGTAAACGTCTAATTTCTTTTCTGTTTCATCCAGTATTCCTTTTGGTTTATCTTCTATCTCTACTGCATTTAGAGCAACTGGTTTTTTCCTCTTCTTGACACGAGAATAAATACCATAAAAAGAACCAACAATAATCACGTAGACAAAAAACATGACAATAAAGCCCCATAAACCCATTATAGCATCTGCAAACTCCATGTTACCTCGATTTGTAATCGCCTGTTGAATCTCAATAGCAAAAACCAACACGGTCATCATCGTAAAAGTAAACATAAACGAAAGAATCGTTGCACTAAATTTCCATTTCTCAATTATCTTAAATACAATGTAAACCATTAGAAATAGAATAATGCCAATAATACCCATGACCCAAAAATGTAAAGCTTTATCTGACATGCTCAAACCAAATGCCTGATTCAAAAGGTCATGGACCTCATTTACACTAGTTGCTAATGCCATGATAAGTTCTTTCATTGTTATTCACCTGCTCATTTCGTTTTATTTTAGTATACCATAGCCATAACCCTTTTCTTTTCTAACTCTTTAGCATATGTAATTGCAAATAAATCCGGTGTAAATCGAGAAGTACATTAGCTGTTTACTTTATATAGAATAAGATAGCAACAAAAGCACCTATAATCAGTTTTAAATTCAATAAAAAAGCCAGACTGCTTTATGAAGCAGATCTGACCTTACTGTTTTCTTATTCTTTTGGTTCTAAATCTTCAATAGAATCAATATCTATATAGGTTGGAACAACAAGCCATTTTGCGCACCTGTTAAGTTTTCACTTAGATCAATCATGTTATCTTGAGGTTTTTTATAAAAAGAAGCATGTGTTGTTGGTAACCACAGTGCAAGAGATGCATCTGCTTCTCCATTTGCAATCGCCTCAAATAAAATTGTTTCTCCATCTACTTGTTCAGCACCCTCTAGCCATTCATCTACTTTGTCTTGATTCGCTTCTATCCACTGCATCGATGACTCTTCAAAAGAACTTTCTTGCGATTCAAACATTATAGCTTCCACGGTTCCTTTGTGATCTTCCATGCATCAATTTGAGATTCAAATTCGCAAATTCGCAAAAAAAAAAGAGATTAAGACTTTTGTCTCAACCTCTTTTCCGAGCTTTATAGCGTCTTATAATTTATCTACCTGTTCAAAATCTAATTCAGTACTTGTTTCGCGACCAAACATTTCAACGTTAACTTTAAGTTTTGCTTTTTCCATTTCAATCTCGGTAATTTTACCTGTAAGACCATTAAATGCCCCTTCGATAATCGTAATCGTTTCGCCAACTTCAAAGTTGATTTCTTGGTGACGAGCACTCATACCAATACGACGTAAAATAACTTCTATTTCTGAATCTAAAAGTGGCGCTGGTTTACTTCCCGCTCCATGTGATCCAACGAACCCTGTCACACCCGGCGTATTACGAACAACGTACCAAGAATCATCAGCCATGATCATTTCAACTAGAACATATCCAGGAAATGTTTTTTTCATATTAACTTTTTCTTTACCGTTCTTTACTTCTTTTTCTTCTTCTTCAGGGATCACTACTCGGAAAATGTAATCTCCCATACCCATACTATTGGCTCTAGACTCAATATTTTGCTTAACTTTATTTTCATAACCAGAATATGTGTGTAAGACATACCATTGTTTCGCACTTTCTATTTCTTCCATGTATATCACTCCTATTCGTTATTTTTTTAACCATTTTTTTGATATCAGCTAGTTGAATTATTTTTCATAACATACAAAAAAACCTTCATTTACTTTTAAGGAAGGTTTCGTGCATTCATTAATAAATTCATTGTACCATTAGACAAAGCTTCACGCTAGTGGTTTTTCTATTCCATGCTTCTTATAAAATAAAATCTAAGATTGTATCGATTCCAAAGTCAACAACCATAAAGAAAAGAACAAATAATAGGCAAACCACAAAAACAGTCAATGTATATTTTCTAAGTTCTTTACCGGTAGGCCATGTGACTGCTTTTATTTGTTGAAGTACGCCACTAAAAAAGTTTTTTATTTTCTTCATTTTTTATTCCCTCCAAATTGGCATTGAGACTTTTTTATTTCGTTTCACGATGCAATGTATGTTGATTGCAATACTTACAGAATTTTTTTATTTCTAAGCGTTCTGTGCGGCTTCCTTCATTTACTTTTTTAGAGTAATTTCTAGACCCACATACCGAACAAGCTAAAGATGTTTTTTTACCACTCATTTTTTTCACCTATTCTCTCTATTCTACGGACGAATGACATCTTAATTAATCTACCACCACTTGTGAAACATGTCAATCGCTCTTTCAAAATTTACTTAAATAATAAACTTACAGCTAATAAGATCACTTCGCTACTGCTAAATAAAACAATGTTTTTTATGGCAACAACAAAAGTTTCTGATTTAACTTGCTTATCATTATAAGCAGCTAAATTTTTCCTCATAGGTATGATGGTCCCTAACAAAACTAATAATATCGGATGCAACAACCCTAATAAAACAGCTAACACAATCACCAGATAACTCAAGTAAACCAATGCATTAAATAACTGAACTGCCTGTTTCTTACCAATATAAAACGGCAGCGTATAGCGATGATTAACAATATCTTCTTCTAAATCACAGGTATTATTCGCCAACATAATATTGGCAATTAAAAAGACCGTCGGTAATGAAACAAAAAACAGCGTTACAATTGAAACGATATTGCCTTTTAAAATAAAATTTTGCCCTGCAAATAATAAACTCAATAAGCTGGGGTCGTTGATAGTTACAAAAGCTGCAATAAAAAAGATGCCAAATCCCATTACCAGACCCGAAATAGGCTCGCCTAAAGGCATTCTTGAAATTGGAACTGGCCCAAATGTATAAAAAATACCGATAAAGAAACAGATAGCTCCTATGATCAATAAGATAATATTTGTCCTAACTACGAGTATAAGACCTAAAAGTGTCGCAGCGACTAGCATACTTATAATCAGACGAATAACAAGTTTTTCCGGTATTTTCTCTTGTCCAATAATATTCACTTCACTTTTATACCCTTGATCTTTAGCTTTTTGATAATCCATCAAATTATTGATAGCTGTTGTTGTCATATCAAAAATAATCATTGCTGCAAAGAAAAGAAACGTATTTATTAAATCAAACGCGTTAAAATAATACGCCGCAAACAAAGTCCCTAGCAGAAAAGGGAAAAGGCTCGCTAACTTTGTTTGGATCTCTACTAATTTTAAGAATGTTTTTACCGCCATTTTTATCCCTCTTTATTTTCATTTTAACGTAAAATCATCATTTGTTAATCTAAATGATCCTTTCAAACCGTCAGATATATAGACATTTTTGTCTTTCGTTACAAATATTGCATCAACATCTTCTAATGTATTAACGTATTCCAGTCCTTCTTCTAATCCTTTAGAAAACAATGAGGTTGATAATCCATCACCATCAATAGATTTTTTAGTGATCACACTCACTCCTGCCAATTCATTATCAAAGGGATATCCTGTCTCAGGGTTCATCAAGTGATGGTAGTTTGTCCCATCCACTTCAAGAAAACGCTCGTAGATTCCAGATGTTACGATTGACCGACTACTTAAAGCTAGAGAACCTAAGATTGTTCCACGAGTTTCGAATGGATCTTGAATGCCCACATTCCAGCCTACACCTTCGCCTCTAGTACTGTCGCCTAATACATAGATATTCCCGCCTAAATCAACAATAGCCGTATCCACTTCATGTTCTTTCAGCACTTCTACTACTTCATCCGTAATAAATCCTTTAGCAATAGCTCCTAGATCTAATCGCATCTTCTCTTTTGGAAGGTAGACGGTTTGAGCATCATCATCGAACTGCACTTTTGAGTAATCAACCAATGCCAATGTTTCATCAATTTCAGATTGCTCTGGCTTTCTAGCATCATCAAAACCAATATGCCACAATTCAGTAATCGGCCCAATCGTCATATCAAAACTGCCTACCGTACTTTCGCTATAATCAAAAGCCGCCTGCAACAAATAATATAAATCATCAGATACTTGGACAGGTTTTGTACCAGCTTGTTCATTAATTTTTTCGACTTCTGAATTCTCTTCTTCTTCATCAACAGTAATCAAGCCCGCCAGCTCCTCAAGTCGATTAAAAGCCGCGTCTAAAGCTGCTTGTTGGTCTTGATTATAAATCGTAACTTTTACCACCGTTCCCATTAAAAACTCAGTTCTTTCAAAAGGTTCTTCAGCTAACATCCGCTCCTTCACGCTAGTTGTTTCCCTACAACCAACAAGTAAGAACACTATAGCCAGTAAAGAAAGTATCACTTTTATCAGCCTATGTTTTTCCATTAAAAAAACTCCTTATAATCCAACTATTTGTATATCTTTTCACTAATTTTATTTAAAAATAAATGAGCCCTAGAAATTTATCTAAGACCCTCTATATTATGTCATTTTATATTGACCTTTACAATCTTTATCAAGGTTATCTTCCCTCAGTTAAATAACTCTTTAAAAGGGTTTAGTTATCAATTTCAATTTTTTCTGTATTGCCTTCCGCTGCTGCATCTACCAATTGTTGAGCATATTCAACAAATAAATCGTATGAATGAGTTGCTCCAGAAATAACTTCTACTGACGAAGGATCTTGCGCATCAACTAAAGCTTGGTTATACGCTGGAATGTAATCTGCAGGACCAGTTCCTACTTTTTCTTCCATCGCTTTTTGATATTCTGCATCTTCTGTTTTCAATGCTCCAGCATCATTTACATAATCATAGCTAGATTCAGTAATCTTATTGTCCTCTACTGTCATACCAAAAACAACGCTCCAACCGTTATCATCAAGATTTTTTTCTTCTAACATATAGCTACCATCTTGCAATTTTTCTGATTCAACAACTGCTGAACTTCCTGCATTAGCCGCATCATCAGAACCGCATGCTGCTAAAACTAATGTTGATGCAAAAACGACTGATACCAACTTCAACCCTTTTTTAAATTCCATAACATAATCCCCCATACTCTTCTTATAGTCTGCCCTACTTAATGAAAATAAACGAGCTACTTCATCCAGCCGACTACCTACCATAAGTATAGCTGTTTTCTTTTTTATTGTCTATAACTTCACATGGATTGCTTTTTTTTAAACATTTTTTTCAAATAGCTTGATAAAAAAATGCATAGTCCTTATTTATCAGTATTTAAACTTCCATTAAATAGCTAACTTAAGATAATAGTTAGCTCAATTAAATGTTTCATAAATCACAAATCGTTAGTTTTTTTAAAATTTTTTAGTTGTTTCTTGCCAAATAGTGAGTTTGTCTATAATGTGACAAGCCTTTGTGGTCGTTTACTTTATTTTTTCTTTGGTTTAACACCGTTTTCAAGAAAAGTTTGATAATTATTTCATAAAAAAAAGATTTTTAATTAGAAATTTGAATTAAAAGATTCTTTTTTAAAGAGAATGTTCTTTTAAACCTAGACATATCTACTTATTTTTTGTATAATATGATTATCATATAGTTGTGAAACATTTAACTAACTTGATTATTTTTAGTAATCTATTTTATTTTTTCAATTTATTCCTCTTTATATTATATATTTTATAAAAAAAATGGTAAAAAAGGAGCTAGAAAAATGACTCAAACAAATGTAGTTGTTGTTGGTGCTGGATTTGCAGGTGTTGCTGCTACTAAACAATTGGCTAAAAAACTGAAGAAAAACAAAGACGTAACGATTACTTTAATCGATCGCCACTCTTACCTTACTTATATGACAGAATTACATGAAGTAGCTGGAGGACGGGTTGAACCTGAAGCCATTCAATACGATTTACAACGGTTATTTGCCCGTAAACAAAATGTTAACTTAGTAACGGATAATGTTACCGCTGTTGATCACGATAAAAAAATTGTAACGACTGAAAATGGCTCTTATACGTATGATTATTTAATTCTAGGTATGGGTGGAGAACCAAATGATTTTGGTACGCCGGGTGTTAAAGAACATGGTTTCACCCTTTGGTCAATGGAAGACGCTGTTCGTCTACGCCATCACATTGAAACAACTGTTGCAGCTGCAGCCATTGAACATGACTCAGCAAAACGTGCAGCAATGATGCGTTTTGTTATTTGTGGTTCTGGATTCACGGGTATCGAAATGGTTGGGGAATTACTAGATTGGAAAGATGTACTAGCTAAAGAATACAAATTTGATGCTTCGGAAATTGAGCTAATCGTTGTAGAAGCTGCTCCAACGATCTTAAATGCACTTCCTCGTCAAGATGCTGATAAAGCAGAAAAATTCATGACGAAAAAAGGCATCAAAATTATGAAAGATGCTGCTATTATAAGCGTTGGTGCAGATTCAATTATATTGAAATCCGGCGAAGAAATCCCAACAAATACTTTAGTCTGGACTGCTGGTGTTAAGGCAAATACAGATACAGCAGAATTTGGAATGGAACAAGCTCGTGCTGGTCGTTTAGTTGCGAATGAATTTATGGAAGCTAAAAATTTAGAAGATGTGTATGTGATTGGCGACCTTGTGTATTATGAAGAAGAAGAAGGAAAACCTACTCCTCAAATCGTACAAGCTGCTGAACAAACCGGACATACTGCAGCTATTAATGTTATTGCAGCAATTGAAGGTAATGAAAAACATAAACTTGAATCAAACTATCAAGGAACAATGGTTTCTATTGGTTCAAAATACGGTGTTGCTTATTTAATGGATAAATTCCATCTTAGTGGATTCTTAGCTATGTTAATGAAACATATTGTTAATTTAAAATACTTTTTCGATATTCGTTCTGGTTACTATATGGTACAGTATATATTCCATGAATTTTTCCATATCAAAAATCAACGAAATATTTTCCGTGGTCATCTTTCTCGTTACGGCAATGTTTTATGGAGTGTTCCACTTAGAGTCTTCTATGGTAGCATGTGGCTTATTGAAGGGTTGAAAAAGGCCTTTGGTTTATTCGATTCTCAAAGTTGGTTTGGAGATACCGTCGCTTTACCGTTCGCTTGGTTACAAGAAGCTACTTCCGGAGCATCCGAAGCAGTGGAAGAAGCTAGCGAAGCAGTTCAACCTATTTTTGGATTGAATTATGTTTATGGTGAAGAACCCATGATGATTCTTTCAAAAGCTCCTGAATGGTTTAATAGCATTATGGAATTTATGATTCCAACTCCTGAAGTAGCTTTAATTTTCCAAAAGTTCATGACAGTTGTCGAGCTTGCAATTGGTTTAGCATTGATTGCAGGATTGTTCACTTGGTTAGCTAGTGCGGCTACTGTGGCTTTAGTTGTCAGCTTTGCTCTATCTGGCATGTTCTACTGGGTCAATCTTTGGTTCGTATTTGTTGCTATTGCATTGATGAACGGTTCTGGTCGTGCTGTTGGTTTAGACTATTATGTCATTCCATGGATCCAAAAAATAGCAGGCAAATGGTGGTATGGCACACCAAGATCTTTATATAAATAAAAAGTCGAGCTTACCATATTATGTATATTTTTTGAGTGAAGGTAGGTTTCTCTACCTCCACTCATTTTATTATAAAGCTATTGTAGCGAAACTCCATGTACGAAATAGAAAAAAATGGTAAGATAGAAAGAAGAATATACGAGTTATTCTTCTTTCTATCTTATTATTTTTGACGGATTCCTAAAATGAAAAATCATTTAATCAACTAATCTCACCTAAATAAGGACTGGTGTTTATGACTCGAAATCAAAAACTTGTATATATTGCATTGCTAGCAGCTCAAGCTGTTATTTTAAGCTTAGTTGAAAGAAGTATTCCTTTTCCTTTTGCCTTTGCTCCAGGTGCAAAAATCGGGATTGCTAACCTCATTACTATTGTTGCTATTTTTACTTTACCCCTAAAAGATAGTTTTACAGTTGTGTGGATGAGACTTATTATGGCCACTCTTCTCGGTGGGACATTGTCTACATTTATGTACAGTTGTGCTGGAGCTTTGCTAAGTTATATAGGCATGTTGACAGTGAAGCAGCTTGGTCCAAAACGGGTCAGTATTATTGGAATCAGTGCTACAGGAGGCATATTACACAACGTTGGCCAATTAGCTGTTGCAAGTTGGATCTCTCAAACTTGGACCGTCATGCTTTACTTGCCTATTCTATCCTTTATGGGGATTTTATCTGGTATTGCTATTGGTATTGCCGCTAATTATTTGATGACTCACGTGCGAACACTAAAAAATTTCCAAAATCATGCTCACCAGATTAATGAAAAAAATGACGCAACAACACTTATGTAAATTCTTAAAAAGTCACAGCCTATTGTGCTTAACTTTATAAAACGAAAGGGGAATACACATGCAGATCCATCCTATGTGGGAAGCCTACCCTGAATTACAATCTGAATTGATCCAAACCATTGAATTAATGGATTCAAAAATTCGTCTTCGCAATAAACCAATTGAACATGCTTTAATTGACATGATGCATACTGGTGGAAAACTCGTTCGCCCAGCTTACACTTTGCTTTTTTCAACTTTCGGAGAAGATCATGACCCTAGTCGAGCACGCGCTTTTGCGGCTGCTATCGAAGTATTGCATATGGCTACTTTAATTCATGATGACATCATCGACGATTCGCCTAAACGACGTGGTCAAAATACAATACAATCAAAATACGGTAAAGATGTAGCTGTATATGCTGGTGATTACCTGTTTACCATTTCATTTAAGCTACTAACAGATTATTCTAACTCTATGAAGCAAATGCAGATTAACACTAGCGGGATGGAACGAATCTTAATGGGCGAAATTGATCAAATGAATTTAAGGTATCACCAAAAAATAACTATTCGAAATTATTTGACTCAAATATCTGGCAAAACAGCTCAATTATTTGCCCTTGCTTGTTATTCCGGAGCATTAGAAGGTGGCCAAACTGAAAAATTCGCTAGACATTGTTATTATATTGGAAGCCATATTGGAATGGCCTTTCAAATTATGGATGATGTTCTAGATTATTCGCAGACAGCGGAATCTTTTGGAAAACCTGTTTTAGAAGATATGCGACAGGGCATCTATTCTGCTCCTCTTATTTACGCTATTCGAAAAAATCCTTCTATCTTTAAAGAATTACTTAAAAAAAGAGAGCAGATAACTAACGAGGATACACACAAGGTCCAGAAATTAGTGATTGACTTAGGTGGCTTAGATGAAGCTCAACGTTTAGCCCGTAAATATACTTTTAAAGCCTTGAAACGCATCGACCAATTACCAGATACTGCAGAAAAAGAGATTATTCGTAAAGTAACTACGTCATTGTTGCAACGAATAATCTAATATTTCAGACTGTAGGAACAAAAAAACAAGACTTAGGCTTACGACCCTAATCTTGTTTTTTTGTTTTGAAACCTTACGAGAATGGTAGAGCTTTTGTTCAAAAAATCAAAACCTATCAAGAAAGCGTTGTCATTTCAATTAATAGAAAGTTTTTCTATAGCTAGTCATCTAATATCTGTTTCATTTTGCGCTTGCACCGATCTAATGCATTTTTTATTTGTAGACTATCACAATTCAATTGTTCAGCAATCTCATCTATTTCTTTATTTTTTAAGTAGAGCGAAAACACTTGCTGTTCTAACTTTGACAACGTATAGTGGTAACCTGCTAATTTTTCTTTGACTTGTAAAATATCTAACGCAGATAATCCCTCTTTTCCATTCATTATGTATTGAGGACTCATTCCTTTTTCTAACATACCATCTAATGACTCAGCAATTTTTTCAATGCGCCTTTTCTTAGCCATATCTTTTCGAATCAAACTAAAAATATGATGCTTAAAATTCAATTTATAGAAATTTCCAAATGTATGTCCTTTATCTTTGTCGTAAGTCTGGATTGTTTTGTGAAAGACCATTCGTGCTTCTTGCCATAAATCTTCTTTCTCATAACTTTTAAGGTAATACTCTTTCGTTAAATTGGTCACAAGGGGATGATACCGGCTAAATAAAAACTGGAACGGATACCCGTCTCCATCTTTAATCATACGAATCAATGTTTCATCGCTCATAAGTGAGAATGTCTCTTCTTCATCTGCCAATCCTGCTACCTCCTTTAATGGCTAAATTGCTAAGCTCAAATTAATAACGTTAGTTATTTAGATTGTCTACCATTCTCGAAAACTCTCAAAACAGTACTAACTCTAGTTAACGCTTAGTTAAATCATCTCTCAATTTTTCTAAGTTGTTCAATTGATCGTGCGACCAAGGTGAATTTCTGCGATAACTTTGTAAGCGATACTCTTGAGTATCTGCTTCAATCGCTTTTTTAATACGTTTAACATCATTAAAAAGTTCGTTAGCTGATTTTCGCAAAGCCCCTTTTTGAAAAACGACCCATTGTTCTGCAAGGTCACTTGTTGCGACGGTTACTTGTGTAACTATCGTATTTTCAATTCCAACAATGCGTTCTATATAACTATCCGCAGTTTCTCCTTCTTTCGTGAAAATAACCGATAATTGATATTTTTGATAAGACTGTTGGAGTCCAGGAACAAATTGGGCATCAAATACCACCCGAATTTTTATGCCTGTATATTTTTGGTAATTGGATAATTCATGCAATAATGAGTCTCGAGCGTCTTCCATCTTATCTTGATTCTTTAATTTCACTAAATGCGGCCACGCTCCAATAATATTATATCCATCAACAATCAGCAACTCTTTTCTCATGCTATTTGACCCCCTCTCCGTCTAACTATTTTTAGTTAAATTTTATTTCTACCACGATATACTTCATACATCAATAAGCTGGCTGCCACACTAGCATTCAAACTTTGAACGTGTCCGGTCATTGGTATAGTGACCATGCCGTCCATCTGTTCTTTTACTAAACGAGAAATCCCTTTGCCTTCATTGCCCATCACTAAACCAATAGGTAAAGTCGTTTCCCACTGACGGTAGTCTTGACCTTCCATATCGGTTCCATATAACCATAATCCGCGTTCTTTTAGTTCTTTGATTGCTTGAACTAAGTTCGTTACTCGCGCAACTGCTACATGCTCTATCGCTCCTGTTGATGCTTTAGCAACTGTAGCTGTTAAACCTACAGCTCGTCTTTTGGGAATAATGATTCCATGGGCGCCAATTGCATCCGCTGTTCTCATGATTGAACCTAAGTTATGAGGATCTTCAACTCCATCTAAAAGAATGAAAAATGGATCTTCATTTTTTTGCGCCGCTACTGCGAATAAATCATCAATTGTTGCATACTGAAAAGCAGAAGCTGCAACAACTACTCCTTGGTGATTCATACCATCGACTAATTGGTCCAATTTAGCTTTAGGTACCAGCGAGATTTGAATGCTGCGTTTTTTAGCTAAATTTTGAATGTCTTCCATTTTAGATCCGCTTAAACCTTCTTGCAAAAAGATTTTGTTGATGTCCCGTTCTGATTTTAATACTTCAATAGCTGGTATGCGCCCTGCTACTAAGTCATGATCTATTTCTTTTTCTTCCACTGAATCTTCAACTGGCTTACTAAATTTTCTATCTGGCTTTTTTGAAAAATTCCCTTTTTTTGGTTGGCTATTGCGTTTCCCGAAATTCTTATTATCTCTTGTCATCTTTTGTATCCTCCACTTTTTGTGTACACCAATGGATCAATTCTTCCATTCGTTCCGTTTTTTTGGCTAAATGTAAGTAGCCCATCAATGATTCAAATCCAGTAGCTACACGATAAGTTGTAACATCTGCATTTTTCGCTGATGTGTAGCTCTTCGAATTTCTCCCTCTTTTGTACATAACAAATTCTTCTTCTGTTAAAAATCCTTCTATTGCTATCATTTCATGCATCAAAAAGCTTTGCGCTTTAGCAGAAACAAAATGTGTAGCTGTTTTGTGTAGTTGACTTGGTTTTGTATAACCCAATCCTACTAAATAATCGCGAATATAAACTTCATATATAGCATCTCCGACATAAGCTAATGCTAACCCATTCAATAATGCCCAATTTTTCTCTGTCATGTAGTTATTGCCCTCTTCTCCATCTAGTTCCTTGTGGGGTATCATCTAAAATAATACCTTCTTCTTTTAACTGATCTCTAATTTCATCACTGCGTTGGAAATTCTTTGCCGCACGCACGGCATTTCTTTCTTCAATCAATTGCTCAATGGTTTCATCTAACAAGCCTGACCCTTCAAAAACAATGCCAAAAACTCGAATTAATTCTTGGAATTGATCCAACATTGCTTCAAGAACAATTTTAGAAACACTAGAACGTTCACTGTAAATATTCATGGCTTTTGCCATTTCATAAACGACTGTGATACCATTAGCAGAGTTAAAATCATCATCCATTTCTTTCATGAAGTTTTCTTTAAATACCTTGAACTGCTTGATTTGTTCTTGATCATTTTCCCCTACTGCTACTGCATCTTTTAACCGATAACTCACATTATCAAAAGCCATTTTTAATTTTGTTAAGTTAGCTCTAGCATCCTCAATAGTCGTTTCACTGTAACTGATTGGTCGGCGATATTGGGTTGTCGCCATAAAAAAGCGTAAAATTTGCGGGTCCACTTCTTTAATAATATCATGAACCAAAACAAAGTTCCCTAAAGATTTACTCATCTTTTCATTATCCATTGTGACAAAACCATTGTGCATCCAGTAGTGTGCAAAGGGATGACCCGTTTTTGCTTCACTTTGGGCAATTTCATTTTCATGATGTGGAAAGGTTAGATCTTGTCCCCCAGCATGAATATCGATCGTATCTCCTAAATATTTTGTCGCCATTACCGAACATTCAATATGCCAACCTGGACGTCCTGCTCCCCATGGAGATTCCCAATTGATTTCTTCAGCTTTAGCTGATTTCCATAAAGCAAAATCTAAAGGATCTTCTTTTTTATTATTTTCTTGAGCAGTCATTCGATTACTTGCTCCAACTTCCAATTCATCAATTGAGATGTCACTTAATTTACCATAATCCTTGAATTTTCTTGTCCGGTAATAGACATCGCCATCTGCTTCATAAGCATACTCTTTTTTTATCAATACTGCTATGAAATCAATGATTTCAGGTATATTTTCCATTACCCGTGGATGATGACTTGCTTCTTCTACTCCTAAAGCATGTGTATCCGCATGATAAGCTGCAATAAATTTATCCGCTACTTCTGGTGCAGTTAAATTCAACTCTTTTGCTGCACGAATAATTTTGTCATCTACATCTGTAAAATTCGAGACATAGGTTACATCGTATCCTCGGTACTCCAGATACCGTCTAACCGTATCAAAAGCTACTGTACTACGAGCGTTTCCAATGTGAATGTAGTTATAGACTGTAGGTCCACAAACATACATCTTGACCTTACCTTCTTCAATTGGAATAAAGGCTTCTTTTTTTCTAGTTAACGTATTATATATTTTCAACATAGCTACTCTCCTTTTCTATTTAAAGACAGATTTGGCGAGAAATTTTTCACCATTTTTTTTAACAACTTTAGCAGGAATCCCAACTGCTGTTGCATTAGACGGTATCGATTTTAAAACTACCGCAGATGCTCCTATTTTAGAATGATCCCCAATTGTTATAGGTCCAAGAACTTGTACATATGCAGATAGTAAAACATCGTTTCCAATTGTTGGGTGTCGTTTACCTTTATCTTTGCCTGTTCCGCCTAAAGTCACTCCCTGAAAGATAACAACATCATCTCCGACACTGGCTGTTTCACCAATCACAACTCCCATGCCATGATCGATAAAAAGTCTCCTGCCAATCGTTGCCCCAGGATGAATCTCAATTCCAGTTAAAAACCGAGAGATGTTAGCAATTATGCGGCTTATTAAAAATTGATTGCGCTGGTACAACATATGCGCTACTCGATGGAACATAATAGCATAATAGCCCGGATAAGTTAACAAAATTTCAAGTGTACTTTTAACAGAGGGATCGTGCTCTTTAATTGTCTGGATGTCCTCACTAAATCGACTCATAAATTATTATTCCACCTTATTAAATACTTTCTACTACATAATTTTTTTTACAAAAAAAGCAACGTCTCTTATATTATAAAAGACGCTGCAGCGTGGTTCCACTTTTCTTTATCGCCTATTTTATTGATTGGAATAGGTGACCTTTAACACAATAACGGGTGTTGACCGATAGGAGTCTACTTTTTTTTCAACTCCTTAACTCAGAGACGCACTTCTCCCAATCGCTATCATCTGCTTTCACCAATACAGACTCTCTTTAGATATTGAAGGGGATACTCTTTCTCTTCATCGTTTTTAGTTTTATTTAATTGCGTTTTCCATAGAATTTCTTTCAAATTCAATCGGTAGTTTTATAATTTTGCTAATGCTGCTTGTAAATGAGCTTGAGCTTTTTCACGGCCAAGCAATTCAATCGTTGGTCCGATTTCTGGTCCATGTGATTGTCCAGTCACAGCTACACGAATTGGCATAAATAGATTTTTCCCTTTAATACCTGTTTCTTTTTGAACCGTTTTAATAGCTTTTTTAATTTCAGCAGCATCAAAAGGTTCAATTACTTCTAATTGTTTAGAGAACGCCTTTAAAACTTCTGATACTGTTTCGCCTTCTAAAATTTCTTTTGCAATGCTATCCATTGCGGGTTCTTCACTAAAAAATAAACTAGATAATTCAACAATTTGTGCACCATAACTCATTTGTTCATGGTATAAGCTAACAACTTTTTGAACCCATTCTAATTTTTCTGAAGATGCGTCCTCTTCAACATAACCTGCTTTGATCAAATGTGGTAGTGCTAAAGCTGTTATCGTTTCTAAATCAGCTTGCTTCATGTATTGATTATTGATCCATTCCAATTTCTTAGCATCAAATGCAGCAGGCGATTTGCTTAAACGGTCTGCGTCAAACATTTCGATAAATGTATCATGGTCAAAAATCTCTTCTTCTCCAACTGGTGACCAGCCTAACAAAGAAATGAAGTTAAACATAGCTTCTGGTAAATAACCCAATTCACGGTATTGTTCGATGAACTGAAGAATATTGCCATCACGTTTGCTTAATTTCTTACCCGTTTCACTGTTGATGATTAACGTCATATGACCAAATTGAGGAGCTTTCCATTCAAATGCTTCATAAATCATTAATTGTTTGGGTGTATTCGCAATATGATCATCCCCGCGCAAAACATGTGTAATTTCCATAAAGTGGTCATCTATAACAACTGCAAAGTTGTATGTTGGCATGCCATTACGCTTAACAATGACAAAATCTCCGCCAACACTTTCTGCTTCAAATGAAATATGGCCTTTTACGAGATCTTCAAAAGTATACGTATTTTCTTTGATAACACGGTAACGAATAACGGGTACAATTCCTGTTGCTTCTTTTTCTTTTATTTCTTTAGCCGTTAAGTGAGAACATTTCCCACTGTAATGAGGCATTTCTCCTCTAGCTCTTTGTGCTTCGCGTTCTTCTTCTACCTCTTCTTCTGAACAGTAGCATTTGTAAGCACGGTTGCTTAATAATAATTGTTCTACTAATGGATCATAAATAGCTCTACGTTCAGATTGACGGTAAGGTCCAAATTCTCCTGGATTATCCGGACTTTCATCCCAATTCATACCTAGCCATTTTAAATTTTCTAATTGGCTTTCTTCTCCGCCTTCAATGCTTCGTTTTTGATCAGTATCTTCAATACGAATGATGAAATCTCCACCATTGTGTCGTGCATATAAATAATTAAACAACGCTGTACGCGCATTCCCAATATGTAAATATCCTGTTGGGCTTGGCGCATAACGCACACGAATTTTTTTTGTCATAATAATTTCCTCTTTTCTTTATATTTTTTTAAATCTGTTCAAATCTAAATTAATCAAATGGGTGAAGGGTTTCTTTCTATTTTTTCTAATAAACAAATAGCCATTGCTGCAATACCTTCTTTTCGTCCAATAAAGCCCATTGTTTCAGAGGTTGTTGCTTTTAAGTTAACACGTTGGATACTCGTTTGACAATCTCTAGCTATGTTCTCTTGCATCTTTTTTAAATAAGGGGCCATTTTCGGTTCCTCAACTACAATAGTAACATCGATATTGCCAATCGTAAAACCTTCTGTTCTTAGCATATCCCACACCTTGCGCAACAACTCTCTTGAATCGGCATTTTTAAATTGGTCATCTTTATCTGAAAAATGATGTCCTATATCACCTTTACCAGAGGCCCCTAAAAGAGCATCCATAATAGCGTGGAGCAACACATCTGCATCCGAATGACCCAATAGTCCATACTCAAAAGGTATTTCAACTCCACCAATAACCAAACGTCTCTCAGTAGCGAATTGATGGACATCATATCCTTGTCCTATCCGAAACATACTCTTTTGACCTCCTACTACTTTTTTTGCTGTTCTCTGTGGAGCAGAATGGCTTTTCCAGTTACCATATCTTCAGGAGTTGTGATTTTTATATTATCATAAGAACCTTCTACTACAAGTATTGGTTTGTCTATTCGTTCAACGAGTGAAGCATCATCGGTTCCTAAAAAGTGATCTTTTCTAGCTTTTTCATGCGCTTCAAGAACCACCGCGCTCCCAAAAGCTTGAGGAGTTTGGATTTGCCATAATTCACTTCTTGGTAATGTAATCTTAACAGTATGATCCGGATACACTGCTTTGATTGTATCTTTTGCTGGAACGCCTAAAATAGCTGCTCCATTTTTTTGAACTTCTTCAAATAATTGATGAATGTCAGTTTGTTCAATAAACGGCCTTGCACCATCATGAATCATAACAATACCTGAAGTTTTATTTTTTAATTTTTGTAGTCCTTTATAAACACTATACTGCCGTTCTGTTCCACCTATTGCAATAGTGATCGTCTTTTCGCTTGAAATCTGTTCTTGTTGCAACAACTCATTGATTAATTCAACTTCGTCTTCTTTTACAACCAAAATAATATGGCTGCAATACTCATCTTTTAAAAATACATCTAATGTATATTCAATCAAAGGCTTGTTTAGTAGTGGCAATAAAATTTTATTTCTAGAAGCTCTCATGCGTCTTCCATGACCTGCTGCTAATAATACCAGCTCATAGTTCTTGTTCATCGCATTCGCTCCTACTCTTTTTCTTTAATACCTTTTTGTGAGTGGACTGGTTTTGCAAAAATCATTCGTCCTGCAGCTGTTTGAAGTGCACTTGTTACCACAACTTCAATTGTTTTATTCATGAAGTACTGTCCTTCTTCAACGACGATCATTGTCCCATCATCTAGGTAAGCTACACCTTGGCTGCGCTCAGTTCCAGCTTTCACGATCATAACAGTCATATTTTCCCCAGGAATCACAACTGGTTTCACAGCATTAGCTAATTCGTTGATATTTAATACCGGTACATTTTGGAATTCGCTAACTTTATTTAAATTGTAATCATTTGTGACGACAACACCATCTAATAATTTGGCTAATTTAATTAATTTGCTATCGACTTCTGTAATGTCCTCAAAATCACCATCATACATTTCAACCTTCATATCATCTTCTTTTTGCAAAGCATTCAGTATATCTAACCCTCTACGACCACGAACACGTTTCAAACTATCAGAAGAATCAGCAATATACTGTAATTCTTGTAAAACAAAATTAGGAATCAAGATCGTTCCTTCAAGAAAACCTGTTTTAGCAATATCATAAATTCTTCCGTCAATAATGACGCTCGTATCTAGTATCTTATATTCGCGAAACGTATCATCTGCTCTACGCTCCAAAATTTTTCCATCTTCATCTTCAACGTTCTTTTTTACTTTTTGCTGGAACAACTTGCGCCATTCATCTCGTCGAGTCGTTCCAACCCGAAAGCCTAAGTACGCAAACCCAATAACAAGGATGAATGGTATCACATCACTAATAACTAGAATGTCCATACCCATCAATACAATGCTAATCAACCAAGCCAGAACTAATCCTATAATCGTTCCTAAACTTCCAAATAATAAATACGTTACACTTTGTTGGTTTAAAAAAGCTTCGATTTTTTTGAATATTTGTTCAATGTAAGTCACAGATAAAAAAGAAATAAATAAAAATATAATTGCACCAATAAGAATATTTGTGACCACATTATTAACATAAAGATTGTCGATTCCGGCCATATCCCAGGCAAACGGCATTACACTAGCTCCAATGCTTCCGCCGATAAGTATAAATATACCGGTTATGATTTTTTTAACCAAAAGTATTCCTCCTTTATAAATAGTATTCTTTTCTTATTAACGAAACAAGAATACCATTTTATTTTTTACTTGTACTTAAGAAAAAGCTTTCTTGATAGCTTCAGCTAATGTAACAACACTAATGATTTCTACATTTTTTGGGAATTCCCAGCCGCCAATATTATTTTTGGGGATCATGATTCGTTTAAAACCAAGTTTAGCTGCTTCATTTACCCGTTGGTCGATTCGGCTAACTCTCCTGATCTCTCCGGTCAATCCGATTTCACCAATAAAACAATCTGTCTCTTTTGTTTCTTTGTCTTGATAACTAGATGTAATACTAATTGCAATGGCTAAATCAATCGCTGGCTCATCTAATTTGACGCCGCCTGCTGATTTTAAATAGGCATCTTGGTTCTGCAACAATAACCCAGCTCTTTTTTCTAAAACGGCCATGATCAAAGCAACACGGTTATGATCTAAGCCGCTTGCTGTTCGTCTAGCATTCCCAAAAGCAGTTGGTGTGATCAAAGACTGGATCTCAGCTAAGATAGGACGAGAGCCTTCCATTGAAGCAACTACAGCAGAACCTGTTGCACCAGATAACCGTTCTTCTAGAAACATTTCAGAAGGATTCAGCACTTCTACTAATCCACCTTCGCGCATTTCAAAGATCCCAATTTCATTAGTTGAACCAAATCGGTTTTTAACGGCTCTTAAAATACGAAAAGTATGGTGTCTCTCTCCTTCAAAGTACAATACCGTATCAACCATATGCTCCAGCATCCTTGGACCAGCGATAGATCCCTCTTTCGTAACATGTCCTACAATAAAGATAGCAATATTATTGGTTTTAGCAATTTTCAATAAATCGGCAGTACTTTCTCTAACTTGCGAAACACTTCCTATTGCTCCGGCGATATCAGGTTGGTTCATGGTTTGAATCGAATCGATAATAACATAATCAGGATTTAAATCCTCAATAGTCTGTCTTATCGCGCCCATATCTGTTTCAGGATAAATATAAAAATCTGCACCTTTTACGCCTAAACGATTCGCGCGCATTTTAATTTGACTTGAACTTTCTTCACCACTTACATACAAGACTTTTCCGCCCGTTAAATTCAGTTGGGCTGAAACTTGTAACAAAAGAGTTGATTTTCCAATACCAGGATCTCCACCTATTAAGATAAGTGAACCCGGGACCACTCCACCGCCTAAAACACGGTTCAATTCTTTCAGCTCTGTCTGGACTCTAGGTACTTTTGATACGGTAATATCTTGAATAGCCTCAGCCTTAGCTGTTTTACCGGCCATACTCACACGACTTCTACGATCATTTTTATCCGCTACAATTTCTTCTTCCATTTGATTCCAACTGCTGCAATTTGGACAACGTCCCATCCATTTCGGTGATTCATAACCGCATGCTTGGCAGACAAATTTAACTGCTTTCTTTTTTGCCACCTATTCAGCCTCACCTTCTAAGTTTTTGCTACTAATTTAATCCATTTTACCATAAAAGCGATTAGAATAGGCCTTGAAACCATTAAAAGACAAGTTAATTCAAGCTTTTTTCAATAGAAATTCATATTCTTATTTTTTCAGAACCCAAATTATATATGGAAATAAAAAGCGAGTAATACTTATCTAGAAAGTTCATCTCCCAGAAGATCCAAAACCACCTGAACGGATTTTACCTGTTACTGTATCGGTATCTGCTTTCAAGAAAGGCATAAAGATACCTTGACCAATTCGATCCCCTTTTTTCACTACATGATCAGTTAAGCCATAATGAATAAATTGAAAGTAGATATGTCCTTCATTATTTTCGTTATTATAATAGTCTGCATCAATGATACCTACACCATTTGGCAAAATCAATTGATGTTTAATTGGATTACTTGAGCGATTTGCTAATTGCAAGTACTCTTCTTCGCCCATATAAGCTTTAACACCGGTTGGTACAAGTGTTGATTTTAAATACTTTTTATTTTCTTCTAAAAAAATCAAATCGGTTGCTTTCGGTTTCATTTCCCGGGTAATGTTATTAAGCAAGACTTTCCAAATAGATGGTACAATTATGTCTTCCGCTGCTTCAAAATCATAACCTGCTGCATGATTCGTTGCTCTTACTGGCAAATTTATACCTTTTGATTGATAAGTTGAAATCACTTCAAATCCACGTTTTTTTTCCATACTTTTTTAATCCTCATTTCATATCCTATTCATTAACTTTTCAAGTATAACAAAAATTCTACCAACTAGCGATTCACTAGAAAAATTTCTAATTTATTTCTGGTGTCTTTCCTTTAATGTGCAACTTGCACAACTATTTGTTACATGTTTTGTGCAGATTCCCCTTTTGAAAAAATAACGTTTACATTATGATTGATTTATACGAAACAGCACTACTAAAAGGAAGGGATAGTGAAAATAATGGTAGAGATTGCATTAAAAAACATTCAAAAAAAATATGAAAATAACGAAGCGTATTCTGTAACAAATTTTGATTTGAGCATAAAAGATCGAGAATTCATCGTGTTTGTTGGTCCTTCTGGATGCGGAAAATCAACTACATTGCGTATGGTTGCTGGACTTGAAGATATTACAGAAGGAGAATTATACATTGGAGATAAATTAGTCAACGATGTTGCTCCTAAAGATCGTGATATTGCCATGGTCTTCCAAAACTATGCCTTATACCCTCATATGACTGTATACGATAACATGGCTTTTGGCTTGAAGTTACGTAAATATAAAAAAGATGAAATTAAAAAACGTGTTGAAGAAGCTGCTGAGATTTTGGGTTTAACTGAGTTCCTGAAACGTAAACCAGCGGCATTATCTGGTGGTCAACGTCAGCGTGTTGCGTTAGGTCGTGCTATTGTTCGTGATGCTAAAGTATTCTTAATGGATGAGCCTTTATCAAACCTGGATGCTAAATTACGTGTAGCTATGCGGGCTGAGATTGCTAAATTACATCGCCGTTTGAAAACAACAACTATTTATGTGACCCATGACCAAACTGAAGCAATGACGATGGCAGATCGTATCGTTATTATGAAAGATGGCTTTATTCAACAAATTGGCACTCCAAAAGAAGTTTACAATACGCCTGTTAATGTCTTTGTTGCAGGCTTTATTGGATCTCCAGCAATGAATTTCTTCGATATTACTTTAACCGACAAAATCATCTCAAATGGTAAAGGATTATCTATTACGCTTGATGAAAAAAATGCAAAAGAACTTTCTGCTAAAGGATACAACGGAAAGAAACTTATTTTTGGCATTCGCCCTGAAGATATCCATAGTGAGCAAATCATTTTGGATGCTACTCCTAACAGCATTGTGCATGCTGAGGTAGTCGTCTCAGAATTGCTTGGAGCTGAGACTATGTTATATACAAAGGTAGATGGTACAGAATTTATTTCAAAAGTTGATGCAAGAGATTTCCATAGCCCAGGAGAATTTATTGATTTGTCTTTTAATTTAAATAAAGCTCATTTTTTTGATTTTGATACCCAAGAAGTGATCAATTAAGTTACACAAGTAGAAAGTACAGCCTAAAAGTTAGTTTTTATAACTTTTAGGCTGTACTTTTAATTTCGATTATATGACAAATAGTTTGGACATTTCAAAAAGAAGGTTCTTATGGAATAGACAAGTTTACTTTTAGAGAGCATAAGACCGTCTA